>NZ_JBUESO010000046.1:0-522 GCF_055502545.1 Bacillus sp. CZDM1 | reverse complement strand
ACGAATCATTACTGACGGTAGAAGAAATTGATTCCTATCAAGAGAACCAAAAGCCTGCAGCGAATAATTGGAAAACAACGAAATCACTTCCGAGTGGAAGAGATATTCCAAGTGGATTTGACCTAGATATCACGGCAGGTGAAGATTGGTGAATATAGCGGAAAAAGCGTATTTAGGAAGTCTGATTAAGGCAGAGTACTTACTTATGGATACCGTGATTCAGCCTGATCAGCTGGAAAGTGTGCGGCATCAAGAATTAATGCGGAGAATGCTGGAACTAACCAGGGCAGGCAGGAATATTGATTTAATCTCCTTGGCAACGTTGCTTGACCTTGAGTTCTTTGGTGGAATGTCCTATCTATCTGAACTGTTATCATATGCGGATCTTGAGAAATTCGAGAATACGGAGGAGCTCATTCTTTCCTCGTGGAAGGAACGAGAAAAAAGGAATATCTTAACAGTGGCAGCAGTGAGCGATTGGGAGATTTCGAAAATTACCACCGAATTGGATAGAATCAGTCA
>NZ_JBUESO010000045.1:0-721 GCF_055502545.1 Bacillus sp. CZDM1 | reverse complement strand
AAACGCCCTATTCAGACTCGCTTTCGCTGCGGCTCCGTCTCTTCAACTTAACCTTGCATGTAATCGTAACTCGCCGGTTCATTCTACAAAAGGCACGCTATCACCCATTAACGGGCTCTAACTACTTGTAGGCACACGGTTTCAGGATCTGTTTCACTCCCCTTCCGGGGTGCTTTTCACCTTTCCCTCACGGTACTGGTTCACTATCGGTCACTAGGGAGTATTTAGCCTTGGGAGATGGTCCTCCCAGCTTCCGACCGGATTTCTCGTGTCCGGCCGTACTCAGGATCCACTCAGGAGGGAACGAAGTTTCAACTACAGGGTTTTTACCTTCTATGACGGGCCTTTCCAGACCGCTTCATCTACCCCGTTCCTTTGTAACTCCATGTTGAGTGTCCTACAACCCCAAGAGGCAAGCCTCTTGGTTTGGGCTATGTCCCGTTTCGCTCGCCGCTACTCAGGGAATCGCGTTTGCTTTCTCTTCCTCCGGGTACTTAGATGTTTCAGTTCCCCGGGTCTGCCTTCCATACCCTATGTATTCAGGTAAAGATACTGCTCCATTACGAGCAGCGGGTTCCCCCATTCGGAAATCTCCGGATCAAAGCTTACTTACAGCTCCCCGAAGCATATCGGTGTTAGTCCCGTCCTTCATCGGCTCCTAGTGCCAAGGCATCCACCGTGCGCCCTTTCTAACTTAACCTAAAAGGTTATTTTCTTCTTA
>NZ_JBUESO010000044.1:0-749 GCF_055502545.1 Bacillus sp. CZDM1 | reverse complement strand
CTTGATTAGGTTCTTCTACACTAAATTGACGATTGAGTATATTAGGATAAATGTTTAAATCATGATTTGAATCAGTTGTGACCACAAACTTTTCTGGCAGTGTAGCTTTTAAACCCATTTCTTTCATCATTCGAGCTACTGTTTTTAGTGAAATCGTATAGCCCCATTCAATTAAGTCGTCATGTACTCTTGGGCTTCCGTAGGTTCCATAGCTCTCATGAAATGACTTGCTAATTTTCTGTTGAATTTCTATACGATATTTTTCCTTTTCAGATGGGGGATTAGATTGCAGCTTAAGCCATTTATAATAGCCACTCGTTGAAACCTTCAACACTTGGCACATCTTCACTATAGCGTGTTCATTTGAGTGGGCCTCAATAAAGGAATAAACTACGCTTGGTTTTTGGTGAAGATGTGCATAGCCTTTTTTAGGATTTCAATTTCATCTCTTGCTTCTGCCAATTCTTTTTCATGCTTTTTCTTTAATTTCTCAAGCTCGGTAGGTGTAATATAAGTCTCATTAGTCTTTCCAGCATTACTTTTCATCCTATAAGCTGAAACCCATCCGCTTATCGTCTTTGGTGAAATTTCCAATTCATGTGCAACATGCGATGCTTTGCGGCCTTCCTCAACAATTAATTTTGAAACATAATCCTTGTACTCTTGATCAAAATGTTTACCCAAAGTGAACACGCCCTTTTAAATGATGATTGTATTATAAACTAAATCTCATTTTTTCGTGTCCACTT
>NZ_JBUESO010000043.1:0-965 GCF_055502545.1 Bacillus sp. CZDM1 | reverse complement strand
AAGTATGAACAAGAAGAAGGGTAGTGTTGTGGATGGCTAGGTTTAGAAAAGTGAGCATGGATTTTTGGGTGGACCCGATTCATTCAGAGGAGATGACTCCAGATGACCGTCACTTTTATTTATATCTGTTAACAAATCAACGGACGAAACAAATTGGAATCTATAAGACTACGATAAAGCAAATTGCGTTTGATATGGGCTATCCTATCGAATTTATTCAAACATTAATGGAACGATTCATCCTGCTTCACCGGCTGGTTCGTTATAATCCTGAAACGAGAGAGCTCGCGATAAAAAACTGGGCGGAATATAACTTTGATCGAGCCGGGAAACCCATGATGGATTGTATTTTTTCCGAATTAAAAGAGGTCCAAGATATTTCACTGATTCAATATGTTGCGGAGTCCATTCATAAACCAGAATTCCGCAAACTTTATGATTCTTTTTGTAACAAAGAAGAGAGTACCTCCAGCAAAGAAGTGAGTCATCATGAAGAAAATAATACATATCTAGCGCCTGTATGGGAAGAGAAAGACGAGACTTTTCCGACTCGTCATACGATACGTGGACAAGAAGAAGAAAAAGAAGAAGAGAAAGAAAAAGAAAAACAACAAGAAGTTTTTCAGTCCATACTAGAAGGTAATCTAAATAATGAGCATCACTTGGAAGATAACCAAAAACTTGTAGATGTTAAAGACATTATTGCATTTTGGGATCATAATGGATTTGGTTTTACCAATGTGAATGCAAAAGAGCAGCTATTATCCTGGTTAGATGATTCTCGCTTTTTACAGCCGAAAGCCGTGATTTTAAAGGCATTGATGATCGCATGTACAAATAACAAGCGAAGGCTGAGTTATGTGATGGGGATTCTGAAAAATTGGGAAAACGAATCATTACTGACGGTAGAAGAAATTGATTCCTATCAAGAGAACCAAAAGCCTGCAGCGAATAATTGGAAAACA
>NZ_JBUESO010000041.1:0-977 GCF_055502545.1 Bacillus sp. CZDM1 | reverse complement strand
CTTAATAACAATACTATAATTATTATTGATAATAGCCAAGCAAACAAAGGTTTTTTGTAATGAATAGGCAAGATAAAGAAAATAATGGCTGTAAATAACACAGACCACCAAATATTCCAACCATTATGGTATGAAATAAACCCAAACTTACTATTAAAATACTCAGCACATAAATATATTCCTACCCATAACAAAAACCATAATGAACGTTTTTTCCATCCATCAGGGAACCTCCCTAAGTATATTAATACGGTTGCAGAGTAGGATACGACCATAGCTAAAATTGTAATAGTAGTATGGTTAGGTAAGATTAAATCATGAAACAACCACATTGTTTTTTTATAGAGGAGAAAGTTGTATAAAAAATCTCCAATGATTAAGAAGAGTATTGTCGGATAATACAGTTTCCAATTCCTCCAATCCCCCCATTTAAACACTGCTAACATATATAAAATATTGATAAACATATACATAAGACCATCCTTTAAAATTAGTATTTCTATTTTCCCTCAATAACAGGAAATTATATAAATGAGATGGTCTACCCTTGTTGAACTAAGCTGCCGTTAGTGAAAAAGAAAAGCTTCCAAAATGACTGCTACGTTCTTAAAATCTTGCTGTTGAAAATCTTAAAGAAATATTTCAGCCTTCGAAGTCATAATTTGTTCTTCTTTTCTGCAAACTTTTTGGACATTTTCTTTCTATAATAATATTAGTAAATAACAATTTGGAGGAATCAAGATGAAGAAAATCATTGCAACTACTGCGTTTCTTGTTGTTCTGGCATTTAGCAGCTCAGCACTTGCTGCTGGAAGTGATGTCGCCCATTGTGCCCAAATGGGAGAAAAGGGAATTTCACAAAAAGCCAAGGAAATGACTAAGGGCGTTTCCGAATGTGCTACTATGCCTGATTGCCCAATGAATAATTAGGATTACAAACGTAAAAGCCAGGGAACCACTTCCTGGCTTTTACTGTT
>NZ_JBUESO010000039.1:0-1454 GCF_055502545.1 Bacillus sp. CZDM1 | reverse complement strand
GTGCGTTGCGACCTTTAAAGTAGACACTATAAAACCAGAATTATAAAAAGGAATCAGTGATGAATAAATTACTCTGGTTCCTT
Source organism: Bacillus sp. CZDM1 (assembly GCF_055502545.1). Classification (NCBI taxonomy): domain Bacteria; kingdom Bacillati; phylum Bacillota; class Bacilli; order Caryophanales; family Bacillaceae; genus Bacillus; species Bacillus sp. CZDM1. The sequence goes on along the minus strand of NZ_JBUESO010000039.1, from coordinate 1,371 downwards.
TTCTCCTTCCCATCTTTTTGCAGTGTCTCAGAACCCTGGGAGCCTGTCAAGGAAGGCACTTGACAGACTCCCAGGGTTCTGAGAATTAGTCTGTAAGATGCGAAGGAGGAATACTAGCCCTGTGGGCTGTCTTTTAACACGCCGCCGCATATTGTTTCGGTGTTTTGTAACCTAAAACCCCTTGTATTCGATTATGATTGTAATAGTCAATATAATCATGAATAATCTGTTTAGCTTCATCAATATTCTTTATATTTTTCAGTTGTTTACGTTCTGATTTTATAAAGGAGAAAAAGCTTTCTGCACATGCATTATCAAGTGCATTTGCTTTTCTGGACATGCTTGGAATGATGGTATGTTCATTCATTAATTCTTTCCATCTATTTGATCGATAGGGCATCCCTCTATCAGAATGCAGAATAATTCCTTCTTCTTTTTTTCTAGTGTTTAATGCAGCGATAAGTGTATCTTCTACTAGTTGAATATCATGTGATTCAGATAATTGGTATCCTAGTATATAATTATCGTGTAAATCCATTAGTGAAGAAAGAAATAGTTTAGTATTTCCAATAGGAAATTCTGTTACGTCAGTAACCCACTTTTCACTTGTTTTAGTTGTAGTGAAATCTCTCTTTAATAGGTTCGGATAAATATGACCAGCCCCATTATTCACCCTATTTTCAGAGACTGATTTCTTGTTTTTTTTACGTGCTTGGCTTTTAAACCCCAACTCATGCATTAACCTTCGCACTACTTTCTCCCCAACAATAAGGTTATACTTATCTTGCAAAACTGCATGTATTTTCCGATATCCATAGTTCTTATCGTGTTCATGGAAAATTATAGTAATATATTCTTTTAATTCGGTTTCGGTTTTTGACTCTTTTTTCTCTTTCCCTTTATTTCTTAAATATTTATAGTATCCAGCTCGTGATACCTCAAGTTTTTCACATATTTTTGAGATGGGGTATTTAGACTCTAACTCTTCTACTACTTTAAACTTTGCTTTTTTTCCTCCTCCTTTAGAATTTGTAGATACTTTTTTAATATTTCGTTCTCCATTTCTAATTCCTTAATTTTATCTTTATCACTAAGTTGGCTGTTTCTTTTCTTCCGTTTTAAACCTACCTCACCATATGTGTTATATTTCTTGATCCACTCATAAATGTAATCTGGATTTAAAACCTCCAACTGATTGGCTACAATTTTCACACTTTCACCGGCTTGTATTCTTTTAACTGCATCTAGTTTTAGTTCGAAAGAATAAGATTTTAATTTTCTATTAGTTGACATTTGAATCACTCCCTTTATGACGATTATGGCCATAGATTTCCGGTATTATTCGTGTCAACTATGATGGGCGCAATTCAC
>NZ_JBUESO010000038.1:0-1475 GCF_055502545.1 Bacillus sp. CZDM1 | reverse complement strand
TGTACTGCACCCCGAAAGTTAGAGTGAAAATCTGACTTTTGGGGTGTTTATTTATGGGAAAATATGGTGAAAAACTTAAACTTTTGGTGGTAAGAGAGTATCTGGAAGGAAAACTCGGTTATAGAGCCCTTGCCAAAAAACATGAGATTAAGAGTAAATCAGCTATTGAAAGATGGGTGAAAATTTACGAGAGGTTTGGACAAAAAGGATTGTCGGATAATAAGCCTAAACAAAGTTATTCTGTTCAATTAAAGCTGGATGTATTAAGCTTTATAAAAAGAACAGGTTCTTCCGAAACGGAAGCAGCCCTTCACTTTGGGATAACCAACCCAACTATTATATCCTTATGGAAAAAAGCATTCTTAGGGGATGGGACTGAAGGCCTGAAAAGACCGAAAGGACGGCCATCCATGTCAGATACAGCTAAGAACAAAAAAGACAAACAAACAAAAAAGAGCGAAATGTCATATGAACAAAAGTTAGAAAGAGAAAACGAACTTTTACGTTTAGAGGTAGAATACCTAAAAAAGTTGCGAGCTTTTCAGATGGATCCGAAGGGCTATCTCGAAAAGCACAAGCAGCGTTATCATTCGAACTCAAAGAAACCTTCAAACTAAAAGATGTTTTAGAAATAGTCGGCATTCCCGAATCCTCCTATCATTATCATATAAAAATAATGAATAAGGAGAATCCGGACCAGGATCTGGAGAAACTTATTCAATCCATTTTCCAAAAACATAACGGAAATTATGGTTATCGTCGTATTCAACTAGAATTGCAAAACCGTGGGGTTGAAGTGAATCATAAGAAGGTGCAACGCATCATGAAAAAACTCGGACTCAAAGGTGATAAATTCAGATTAAAATCACGCAAGTTCAGTTCTTATAAGGGTACAATTGGAACTGTTGCCAAGAACCTTATCAATCGCCGTTTTAAAACAAATGTGTGTCATCAAAAATTAACCACAGATATTACTGAGTTCAAGTGTTCAGATGGAGTAAAACTGTATCTAAATCCAATTTTGGATATGTTTAATGGAGAAATTCTATCGTTCGGGATAGGGAAGCGTCCAACCTTAGAACTAGCTCTCACTCCCCTTGAGGAAGCATTAGAAATAGTAAGAGATTCAAAGTATAGAACAACTATACATTCTGATCAAGGGTGGCACTATCAACATAATAAATGGGTGAAAACGCTCAAGAAAAATAAGGTATTCCAGAGTATGTCACGTAAAGGAAACTGTCTAGATAATTCTCCCATGGAGAACTTTTTCGGGTTACTAAAACAAGAAATGTATCATGGGGAACCAAGGTGCTCTTTTGAGGAATTAAAAAAGCGAATTGAAGAGTATATCTATTATTATAATAACGAGCGCATAAAGCAAAAATTGGCAGGCATGAGCCCGGTTCAATACCGTAACCATACCAACCAATTAGCTGCTTAAAATAAAACTCTAACTTTCGGGGGTCACATCA
>NZ_JBUESO010000037.1:0-1497 GCF_055502545.1 Bacillus sp. CZDM1 | reverse complement strand
TAAGTATAATTTTTCCATACTGATTTCTTGACTCTGAGCCAAAAAGTCAAGGGGTTTGTAATCGAACCCAGTTATCCAAAAATTGGATATTATTTTCTTGGTTTCTTATATTTTGCCATCGAGCTAGTACTTACCCCCACTGGTTTTACAATGGCTACACCTGCATCATGAAGTTCAATTTCATTTGGTGGGTGTTGCCTCTTTTGTCTTCCCTTCGATGTTTTTTCTGGTAAACGGTGTAACTCATGGAGAAAACTTTTCCATGTCCTTTCGGCATGGATGCGGAGAAGGATGAGTACTCTCCAGGTGGTCTTCTTAGTTTTCTCAACTAACCTAACATATAAAGTGACACAGTACGCCGTCAAAGCAAAAAAAATCTGATTCCAAATTCCTTGGGGTTGGGTACTTTGTAGTTTAACTAGACGTAGATGTTGTTTCATCCACTTGAAAAACAGTTCAATGATCCAACGGTGCCGGTACAATTCGGTTACTTCTTCGGCTTTCAAATCCCAACGATTGGTTACGACACGGTATTCTTTCCCCTCTTCATCCGTGAATTCAACAAGACGAAGGGGCTGTTCCATGGATCTGAATTTACTCCCCATGACGACTAAGGCATCTAGCTTAACCCTACTGCCATCGGGAATTTCATAGGATTTTATAATGTTCGCCTTATGCCCAGCCTGGATACGCATGGCGAATGGAATCCGGTTTCCCACCCAATGGTCCATTTTTTTGTAATCCACATAGCCACGGTCCATCACATGGGTCGCATGAGGATCTATAACGAGCTCAAGCATGACTTCACGATCATCCACATTACCCGTAGAAGGAATGACCATGTCGGGATAAGCTGTGCCGGGATCTGTTACCACAATCCGAGTATGTAGCTTTACGCAATTACTATGCTTTGTAAAATACGTCCATTTTCCTAATGTAGGTCCAAGAAGCAGAGAAGAAGAATCTACGAGATGAAGACGACCCAAAGAAGGGATCCCTTTTCTGTTACTCGTCAGCTTATTCAATTGGGTAACAGCGGCAAGAAATAACTGCCGTGGTAGGATTGAAGGTAAAGTATTGACTCGACGACATATTTGAGAAGCACTAATACTGGTGAGGCCAAACAGTTCCTCTGTACCGTCCATTGCACGAATACGTTCTTCTGTTTCCACGTAGGATTTCCAATTTCCCAATTGCATGGTGACACAAATCCTCATTAAGTTAGCGGTGGTCAGTTTTTTTACTCCGTTGTCTAAGGACGAACACTTAAATGTTTCAAACGGTAAGAAAGATAGGCATTTACTAAATACGGTCTGATTTGATATGATGTTATCCATGAAAGTCTCCTTTAGTAGCAGTCACGGATAACGTGGGTTCAGCTTCTACTTTAGGAGACTTTTGTGCTTTCGTCCATAAAATAGCCCCCTATTATTTCAATTAATAGGAGGTAATAAATTTATTTTTTTGCCTGTGGATACATATGCAATGCTAGTGGAG
>NZ_JBUESO010000036.1:0-1497 GCF_055502545.1 Bacillus sp. CZDM1 | reverse complement strand
AGTCAAGCCCTTGATTTTGTGTAAATTCGCTAAACAATGTTTTCAACCGAATTTTGTTATGTCAAATATATATGATCAGCCGACTTATCCCCTAAACATTTTTCGAGCGTTACTTCCATGGGTTTGAATCTCCATATCCAGTCAAGGGTGTCAAAGGCGGTTTTTCCTTTGATAGCCTTGACTGGATATGGAATAATCCATAAATGGAAGTACGTTGAAAATTAAACAACTACCTTTTTATAGGTTTCTGCTTTGAATAATTGGTTTCTTGATATTGCATTAAAACAGCTCCTACTAAACGAAAGGCAGATTGTGTATTTGGGTAAATACGAATTACTTTTTCTCTTCTTCGGACTTCCTGATTTAATCGCTCAAGAGAATTTGTACTACGGATATGACAACGGATTTCTTCTGGGTGTTCCATGTATTGTATGGTATCTTCGAAACCTTCATCTAATATTTTCAGAGCTTGTTCGTATTTAGGATTATCCCCAAACTGGCTCATCAGTTCACCTTTAAAATTCCGCATATCCTCAATTGTGACTGCATCAAAAATACGCTTAATCATCATACGTATTTCCGCTGAGTCCTTTTTTGGAAGCCTTTCTATAATATTACGTTTAAAATGGACGTTACACCTTTGCCAGCTAGTCCCAATAAATTCACGCTGAATCGCCTTTTGAAGCCCTTGGTGAGCATCTGAAATGACGAGTTTTGGGGATTGAAGACCACGTGATTTAAGTTGTTGGAGAAAGCGACTCCAACTTTCATAACTCTCCGCATGATCCACACTTAACCCAAGTATTTCACGTGTTTTGCTTTCAGTGATGGCAGTGGCAATATAAACAGCCTTAGAGACGACACGATGATGTTCACGCACTTTTATATACATTGCATCTACGAAAATAAAAGGATAATACCTTAAATTTAAGGGCCGTTTGGCCCAATCATTAATAATAGGATCAAGCTTCTGAGTAAGTGAAGAAACAAACGATTTTGACTTACTTTCACCACAAAGTTGTTCCACAATATTTGTAACTTTACGTGTAGAAACGCCATTGATAACCATCTCTAGCATAGAGAGAACTAGTGCCTGGTCACAACGTGCATACTTCTCAAAAACCGAAGGTGAAAACTCACCATTACGAGTTCTAGGAACCTTAAGTTTTATTTTACCGATACTCATCGTTAATTCACGTTCGTAGTAGCCATTTCGGTAATCACGACGCTCATCAGAGCGTTCATACGCGGCAGCGTGTAAATAATCTTTTCTTTCTTTCTCCATGTACTCATTCAAAACCAGAACAACAGCTGATTTAACAACGTTGTCTATATTTGAATTCATCACTGAGTCTTTTAAAATTTCCATATCTAGGCTAAACTGTAATTGGGTCATTTTTATTCCTCTTTCCTATGTTTATCGTCGTTGTTAAACATTGTAGCCAAGTAGGATAAAAATGACCCCTTTTCTTTTTACACAATTATACGGACTTAATC
>NZ_JBUESO010000035.1:0-2413 GCF_055502545.1 Bacillus sp. CZDM1 | reverse complement strand
AATGGCGAGAAGGTCACACCCGTTCCCATACCGAACACGGAAGTTAAGCTTCTCAGCGCCGATGGTAGTTGGGACTTTGTCCCTGTGAGAGTAGGACGTTGCCAGGCAAACGAAGCACAACCTGACTAGGGTTGTGTTTTTTTGTCGTCCAACAGGAAGAATCGTGCCCGTATGGCGTCGTTTTTATGAAAAGAGGGAACGGTAGACAGAGAATCGTGCCGGTATGTCGTTGTTGTTAGGAAAGGAGGGTACGATTTTAATAGATTTCAAAATGAATAGAATAAAAACATAGACGGGAAAAGACGAATGGGTATTTTCTGTGATAAGATAATACCTAGCTAATATTTTCAAACGAGCAAAAAGCTAGGCTTATTATATAAAAGGAAGTGCTTATATTGTCTAGTACATTTACAATAGACGACAATATTTTAAAAGATTTACGGGCCGACTGTGAAAATTGCTTTGGTTTATGCTGTGTAGCTTTACCCTATGCAAGATCAGCAGATTTTGCCTTTGATAAAGACGGCGGTACTCCTTGTCGTAATTTACAATCCAATTACCTATGCGGTATACATAAAGATCTTCGGAATAAAGGGTTTCGAGGCTGTTCAGCTTATGAATGTTTTGGAGCTGGACAAAAGGTATCTCAAGTTACATATAAAGGCATGGATTGGCGCTCGAACAAAGATACAGCGCAAGAAATGTTTGATGTTTATCCGATTGTGCAGCAACTTCATGAGATGCTGTGGTACTTACATGAAGTATTAACAATCAATTCAGCAAAATCGATTCATAAAGATGTAAAGCAGATTATTGAAGATACAGAAAATCTAACTAATAAAAGTCCAAAATTTATACTGAGTATAGATGTTGCGGATCATAGATCCAAGGTAAATAAGTTACTGATTTGTGCTAGTGAATTGGTTCGTGCCCAAGTACCTAAAAGGCAAAAAAATGCACGAAGGGGAATGGATTATTTAGGTGCAAAGTTAAGAGGTGCGGATTTAAAGGGAGCAGACCTAAGAGGTGCTTTACTAATAGCCGCGGACCTTAGAAATGCGGATCTGAGATGGTGTGATGTCATCGGAGCTGATTTTAGGGATGCGGATATTAGTGGGGCTAATTTAACTGGGAGTATCTTTCTAACACAAGCTCAAGTGAATGCCGCAAAGGGTAACAAATATACTAAATTACCAGCCGCATTAGTGCCGCCAGCTCATTGGCTGCAAAAAGAATAGATTTTTAGGAATATATCAATTTTTTACAAAAAGGAAACATACTTGAATTTTTAATATAAGTAAGCCTAAAATATAAGAATGGAAAGTTTACAACGATATTAATATGATAAGTAGGGAAAACACATGATAGCAAAAACAGATGAAGATATTAAAGCTTTGAAAGAAATCGGCAAAATTTGTGCCGATATTAGAGATGAATTGGTACAAAGAACGGTACCTGGCATAACTACAAAGGAACTGGATGAAATAGCAGGACAGCTTTTTGAAAAAGCGGGTGCAATCTCTGCACCAAAGGGTGAATATGATTTCCCTGGGTACACATGTATCAGTGTGAATGAAGAAGTTGCACATGGCATACCTGGTAAGAGGGTCATTCAAGAAGGTGACATCGTAAATATTGATGTCTCTGGTTCAAAGAATGGTTACTTCGCTGATACAGGTATTTCATTTGTAGTAGGTGAAGGAGAAGAGATATTAACAAAGATATGTGATGTCGCAAAATTGGCTTTTGAAGCAGGCTTGAAGAAAGCAAAACCTGGTTCAAAGAAAAGCGGGATTGGAAAGGCCGTCATCCAAACGGCACGTCAACACGGATTAACGGTTATCATGAATCTTACAGGACATGGAATCGGACGAAGAATACATGAAGCACCTGATCATATTTATAATTATCATGATACTTGGGACGATGAGCTTTTAAAGGAAGGCATGGTTATCGCTTTCGAACCTTTTATTTCAACAAAAGAAGAAGAAGTTTTTCAAGTTGAAGGTGACCACTGGACTTATGTGACTGAAGAAAGTTTTGTTGCGCAATACGAACATACCATTATCCTTTCGAAAAATGGACCTATCATAACAACACTATAATAGTAATTACAAGTGCCGGCTGCCTTTCGAGCTGGCGCTTTTTCATTTTTAAGGAATCATCTTTTCTTAGGAATTATCATAAAGTACCTAAGTGATTCTTATTTTTAAGAAAGGCTGTGTTATTATTCATTGTTGACTTCCGTGTAGGGTTGATTAGGCGGAGAATTTCCGGCTAATGTAGGTAAAGGAACCTTAAGAAGCTGATATAAGCGGAAATATTCCGGTTAACTGGATTAAGTCCGTATAATTGTGTAAAAAGAAAAGGGGTCATTTTTATCCTACTTGGCTACAATGTTTAACAACGACGA
>NZ_JBUESO010000034.1:0-2540 GCF_055502545.1 Bacillus sp. CZDM1 | reverse complement strand
TGTAACTGCTAAACTATTATTAACAGTTTCCGCCAGATAAGTTTGAACACTTTTTTACCAAATTAATCCTCTACTAAGCTATGATAAAGCTATCATCATTTGTTTAGTTGGAGGGTATGAGAAAGGTGGAAAAATTAATATTGTTTCTGGAAATTAATCAATTAAGGGAGAAAGGTTTTAGTAGATCTGCAATTGCTAGAAAACTGGGTATTTCGAGAAATACAGTCAATAAATATTTAAAAATGACATTCGAGGAAGCAAAAGATTGGGCAGCCTCTCTTGGTAGTAGAACAAAGAAATTGGATTCATATCAGGATAAAATATTAAGTTGGCTAAAAAAAGATCCGGACATGTCTTCAGCTCAAGTGGAGGATTGGTTAAAAGAGCATTATCCTGATTTGGTGATTGGAGGAAGCACAGTTCGAAATTATGTAAGTCATCTTCGAGATGTTTACCATATTCCTAAAGTTTTACATGTTAGATCATATGAAGCAATAGAAGAATTACCGATGGGAAAACAAATGCAGGTGGATTGGGGTGAAATAACGGTTAAGAATTTAGAAAAGAAGGATGTAAAACTATATTTTATTACGTTTGTTCTGTCGCATTCGCGATTTAAGTATGTGGAATTTTTGGATAGACCTTTTACTACAAGAGATACCATTAGATGTCATGAAAAGGCGTTTCAATTTTTTGGAGGAATGCCAAAAGAGATTGTGTATGACCAAGACCATCTAATTACGGTAAGCGAAAATGCTGGTGATATTATTCTAACGAGTGAATTTCAAGCTTACAAGCAAGATAGAGGTTTTCGAATTTATTTATGCCGTAAGGCGGATCCGGAAAGTAAAGGTCGAGTTGAAAATGTGGTGAAATATGTGAAATGGAACTTTGTGAAACACAGGATATTTTCAAATCTAGAGAATTGGAATGAGAAGTGTATTGCATGGTTGGAAAGGACGGGGAATTACAATGTACACAATACAACAAAAAAGAGACCGGTAGAAGTGCACGCCCTCGAAAAGCAACACTTAAAGCCAGTCTCTCCCCTACTCTCTTTCGAGAGCAACCTTGGTTCTAGTATAACAAGAACTGTCCACAAGGACAATGTTATAAAATACAAATCTAATCGTTATTCACTCCCATTAGGAACTTATCGCCCTAGGGGAGAAAATAAGGTCTATATAGAAATTCAAGAGGAAAACCTCATTATTCGGAAAGAGCCGCAAGGGGAAGTATTAGCTAAACACAAAATATGCCATGGGAAAGGGGAATTGATAAAGAATCGCCAACATACAAGGGATCGCTCAAAAGGAATTCAAGCATACAAGGAAACTGTGATTCGTCAATTTGAAAATCAAGATAAGGCTGAACGGTTTATACATGAGGTAGGATACCGGTATCCAAGATACATACGTGATCAACTTCAGGTCATACAATACGCTATTACCCATTTTCGATCAGTCATAAACGAAGCCCTAGATGTCTGCATTAAAGACCAACTTTGGAGTGGCAATGACCTTCGAGATATTGCCCAACATTTCGCAAGACTAAAGGAAACAGAAACTCCTAAAGCACCTTCGATACAAAAGTCTAAAACGATTAACCCCGCAATAAAAGCTACGGCAGCAACTAGGGATGCGGAACAATATATCAAAATTTTAGGGGGCGTTTCATAATGACCGTGACTAAGACGGTACAGCTTCTTCAAGAGCAATTCCGCCATCTCCGAATGACAGAAGCATCGGATGAACTGCCGATATTACTTCGTAATGCGGAAAAAATGTCTTGGACTTATCAAGAGTTCCTTCAGGAACTTCTTAAGTACGAGTTAAAAAGACGGGAAGAAAAAAGTGTGGAAAAGAGGCTCAAGTGGGCAAGGTTTCCTTATCATAAGACATTAAATGAATTTATTATTGAAGAGCAAGTATCTTTGAGTACCAGACAATTAAACCAATTAAGGGAACTTAACTGGTTGGAACAGCAGTACAATATAATCCTACTGGGGCCGCCTGGGGCTGGGAAGACCTTCCTTGCGATTGGTTTAGGTATTGATGCCGTTCAAAAAGGATATAAGGTTGTCTTTTCAACTATGGGCGAACTTGTGCAACTATTAAAAACAGAAGAATATATTCAAAAATCGAAAGTGCAGCTTAAAAGATTAAGAGAAGCTGATTTGGTTATTATTGATGATTTAATGTATATGGCAATGGATCAACGCGAAGCTAATCTTTTCTTTCATTTAATAAACCATTTATATGAACAAAGTTCCATTATCATCACCTCTAATAAAGGTCCTGAGCAATGGGTGGAATTGATGGGAGACCAGGGAATCACTACCGCAATTTTAGATCGATTGCTTCATAGAGTAGAGGTAATTCAATTAAATGAGAATGACAGCTGGAGATTAAAACATCGCTCAACAATTTTTAATTAATCATCCCCTAGCCTATGAAAAATAGGTGGGGGAATATAAAATCATCATAAAAAGTGTTCAAACTTAATTAGCAAAAAGTGTTCAAAACTACTTGACGGTTACA
>NZ_JBUESO010000033.1:0-3436 GCF_055502545.1 Bacillus sp. CZDM1 | reverse complement strand
GATCATATATATTTGACATAACAAAATTCGGTTGAAAACATTGTTTAGCGAATTTACACAAAATCAAGGGCTTGACTGTTAACTGCTTTAAATAAGACAAAATCCAATGATTTTGGATACAATAAGCGGAAAAACTCCGCTTATTATGAAGGTGAAAATAGCTATTTCCCAATTTAAACGGAAATTCTCCGCTTATTTTCTAACACAGTGAAATCAACATTCAGCTTTAACACAGCCTTAAGAAAAAGGAGGGACATCAATGTATTATGCACGGCTAATACACTATAAATTGGGAGCAAATCAAAGACTGATTGCGGAAAGATTAACACAAGATTTTGATAAGATCAGCAGGAAAATGACTGGGTTTAGAGGAAGTGTTTATTTTTTCGATGATCCATCTGGAGAATATCGTGCATTGAACTATTGGGACACGAAGGAGGAAGCTGAGCGGGCTAATAAAGTTTTATTCCCGAAATTAGTGCTGGAACTTCAAAATTATACGCAGGAGAAACCAACTGTTAAATTAGTCGAAGTATTTGAAGCAACAAATGATGATGACATTGTGAAATCACATATTAAATTGTGGTAATCAATATATATAAAAGCGGAATCCAAAGGATCCGCTCATTTTTTATTCCTTTTTAAATTTAATTGTACTTCTAACAGTATTAATTGGACGTACGAGTCTTTCAATTTGTTCACGTTTTGATTCGAAGAAAGGTGGCAAGGATAGTTTTTCACCGAGGGTTTCATAGGGTTCGTCACCCATAAATCCAGGACCGTCGGTTGCAAATTCAAATAAGATTTGAGGGGCAACTCTTGAGTATAGAGAACCGAAAAAGTAGCGATCGACAAAGCCAGATGTTTGTAATCCATAAGAGCGCATATGTGTATCCCATTCATCAAGCACAGAACGATCTTCAACCCGAAACGCAGCGTGGTGAACTGTACCGAATCCTTGTCGTGCCTGTGGCAGGACAGTGTTATATTCAACTACTACTTGTCCTCCATTTCCTCCTTCACCAACTTCGAATAAGTGAAAAGCTCCTTCTTGAGCAATCTCTTTAAAAAGTAGTACTTTTTCCATCATCTCTTTAAAATAATCAAAGTTAGCAATTCTTACAAAAATTGGACCTAAACCGGTAATAGCGAATTCTAATGGGATTGGACCTTTTTGCCAAGGTACACCTGCTGAGACTCCCTCATTGTTTTCATCAGAAATTAATTGGTATTGTTGGTCATCGAAATCAACAAACGAGATCGTTTTCTTGCCAAATTGCTCTTTTATTCCTGTATGGGTAACGTTTAACCTGTCAAAACGCTTTTGCCAATAATCTATTGCTGCGTTACTTGGTACACGGAAAGAAGTTTTTGAAATCTCATTTGTTCCATGCACGCCTTTTGGAATACCAGGGAAATCGAAAAATGTCATATCTGTTCCAGGACTTCCGGTGTCGTCTGCAAAAAATAGGTGATAAGTTTGAACATCATCTTGATTTACTGTCTTCTTTACAAGGCGCATTCCTAATACATAAGTAAAAAATTCATAATTTTTTTCTGCGCTGCTCGTTATAGCCGTTACATGGTGAATGCCTTTTAAATTATTCAAGTTTATTCCTCCATTAATAGTATGTCTTCGTTTATTTTTCCCCTATGACAGGGATTAATCAATCTCTTTAAGTAAAACATCTTTAATTCGAGATAAATATATCACGGATAATAATCTCTGTCAATTTCACCGTCCATAAATTTATCACATTTTAAAGTTTATTTATGTACCAATGATGTTAATCACAATCAGACTTTTTAAAAGGTGTTATTTTATGTATGAGATTAATTATCAATACCATTTAAATCAGAGCAACTAGTGAAGGAGAATACAAATGAGTGAATTAATTAATAATCGTGAACAACTAACTAATAATCCAAGTAACCGTCAAGCTATCTTAAAGCAAATCTTTAAAGATCTTCATGACGGAAAAAATGTTAAAGAGGTAAAAGCACATTTTGATGCGTTTATCGGAAAAATAACGATTGATGAAATTTCCCAGCTACAGCATGATTTTGGAGACCTTACAGTAGAGGAAATGCATCGTTTACATGCTAAACATACAGAAATCTTTAGAGGATCTATTGAAGAAGTTGAAAAAACATATAAGCCTGAGGAGCAGCCTGGACATCCTATCCACACCTTTATATTAGAAAATAAAGAACTAGATAAATTGGTAAATACCCAACTTCAAGTACACTTAGAGCAATTTGAAAAGGACGACAGTTCTGAGAATATTATTAAGCTTTTAGAGGATATCAATCTTCTTCTTGATATTGACAAGCACTACAGCCGGAAAGAAAATTTAATTTTCCCATATTTAGAAACGTATGGCATTTACGGACCAACAAATAATATGTGGAGAATAAACGACTTTATTCGTGATGCAATTAAAGATGCTAGGAAGAAGCTTAGTTCGTATAACGGGGACAAGCAGACAGTTATCGAAGTATTAAAATTTGTTATTCAAGAAGTTATCACCATGATTTATAGAGAAGAAAATATTCTCTTTCCAATGGCATTGAATAATTTTACCGAAGATGAATGGGTAAAAATTGCACGTGAGAGTGATGAAATTGGATATTGCTTGATTGCACCTTCAGAGGTTTGGAAGCCTGAAAGACATGCAATGGAAGAGAAAGCAATCTCTGAAGGGTACATTAAAATGGAAACAGGCATATTATCTTTAAAACAGCTAGAGCTATTGTTAAATCATTTGCCTGTTGATCTCACCTTTATAGATCAAGATGATGTAGTCCGTTACTTCTCTCATGGGAAAGAAAGAATTTTTGCTCGTACAAAAGCAGTTATTGGCCGTACTGTCCAAAATTGTCATCCGCCAAGAAGTGTCCACGTGGTGGAGGAACTGTTAGCTGACTTTAAAGCAGGCAGAAAGGATACAGAAGATTTCTGGATTAAGTTCCGTGATAAATATGTTTATATTCGTTATTTTGCCGTTAGGGATGAAAGTGGTAAATACATGGGTACGCTTGAATTTACGCAAAATATTGAACCGATCAAAGCGATTGAAGGGGAAAAGAGGATTATGTTTTAGGACAAGATATTTTTGAACGCGTGGAGAGTTTCCACGCGTTTCGTTTGTGTGTAAGCATAAAAAGCACGATTCTTTTTGAAATTAGTTAGATGTATTTTGGAAAATATTACTATTGAACTGTATGCAAATAAGATGTTAATATATAAAAGTTCCCTTCGAGAGCGAGTAAAACCTATGAATGAAACGTAAGAATAAGTTGACTTTCACGGAGTGAATATGGTATTATATTTTTTGTTTCTACTAAACTAGCAATCTTGTTCTTTGAAAACTAAACAAACAAGAACGTCAACAAACAATTTTTTAGCTTTTTATAAAAGCTAAGCCAACGTAAC
>NZ_JBUESO010000032.1:0-8672 GCF_055502545.1 Bacillus sp. CZDM1 | reverse complement strand
CGGGAATCAGGCAGTGTGGAACAGGATGCCGATGTCATTTTGTTCCTGTATCGTGAATCCTATTATGACAAGGAAACCAAGAATCCTTCTCTTGAGATCCTTGTATCGAAAAATCGAAATGGTCCAGTTGGGTCAGCGATTATGGATTACAACGAGCATACAGGAAGAATCGAGGACCCAAAGGATAAAAATAGAGAATAGGGTGGTAGATGGTGTTAATAAAAGACGCTTACTTTGATTGTTTTCTATATGGGGTAGCGTCAGGAAAGTGCAGAGTTACAACGATAAGCATTTTAAGCATAAATATCCCCCAAAATACGGGGTATAAATTACTTTTAATGGAAAAAAACTTGCGGACTAGAACAGCTACCCTGTCACTATGCCATTAGGGGGATTGTTTTTTTTATTTTAAATACCGAGGCAATTCCTTTTTACTAGGTCAAAAGGTTAATCTCTTGTGTTAAAGATATAAAGATGTTATATTATATATAGTTGATATAACAACTAATAAGAAAGGTGAAAAATCCAGTGAATACTCCATTATACGAAAATATTTATGATTTTATCATTAATCAAATTCATCAAGGTCTTCTCAAGCAAGGCGATCGAGTTCCCTCTGAAAAAGATTTGGCTGAAGAATTCAAGGTAAGTAGAATTACGTCAAAAAAGGCGTTAGACTTACTTGCACAAAACAAAATTATTACGCGGATAAGGGGTAAGGGTTCTTTCGTAGCAGAGCATCAAGCAGAGAAAATTGAAATGTCCATTCACGGGTCCACGCCCATTCCCACTGATAGTAGATTGATTGGATTGATTATACCTGACTTTGATGAAGCCTTTGGATTAATTCTCGTTAAAACAATTGAGGAAAAGTGTTTACAAAATAATTGCCATTTGATTATCAGACGAACTGGTGGTCAGATTAAGGAAGAAGAGAACGCAATTAAAAATCTAGTAAACTTTGGAGTAGACGGTCTCATCATTTTTCCTGTCAATGGGGAACACTACAATGTTGAATTATTAAAATTAGTTTTAACAGATTTTCCTTTAGTTTTAATAGATCGTTACTTAAAAGGTATTCCGGCAAGCTCGGTTTGTACAGATAATCGATCAGCAAGTGAAATGGTAACGAATTTTTTGTTTTCCACTGGTCATAAGGATATCGGATTTTTATCACCTCCTCCAATTGGTACATCAACGATTGAAGAGCGGGTTCAAGGGTATAACCAAGCATATTCAAAAAAAGGAATCAAATTAAATCCGAAGCTTCAATTAAGTCTACAAAATAGCCTGCCCTTAAAATTCCTTAGTGATAAATCAAGCGATTCAATGAATACCGGTTACCAATCAATTAAACGTTTTATTCTTGAAAATTCTGATATTACGGCCTTCATTGTTTGTGAATATGGTTTGGCTCTGTTATTGAACAAGGTATTAAATGATTTAGGGAAAAAACTTCCTGAAGATTATTCGCTTGTATGTTTTGATTATCCAGAGAATCAGTTTGATCAACCTGCCTTTACACATATCCGTCAACACGAGAAAGATATGGGAATCAAGGCCGTTGAATTATTAATGATGCATCTAAAAGGTGAGGAAATCCCAGAGCTTACTAGAATAGATTTTACATTAATCGAGGGAAAATCCACAAAAGTTATTGTCAATTCGAATACGGAAAAACATCCCGCTGATTAGGGATTTTTTTAAAATCCTAAAATATAGTTGACTTATATTGTATAAGTTAGTAATCTATTGATATATCATTATGGCGCAATGATAGTTATTATTAAAAATGATATATTATCTTATCTGTATTTTTTATTGGAAAATGTAAGCGGTTTACTTGTCGATCATCCGAGAACCTTCATAACATTTCGATATTAACTATGATCCATCTAATTTAGTTCGACTTGGCATCGATCATTTACGCGTTTTAAGTGAATTTGGAGAAAAAGTAAATTATTGTCATGGGAAAGATACTGAAATTTTACATGATGAATTATATGAATGCGGTGTCATTCCGGCTACTTTTGGTGCCAAGTATGATTTTTCAGAAGGATCATGGCGTTACACCATTCCAGGACAAGGGGATGTCGATTGGGGAAAAGTTGCCGTACGTTTGGAAAAAATCGGATACACCGGTCCCATCAGTATTGAACTTGAAGACCATCGATATTGGGGTTCTCTAGAACAAGAGCGTCAAGGAATCATAAAAGCAAAAGAGCATCTTGCTATTTATTTTAAATAATCAAAGTGTAATAGGGAGGAAGATCTATGTCTAGAAAAGTAAAAGTAGCAATTATCGGTTGTGGTGGTATTGCAAATGGGAAACATATGCCAAGTCTATCAAAACTAAAAAACGTTGAATTGGTTGCATTTTGTGATGTGCTTGTTGAAAGAGCTGAAAAAGCAGCAGCTAAGTACGGCGTTGAAAATGCCAAAGTATATGAGGATTATCAAGAGTTACTTCAGGATGAGTCAATCGAGGTGGTTCATGTCCTAACCCCGAACGATTCCCATGCGGAAATTTCTGTTGCAGCCCTAGATTCAGGCAAACATGTTATGTGTGAAAAACCAATGGCGAAAACGTCAGAAGAAGCGCATCTAATGGTGGAGGCTGCTAAACGTTCAGGCAAAAAACTGACGATTGGGTATAACAATCGTTTCCGTTCAGACAGCCAGCATTTACATAAGGTATGTGAACGAGGCGATCTTGGAGAGGTTTATTATGCGAAGGCACATGCTATTCGCCGCCGCGCAGTACCTACTTGGGGAGTTTTTCTTGATGAAGAAAAGCAAGGCGGCGGTCCGCTCATTGATATCGGTACACATGCTCTTGATTTAACCTTGTGGATGATGGACAACTATAAGCCAAAATCTGTTATGGGATCAACTTATCATAAATTAAGTCAGAAGAAAAATGCGGCAAATGCTTGGGGACCGTGGGATCCTGAAAAGTTCACAGTTGAAGATTCTGCATTTGGATTTATTACAATGGAAAATGGTGCCACAATCGTTTTAGAAACAAGCTGGGCATTGAATTCTTTAGATATCGATGAAGCAAAATGTTCATTGTCTGGTACAGAGGGCGGAGCCGATATGAAGGAAGGCCTAAGAATTAACGGAGAAAACTTCGGTAAGCTCTATACAACAAATGTTGATTTAGGTGCAGGTGGAGTTGCATTTTATGATGGAAAAGCAGAATCAGATGCTGATCTCGAAGCTAGACTGTGGATTGATAATATTGTCAATGACACAGAACCTGTCGTAAAACCGGAACAAGCATATGTCGTGACTCAAATCTTAGAAGCTATCTATGAATCTGCAAAAACTGGTAAAGCCGTTTATTTCGAAAAACAACCAAGCCTTGCTTTAAAATAATTAACTGAAGAAATCGTGAAAAAAATATCCTTTTATGAAGGAAGGAATATAATGGAAAATGTGAAAATCGGGATTATTGGTACAGGTGGTATATCCCATGTACATGTTAAGCAGTTGGGAGAATTAGAGAATGCAACAATCGTAGCGGTTGCAGATCCCAATTCTAAACACAGAGAGTTATTAATTGAGAAGTTCAATCTTGAAAATGTTGTACAGTTTGATGATCATCTTTCTATGCTAGAGAGCGTTCCAATGGATGCGGTGCTTATTTGTTCACCACATACCCTTCATTTCAGACAAGTGGTCGATGCCATAAACCATAATTGCCATGTGCTGATTGAAAAACCAATGGCTTGTTCACTCGAAGAAGCAGAGCAACTTATCGAACTAGCCAAAAAGGCAGACAGAGTTCTCCAAGTCTCTTACCAAAGACATTTTGAACCAGCCTTCCTTTATATCCGTGATGCCATTGCTAGCGGAGCGATTGGAAAGCTCACATCGGTAACAGCTTCACTCTATCAGGAATGGAAACAGCTTACCGCAGGTACATGGAGGCAAAATCCATCGTTATCTGGTGGAGGGATGCTTATGGATTCTGGAAGTCATATTGTAGACGTACTTTTATGGACCACAGGGTTAAAGCCACTCGAAGTTGAATCGAAACTGGAGCAGCATCAAACTCCAGTAGAACAGGATTCATTTACTGCGATTCGTTTTGAAAATAATGTTGTAGCAGGCTTAAATATAGTTGGGAATGCTCCATGCTGGCATGAAACATATGTTTTTTGTGGGGAAAGTGGAGGCATTTTTTATGACAACGGTAAGATTGTTCTTCGTCAATTTGGCAAAGAACCCGTCAACCCTGAGCTTCCTCAGCAAACAACGAATTCGGATAAAAGTTTTATCGCTGCGATCCTTGGTCATCACGATGTAATGGTACCTGGAGATTTCGCGAAAGAAGTAGTAAAGCTGACAGAGACAATTTATCAAGCGGCAGGATATAGGGCTGTTACCTCTATTAAATGATTGACGTAGTAAACCTGCTCCGATTCCAGGAGAACAAATTTTAATCAATCAGGCGATTATTGACGGGATATTGCGCTCTTCTGAATTATGCCGCGAAGTGGATATCGAAATTCCAAAAATATAATAAAAAATATTATATTTCAAAAATCGATTATAATTACTGGCACACAAAAATAAGGAGGTTATTCTCAGATGCACGTTGCCTTGTTAAGTAAATGGCATGTACATGCAGTTGATTATGCTCATCAAGCGAAGCAAAATGAAGACATAACGATTAAAGTGGTTTGGGATGAAATTGCTGATCGTGGAAATAAGTGGGCCAAAGAGCTTGGAGTCCCATTTGAAAAAGATTTAGTAAAGGTGTTAGAAAATCCCGAAATAGATGCTGTGCTTGTAGATACACCTACAAATCTTCATAGGGAAATTATTACACTTGCTGCTAAACATAAAAAACATATTTTCACAGAAAAAGTGTTAGCATTTACAGTTCGGGATTGTGAAGAAATTTTCACTGTTATAAAGGAAAATGAAGTTAAGTTAATGGTCTCTTTACCTCGTTTAACGGAAAATTATTATTTGTATGCTCAAAATGTACTTGATAAAGGATTGCTTGGAAAACTAACTTCCATTCGTTGTCGATTGGCACATAATGGTGCTGTTCCTTTTGAAGGACATCCAAATGGATGGCTGCCAGATCACTTTTTTAATAAAGAGGAGTGTGGAGGAGGTGCCTTAATTGACCTCGGAGCACACCCGATTTATTTAACAAATCGGTTAGCGGGATCAGCAAAGGCTGTGACAGCAAGATTACAAAAAACATTAGGATATGACGTAGATGATAATGCAGTGGTCATGGTTGAATATGAATCCGGTGTACTAGGGATGCTTGAAACTAGTTTTCTATCGAATGGCTCTCCTTTCCAACTTGAACTATATGGAACTGAAGGGACTTTGCTAATTGAGGATCAAAATATTCGTTTGAAAAGTAAACAATTAGGTGAAGGTTGGAAAGTTCCTGAGCAATTACCTGAATCACTAGCAATGCCACTTAATCAATGGGTATCTGACATTCTCGAAAATGCTCAACCAACACTTGATGAAAATGATTTTCTTAACTTAACATTAATAAATCAAGCTGCTACTTTATCTAATGAACAAGGCAGAAGAATTGAAATCGCTGAAATAGCCACAGCAAGCATTGAAGCTTAATTCGAATTCAACCCCATAAAATAAGAGCGGTGATGTGTTAAACAGAGCCGCTCTTATTCAAAGAAATTAAGGAGGTATATCTAATGAGTACTATTGGCTTGCAATTGTTTTCAGTATGGAAAGACGCCGAAAAGGACTTTTTGGGAACGGTCCAAAAAGTTGCTGACCTTGGATATGGAGCCATTCAATTTGCAGGTTTTTTTCAAACACCTGCTCAAGAAGTGAAACATGTAATGGATGCAAATAGAATGAAAACGGCTGGCGCTCATGTTGGAATCGATCAACTCTTAGGTGATGAACTATTAAAAACGTTTGAATATCATCACACACTTGAAAACAATTTACTTATTTGTCCATGGCTTCCAAAAGAAATGAGATTGTCAGAGGATACTTATAAGAAAACCGCTGAAACATTGAATCATATTGGTGAAACTTGCAAAAATGCTGGCTTTCTATTTGGTTATCATAACCATGATTTTGAGTTTGAAAGATTTGGAGACAAGACAGGATTTGACCTGCTTTTTGAAAATACTAATCCAGAACAAGTAAAAGTTGAACTTGATTGCTATTGGGCAGCCTTTGCTAACCAGGATCCTTTTGCCATCATTGAAAAATATAAAGACCGTGTTGTGTCCTTGCATTTGAAAGATATGAAAATTGTCAACGGTAAAAGAATGGGAACAGAAATTGGTAATGGTCAACTAGATTTTGAAACATTAATTAAAATAGGAAATGAATTAAATATTGAGTGGTTTACTGTTGAGCAAGAAGAGTTTGATCGTGATCCTTATGAAAGTCTGGCTATTAATGTAAATAACCTAAAAGAAATGATAGGAAGATTGTCATGATGGACGATTGGACCCAGCATTTGTAGGGAGATAGTCGTTTTTTTAACAATTCACTCTAGGAATAGTTTTTTGTATTGCTAACTGCAGGAATAAATAAAAAGTAAGGAGGGATTGTTACTATCCCTCCAAAAGACGTCCATCATTGTGGAAATTTGCGCCAATAGGAAATTTGTAGTTTTCAACAATTGAAACCTTATCTCCTTCGACCTTCATGATTCCACCAGTTGCAGGGCTGACCATCCAAATTTGGCCATTACGGTCAAAGTTAATCCCCTCCTACTATACTTTTTCCAAACGAGATTTAGAAATTATAAATAAACGAAGAAGAGAAGAAAACCGTTTAGGGTTCGCCGTTCAATTAGCCGTCCTTCGGTATCCCGGTTGGCCATACACTCATATCAAAAGTATCCCGGATTCAGTCATACATTATATATCGAAACAAATCGGTGCCACTCCATCTTCGATTTTTCTTTATCCTCAAAGGGAAAATACACTTTGGGATCATTTGAAAGAAATTCGAAGTGAATACGGCTTTGTAACTTTTACTCTAAAAGAATATCGAATGGCATTTAAGAATCTTTATCAATTAGCTTTGGAAAATGGCGATACCATTCATCTACTACATGAATGCATAGATTTTCTAAGAAAAAACAAAATCATACTGCCTGCTATCACTACACTTGAGAGAATGGTGTGGGAGGCAAGGGCAATGGCTGAAAAGAAGCTATTTTATACGGTTAGTCAGTCTCTAACAAATGAGCAAAAAGAAAAACTTGAAGAGATCATTACTTCGCAGCATCCATCCGAATCCAATAAAACGATATTAGGTTGGTTAAAGGAAACACCGGGTCATCCTTCACCCGAAACATTTCTAAAAGTAATAGGACGACTCGGATACATACGAGGAATAGAATTAGAGACGGTAAAAATTAGTCATTTGCATCGCAATCGCCTGTTACAGCTATCCCGTTTAGGTTCAAGATATGAGCCTTATGCATTTCGTGACTTTCAAGAAAATAAACGATATTCGATATTAATCGTCTATTTATTACATCTTACTCAGGAGTTAACAGATAAAGCTTTTGAAATTCATGACAGACAAATACTTAGTCTGTTATCAAAAGGCCGTAAAGCTCAAGAGGAAATTCAGAAACAAAACGGTAAAAAGCTGAATGAGAAAGTTATACACTTTACGAACATCGGACAAGCTTTGATCAAAGCAAAACAGGAAAAATTAGACGTTTTTGAGGTTTTAGAATCCGTTATCGAATGGAATTCTTTTGTCTCTTCAGTCGAAGAAGCTCAGGAACTTGCGCGTCCTGCCGACTATGATTATTTAGACTTACTGCAAAAACGGTTTTATTCACTAAGAAAATATACGCCAACGCTATTAAGAGTATTGGAATTTCATTCCACTAAGGCAAATGAGCCACTTTTAAAGGCTGTTGAGATTATCCGAGGAATGAACGAATCCGGAAAACGAAAAGTGCCTAATGACTCACCTGTGGATTTTATTTCAAAACGATGGAAAAAGCATTTATACAAGGATGATGGTACAACAATAAATCGTCATTACTATGAAATGGCTGTTTAGGTGTCCAGAGGGACGGTTCTCATGGTACAAATTAGACAAAAAGGACCGCTAGAACCGTCCGGGTTGGAAAAGTAAAGGACTAACCAATCTCCTTAATTTCTAGCTATATTAAGTTTGTTTTTTTAATAAATGCATCGATACCATCAACAACTCTAACCCCGCCAGCTTCTTCAACTACCTTTACGCCCTTCGTTAATTTTACCGCTTTATCGACGCCATTTGTACCGATAACGACAAGGGCATCTTCTCCAAAAGCGCGCCCAAACCGAATGGAATGGATCGGATATCAAACATACCCTAATTCTCCTGTTGTCTTAATGGGATTTGGGCTGCCTGATGAAAATCTCCATGCTTCGAATGAACATTTTAACTTAGAAAACTTCGATAAAGGGATCTTAATGATCTATTCGTTTTTAGAATTAATCAATCGATAGTCAAGGGATGTAGGTACCCAGAAACTCATTTGTCATAAAACATTCACAAAGTTTTGAAATTACCATGTCCTTTTTCTTCCTTTTTCAATATATAAAGGGGTGAAAGTATGAACAAGAAGAAGGGTAGTGTTGTGGATGGCTAGGTTTAGAAAAGTGAGCATGGATTTTTGGGTGGACCCG
>NZ_JBUESO010000031.1:0-8969 GCF_055502545.1 Bacillus sp. CZDM1 | reverse complement strand
ATGTTTACCCAAAGTGAACACGCCCTTTTAAATGATGATTGTATTATAAACTAAATCTCATTTTTTCGTGTCCACTTATTAGACTAACCTCAGTTAACCGGAAAATTTCCGCTTATATCACCTCCTTTCGCTTGCTCTATACACAATAGACGGAAAATCTCCGCCTATGAATTCTCAACCCTACACGAAAATCAACAATGAATAATAATAAAAACGGAAGTGCAGGAAGCATACAGGTTTGGGATATAACTGCCGAATATTTATTGAAGAGGTGTAAAATTCGAATTTAGCCCCGTTTCCTTTAAGAAGGTGTATAATGGAATACGATATTACCTGAATGACGGAGGTTAGTATGAAGTTTTTTATAAAGTTAAATACAATCAGTGCCTTATACGCGTTAGCGTTGTTTATTGCGATCGAACTCATTATAAATGTTTCTCATATTAGTCAAGTATATGGCTTTGAGTGGGACCATGTTTACATTGTCATTGCTGTTATTAATGTTATTGGACTTCTTCTTGCGACCCTTATCTTTTTTAGCTTAACAAATAAGTGGATGTCAGGCAGAAAACACCATCTTTGGACACTTATTCTATGGGTACCTTATTTTATTGTGTTATTCTACTTGTTCACTGTCATCGTTCCTCTTAATGCAGGAGTGATCCTTTTTCCTAGATTTAGTCTCTTAATTTTTGGGTCTGCCTTGCTGTTTCCGGTCTACATATTATTTATTAATGTCTTTGCTTTACCTATAAGTACGGACGAGCGGAATTCTACTATTAGCAGGCAATATATTAAGTAAATTTTTAAGGAAAAATGCTTGGAGCATATCATAACTCCAAGCATTTTTATATAACAATTTTTAATGAAAATAGAATTACAAAATTGGATGGTGACTGGCACTTTTCATATTTCATTCGATATGGTTATGAGGTCTCCGCTGTAATACTATTTCTTCGAAAATAAATTCCCCCTTTTCATTTCATTACTCAACAGGAACTGTTTCTAAACTCTCTACGTTTACAGTTTCTGGTTTAAAATCGTACGTTTTCTTTCCCCATACTTTAAAAACTTTTAATATGATTAAATAAATTGGAATCGGTGCTAATAGCAAAAGGATTCCATTACTCATAGATAATGCACCAGAAGCAATTGCCATAATCGTAGCAATTGTCACATAACTAGGCATCATTGCAATATTCATCAAACCTAATTCGACTGCTGTAGAAGTTTTTAAAGAAGGATCAATAATTCTAACAAGAGCAATACCGCTAGGTACAGTTCCAGTGGCAGTGCCGTATAAACCAAGGGTTCTTTCAAAATCGTTTTCTCCGCCAAGTCTTTGGCCAAAATAAATGCATATAATTACTGTTAAGATCGTGATCACAATAGCCTCAATTATTATTGGAACCATCCATTCACTTAACACGCTAAGTGGTACAGCCATAAATGATGCAACCACTAAATAATCTGTTGTCCATCCGGTAATCTTGGATTGGAACGTATTATCGAGCATATGATCTATCCGTAGTTTTTTCATGATGAATTTAACCAGATACCCAGACAACATTCCGAATATAAATAGCATACTGCTAAAAGTTGGGCCAACACCAGGAATGAATGAAATGACCTTCGCCATACCCAAAGCTAACATAAAACAGAGGCCGATAATCGCAAAATGAAAAGTCATTGTATCCATATTTCCACTAAATATTGTCTCATTTCCTAATGATTGACGCTTTTCATCCTTCACATAATAGCCTCTTTCAACAAAACCATCGATTCCGGATTTGCCCAAGTTTTTGGCTAATCCTTTTTTGATACCATATCTCGCTAAGGGGACACCAACGAAAAAACAAACTAAAAATCCAATTGCTGCAAATGTAATTCCAACAGTAGCAGCGTTTACAATTCCATATTGTTGCTCCATAATCCCACCAAAAACAGCAGATTGTCCTGGACCTTGTGCAAAAGCAAATGGAATGAGTAACCCGTAGACTGGATCCATCCCAAAGAAACCGCCAATACCCAAGATGAGAATAGCTCCAACTGCAGGAGTAAGGGCATATAACACATTCCAAAGAAAACCTAAACCTAACGCTCCTTTTGCAATACCTTTTCCGACAGAGCTTGAAGAGCTTGAAGAGTTTGACTTGGGATTACTTGTCAAACCAATGGAAATAAACGTAATAGTAAATAAGAAACTTACAATATTTACATACATTGCTGAGTCAGTAGATGTTATAAGTCCCGTATTCATAAGAATCAAGCCTAGTAGACCAGCAATAACACTCGCAGGAACTATCATCCTTCTAATAAATGGAACCTTTGTCCGAATGATCATACCAATACAGATCATAATACTAGCTAACCCAAAAGCTATCATAAAGCTCAAAGAAATCTCCTCCTTTTTATCTAACAGAAACGCTTTCGATAACTTTAATACGAGAGGATCGCTTTTAGTCTAAAAAGAAAAGGAGATTTACAAAATGCGAGTTCTCCTCTTCTCATTTTATTGTTTTAATAGAAACTAAGTAGTTTTTACTGTTGTTTGCCCATAGACAGGCTCACCATTAATATAAGTGGATTGAATTGAAACATCTTTTATATCTAGAGGATTAATCGCTGTTGGATCCACCTCTAGGACGACAAAATCTGCCTTCTTCCCAATTTCGATACTTCCTGAATGATCCTCATCGAATATAAATCTTGCCCCATAAATGGTCATCGATTTTAAGGCTGTGACGACATCAATACGCTGTTCAGGCCCCAAAACATTGCCTTCTCTCGTGATTCGATTAACTGCTGCCCAAACGGAGAACAGCGGTGAAATGGGTGTAATAGGACAATCCGAATGCAAGGCAAACAAAAGATCGTGTTCCACAGCATCTGCTAATGGACTGATTCGTCTTCCACGCTTTGGACCTAAGAAAATCTTTTCATGTCGATCTCCCCAATAATAAACATGATTGATGAAAAAGGAACCGGCTACACCAAGTTTCCCCATTCTAGCAATATCTGCAGTTGTCGCCGATTGAACATGTTCAATCCGATGGCGGTGGTCGGTACGGGGGTTCTGCTTCAATGCATATTCATACGCATCTAAGATAGATCCAATCGCACGATCACCGTTTCCATGTGTCGTAATTCGATAACCTCGACGGTGAAGATTTAAAACTTCTTCATTCAAAAATTCCTGTGGGTGTATAAAATCACCATAAACATCTGAATTTTGATAATACGGTTCCCGTAATGCACCAGTTAGGCCTTGAATCGAACCATCTTGGAACATTTTGGCACTATCTAATTTAGCCCAGCCTCCAGATCTAGCTTGGATTTCAATATCCAATTGTTCAGAAGTATACCCTCCATATGGAGCTCCGTCACTTAGGAGATAGTGCATCATCATTAATTGCATACGCATTGGATTCACACGAAGTTTTGATGCCTGTAGATGTGCTTCAAAATCATCAAGACCAAAGATGGCCGCATCTGAATTGGTTGTAATTCCCTGTGCAACATAATCTGTGGATATTGTTCCTAAAATACGAACCAGTTCCTCAACTGTTGGTTTAGGGATTAGACTATTAATTGGTTGTTGAGCACCAAATTCATATAACACCCCGTTTAGCCGACCATTCTCATCCCGGCCAAAATGGCCGCCTTGAGGGTCCGAAATAGTATCCTTCAACCCAGCCATTTGAATAGCCAGTGTATTTGCGTACGCCAAATGCCCAGAAGCATGAGAGACAAATACTGGATTATTAGGTGTTACCTGATCAAGGTCTGCTCTGGTAAGATGACGTTTTTCATAAATTAATGTATCATCATAACCAAATCCTCGAATCCACTCTCCATTTTGTGTTTCTTTTGCTTTTTCCCCAATAGCACCTAGAATGTCTTTGATAGATTTATGAGGTGGTGTGCTGCAATTCACCATGTCCCTTGTCTGACCATACATCAGCATATGATTATGGGTATCGATAAAACCAGGTAATAGTGCTGCTCCTTCTAAATCAACCACATTCGTCTGTTGCGTTATTTCAACTTCGCCTTTAGGAGGTTCTGCTGTTTCCCAGATTCCGACTATTTTGCCTTTTGATACCGCTACTGATCCTGCACGGCGATTGTTGTGATCCAAAGTTAATACCTTTCCATTTTTAAATAAAAGATCTACTTTCATTTACTATCACTCCTTTTTATTAAAAATGAAGAGTTTAATATAACCACCTAAACTCCTCTTGTTAGCTCTAACCCATTACGATGATCCAAGTGTGCGTCTTTCCGTTTTGATAATAGTAAGTCGAATTTTGAATGCGTTTTCATTTCCTTCCAAACCGCAATTCGAAAAGAATGTTTTGTAGGAAACCACTAGAAGTTCGCTAATTTTTTGAAGAGAGGTCAATAGCTGGAGTATGACTGAGCGTAAGTGGTGGGTCTTGATACAGCACCTAGAATAATGGAGCTATTTTTAATTTCCTTTGGCACCCCAATCTTAATTTTTTCACATCCATTCTTTTAAGATAAAGGTTTTCATCCTTTGGATTAGAATCTCCCTAATCCAAACGTCAGAATGTCCGTACCAGTTAAGGGGACAAAAACTCATAATTCGATTTAAACACACATATTCCAAATTTTCAATATATTCAAAATGAATTCATTTAATAAAATCCATAATAATTCTTATTACTATAATTCATAAGTAGGACTCTAGTGAATATTTCTATTTAATTTTAATAGAAAATTTAAGGACATAATTTTAATGCTATTCACCTATGAGTACGGACGAGCGGAATTCCACTAGCGGCAGGCAATATAGTAAGTGAATTCTTAAGGAAAAATGCTTGGAGTATATCATGACTCCAAGCATTTTTATATAACAATTTTTAATGAAAATAGAGTTTGCTCCTTCTACATAAACACCATCATTTTAACCAGAAAATTGAAGCCAACAAAGGTATTCCCCCATACCTCTGTTAAAAATAAACCAGTTAAGAAAATAAATCAGGTTTTTCTTTTAGTAAGTGTTTTAGCAAGTCTGTCATTTTTACGGTGTCACATACCCTAACTGTTGCATCGCCAAATTTCCCTTTGTACATCACTTGATTTTTAAGAAAAATATCTTCAACTCGATCGTATTTTTCTGAAGTATGACCATAATGTCTTTTTTGCGGTGTGGAAATTTCCGTTTTATCCGGTAATATGGTGTATAGCATTTCGTGATCATCGGTCAATCGACCTGGTATATCAAGCCATTCCTCGACTCCATGAATATATGTACATCTTCGTAAATCGACTCCTATTAACAAGATGGCTGCCTTCTGGTCGAGTAATTTCCCCCAACTCGATTCGCGTGCACAAGGTGTGTCGAATTGTTCATTTCCGGCAATAAATTCATGTGCTTCTTTTCCCAGGGCTGCTACGGAATGCGTTGGATGCCATGAGCGAACAACACCCGGACGTTTTCGAAACAGTTCCGTTAATAATCCAACACAAGAAGGTGAGTCATTGACATCAAATCGAGGATTCTCCGCTTTAATATACGACCATGTATGGGTAGGAAAAACCAAAAGACCATTTTTCATATATTCTGAAAGTGCATCAAGGACAGTATCCGCCCCACCCGCTACTTGTCCAATACTTTTCATTGATGAATGAACAAGTAATGTTCCATTTTCGTCGATTCCCAATTCTTTCAGATGCTTTATTAAATCTTGTTCCTTGTACATCACATTCAACCTTTCAATCTATACATACACCAAAAGAATACCATATTAGGATTATTTGTCTATGTTTCCTAGACTTTTGATTATTGACTAGAAAGCTGGTGACATTGACATGTGTGGCAAATCAGTAAAGGAAGATTTTATGTATCCTTTAGTTGACATTACGGATACACTTCTTTTGACCGCACTGCAATTATCCTTGAAAGATAAAGGTTTGGTGAGTAAAATACTACCTTTTTAATCAATAAAATCACAAAAAATGCGAAAAATGATAGCCTTTGATTACTTGTTTAAGTCTATTGTTAATCTTTTCCTTGCTCATGTTTCTTTCCTTTTGATTATCGGACCATTCTTTCATATCTTCATGTTCTGGATGGTTTACATCTGCCATAATTCGCAGATATTCCTCATAGCCTCCTTCTCCTCCTACATCTTCAGGAGGTCTCTCGCCGATTCCTTCAACAAATGTTGCACGAAACTCATTTGATTTTACGACTTTTTCCAATGTTATTGTATGTTCCCAGGAGTCTCCAAAATCGTATTCATATACGACTTCACCATAGGTTGGAAAGATTTCTTCAAGAGCAACTAATCGCTCCTGACGAATCTCAAATTCATCAAAATTCAAATATTCCATCGTCTCGGGGTCATCATCCATCACAATTTTAAGGTCCTTCCTTTTCGCTCTTTCCACAACAAATTCATGTAAATGAGCGTTCTGCCAATCAAAAACGGTTTGAATAATATTATGTAGATGTCTAAACGAATAAGTGGAAGGCACTAAAACCTGTCGCCATATTTCATGACCCTCTAGCTTGATTTTTATTTTCAGTTGATAGAGGTCGATTGCAAGAACATCCTCCACAACTTCATGATGACCTTCCTGCCCATAAATAAGGCTGAGACATTCGAGCATTTTTTCAATCGGATAAAACCCTGGATTGTTTCCAGATAATTGGATAAATCTACCGGTTATCATGCTAATATATCGTTGAATTCTTAACTTTTCATCTAAATTTTCTTGCGTAAACTCAATTTCACGTACCGCATTATTCAGCTTTCCTACTATGCTTTTACTAGCTGTTTTCGAAAATGTAATAGCACCCGCTTTTTCCATATATGTTTCAATGACTTCTTTACGGACACCTTCCATTCGTAAAGCTGTAGTGATTGCCTCACAAATTAATTCATTTATTTTGGAAAAATCCTTTTTACTTGGTCTATAGATAACGATCGAATACCTTGTTTCATTATTCATCAAAACAATCGCTTTTTTTCTATCAATCGTAACAAAATTAGCGTGCCATGCCATGAAGCTATTAGGAAACTGCTCATGTCCTTCTGGAGGATGCAGCTCACTATTCTTTATTCCAAGCTGATCAAGCAAGGCTTTCGTACATTGGATTAACATTTATCTCACCCTCTTAAGTTCATATATAAATATGTTTCATCAACGATTTAAAAGTCTTGTCATATAACCGCTTGATTACATCTAATGCATCTTAATCTATTTCTTTTTCAATACTCTCTTGTTCTTCAATTATCCATTTTTACTCTGATTGTATCACAAAATGAAATGAGATTATTTAGACACCGCTTTTCATCCTTTGCATCGTAATTTAATTTACTATTGATTAAGAATTTCCCACTCAACAGTTGATTGTTATCTATACCTTTAATAACTCACAGTAAAAAAGAGGGATGCTATGCAATCCCTCTTTGCCTATCAATTCAGATCAATTCCAAAAATGAACAAATCGTTAAGATCCCTTTGTCAAAGTTTTCTAAGTTAAAGTGTTCATTCGGAGCATGGAGATTTTCATCCGGCAAGCCGAATCCCATTAAGACAACAGGAGAATTTAGGGTATGGTTGAAATCCGATACAATCGGAATGGAACCCCCTTCTCTTTTATAAACAGGTGCTTTTCCATAAACCTGTTCGTAGGCTTCAGCCGCTTTTTGAATCATCGGATGATCGATTGGGGTTAGGAATGGATTACCTGTATCTTGAAGTGTTACTTTTACACTGCATCCTTTTGGTGCTTTTTCTTCTAAATGCTTTTTGATTGAGCCCTGGATTTTTTCTGGGTTTTGATTATTAACTAGACGGCAGGTGATTTTTGCATGTGCCTCGTTCGGAATGACGGTTTTTGTACCTTCCCCCTGAAATCCGCCCCATATGCCGTTTAATTCTAATGTTGGCCGAGAACTGATTTTCTCAGGGTATGGGTAATTTGTTTCTCCTCCCGTTAATTCTGTTAGGCCCAACTGTTTTTTAAGCTTCTCTTCATCAAAGCCTAGTGCTTTAATTTGTTCCTTCTCAAATTCTGTCAATTCTAAAACATCATCGTAGAACTGATTCACATTTACCTTTCCGTTTGCATCATGAAGAGTAGAAAGCAGCTGCACTAATAAATGGTTAGCGTTCTGTACTCCCCCGCCGAACATACCGGAATGCAAATCCGTATTTGCCGTTTTAAGGGAAACCTCAAGAGCACAAAGACCTCTTAGAGAATATGTAATCGCAGGAACTCCTCTATCCCACATATCAGAATCGGATATGACCACCACATCACAGGCTAATTTTTCTTTATTTTCGGCTAAAAATTGCGGAAGATGAGGACTTCCGATTTCTTCTTCTCCTTCGATGCAAAATTTTAGGTTTACCGGTAATTTGTTTTCTACTTTCAGTAGTGCTTCGACCGCTTTAATATGTAAGAATGTCTGCCCTTTGTCGTCTGTTGCCCCTCTGGCAAAGATTTTTTCATCTCGGATTTCTGGTTCAAACGGAGGGGTTTCCCATAAGTTAATCGGGTCAACGGGCTGTACGTCATAATGACCGTATACTAATACAGTCGGGGCATCTTTCTGATGAAGCCAGTCTGCATAAATAATCGGGTGTCCTTTTGTTTGTACGATTTCAACATGTTCCATTCCAATGTTTTGTAACTTATTGGCGATCCAGGAAGCTGCTTTCTGCATGTCCTCTTTATGCTCTGATAAGGAACTAATGCTTGGAATACGAAGTAATTCTTTTAATTCCTCAACATTTTGATGATGATGCTTGGATACAAAATCAGATAATTGACTCATGTTCTCACCTATTCTTTTTTATTTTCACTTCTATTTTACACAAAAATGAGGAAGTAGACCATGGGGACGGTTCTGTACTGCACCCCGAAAGTTAGAGTGAAAATCTGACTTTTGGGGTGTTTATTTATGGGAAAATATGGTGAAAAACTT
>NZ_JBUESO010000030.1:0-15497 GCF_055502545.1 Bacillus sp. CZDM1 | reverse complement strand
GACAATAGGTTGTAAATAAAATGTGTGGATCGAGAATCGTGCCCGCGCGGCGACACTTTTAGAGAAAACGGTAACGAATAGCAGGTATTCATGCCCGCGCGGCGACATTTTTAAAGGAAACGGTAACGAATAGAAGCTATTCGTGCCCGTACAGCGACACTTTTAAAGAAAACGGTAACGAATAGCTCTCATACCATGCCCATGAAGTCACCTTTTCCTAATATCCTAACTCATCAAGTACTCATATATCAAAAACGGCCCTTTATGCAGCGTAATCTCTAAAAATGTTTTTATGAAGGGATAATCTCGATTCGGCATCATTTTGGTTAGCTCACTCCACCATTCCGTTTCATATCTTGCAATCATACTTAAATTATAAAGCAAGAGATAATGGACCATCAGCTCGGGGAAAACAAATAAATTTTCCTTTTTAAGCGGCAGCACAAAAGAACCGTTTTCTAGATTAAATTTAATCGGTGAAATTCCCGTAAACGTACTTTTGTTGAATTGAAACAAGAGCCCTTCATTTGAAAACTCAATCTGATTTCCTGATTTTGATGTAAGAAACTCCTTCAATCTTTCCTCTGTCATATGATATTGATCCAATATTTTTTCTGGTACTGCCAATTGCCCATGCAGAGTATATATGGGTGTAAAAATGCTTTTTGACTCATGTTTCATAAACAGGTCATCTAATTCGGGAATGAGCTCTAACAGCTCTTCCATCGTAATTTTATCCCCTTCCAAACGTTTCATATGAAACATTTTCTCTGACATAAATGGAAAAAGTCCGTTCTTTTGAAACTTCACCTCGTCTTGGAAAAATTGGTAATTTTGTTTTTTTCTTTTCCTAGTTGAAACTCCATGAGCTAAAACAGATGTCGTTTCCGGATATGCCGGGTCTATCGTTAATATACATGCTTTAATTAAATGTACGAGACCATAAAAAAGTAAGATTGGTTTTAGGATAAGCGGTGCATTTTCTGCCTGTTGATAATAAATTTGCCCATGCTCGAGATAATAAAGAAAGGCATAGCAGTTTTCATAGCTCTTTTGTTCAGGGTTATCGATATTCCACTTTTTATAATTGCTTTTTAAATAGGTCTGACAATGCTCTGCAGAAAAAAAACTTGCATAGCTTTTCCATCCATTAAAGTTTGCTGCCAATGGTAATCACCTTTTTCAGAAAAATTAGACTAAATCGTTCTCCTTGACAGTATTTTGTCCAATTGATAACCTACAATTAAAAATTTTTTCCTGGAGGCCATAAAAATGTGGGAGAGTAAATTTGCTAAAGAAGGTTTAACGTTTGACGATGTCCTATTAATACCTGGTAAATCAGAAGTACTGCCGCGTGATGTAAATCTTCAAGTAGAGTTGTCGCCTAAGGTGAAGCTAAATATTCCAATTATTAGTGCAGGGATGGATACCGTAACAGAGGCAGAAATGGCGATTTCAATGGCTCGGCAGGGTGGACTGGGCATTATCCATAAAAATATGACAATTGAACAGCAAGCTGAACAGGTTGAAAAAGTTAAGAGATCTGAGAGTGGTGTTATCACCGACCCGTTTTACTTAACCCCAGAGCATCAGGTATTTGATGCCGAGCATTTAATGGGCAAATATCGAATTTCAGGAGTGCCAATTGTGAATAATCTTGAAGAGCAGAGACTAGTTGGCATTATAACCAATCGTGACCTGCGTTTTATTCAAGATTACTCTTATAAGATTTCAGATGTGATGACAAAAGAACATCTCGTTACAGCTCCAGTAGGAACCACTTTAAAAGAGGCTGAAAAGATCCTGCAAAAGTATAAAATTGAAAAGCTTCCGCTAGTAGACGACCAGGGTGTTTTGAAAGGGTTAATTACCATCAAGGATATTGAAAAGGTAATTGAGTTCCCAAATTCAGCAAAGGATAAGCAAGGGCGTTTATTAGCTGGTGCAGCAGTTGGGGTAACAAAGGATACGATGCTGCGGATTGAAAAGCTGGTAAAGGCAAATGTGGATGTTATTGTTGTAGATACAGCTCATGGTCATTCAAAGGGTGTACTTGATACCGTTAAGGAAATAAGAGGTCAATATCCTGATTTAACAATCGTTGCAGGGAATGTGGCAACGGGAGAAGCTACTGCGGCATTAATTGAAGCAGGGGCGGATGTCGTGAAGGTCGGAATCGGACCAGGGTCCATTTGTACGACACGAGTAGTTGCAGGTGTAGGCGTGCCGCAAATCACAGCTGTTTATGACTGTGCTACAGAGGCTAGAAAACACGGCAAGAGTATCATTGCAGACGGCGGCATTAAGTATTCAGGCGATATCGTGAAGGCACTAGCAGCAGGCGGTCATGCTGTTATGCTGGGAAGCATGCTTGCAGGTGTTACCGAAAGCCCTGGAGAAACTGAAATTTTCCAAGGACGCCGCTTTAAGGTATATCGTGGCATGGGTTCTGTAGCAGCGATGGAAAAGGGTTCAAAGGATCGTTATTTCCAGGAGGATAATAAGAAGTTTGTTCCTGAAGGAATCGAAGGGCGCCTGCCTTATAAAGGACCATTAGCTGAAACCATTTACCAATTAATCGGCGGCTTACGCTCTGGAATGGGCTATTGTGGAACAAAAGACCTAGAAGAATTAAGAAATAATGCTCAATTTGTAAAAATGTCAGGGGCAGGACTAAGGGAAAGTCATCCTCATGATGTCCAAATTACAAAAGAGGCTCCGAATTACTCATTATCTTAAGCTAAAACAGAGAAGCACTGCCTTCTCTGTCTTTTTTTTGTAAAAAGATAGTCCAATCCTCTGTCTATGATTTGAACTTTAGTTATGTTAAAATAACCAAAGTGTACAAAATCGTTGGAGGGTATTATTGTGAATAGACTTTTTTATCGGAAACTTATCGCCAGTTCCTTGGCAATGATCTTGATTTTTAGCCTTTTTGCAGGCATAGATAAAGCAGAGGCAGAAACTGTGGGTTTAGATGTTAATGCATCTGGAGCTATATTAGTTGATGCAGATACGGGCATGATTCTGTACGAAAAGAATTCTGAAACTGCTCTGGGAATTGCAAGTATGACAAAAATGATGACAGAATACTTACTTTTAGAAGCTGTAAAAGAAGGGAAAGTAAAGTGGGATCAAGAGTATGTAGTTTCTCCTGAACTTTCTAAAATGTCGCATGACAATAGTTTAAGTAATGTTTTTTTGCGTGTTGAAGCAAAGTATAAGGTAGAAGATTTGTATGCCGCGATGGCGATTGAATCCGCTAATGCTGCTACAATGGCCATTGCTGAAATTGTTGGAGGATCTGAAGCAAAGTTTGTAGAAATGATGAATAAAAAGGCAGCGGAGCTTGGTCTAAAAACGTATAAATTTGTAAACTCTTCAGGTTTAAATAATCGTGATATTTTAAAGCATTTTCCTGAAATAGTGGGTGACCCTGATGAGGAAAACATCATGTCTGCAAAGGATGTTGCCGCATTAGCGTCCCATTTATTACATGACTTCCCTGAGGTACTGAAAACATCCAGCATACCAGAAAAGATTTTTGCAAAGGGTACGGAAGATGAATTTGTAATGGACAACTGGAACTGGATGTTGGAAGGATACGAAGAACTTGCAGCGGATTACCCAAATTATCAACAATTCGTTTATGATGGTTTGGATGGTTTAAAAACAGGTTCCACCCCTTTTGCAGGTTATAACTTTACAGGAACAGCTATTCGAGATGGTCAACGATTTATATCTGTTGTTATGAATACAGGTTCCCAATCTGAAAGATTTAAAGAGACAAGAAAGATTCTAGACTTCGCATTTAATAATTTTAAAAAAGAAGAGATTATACCAAAGAATTATCAAGTTAAAGGCAATAAGACTTTACCTGTAATCAAGGGTAAAGAGGATCAAGTGAAAATTTATACAAAAGATGCTGTTAACATGGTTGTAAAGAACGGGGAAAAGGATAATTTCAAAACCGTTTTAACACTCGATAAAAAGAAGGTTAATAAACAAGGCGAACTTACGGCACCTATTAAAAAGGGTGAAAAGGTTGGAACTTTATCCATTCAACCTAAAGACGCTGAAAGTTTAGGGTTTTTAACAGATAAAGGGCAGAACAATATTACCGTTGATGTCATTGCAGCTGAGGATGTTGAAAAGGCAAATTGGTTCGTTTTGATGATGAGAGGAATCGGTGGATTCTTTGGAGATCTTTGGGGAGGCATCTCTGACACGGTTAAAGGTTGGTTTTAATAAATAGGAAATATATAGCAAAGGGATTCTTGTCTTGACAGGAATCCTTTTTTGTTGCTTTAATTATTTTATGGAAACAATCTAATTCCGAATGAATTAACAATATTTCCTAAATTTATACGTTAATTTTTTGCAATATTTATAAAAATGGAACTTACAAGGGGGATTTATCATGAAAACAGGTACAGATCGAGTAAAACGCGGAATGGCCGAAATGCAAAAGGGCGGCGTCATCATGGACGTTGTAAATGCGGAGCAGGCAAGAATTGCTGAAGAGGCTGGCGCAGTTGCTGTAATGGCTCTAGAGCGTGTACCATCTGACATCCGTGCAGCTGGCGGTGTTGCCAGAATGGCTGACCCAAGGATTATTGAAGAGGTTCTAAATGCAGTATCAATCCCAGTAATGGCGAAGGCAAGAATTGGACATATTGTAGAAGCACGTGTGCTTGAAGCAATGGGTGTTGACTACCTTGATGAAAGTGAAGTTTTAACACCTGCTGATGAAGAATATCATTTATATAAAAGTGACTTTACTGTTCCATTTGTTTGTGGCTGCCGCGACCTTGGTGAGGCTGCCCGCAGGATTGGGGAAGGAGCTTCCATGCTTCGTACGAAAGGCGAGCCTGGAACAGGTAATATCGTTGAAGCTGTTCGCCATATGCGTAAAGTGAATGGACAAGTTCGTAAAGTAGTAGGAATGAATGTAGATGAGCTTATGACAGAAGCAAAACTATTAGGAGCACCATTTGAATTACTTCTTGAAATTAAGCGTCTTGGCCGCCTTCCGGTTGTTAACTTTGCAGCTGGCGGTGTTGCAACTCCTGCTGATGCGGCATTGATGATGGAGTTGGGCGCCGACGGTGTATTCGTAGGTTCAGGAATTTTTAAATCTGAGAACCCAGCTAAGTTTGCAAGAGCTATTGTGGAAGCTACTACTCATTACCAAGACTACAAATTGATTGCTGAGCTTTCTAAGGACCTAGGAACACCAATGAAAGGTATTGAGATATCTTCACTAGCTCCTGAAGCACGCATGCAGGATAGAGGCTGGTAAGATCATGGTTAAAGTAGGAGTCCTTGCCTTACAGGGTGCTGTGCGTGAACATATTCGCTCTATTGAGGAATGTGGGGTCGAAGCTGTTGCCATTAAGCGAATAGAAGAATTAAAAGAGGTAGATGGCTTGATTCTTCCCGGTGGTGAAAGCACTGCGATGCGCCGCTTGATTGATAAATATAATTTCATGGATGCACTTAAGGAATTTGCTGCGGAAGGTAAACCGATGTTCGGTACATGTGCAGGTCTTATTCTATTAGCTAAAAACCTAGTAGGCCACGAGCCTCATATTGGTGTGATGGACATTACGGTCGAACGAAACTCCTTTGGACGCCAGGTCGATAGCTTTGAGGCTGACCTCGCGATTAAGGATGTAGCTGACAGTTTCCCTGCAGTCTTTATCCGTGCACCGCACATTGTTGAAGCTGGTTCAGAAGTAGAAATTCTTTCAAAGCACAATGACCGCATTGTGGCCGCACGCGAAGGCCAATTCCTTGGCTGCTCATTCCATCCAGAATTAACAGATAAGCATGAGCTTACGGCTTATTTTGTTGACATGGTAAAGGAAGCAAAAGCAAAACAATTGGTATAATTTGTTTGCATTTTGCGAATAATTATAGTAAATTTTTAATAAATAAATAAAAGTGAAAGCAATGAGAGGAACTAGTAACAGGAAGTTCATTCTAAAGAGAGCCGGTGGCTGGTGTGAATCGGTGTTTGAAGCTTGTGAATCCCTCCTCGAGTAAGGTGCGGAACACCCTATATGGGTCAGTAAGTACTTTCGGTAAAAACCGTTAATTTTTTTCAAGGTGGACAGACTAATAGCTGTCAACCAGGGTGGTAACGCGGGTAACTCTCGTCCCTGTTTTGGGGACGGGAGTTTTTTGTATTTATTTTTTATTAACCTAGCTGCAGCGCCTAGGGGCTCGGGGTCATAAGCCCCTGAACAAGGCGCTTACGCTTTATAATAAAGGAGCGATAAAGATGTTAGATATTAAAGTATTAAGAGCTAATTTTGAAGAGGTTAAGGGAAAACTTCAACACCGTGGGGAGGACCTAACAGACCTTGGTAAATTTGAGGATTTAGATCAGCGCAGACGTGATTTAATTGTTGAGGCTGAACAATTGAAAAGTAAGCGGAATGAGGTTTCTCAGCAGGTTGCAGCACTAAAGCGTGAAAAAGCCGATGCTGACCATCTTATTGTGGAAATGCGTGAGGTAGGAGATAGAATTAAAGTGTTGGATGAGGAGCTCCGCAGTGTCGAGGAAACCCTTGATTTGTTGTTAATGAGCATTCCGAATATTCCCCATGAAAGTGTTCCAATTGGTGAAACAGAGGATGATAACGTTGAAATTAGAAAATGGGGTCATGTCCGCGACTTTGAATTTGAAGCGAAGCCGCACTGGGACGTTGCGGACCACTTGGCAATTCTTGACTTTGAACGTGCGGGCAAAGTTACCGGCAGCCGCTTTGTTTTTTATAAAGGGCTTGGGGCCCGCTTAGAGCGTGCACTTATGAACTTTATGCTTGATCTCCATGTGGATGAACATGGCTATAAAGAAATTTTACCGCCTTATATGGTCAACCGTGCGAGCATGACAGGTACTGGACAACTGCCAAAATTCGAAGAAGATGCATTCTTAATTGAAAATGAAGATTATTTCTTAATTCCAACCGCAGAGGTGCCTGTCACCAATCTCCATCGTGATGAAATATTAAGCGGAGATGAGCTTCCAATCCGCTTTGCAGCGTACAGTGCATGCTTCCGTTCTGAAGCTGGTTCTGCTGGACGTGATACGCGGGGATTAATTCGCCAGCACCAATTCAACAAGGTGGAACTAGTGAAGTTTGTTAAGCCAGAGGATTCTTACGAGGAGCTTGAGAAACTGACAAGTGATGCAGAGCGTGTCCTTCAATTACTCGAGCTACCTTACCGTGTGTTAAGCATGTGTACAGGTGACCTCGGCTTTACGGCTGCCAAAAAGTACGATATTGAGGTTTGGATTCCAAGCTATGGCACCTACCGAGAGATTTCTTCTTGCAGTAACTTTGAAGCTTTCCAGGCGCGTCGTGCCAATATTCGCTTCCGCCGTGATCCAAAGGCAAAACCTGAGCATGTCCACACACTAAACGGATCTGGGCTTGCTATTGGGCGGACTGTTGCGGCTATTTTAGAAAATTACCAGCAGGAGGATGGCAGTGTGGTTATCCCGAATGTGTTACGTCCATATATGGGAAATAAAGAGGTTATCGTTCCAGAATAATAAAAAATAATTTTATTTTATTAATTTGTTGACACGATTAGATTACTGTGTTAATCTATATCTTGTCAACACGGAGGAATACCCAAGTCTGGCTGAAGGGATCGGTCTTGAAAACCGACAGGCGGGTCATACCGCGCGGGGGTTCGAATCCCTCTTCCTCCTCCATTAATTTTAATTTTAATATAATCGCGCATAAAACTGGAGATAAAATCCGTCCCAAGCAATTGGGCGGATTTTTTTTATGCATTTTTTCAAATAATAAAAAAGAAGCACATATTGGATTACCCAATATGTGCTTTTGTCATATTTAAAATTTCCTTTAATCGCTCATCCACTTCACGACATACTCTTATCGCATCTTCAGGCCTTTTAACAACATCCGTATTGTCCATATCAATAATTAAGACATCACTGGCATTATAGTTATTAATAACCCATTCATCATAACCCTTCCAAACTTCAAAGTAATATTCTTTCAGTTCCGGGTTAATTTCAAAGCTTCTGCCACGGGCCATAATACGATCAATTACCGTATCGAAGGAGCCTTTTAAATAAACCATTAAATCAGGAGCTTTTTTAGGAAGTTCATTTAACTCTTCCATCATGTTTTCAACTAAATCTTCATATATCTTAAATTCAAGTTCAGAAATTCTTCCTAGATTTTTGTTTACATAAGCAAAATACCAATCTTCGTAAATGGAGCGATCTTGAATGGTGTAAATAGGCTCTCTCCAACTTACACAATCTTTTACCGTTTTAAAACGTTTATTTAAGAAAAACAATTGTAATAGGAAGGGAATTCTTCTTGCATCTAGTTCCTCAGGTGTTAATTCATAATAAAGAGGAAGAATTGGATTATCATCAACAGTCTCATAAAAGACCTTACTCTCAATGCCGCTTTTTTGAAAATGTGCATTTAATGTATCAGCTACACTTGTTTTACCAAGACCTATCATACCACCAATAACGATACTCACTTACATCCCCCAATTCTCATACTGTGTTAGTCGTGCTGCTTTTTTTTAATGAGCCTATAAGCTTTTCAATAATAAAATTTAAATCATCTTCATTTTTTACAAAATCTAATTCATCACCATTAAAACGAAGAACAGGAATTTCAGGATGTGTTTGCTCAAAGCTCGTTATCGTTTGTTCGTAATCAATCGATAACTGCTCTAAATATAAGGGACTGATATTTTTCTCTACTTCGCGTCCTCGTATTTTAATTCGCTTTAGCAGAGTATCAAGACTCGCATTGAGATAGATAATTACATTTGGCTTTGGCATGTCTTCTGTTAGGAGCTGATATATTTTATAGTATTTTTGATATTCAACGGGGTTTAGAGTCCTCTGGGCAAAAATTAAGTTCTTTAAAATATTGTAATCTGCTACAACAGCCTGACTTTTACTTAAGAAGTGGGTATTGATATCCCCTAATTGCTTATAGCGATTGCAGAGAAAAAACATTTCCGTTTGGAAACTCCATTCCTCGATATTGTCATAAAACTTCCCCAAAAATGGATTTTCATCAACGATTTCTTTTAATAAAGCAAAATTAAATTGAT
Source organism: Bacillus sp. CZDM1 (assembly GCF_055502545.1). Classification (NCBI taxonomy): domain Bacteria; kingdom Bacillati; phylum Bacillota; class Bacilli; order Caryophanales; family Bacillaceae; genus Bacillus; species Bacillus sp. CZDM1. The sequence continues at coordinate 6,365 of NZ_JBUESO010000030.1, read as the reverse complement.
CTGAAATGGCTTTTGCGAGAGATGTCTTACCTACACCAATCGGCCCTTCAACGGTTATAAAGGGAGTATACCCCATTGCATGTCCTCCTTCTCCAATTGCCTGCAATTTCTATGTTTAACCAGCAATATGCCGGAAGTACTTATTCAAAGTTCAATAAAGGCACAAATATTATATTATCATAATCTGCCGCAGGAAGGGATATGGAAATTATTGAAGAAGAAATATAAATGTCGATTATATGAAAAAACTGCCGAATATCGGCAGTTTATGGAGGTAATGATATTAACTTCTTTTAACCACATTGAAATTTTCAACAATTAACAGCCAATTTTGCGGAAATGCTAAGCCAAGTTTCCAATAACTCATACCGCGAATCTTTAACTCTTTAATCAAATTAAACTTTGCCTGAATGGAGCGGGCATCTTCAAACCAAACCTCATGCCGCTTGCCATCTTCAGCAGTATATCGGAAAAAAGGAGCTTGTGCCTTTGTATCATACTGAATCTGAACCTTGTATCTAGCTGCAAGTTCAATTGCCTGTTGTGGACTTACTGCTTTTGCTACAGTGCCTTGAACAAATGGAAGTGTCCAGTCGTATCCATACAGGTTCTGTCCCATCATAATTTTATTTGGGGGCATTTCCGTTATCGCATATTCTAACACTCTTCGAACCTGATCAATGGGGGAAACGGCCATGGCAGGACCGCCACTGTAGCCCCACTCATAGGTCATAATAACAACAAAATCAGCAATCTGACCGTGTGCCCGATAGTCATGGCCTTCATACCACTTTCCCTTTTGTGTAGCACTTGTTTTAGGGGCAAGAGCAGTTGACATTAACCAGCCTTCCCTTTGGAACCGTGCCTTTGCCTTTCGTAAAAATGCGTTATAGGCTTCACGGTCTGCGGGCCGTAAAAATTCAAAATCAAAATGAATATCTCGAAACCCGTATTTCTTTGCAGTAGCCACAATATTATTTAAGAATTTATCTTGAATTGGGATATCATTAAGTAAAATACGGCCTAATTCATCACTAAATTGATCATTTTCTTGGTTATTGATGACCATCATTAAAACATTTCGATTGGCTCTCGCAATGGCTGGAAAATTATTTAATAAGGGTTCCTTTAAAGATCCATCCCTTAGAGCCTGAAAGCTGAATGGGGCCAGGTAAGTTAAATAGGGTGCTGCTTCCCGTGCGCTGCTTTCTAAGATTGGGGCTACAGATGTGCCACGGGGTTCTACATAGGCATTAAATTCTGCTCTTCTTTTTGGTGCCTGCGGGATATAAAGACGAAATCCAACATAGAGCTGCTGGTTTAATGAAATACGATTAACCGAGGCAATTTGTTGATAAGGCACGCCTGTTTTTTGCCCGATAGACCATAGACTGTCTCCTGGCTGTACATAATAAAAACTGCCAACGATCGGAATCACCATTGCTTGACCGACGACAAGATTATTTGGATTAGGGATGTCATTTGCTTCAACAATATCATTCACGGTTGTATTGTAGGCCCTCGCAATGGTCGTTAATGATTCATTACTTTTCACAACATGAATTTGCATATTCTTCCCCTCCTAAGCAAGAACGCTACATCTATTATATGAGTGATAGGATTGATTCATGATATAATGGAAAAAATATCAATCTTACGTATTGAAATGATGAAGATAATGTAAGGCGGTAATCCTCATGGCAATTGAAGAATTTACTGATGAATACTACATGAAAGAAGCTATCAAGGAAGCGAAGAAGGCAGAAGATTTACGAGAGGTGCCAATTGGAGCAATCCTCGTTATCGATGGAAAAATTATTTCCCGTGCACATAATTTACGTGAAAGTAAACAAAGTGCAGTTGCCCATGCAGAGCTGCTGGCGATTGAACAAGCATGTAAAGAAACGGGTTCATGGCGTCTGGAAAATGCACATCTTTATGTCACACTAGAGCCCTGTGCAATGTGTTCAGGAGCGATTATCCTATCGAGGGTCAGTAGAGTAGTTTTTGGTGCATCAGATCCAAAGGGAGGATGCGCTGGAACGTTTATGAATCTCCTGCAGGATGAACGGTTCAATCATCAAAGTGAAGTAAAGCGTGGTGTGCTGGAAGCAGAGTGCGGTCAGTTACTTTCTGACTTCTTTCGTAAGCTCCGAAAACAAAGGAAAATAGTAAAAAAACAGTCTTTACAGGAATTTACAATTGATAAAGATTGATTTTTTTGTTGAAAGTTAGTATACTAAAAAGGCGTCAGATAAGGCGCCTAAAATTATTATCAACTTTGCCGTGCTAGGCGGGGAGGTAGCGGTGCCCTGTACTCGCAATCCGCTCTAGCGAGGCTGAATCCCTTCCCGAGGCTGGTATCCTGTAGGGTCCGCCTTAAGTAAGTGGTGTTGACGCCCGGGTCCTGCGCAATGGGAATCCATGAACCATGTCAGGTCCGGAAGGAAGCAGCATTAAGTGGAAGCTCCCATGTGCCGCAGGGTGGCCTGGGCCGAGCTAACTGCTTAAGCAGCGCCTATGGGTGCGAAGTCGACGGAAGGTGCACGGCAGTTTATAATGTAAAAGCAACTCATCTCATTGAAGAGATGAGTTTTTTTGTATTCACCTAGAAAAATTGAAAAATTGAAAAGGGTTAAGTTATAATGGTTAGGAGAGAAACTTTGGAGGGGGCGATGTTTTGGCTTATCGGGCTTTATATCGTGTTTGGCGTCCTCAGCAATTTATTGATGTAGTAGGACAAGAACATGTAACGAAAACATTGCAAAACGCCCTACTTCAACAAAAAATTTCCCATGCCTATTTATTTAATGGGCCGCGAGGAACTGGTAAAACAAGTGCAGCGAAAATATTGGCTAAAGCAGTAAATTGTGAACGAGCACCCGTTTCTGAACCCTGCAATGAATGTGCTGCCTGTAAGGGAATTACGAATGGAACGATATCTGATGTGCTTGAATTTGACGCAGCTTCCAACTCGAGAGTGGAAGAAATGCGGGATGTTCTAGATAAGGTAAAGTTCGCACCAACCTCTGTTCGCTACAAGGTCTATATTATTGATGAAGTGCATATGCTTTCGATTAGTGCCTTTAATGCTTTGTTAAAAACATTGGAAGAACCGCCTCAGCATGTTATCTTCATTTTAGCTACGACTGAGCCTCATAAAATACCGCTAACCATTATCTCCAGGTGTCAACGATTTGATTTTAGACGGATTACAGCACAATCCATTGTAAATCGAATGAAGTTAATCGTCGAAGAAACTGGGGTTAATTGCGAAGAGGATGCTCTAAAAATGATTGCGAGAGCGGCTGAAGGCGGTATGCGTGACGCATTAAGTCTTTTAGACCAAGCTATTTCCTTTAGCCAGGAAAGCGTGACAGTTGAAGATGCTTTAACAGTAACTGGAGCTGTCTCACAAGGATTCTTAAACAAGCTTGCAAGGTCAGTTCTGGACAAGGATGTAGCCAGCGGTTTAGAAGCCTTAGAGGAATTGTTATTTCATGGGAAGGATCCTTCAAGATTTATCGAGGATTTTATTTTATACTACCGAGATATACTGTTATATAAAACAGCACCAAATCTTGAAGAGTCATTAGATAGAGTCTTGTTAGATGAGGAGTTCCGTCAAATTGCTGAGTCTGTTCCTTATGATCAGATTTACCAGCTTATTGAATTGTTAAATAAAACTCAACAGGATATGCGATGGACCAACCATCCGAGGATCTTTTTAGAAGTTGCGATTGTTAAGCTGTGTCAAACAGAGGTAAAACAGCAGGAGCAAATGCCTTCTGGACAAATGTCTCAACTGCTTGCCAAACTAGAACAGCTTGAGCATGAACTACAACAGTTAAAAATGAATGGACCAGCAGTTGTCCAAGATGCAGCGCCACAGGCTGCGCAAAAGCCTGCACAAAGAAGTTCAAGAAAAGGATTCCAGCCTGCTGTTGGAAGGATAAATGAAGTATTAAAGAATGCGACAAAGAATGATTTAAATCAAATTAAAAGCAAATGGGGTGAAATGAGAGGTCGATTAATGAAATCTCATGCAGCTTTATTGAATGAAGCAGAGCCTGCTGCTGCTTCAGCCAATGCTTTTATTTTAAAATTTAAACATGAAATTCACTGTCAAATGGCCATGGATAATAACCGTTTTATCGAGACGATTACGCTTGCTCTTCAAGAACTAACTGGAAATAGATATCTCGTGCTTGGGGTACCAGAAGAGCAATGGGTTTCGATTCGAGAAAACTTCTTAAGTACTCAGCATCTAGTTGAAGGAGAATCTTCTGAGTCTAAACCAGAAGACGAGCCGCATATTGCGGAAGCCAAAAACTTATTCGGTGCGGAATTTGTTGAAATAATTGACTAATAAAATGGAGGTTGAAGGAAATATGCGTGGTGGAATGGGAAATATGCAAAATATGATGAAGCAAATGCAAAAAATGCAAAAGAAAATGGCTGAGGCACAAGAAGAATTAGGTCAACAGAAGATTGAAGGAACAGCTGGCGGCGGCATGGTCACTGTCATTGTAACAGGACATAAAGAAGTGGTAGACGTACAAATTAAACCTGAAGCTGTAGACCCTGACGACATCGAAATGCTTCAAGATCTTGTGTTGGCAGCAACAAACGATGCCCTAAAGAAGGTTGAAGAGCTCACAAACAATACAATGGGCCAATTTACAAAAGGAATGAATCTTCCATTTTAATTCATGATGAGCAAGCATATGCGCCTTTTTAAAGGCGCATATGCTTTTCTAGGAGAGGAATAATAAAAGAATGCATTATCCAGAACCGATTTCTAAGTTGATTGACAGTTTCATGAAGCTGCCTGGTATCGGACCCAAAACGGCTGGTCGTTTGGCCTTTTATGTTTTAAGTATGAAGGAAGATACTGTGCTCGATTTTGCTAAAGCACTTGTAAATGCCAAACGAAATTTAACCTATTGTTCTGTCTGTGGACATATAACAGACCAGGACCCATGCTATATATGTGAAGACCAACGCCGAGATAAGAGTACAATTTGTGTTGTTCAAGACCCAAAGGATGTCATTGCGATGGAAAAGATGAAGGAATTTAATGGTAAGTATCATGTTTTACATGGTGCGATTTCACCCATGGAGGGTATTGGTCCAGAGGATATTAATATTCCCGACCTCCTAAAGCGTCTACATGATGAAACTGTACAGGAAGTGATCTTAGCAACGAATCCAAATATTGAAGGAGAGGCAACGGCGATGTATATTTCTCGTTTGCTGAAACCATCAGGCATTAAGATCACACGGATTGCTCACGGACTTCCTGTTGGAGGAGACCTAGAATACGCAGACGAAGTTACTTTATCAAAAGCTCTCGAGGGTAGAAGAGAGATCTAAACCGAAAAGCGGAAGCGCCTTGCACAGGGGTGACAGGCATAAGACGAGCCGGCGAGAAGGTTGTTCTTTAACCTTCTTGACGGATTGGCTTATGACCCCGAGCCCCTAGGCGCTGCAGCTAGACAAGTACCGGGGGAATAACGATGTTTTTTAAGCGTAAAGGGTGGCTTCGGAAAGAGTTTGATGAAAAACTTTTAACCCAGTTACAGGAGTATAAAGAACATTGGCAGGAGCAAAAACAATTATTAGATAAAAGTTTTGACCCTTCAGAGGAAGCGATTTGTCAGACGAAAATCGCCCAAGCAAAGTACTTCTTTCTATTAAAGGAAGCAAAAGAAAGAAATGTAAGGATTAAAAGGTAAAAATTAAGCTATTCCTATACAAGGTCTATTTTTTATAACTTGTACATATGTTGTTATAAAAAGAGTTGAAGGGGGATAGCTTTATTGGAACCAATTATAATCATTTCGATATTAGGCGGGCTTGTACTTATTCTTTTGTTTTCTGGAGCTCCTTTTAAGCCGGCAAGATTTATTGGTCAAGCTGTTGTCAAATTATTAATTGGAGCAATGCTATTATTCTTCTTAAATACTGCGGGTAATAGTTTTGGTATTCATGTCCCAATTAATTTTGCAACATCGGCTGTATCAGGTTTTCTGGGGATTCCAGGATTAGTGGCGCTGGCTGCTATTCAAAAGTTTATCATCTAATCTAAAACTGCCGCTGGAAAACAGCGGTTTTTTACTGCTCTAAAAACAATTATATTTAATTAAGTAAAATCTATTGACCAATCCTATATTGTGCTGTAATATAGGAAAAGTCGTCACAAGCGACAACGCAACAAATTAAAAAAGCTATTGACATTAATAACTTGATTATGATATATTAATAAAGTCGCTTTTGAGCGAAAGAGAAAAATTGATCTTTGAAAACTAAACAAACAAGAACGTCAACAAACAATTTTTTAGCTTTTTATAAAAGCTAAGCCA
>NZ_JBUESO010000029.1:0-19186 GCF_055502545.1 Bacillus sp. CZDM1 | reverse complement strand
TCGTCGTTGTTAAACATTGTAGCCAAGTAGGATAAAAATGACCCCTTTTCTTTTTACACAATTATACGGACTTAATCATTTAAGCGGAAATTCTCCGCTTATTTTCCAAACACAGTAAAATCAACATTCAACTTTAAAACAGCCTAATTATAAGAAACTAGAAATACTTTGCACCATAAATAACGCGAACATTTCTAGGCATTGGATGTAATTGAATGGATAAGCTAATTCGTTTTCTATTTAGTATGTAAAATTTGTTAAGAAATTGTAAGGCAATTTAGAATTGTATAATAAGCATGCTATGATGAGTATAAGAGTTTGTATAAAAATGGTATTTAACTACCGGTGGAGGTGCTTTTTTGGATAAAAATTGTTCTAAATGTAAGTCATTAATCGTTAAGTCTCTATTAGATAGTCATCCAATTAGAGTTTACCCAGCAGATGTCAAACCCAATGCAAATACAATGAGTCACATATACCCTTGTTATGTTTGTCCGAGTTGTGGTTTTATCGAATTTTATGTAGAGGAACCTGTGAAGTTTAAAAAACAACACTCCTAATCTATTATGCTTAAGTTAAAGAAATAGGAAAAACGCTTGAAAAATTCCTAACGGGTTTACTTGTGAAGTGCAAAACGTCAAATCACCGACCTAATCACGCAGCAAATAGCATAACTTTCACAACATAAATCACAGTATTTTTTCACAAACAATAAGGCTTAGAGCTATTTCAACTCTAAGCCTTTTTTTGTATTATCTAATTTACTAAAGCACCCGTTAGTTGAACAACTCTATGGCTTATAAACTGATCATAATTTCCTTTGGTTTAGAGATACCGTTCTCAATAAAAATAGTTGCCCAATCCATTCATATAAGCTGCTTCATTCTTATTTGAAGTTAGGCGGGCTACTAGGCATTCATCCAATCCAGCTTTGACCCTGTGCATAAACTGGTTATTAGTCTAATATCAATAAGGAGTGAACTTCGAAATATGGAAAATATACGACAAATGCCACTCTATACACAGAATACCTGGGGTCTTCAAAATTGTATTTATCGTTTCACGTATCTGTGGCTTAGAAACGGAGACAATTTCTGGTTTTTTTTAACGACTGTAGGGGAATCAAGGGTTTATGGCTATAGGTTTTTTGGCGGAAGATGGAATCAATATTCGGTTGCTGTAAGAGATATTGTTAACTTCCATTGTTCTCCTCCGACACCAACTCTATATTAAAACACTGGACCGACCTGCCTGCGTTTTCCCTTCCATCACGTAAAGAACGTTAATTATTTCGGTTAGCGTTCTTTATACTGAAATTAGACTAAATTTCAAAACGAACACAAGTTTATTCCTGAGGCTGCCTTAAACTGCTCCTTTACTTGAATAAAGAAAAAGAACGCTGAAGCGATCATTCTTGAGCTCAAGCCATCGTTAGCCATCTATGAATCGTTATATCCTTCCTAGGCACCAATACAGTCATATAGTTATTGACCCACATAAAGTAATACATATAAATTTATGTTTATCTATGGGAATCAAGCACATTGATTTTAAATATAGGGGGATTGTATATGTCCGTTTTTAATCCACAGAAATTATCCGTCAAACTTATTCCACCTACCACTTTCGCTCAGCCAGTTGAAGGAAGAAAATATACTCTCACGCATTCAGATATTACAGCAGAATTATTTTTGGATATTGGATATGTGTACAACTACAAATCCATTAACCCCAAAATGCGTGACGAAGTATTAGCAGAATGGAAAAAAGATTCACATGGTTGTTTAAATTTAATAGGAAAAGCGTATGTAGATGGTGGAGAGTTCAGTCAAAAAGTTGCAGACACTCGTTTTAAAATATTTAAAAAAGAAATGGCTACAGCACTTAATGGAATTGTCTATGGTGATCGTCAATTTTACGTACACTATCCCTTCCTCGTCGATGCACCCATCTTTATCCATTACTTATCCATTTATCCGCAATATAGGCAGGTTGCTTTTTATTGTACACCACGCCAATATTTGAACCAAACTATCAAACAACCTGACCTTCCCCACCCTCAAAATTGACCCTAGCCACGCCTCCTCAATTCCAACTGTAAACCACAAGGCTTTTTGTAATGTAAATTTAAAAAATTGGGGTAGAGACCCAATCATATAGGCAATTAATGCATATCCTTTATTGAATTGAAATAATAGAGGGAGGAATTGCTTTGATCAATGATTATCAACGCGTACGCCCAGGATTCGGATTTGGAAGACCTGGATTCGGAATTGGCTTAGGATTCTTAGGTGGTCTTGCTGCTGGAGCATTGTTGGCTCCTGGTCCTGGATTTGGATATTATTACCCACCCTACCCTTATTATCCGCCATACCCGTATCCACCATATCCTTACGATTTAAATTATAATATTCCATACTCTCCTTACTAAAACGTAAATATATAATAAGAAAAACGGAACGCCAATTCTTTGGCAGGTTAGTTTAGGATCAAGCACTGGATCCATACCAAAAGTAAATGAGTTTTTTTATTAATGGAGAAAAAACTGAAATTTACATTGTTTAACTCAAAAGTAATGTTTGAAAACATTTTGTTTACCTCTTTTATGGTTTTTTATCCATTTTAATGATGTTTCTTATTCAAGTAAACTGCTTCGTTAGCGTAAGAATATCTTTTCACAAACTTTCCAACATCTATAACATCATTTTAACGTAATTATCCAATAACCTTCGTAATTGCAACACAATTCACTCACTCAATCACATAGAATTCACACACCCTCCAATAATTATTTCATGTCGTGTGATTTACTATGTGAATTAGGGCGAAACGGACGAATCAAATCCGTCGAAATGTTGATAAATCAATAAAAAACGCACTGTGAATTATATTCTGAATTATATAATTCGCAAGCTAAAACGCTCAGAATATTTCTGAGCGTTTTGTGAGTGTAATTTTCTATAATTCATAGGCTTTATTTAAGGTTATTCGATAATAGACTCTCAAAATTATAAGAACCAGTCCAACGATAAAGACAATCGCCAATAAGAACATCGCTGCTGGGTATAGACCAAATGCGTTAATTATGGTTGAGCTGTTATTTTGTAAGGTTGGAACAATAAAAAACAACCATCCGATTAATGAAACTGGAACCAATTGAGGAAACAATCGAAATATAAATCTCCAAGTAGGCTGTTGTCTTCGTGTACCTGACCATTTTTTACTCCGCAGAATTTCTCTGATTCCTAATAGTAAATAAATCAATGTGAAAACACCAAGTGATAAATCCATTACTTTAGGCACTGGAGTTTTTAATTCTGGTTCTTGTCCTTCAGTCAATTGGATAATTCCCGAACTAATTTCATATGCGTGTTCTAAAGTAGGGGTAAAACTATTTAGTAAAACTGCAACCGCATAACCACTACTAGGAACAATATCTTGTTGAGTTTGATACGTTGAAAGTGCCCCGCTATGTGAAATACGTTCTGGTTTGACGTTTGGCGAGCTTAAAGACCAACCAAGTCCGTATTTTTCGCTACCAGGCTGCGGTGTATAAGATTCTTCCAATAATTCTTTCGATAACAATTGTTGTCCTGATTCGTTTTTTCCTATGTTTGTGTGCATAGAAAGCCATTTCCCCATATCTGATGCTGTCGATATGACACTTCCTGCTCCCATATCCATCGCTTCAAGCTCTGTCCAAGGAATCGCAGTTCCATATGCTGTTACATATCCTTTAGGTAGCCCTTGTACTAAATCAGTAGAGTTCACTGTTGTGAGTGAGTCATCCATTCCTAATGGAGAGAATATCTTTTGTTTAAGATATTGAGAGAATTCTATCTCGCTTACTTCCTCTACTAAAAGTGCTAGGACCCAGTAATTCCCATTGCTATAATAATATTTCTCCCCTGGGTTCGATTGCAACTTCCAATCATTCAAACGTTCCACACCTGCTCTTAAGTTATTCGCTGGAGGAACAATAATTGGATTTGGAATCCCTGATGTGTGACTCAATAGTTGACGTACTGTAACTTCTTTCCATCTTGGATCGTCAAGTTTAACCCCTGATAAATATTTAATTACTGGGTCATCTAGTCGGAGTTTCCCTTCATCAACGAGTTGTAAAACAGCAAATGCAGTAAATGATTTGGATGTAGAACCAATTCTCATTAATGACGTTTCTGTTATAGGTTTACCTTCAGAATCGTGACCATATCCTTTCTCATATACTAATTTCCCCTTTTTCACAACTACAATGGATGCACCAGGCAGCCCATTACGTTCTATATAGTTAGTGACAAATTTATCAACATCTTCTGTTTTAAACGGTTGAGCAGCTTGTACAGTTAAATGAAGGTTGAACGTAGGCATTGCAAAGATTATTAACAGAAGAATAAAAAATAATTTCTTCGATTTTAAAGATGTTTTCAAATAATTTTCCCCCAATAAATTGGTGTATATTTTTAAAGGCTTGAAGTACAGACATAATCATACAAGATAGTTTTTATTAGGTTAACCTGCTATAGCCTAATTATTTTCTAAGCCCTCAGTCGTATTTTTATAAGTGACTGATGGGGATGCTGTTAGAAAATTTAAGAAACTTTTTGTATTTCCCTTCGAAAAAAAAATTTAACAGTTTGGCATGGTATTTAGCTGAACTACTTAGCAATTGCCAAATCTCTTTATTAATCTACTAAGTACACAATTCTGTAACAACTTTCAGCAAACGACCCTGTCCCCCTATTTCCATATATAGAGGGTAGTGATAAAGTTCCTCAAGCTTTTGTTCAGTCTGTAAAATACTTCTTTTCTGATGCAAAAACAATTGAAGAATACTGGCATATGGTCCAAATCGCTGCATTTCGATTTGAATGTGACCAAAACACAGAAGATGTTCTCACTATCGCCATTCAGTCCTTTAAGCAGCTGATCCGTAAACTGAAATCTACCAAGCAGGTAGTAAAGCCGATTGCCTTCTTTTATGGCATTTTAACCAACAAAATAAAAGAATTCTATCTTGAACAATTGTTTGAAAATCGATGTGAGAGTAAGCCGTTCCGTTATGTGCTCGAGACAGGCGAAGTTATGTACTATGATTGGCTGCACGCTTAATGAGGATGGAAAATGGTGGAAGGTTTTACAATCCGTAAATGAAATGGTTATGCCTCTATCTTTTCTATTTCGTGGATTTAATTTACAAACTACCTGTTCGCTAACTCCCTGCCAAAACGCGATTTGTGGTATCGTTCACTGCACCTATAATACTGGGGTTTTTTAATGATGTGGTTACTCTATCCTCAACCTCATTAAAGCAGTATAATTAACAAAAGGAAAAAATGACTGGGGGTATTTGATGAAAAAGTTAAATGGTTATGCAGCAGAGGTAATCAAAGAAATCATCCACGAAGGTGAAGCTGTTTTTGAAATCGATGGAAAGAGGTATTTTCAACTGATGAGGTTTTAGAGATGATTGAACAAGGTGATCTATAAATGGAAATAAAATGGACGAAACAGAATAGAGCATGGAATAACCAAGCTCTATCAAGGGGATCACTCTGTAAATTCCAAGGTCTCAATAAAATTTACAAAAGCCTTTACGACATTCCATTCCAAGGATTCCTTATGGTAATACATCCATGTTTTGCGTAATATAGGATTTCCGTTGTGGTCTGTTAAATCTTGTTTATATAATTGTTCTGTATTCTTGAGCATTCGGCTGGGCAAGATGCCATAGCCCAATCCGTTTATAACCATTTCCATACATGTATCAACCTGATCCACTACTATACTGTTTAAAGGCGGCTGTGTATAGTTTTCAGCCCACCAATTATCAATTAATGATTTTAATAAGTAATCTCCACTATAGTTAATCCTAGGTAGATTAGGCAAATCAAGAATGTCAATCGATTCCCTCGACGTAACAGAAACTGTTTCTTGAAATAACAAATGTTTCTCTAGTCCTCTATTACTATAGTCGCCTCGAACAAAGCCGATATGAACATCCTTTTTGTGTATAAGTTTACTTACATCTTTACTCCAGCCTGTAATAATTTTAAATTCCACAAGTGGATACTGGCTTTTAAATAACTTCAAAATATAGGGCAGTTCATAATTCGCAAAAAAATTAGATACACCCAATTTTAATGTCCCTGCCACTTCATTCCCTGCGCTAATACTCATATTCTGTACATGCTCTTTTATTTTGTTATACTGAGCAAGGATAGTATCGGCACATTGAACAAGATATTCTCCTTCTTGGGTAAAATGAATCCCTCTGCTTTCACGCGTTACTATTTTCACACCTAATTCATCCTGCATGTGCTTCAAACGGCTTGTTAAAGCAGGCTGTGTAATAAACAAAAGCCGCGCTGCTTTCGTTAGGTTCTTCTGACTATAGAGGACCTTCAGTATTTCCCAATCACGATAATCCACTTTTTCCTCCTAAATTCTGCCATATTACTTTTTTTTATATCTCGTTATAATTTTTTTAAATTTTATTTATTTTCATTATTGCATTATCATTGGTCCATATCAATTAGTAATTAATTCTTCAAAAACTGAATAGGGACTTCATTCCAGCTAAATCATCCTTTGGTTTACTACAGCATTCGCTTTAGCCATAAGATGTCCAGTCTGCAGGGCAGAAATAACTTAAAAGAGGAGAAATATTCATGTGGATTATAACGTGTTATGTAGATTCAACGATTTCCATGTTTGAATTCGAAACGGAGGAACAAGCAAGAGAGGCTATGAATAACTTGAATGGCACTAATATTCTTTCTCAAGTTGTATACTTCAATGATCCTTGTTTTCAGCAGGAAGCGGCATAAGGTATTTCATACTAACGGCAGAATAAACAGGCATAAACGAATCACACATAAAAGAGGGCAGATTGTTAGGTTTCCATTGATTCCTAACGAACTGCCCTCTTTACTTATGAGATATTCTCCAAGCGAACAGTGCCTGGCACTGTTCGCTTTACCTTTGTATTCCTTACACTTGAAAATAAAAATATAATATCATACAATCCAATTAGCTAAATTAGCTATTTTAGCTAATATCGGAGGTGTCACTATTGATTGTCAGTTCGACTGAGTTACAAAATAATTTTGGAAAGTATTTAATGCTTGCGGCGCAAGAGGATATTGTCATTACACGAAACGGTTTAGAAATCGCTAAATTAACAGCAATTAGAGAATCGGCATTGGATGATACAAACTTAACTAATGTGGTCTACGAAAAAGCACCAGAATACAGTCCTCTTGGGAAAAAGCATCTTATGATGAATTTCTTCACTTACAACAGGAGTCCGATGAACGGTACGAGTATATTGACGGTGAAATCTATTTACTCACATCGCCAAGAACGGTTCATCAAATAGCTATAACTGAGTTATTTGGCATTTTTTATAATTTTTTCCAAGGTACAAATTGTACACCGATAGTCTCTCCTTACGATATTGAGCTTAGAAGAACACCCGAAAACATTAATATTGTTCAGCCAGACATTATGATTATTTGTGATTTGGAGGATAAATTAAGTGAAGATGACTATTATAAAGGTGTCCCCTCACTTGTCGTTGAAGTACTTTCAAAAAGTACGCGAAGAAAAGATCTTATAAAGAAACTCGATTTGTACATGTCTTGTGGGGTGAGTGAGTACTGGATCGTTAATCCAGACAATAGGGAAGTAACTGTCTATATTTTTGAAGATTTTAATATTAGCAATAGTGCAACATATAAAAATAGGGAAGCCGCACAATCATTCACTTTTACCGGGTTAAGTGCTGAAATCAAGAGAATTTTCAGAGTCAAAACGTAAACAAGTTTCATGCTAAAAACGGTTTGCCTGTTAGGCTTCTCTGTGACGATTGTAAATGAGGTATACCAAAAAATCAGCCCTTTTTAAAGAAAGGGCTGAACAACTGATTCAGTTAATATTATACAATCCTATATTTGACGATTCGCCACTATTTCATCTCTATTTCCATAATCAAAGCTTTTCAGTTCTCCACGTGATTTACGTATTTCTTGACGCAATGCTTCAGTCTGCTCATTGTGAATTTCAAAGCTCTCTGGATTCAATACTACCCCATAGGATTCTCTGGCCTTCTCAATACTTGCTAATTGACGGATAACGTCTAATCTTACTTTTTCAGGATCTCTCGATAATGGATCCCCCCATCCGCCGCTTCCACCTGTAACGAATAGAAGCTGGTCTCCTTTTTCGACCTCAATATGGTCTACTTTTGACTCTAGTACTATTTTTTCCTGACCGCCATTTTTGATAAGCAGTTTGTAAGAGGAAGACCCTGGTTCCCCCCCATTAATTCCCCATGGCTGTAAGGCTGCACGATCATCATGAATCGATACGGTTCCTGATGATAAGAACGTATATAGTTTTTCATTGCAGTTTCCACCGCGGTGTAAACCAGCGCCTCCAGAATCTTTACCTGTTCGATAATATTCCACCCGCAGTGGATAGTATGTTTCCAAGTATTCCGTAGGGATATTAACAAATGCCGGCCACCATGAATGCCCGTCCAGACCATCTCCTATCGGTCTTCCTGGCAACCCTCCGTACATAACCTCCATTAGATGGAAATGTCTATTTTTTTCATCCGTGCCGGAATAGATAAAGTAAGGACTTGTACCATATCCCGCAGCCGGGCTGCTTTCAGGTGAATTCAAAGAAAGTGCACCACTTAAAACATCGAATAGACGACTTAGCGCATGTGTACGACACCCTAATGCGGCAGGGTATTTTGGACGTAATAGGCTTCCTTCTGGTGTTTCGATATGAAGGTTGTCATAAAAGCCGTCATTAAACATGATTGCTGGGTCAAACACAGAAATGAGGAATGCCCCAATAAACATTTTAAACATATTTTCACTTAGATAATAGTTAATAGGTCCCGGAGCCTGAGGATCTGTACCAGTCCAGTCAAAATAGGCTTGGTCTCCTTCTCTCCAGATCGTTAACTTCATCTTAAATGGACCATTTCCTAATCCATCGCTATCAATGTAATCCTCAAACGAAACTGGTGTCTCAGGTAAAAAATTGGTGATTAAATGCTGCATCATCATCTTTGTCCTGTCTAATAAATGGTCCAAAGCGTTAAGATACACATCAGAACCAAAACGATCACAAACCTCCTTTACCCGCTTTTCAGCTGTACGGCAAGACGCGACAATTCCCATTAAGTCACTATAATTTTCGATAGGAGTACGGCTGTTTGATTTAAGAATCTTGATGATGGCATCGTTTAATTTTCCTTGTTCGTATAATTTGACCGGTGGAAAACGAACGCCTTCACCAAAAATAGAGGTTGCCCCTACAGGCATACTTGATGGAACAGGTCCGCCAACATCCATCACATGGCCAAACATCGATGCATAGCCTACGATTTTCTGTTCGTGAAAAATAGGAACAATGACCATCCAATCATTCACGTGTGAAATAGATCCCCCACAGCTATATGGATCACTTAAGAAGATAACATCTCCTTCATGAACACCTTCAGGAAAATGGGCAATAACCTCTGGGACATGAGAACCAAAATTCCCAACAACCATTTTCCCATCAGGATTTGTAATCATTGGAAAACAATCATGCTGCTCGCGAATAACAGGTGACATGGCAGAACGGAAAAGGGTAACATCCATTTCTTCCTTTATATTCTTTAAAGCGTTTTCAATAATATCAACGGTTATAGAATCAACTCTTGTTTGCACCTTCATCATTTATACCTCCTTAGAGATTAATAGATTCATATACTTATCAACGGTTGCTACAAACCCAGGTAAAACTAAGGTGGTACTATCTTTTTGTGTAACGATGGCAGGTCCATACACCTCGTTATTCGGTCGAAGTAAATCTCTATCATATAATGGAGTTTTTACAAACTCCCCATCAAAATATGCTTCATGGTTAGGATCAATTATTGCCTGACTGGCATCTGAATCACTTGGCTCACTAGCAGGGATGGTTGGAGAAGATACTTTCCCTATTGATACCGCTCGTAAATTGACAACCTCAATGTCGATGTCCATCTTAAATCCATAGATGCTTTCATGAATTTCGTCGAATTTGTTTTTGATTCGTGCTAAACCTTGTTCTAATAACTCTTGAAGGTCTACTTGTAAAGCAATCTCATGACCTTGACGGTAGTACCTTACATCCACTTCATGATTCACGATTTGTCTGTCGGCATTAACCCCTTCATCTTGCAGCCATTGTCTTGCATCATTGCCAAGAACCTCTAATTCATCCACAAGTGTTTCTTTATCTAGTTCGCTTAATATCCTTATAAATGTCTTGGAGTATTCATTTCTTATATCAGATTGTAAGAATCCTAATGCTGATAATACGCCTGGAGTTGGAGGAACTATGACCGGGAAGGTTCCTGATAAATTTCCCAACGCATTGCCATGAAGAGGTCCAGCTCCCCCTAACGCTACCAAGGCAAACTGACGAGGGTCATGACCTTTTTCAACAGAAACAACTCTTATCGCTCCATACATATTCTCGTTAACAATATCGTATATTCCTTTAGCTGCACGGTAGAGATCAATTCCTAATCTTTCAGCAACCTTGTTTACTGCTTGCTTGGATGCTTCTACATCTAAACTCATTTCTCCCCCAACTAAGCTTGGCGGTAAGTAGCCTAGAACAACATTGGCATCTGTAACTGTTGGTTCTGTGCCGCCTCGGCCATAGCATGCAGGACCAGGTTCGGAACCCGCACTTTGCGGTCCGACTCGAAGTGCACCAGATGGCGGCACGTGTGCGATTGACCCGCCTCCTGCGCCCACTGTTTCAACCTCAAGTGATGGAGCTTTTACCGGGAAGACGCCTACCTTTGTTTCGCGGGCAACCTTCGGATTCCCATTATACGTTAAGGATACATCTGTTGAAGTTCCGCCCATATCAAATGAAATAACATTCTTATGGCCAATTTGATTACCAATCATAGCCGAAGCAGTTACTCCGCCTGATGGACCAGACAACATGGTATGTACTGGGCGGGTGGCAGCAGCAGGTATACTCATCAATCCGCCATCTGAGCGAACGATACTAACCCGGCTATCCATCTTTTCTGCATTTACCTTTTCCTCAATATTAGTTAAATATCTTTGCATGGGAGGACGAACGTAAGAATTCATAACCGTCGTCAGCGTTCTCTCATATTCACGAAACTCTGGTAGAATATCATAAGAAATGGTTACAGGAATGTCAGGGTTAATACTCTGAGCAATCTCCTTCATCCGATTTTCGTGGATCGGATTGGAATAGGAGTTGATTAAACTAATCGTTAAACTCTCGATGCCCTGATTATATAAATCTATTATTTGTTCCCTGATATCTTCTTCATCTAACTCATGATGAACCTCACCGGAAGCTGTCACTCGTTCTCTTACCCCGCGCGTATTTACGAGGTCTGCTAATGGTTCAGGCTTTAGAAAGCCAATCCAAGCACTAATTGGTGCCGGAGTCCAAGAACGTGCCACATGAAGAACCTGCTCAAATCCAGCTGTGGTTAATAACCCTACCTTTGCACCTTTTCCTTCTAGCACAGCATTTGTTGCAACCGTCGTACCATGGATAATCGTCTTGATTTGTGAAAGTTCAATGCCAACTTCCTGACAAACCTTTTTAATTCCATGCATGAGTCCAATCGATTGATCGGAGGTGGTAGATGGTACTTTTGTTACATAAATACTGCCAGTCTCCTCATTTTGTAGAACAATATCCGTGAAAGTTCCCCCAACATCAACAGCTACACGATACATTTGTGTTACCCCCTTAAGTTAACTGATTTAGATAATCTATTACCATTTCTAAGGATGTCACATCACCATATTTAGTCTGTATATCATACAAATTTGCTTTGTGCGCTTCCATCGACCTGTCACCAACGCATTCCTCTGGTACCACTACTCTATAGCCATACTGCAATGCATCAACTGCAGTTGCCCGCACACAGCCTGATGTCGTACAGCCTGTGATAATAGCGGTATCTACTCTTTCACTCGTTAAGAAGGAGTGAAGGTGCGTTCCAAAAAACGAGCTGGCAAATTTTTTTACAATAAGAGGCTCTGAAGTTTCATCGCGCTCCAGCTTCTCATCGACATTTACCCATTCGCTATCCGCCGTTAGTAGTTTTAAGGCCGGTATCTTTTTTATGAAATAGCCGCCATCCCGATAATGAGGTTCATAGATGACCGTTGTAAACACAATGGGAACAGCCTTACTTCTAGCATGATCAAGTAATGTTTTCGTTGCTTCCAGCTGGCTGGTTAAATCCGATCCCAAAGCAGATGCAGGATTTGTGAATCCATTGATAAAGTCGACAACAATAATAGCAGGTCTTGCTCCTAATCCAGAAGAATCACCGAACCCTTCGAAAGATTGAGACATACCTTCACTCCTTCTAAATAATCAAATTAAATTTGATAATAAATCGGATGTTTATCTTCAAATGCTTCTATCTTAGCAGCATGTTCAATTGTCATGCCTATCTCATCAAGACCCTTTAACAGCATATCTCTACGATAATCGTCTAGTGTAAAGGAAGATCTAAAGCCTTCATGATCATACACTACCTTTTCTTCCAGATTAACAGAAATCTGGTAATTCGGAGCAGCCTTTTCTTTTTCAAAAAGAGTTTGTACCTCTTCTTCCGATAGTTGAATCGGCAGAATCCCATTTTTAAAGCAATTATTATAGAAGATATCAGCAAATAAAGGCGAAATAATGATACGGAACCCATAGTCAGCTAGAGCCCATGGTGCATGCTCCCGAGATGATCCACAGCCAAAGTTTTTTCTTGTTAAAAGAATACCAGCCCCACGATAGTTGGGTTGGTTTAGGACAAAGTCTGGGTTATCCTTTTCTCCATCCAAATATCGCCAATCGTAAAATAGGAATTTACCAAAACCTGTTTTATTAATAATCTTTAAAAATTGTTTAGGAACAATGGCATCGGTATCGACATTTTCACGATCTAATGGTGCTGCAATCCCAGTGAATTCCTTCAGTGGTTCCATATTCACACCTCCTCCACTACTTTAAGCTTCCAATTCCTCACATCGGTGAAATGGCCCTTTATTGCAGCGGCTGCAGCCATTGCAGGACTAACGAGATGCGTTCTAGCACCTTTGCCTTGCCGGCCTTCAAAATTACGGTTAGATGTTGATGCAATCCGGTCGCCAGGATTCGCTGTGTCTGTATTCATCCCTAAGCACATGCTGCATCCCGGCTCTCTCCATTCGAAGCCAGCTTCTAGAAAAATTTTATCCAGCCCTTCTGCCTCAGCTTGACCTTTAACTACTTGTGAACCTGGAACAACCAATGCTCGAACTCCATTCTTCACCTTGTATCCGTTTGCAATTTTTGCAGCCTCACGCAGGTCTTCAATCCGGCTGTTTGTACAGGAACCAATAAAAACCGTATTAATCGGTATATCTGTTATTTGTGTCCCCGGCTTGAGCGCCATGTATTCTAACGCCATCTCAGCCATGTTTTGTTTTCCTTCTGGCATATCTTTAGGAAAAGGCACCAGATCGGTTACAGCGGCAACAAGCCCTGGATTCGTCCCCCAAGTGACTTGTGGTACGACCTCACTTGCATTAAACTCTACTGTTAAATCAAAGATGGCATCATCATCAGAATAAAAGGTTTGCCAGTAAGTTAATGCCTCATTCCAAAGCCCGCGTTTTGGACTTTTCGGCTTATCCTTTAAATAGGAAAACGTAATTTCATCTGGTGCAATCAGACCCGCACGTGCTCCAATTTCAATGGACATATTACAGATGGTCATACGTTCTTCCATCGACAGTTTCTTAATACCGTCACCACGATATTCAATGACATAACCCGTGGCAAAATCATGTCCATATTTGCCAATTAATGCTAGAATTAAATCCTTTGCAGCAGCGCCTATTGGTAATTCCCCGTTAAAATTAATTGCAAGCGTTTTAGATTTATATTGTTTAAGAGTTTGGGTAGCTAGAACATGCTCTACCTCACTTGTACCAATTCCAAAAGCTAGTGCCCCAAATGCCCCATGTGTCGCTGTATGGCTATCCCCGCAAACGATGGTTTGTCCCGGCTGAGTGACTCCTTGTTCAGGGGCAATCACGTGTACAATTCCTTGATTCCTGCTATTTAAATCATACAAAGTAATCCCAAACTCTTTACAATTTGCTTCAAGTGTATCTACCTGCTTTTTAGCTACAGGATCTTCAAATGGCAGGAACTTAGAGGTGGTTGGAATGCTGTGATCTAAAGTCCCTAACGTTCTGTCTGGCCGCTTTACCTTTCTGCCTTTTGCACGAAGTCCATCAAATGCCTGTGGTGTTGTTACTTCATGAATCAAATGCAGGTCTATGTATAGAATGGCAGGTTGACCTTCCTCTTCATGAACAACATGACAATCCCATAACTTTTCGTACAATGTTTTCCCCACATTACACCCCCATTAGATAATATTATTTCTTGTCAATTCCTCTATTTTTGAAGTATCAAATCCTAATAGATTGCTATATACTTCTGAATTATGCTGTCCCATAGTAGTTGCACCAACATGCTTGACTTTACCTGGTGTCCGGCTTAATTTCGGAACAACCCCAGGCATCGGGAAGTCGCCTAACTCCTCGTGTTCCACATGAATAATCATTTCTCTCTCTTTATATTGAGGGTCTTCAAGAATTTCCTTTGCTGAATAAATAAGGCCGCTTGGAACCCCGTTTGCTTCAAGGATCTCTAAACATACCTTCGCTGGTACTGTCTTCGTCCAAGTTTCAATGATTTGGTCGAGTTCAGCCATATTGTCACTTCTGCCATGATGAGTGGAATACTTTGGATTTTCAAATAACTCAGGCTGCTGCATCGCTTGGCAAAGACGCTTAAATACCCCATCCGCATTGGCTCCAATGACAATGTAGGTTTCATCCTGCGTTTTGTATATGTTAGACGGTGCTACACCTGGCAGGATATTCCCCATTCTTTCACGTACATAATCAGCAAGCAGATAATCGGGAATGATACTTTCCATGACCGAAAAGACAGACTCGTAAAGAGCGGTATCTACTACTTGGCCCCTGCCGGATGTATGTCTTTCATTTAAAGCTGTTAAACATCCTATCGTAGCGAATAAAGCAGCTAATGTGTCTCCTATTGAAATCCCAATCCTTGCTGGTGCCCGGTCAGGGAATCCCGTTACATAACGCAGACCGCCCATTGCTTCACCAACACTGCCGAAACCAGCGCGGCTTTTATATGGTCCGGTTTGTCCAAACCCTGAAGTTCTAACCATGATGATACCTGGGTTGATTTCGGATAATTCCTCGTAGGATAATCCCCATTTTTCCATCGTACCTGGACGAAAGTTCTCAATCACAACATCTGCTTCTTTAACCAGTTCCTTAAATATCTCCTGTCCCTCTTTCACACGAAGGTTTAAGGTAACTGACTTTTTATTTCGAGATTGAATCGGCCACCATAGACCATGCCCATCCTTTTGTTTTCCCCATTGTCTCATGGGATCCGCTTTATCAGGCGGCTCGATTTTAATAACCTCTGCTCCAAAGTCTCCCAAAAGACGTCCAGAGAATGGACCTGCTAAAAGTGTACCTAGTTCCAATACACGTATTCCCTGCAAAGGCAACCTTTCGTTCATTTCACTCATATAAGCCACCCCACTCATTTTGTATACAATTCAAGTTAAACTTTATGTAAAACAAATTCTATTTAATTGATATATTACAATCTAACATTACACTCGTCAATAATAATTCATAAAATTCTAATAAATCTGTTACCTGGTATTCCCTTAAATTGTATACAAAAGATGATTATTTGCTATAATGGTGGTAAATCTTTTAATAAGTATGGTAGTTTTTAAAGTAGTTAAAAAGTTTTACCTAAAAGGGGAAATACAATTTATGGACGTGTATGCAGAGATCCGAGGGGATATCCTTAATGGGGTATTAGCACCTGGAGAGAAACTTCGAGAAGAAAAACTGGCAAGTATACTAAATGTAAGCCGTACACCACTCAGAGAGGCAATTCGCAGATTAACAGTAGAAGGACTTTTAATTTACACCCCAAATCGTGGTGTGACAGTCAGGAATTATACACTAGATGATGTCATTGATGCCTATAATTTACGCGCAGTTGTCGAAGGGTATACTGCCTCGTTAGCCGCGTTAAATCGAGACAACCTGCAAATCATTGAATTGGAAGAAGCGAATGCAAATTATAAATCTGTCATCGAAAATGGTTTTAGAGTTGGTGAAAAAGACACAGATGCTATATTAAAATCGAATAGCCAATTCCACGAAATCATTGTATCCATGTCAAAAAGCAGTTATGTAAAGAATGTTTTAAGTTCTTTAGTAGCCATTCCTGTGTTATATCGAGGGTTTTATTGGTTTGACGAAGAAGATTTAAAGACATCGATTCAGCACCATAACAGCCTGATAAC
The DNA here is from genome assembly GCF_055502545.1 of Bacillus sp. CZDM1. Taxonomy (NCBI): domain Bacteria; kingdom Bacillati; phylum Bacillota; class Bacilli; order Caryophanales; family Bacillaceae; genus Bacillus; species Bacillus sp. CZDM1. Next base: position 2,697 of record NZ_JBUESO010000029.1, on the reverse strand, counting down.
AGCTATTAAAAATGGTGATGCAGAGCAAGCCAAAGTGATAATGTCCAGCCATTTATACCATGGCCGGGATCGTGTGGTTCATTACAGTAAATTAAATCAATCCTAGTTTTCAAAGGGTAAGGTGTGTACGTGCACCTTACCCTTCTTTGTATACATTTTTTTATTTTTATAGAATATTTCGGAGAAAATATTTACTTTTATTTAAATATTGTATACAATTTTAATAAATTATTCTCAGAAGAATGGAAAATCAAGGAGGCGTATGAATGATATATATCAGTGAAGTTGGCCCAAGAGATGGTTTACAGAATGAAAAAAAAATCCTGCCTACTGCCCAGAAGGTAGAATTAATTAACCAGCTTGCCACAGCAGGTATAAAGAAAATTGAATGTGTTTCCTTCGTGAATCCTAAAATTATTAAGCAAATGGCTGATGCAGAAGAGGTTATGAAGGAAATTACAAGGGTTGAGGGAGTATCGTATGGAGGATTGGTTCTTAGCCAATCAGGATTAGACCGAGCCCTAAAGTCAAATGTGAATTTCTTAAATGTAGCAATGGCGGCTAGTAATATATTTAATCAAAAAAATGCAAAAAGAACAGTGAAGGAATCCGTAATTGAACTTTCAAGGGTGATCCGTACGGGGGTAGAATCCGGCATCGAAATGATCGGCGTAATCGGAACTGCCTTTGGCTGTCCTTATGATGGGAATGTTCCAAAAGAAAGAGTCATTCATATAGCTGAAAATTTTCTAGAAGCAGGATGTAAAGAAATTACGTTAGCAGATACAACCGGAATGGCAAACCCCAAACAAGTTGAGGAACGAATTGAATACTTCTATAATCACTTCGGAGATTCTGCTCGACTCGCTCTTCATTTTCATAATACCAGGGGGCTGGGACTTGCCAATACGCTGGCTGGCTACCAAGCTGGAGTCCGCCATTTTGACTCTTCAATTGGCGGATTAGGCGGTTGTCCTTTTGCACCCAAAGCCGTAGGTAATGTTTGTACAGAAGATATGGTTAATATGTTTCATGAAATGGAAATTAACACTAACATCGAGCTGGATAAACTTATTGAGTCAGCCCTTTGGTTAGAAACAGTTATCGAACACACTCTTGATGGAATGGTCATGAAAGCTGGAGTACCTTGTGCTTTATAAATATTCATTGATCCCAGTAAAGAGCGTAGTGAATAATTGACGGAACTGGCTGCAAAGTTTGTGATTTCCTGAAATGCGGGAAACCCCTAAAGCCGTTCTAGAATTAGAGCGAACAGTGCCTGGCACTGTTCGCTCTGAATTATAAAATTAGTAAAATCGTTCCCATTGTTATGACGATACCGCCAATAATCGTGTGTTTGGCCGCTTTTTCTTTTAAAATAGTAAAACTTAATACCATCGTGATGACAACGCTAAATTTGTCAATGGGAGCAACGATGGAAACCTTCCCCATTGCTAGTGCTGCAAAATAGCATAACCAAGATAAACCAGTAGCCACTCCAGACAGGACTAGAAAAAGGTACCCTTTTTTCGAAATGCTTTTCAATTTCTTGTGAGTGCCTTGGAAAAATACAATGGCCCATGCAAATACAAGGATTACAATGGTTCGTAGAAAAGTTGCCAGATTGGAATCGACATCTTCCATTCCTATCTTTGCTAAAATGGAAGTTAGTGCGGCAAACACTGCCGCTATAATGGCATACACAATATATCGCTGTGATCCAGAAAATCGTTTCTTTTCTTCATTTTTTCCAATCAATATAAACGTTCCTATCGCAATAATCGCTCCTCCTGTTAACACATGAGGTTCCGCAGGCTCCCCTAACACTAGAATAGAGAAAATAATGGTGAGTACTACACTGGATTTATCAATAGGCACCACTTTGGAAACATCGCCAATGGCAAGCGCTTTAAAGAAAAACAACCATGAAAGACCCGTTGCTAATCCAGAAAATAGAATAAACCATAATGCACTTGTAGAAATCTGAGAAATACTGTCAAGTTGTCCGGTTATGATCACGATCAAAAATGCCATAATTAATACCACAATGGTTCGAATCGCTGTTGCTAGGTTTGAATTTACATTTTCAATACCGACTTTTGCTAAGATTGCCGTAAATGAAGCAAATAAAGCTGCCAATAATGCTAAAATAATACTCATCGTGCACCTGCTTTTTTATGTTAATATTGTTTAAGGGTCATGTGCCACCTTATCACTATTACCCATTATGTACGACTATTGTTTACAAATCCCCTTCTCATTTTTTTTATTATACTTCACTTCGAATACAATTGAAGAATGATTCAACCTATATTAAATTGAAATTTAAAAGGCTTACTACAATAAAGTTAAGCGGTCCCGTTTTGAGGTGGTTTCTAAAAATGATTGCCAAAATGGCAGTCGTTTTGACATTGTTATTGCTATATAAAAAAGGCAAAACTCGCCATAGTTGGCGAGTTTCTTTATTAGGAATACCTAAACCTTATTTAGGTAAAGCCCCCTATAGTTTAAGTACATTTATTCACAATGTAAGCTTTCATAATATAAAAAAGTCTCTTCAATAATCCTTATTTCTCATCTCAAGCTTTATTTCATTTCACTAATTTTCACATCAAAGATACTTAATAACAATACTATAATTATTATTGATAATAGCCAAGCAAACAAAGGTTTTTTGTAATGAATAGGCAAGATAAA
>NZ_JBUESO010000028.1:0-24873 GCF_055502545.1 Bacillus sp. CZDM1 | reverse complement strand
AACTGATTCAAATCATGATTTAAACATTTATCCTAATATACTCAATCGTCAATTTAGTGTAGAAGAACCTAATCAAGTGTGGGTTACAGATATTACCTATATTTGGACGCTTGAGGGATGGCTTTATTTGGCATCGGTAATGGATCTATTTTCAAGAAAGATTGTCGGCTTTAGTTTAGCAAGCCATATGAGGAAAGAATTAGCTATACAAGCATTGAATATGGCGATTATTCAAAGACAGCCTGGAAAGGAATTACTTCACCATTCAGACCGTGGGTCTCAGTATTGTTCTCATGAATATATTGATATCTTGAAAGAGAAAGAAATGAACATCAGTATGAGTAAAAAAGGTGATCCTTATGATAATGCTTGTATTGAGTCGTTTCATGCCACCCTTAAAAAGGATTTGATTTATAGAAGGCGATTTAAAACAAGGGCAGAAGCGATTAAGGCGGTAAGTTATTATATTAGCAGCATTTATAATGAAAGACGAAAACATTCAACATTAGGAAATACATCCCCGAACCAATTTGAGAGAAACCACTCGGTAAATAAATCCGAAATAATCTCATAAAGACACATTTGGTATTAGAAATGGTCAGTCATGTATTTCGACTGCCCATTTCTAATACCATACCAAACGAAGTGCGGTAGGGTTTTTGGTTTCAATAGTCTCAAATTTTATTGTCCACTTTCTTGACAGAAGACCATAACTGCTTTAAATATGACAAAATCCATGGATTTGGATTCAATAAGCGGAAAAACTCCGCTTATTTTTAAGGAAATAGTGTTGTTTTCCAATTTAAACGGAAATTCTCCGCTTATTTTATAAACTTAGTGAAATCAACATTCAGTTTTAAGGTGTCCAGAGGTGTCCAGAGGTGTCCAAGGGGACGGTTCCTATGGTACAAGTTAGACAAAATGGACCGCTAGAACCGTCCCCATGGTCCCACATTGGCATCTTTCACTTCAAATACAAGTTAGTTGGATATGCCCCACTAAAACAGGCGATACAGCGGCTGCTGGTGTCTGCTAAATCTACATCAACCGCCTCTAATAACCCTTCCGTACTTAAAAAAGCTAAAGAATCTGCTCCGATTACTTTCCCCATCGCTTGTTCTTGTTCATGTTTATTGGCAAATAGTTCTTCTTTTGTAGGCATATCCACTCCATAAAAACAAGGGTTTTTGACCATAGGGGAGCTGATACGTACGTGGACCTCTTTGGCACCTGCTTGACGAATCAATTGAACAATGCGTTTGCTTGTCGTTCCCCGAACAATGGAATCATCAACCAGCACAACTCGCTTATCCTCGAGAATTTCTCGTACTGCACTTAATTTTAGACGAACGGCCAGGTCGCGCAATTCCTGGGTGGGTTCAATAAAGGAACGGCCCGCATAAGGGTTTTTGATGATTCCCATTTCATACGGAATTCCTGCTTGTTGTGCATACCCCATCGCTGCAGGAACACTAGATTCCGGCACGGCAACCACAACATCTGCTGGTACCGGATGTTCCTTTGCTAGAATTTGGCCTAACTCTTTCCGGATGGTTAATACACTTCTTCCATGAATCACGCTATCCGGACGAGCAAAATAAACAAATTCAAAAGAACAAAGGGAAACCTCGCCTTTTTCAGCAAATCTTCCTGTTTGAACACCCTTTTCATCAATGAGAAGCCATTCACCCGGTTCAACGTCTCTCCAGAACGTAGCATCTACCGCATTTAACGCACATGTTTCGGAAGCCGCGACAATAGATTCGCCAATTTTTCCGAGGCTAAGGGGGCGTAATCCATGACGATCCAGGGCAACGAGCATTTGTTTCTCTGTCATAATGAGTAAAGCGAATGATCCGTCAATCCGCTTAAGAACTTCAGGTCCAGCTTGATTAAAATATTTTTTACTTGAACGGGCGATAAGGTGGGCGATAATTTCTGTATCCGTTGTTGTCTGAAAGATGGCCCCTTGCTGCTGGAGCACTTTCCGTTCGATATGGGCATTCACAAGATTCCCGTTATGGGCAACAGCCAAATCACCCTCACTGTATTTAAAGACGAGGGGCTGAGCGTTTTGTAATAAACTTGCACCAGAAGTTGAATAACGGACATGGCCAATGGCCATATTTCCGGTTAATCCATCAAGGGTCTCACGGGAAAATACCTGCGTAACTAATCCCATTCCTCGGTGATGCCTGAATGATTTCCCATCCGCAGCCACAATTCCTGCACTCTCCTGACCGCGGTGTTGAAGTGCATGAAGTCCATAATAGGTTAAATGGGCTGCTTTGGGGTGATTAAAAACACCAAATACCCCGCATTTCTCCTTCATTTCTGAATCCATTTTGTCTGCCTCCCGTGATGTTCATTCCCTTATTTTGGGCGAAAGAAAAATTTCTATCCTTTTATATTCATTTTCTAGTAGTCAGCGTGTAACGATAAAATTTTGTTGGTTAATAAAAGTAAAGGAATGTCATTCAGGATACCTTAACATCAGTAGTAAAAAAAGTTGGTCTGATTTTAGGAGGAAAATTTGTTCGATAAGACGGAGTAAAGGAGAAATGTAATGGAAAAATTAGAAATGCTTTATGAAGGTAAAGCAAAAAAGGTATTTAAAACATCCGAGTCAGGAACGTATTGGATTGAATATAAAGATGATGCCACTGCCTTCAATGGTGGGAAAAAAGGGAAAATCGCTGGAAAAGGAACGTTAAATAACGAGATTAGTGCCATTTTTCTTAGTTTGTTGAAAGAAAAAGGGATGGACAATCATTTTATAAAAAAAGTCTCATCAACCGAACAGATTGTCCATCAAGTGGAAATTATCCCCATAGAGGTGGTGGTTCGAAACATTTCCGCAGGCTCACTCGCAAAAAGGCTTGGATGGGAGGAAGGGAAGGAGCTCCCTCAAACGATAGTGGAATTCTACTATAAAAATGATGAACTAGGGGACCCTTTAATTAACCATGATCACATCGCGATTCTTGGACTGGCAACAGAGGAAGAATTAGCCAGCATTCGAAAACAAGCTTTGAAAATCAATGAAATCTTGAACGAATATCTTTTAAACAAAGAGATTATCTTAGTTGATTTTAAATTGGAGTTCGGCAAAACTCCAGCTGGAGATATTATTTTAGCGGATGAAATCTCCCCCGATACGTGTCGTTTTTGGGATGCCCATACAAAGAAAAAATTAGATAAAGATCGGTTTAGACGTGATTTAGGAAATGTAGAGGAAGCCTATCATGAAATCCTGCGGAGAATTGGGGGTAGTGTCAATGTTTAAAGCAACGGTGTATGTAACATTAAGAGAAAGTGTGTTGGACCCACAAGGGAATGCGGTTCACGAGTCACTGCATTCGCTTGGGTACGACGAGGTTGGAGATGTACGAATCGGGAAATACATGGAGCTTGAAATTAACGGTGATGAACAAACGGCAGCAGAAGAACGGGTCAGGGATATGTGTGAAAAGCTCTTAGCCAATACTGTAATTGAAGACTTTAGGTTTGATGTTAATAAGCTGGAAGGATAGGGGGGAGTAAGTTGAACTTTGCTGTACTGGTTTTTCCTGGTTCAAACTGTGATGTAGATATGTATAAAGCTATTTTAGATACGATTGAACAGCCTGTCGAATATGTATGGCATCTAGAAACGGACCTGTCAAAATATGATGCGATTCTTGTTCCGGGAGGATTCTCTTATGGCGATTATTTGCGGCCGGGGGCTGTAGCGAGTCTGTCTCCTGTCATGGAGCAGGTGAAAATCGCAGCGGAGGAGGGAAAATTGATTCTGGGTGTCTGCAATGGATTTCAAATCCTGACCGAAGCGAATCTTCTGCCAGGTGCTTTAAGAAGAAATCAAATGTTGAAATTCCATTGTGACACCATTGACCTAATAGTCGAAAACAACCAAACACCGTTCACATCAGACTACCTGGAAGGCGAAACGATCCGGATTCCCATTGCCCATGGTGACGGAAATTATTATTGCGACCAAGAAACGCTGAAGTATTTAGAAGAGAACAATCAAATCGTATTCAGGTATCAGGGGACGAATCCAAATGGTTCGATTTCCGAGATTGCAGGGGTAATCAATGAGAGAGGCAATGTGTTAGGATTAATGCCCCACCCGGAACGTGCCGTTCATAAATGGCTGGGAACAGATGACGGAAAACGGATGTTTTCATCTATTTTAAGTTACTGGAGGAAACAACATGGCACAGTATAAAGAACCAACTCCTGAACAAATTGTCGAGCAGAAGGTCTATCGAGAAATGGGTTTGACGGACGAAGAGTTTGAAAAAGTAATCGAGATTCTCGGGCGGAAACCGAATTATACCGAAACGGGCATCTTTAGTGTGATGTGGTCCGAGCATTGCAGCTATAAAAATTCGAAGGTAGTCCTCAAGCGTTTTCCGACTTCCGGCCCTCATGTTCTCCAAGGTCCTGGTGAAGGAGCGGGGATTGTCGATATTGGAGACCAACAAGCAGTCGTGTTTAAAATTGAAAGCCACAATCATCCATCGGCCATTGAACCTTATCAAGGGGCTGCTACAGGTGTTGGAGGGATTATTCGTGATGTTTTTTCCATGGGTGCGCGCCCGATTGCGCTATTGAACTCATTAAGATTTGGCGAACTTGATAATCCAAAAACCAAATATATATTTGAAAATGTGGTCGCCGGTATTGCAGGATATGGGAATTGTATGGGCATTCCTACGGTTGGCGGCGAGATCTACTTTGATTCTTCTTATGAAGGAAATCCCCTTGTTAATGCTATGTGTGTGGGTTTAATCGATCATAATCAAATTCAAAAAGGCGTGGCGAAAGGGATTGGTAACCCCGTTATTTATGTTGGCGCGGCTACTGGAAGAGACGGCATTCATGGAGCGACCTTTGCATCAGAAGAATTGAGCGAGAATTCCGAAGCAAAGCGTCCGGCTGTCCAAGTGGGCGATCCTTTTATGGAAAAATTGCTGCTGGAAGCGACTCTCGAATTGATAGCCTCCGGCCATGTGGTAGGGATACAGGATATGGGGGCAGCAGGATTAACGAGCTCCAGCTCCGAAATGGCAAGTAAAGCAGGAAATGGCGTTGAATTGGATCTTGATCTCGTTCCACAACGCGAAAAAGGAATGAGTGCCTACGAAATGATGCTCTCAGAATCACAAGAGAGAATGCTGGTGGTGGCGAAAAAAGGAAAAGAAGAAGAAGTAAAAAAGATTTTTGACAAATGGGGACTTCACTCTGCTGTGATTGGCCGGGTAACAGATGATAACCAACTCCGTTTACTTCACAAAGGAGAGGTGGTGGCGGAAATCCCGGCAGACAAGCTGGCAGAAGACGCGCCGGTCTATTGTAAGCCCTCTAAAGAGGCTCCATATTACCAACAATATTCATCCTTAGATCCCGCTCAAACAATAGCAGAACCAAATGACTATAATATCGTATTAAAGAAGCTGCTAGCATCCCCTACCATTGCCAGCAAAGAGTGGGTGTATCAACAATATGACTATATGGTGAGAACCAATACAGCGGTCATACCTGGATCGGATGCTGCGGTCGTGGCCATCCGCGGCACACGGAAAGCATTGGCGATGACGACAGATTGTAATGGAAGATATGTTTATCTTGATCCGTTCGTTGGGGGAGCGATCGCTGTTGCAGAAGCAGCCCGTAATGTCGTTTGTTCCGGTGCGGAGCCTTTAGCCATTACCGATAACTTAAACTTTGGCAGCCCGGAAAAACCGGAAATCTTCTGGCAGTTTGAAAAGGCTGCTGATGGCATAAGTGAAGCGTGCCGTCAGCTTAATACGCCAGTCATTGGCGGGAACGTCAGTCTTTATAATGAGACAAAAGGAGAAGCGATTTTTCCGACACCGACCATTGGAATGGTAGGTTTAATTAGAGATACCAATCATATAACGACTCAGGAATTTAAAAAAGAGGGGGATTTAATCTTTTTAATGGGGGAAACCAAGGCAGAAATAGGTGGTTCAGAATACCAAAAAATGGTGACAGGAAAAATGGAAGGGAGACCACCACAGTTAAACCTAGAGTTGGAAAAGAAGATTCAAGCTCTTACCCTAAAGTTGATTCAAGAAGGATTGGTGCAATCCGCCCATGATACAGCCGAAGGTGGTATCGCAGTGGCACTAGCGGAAAGCTGTATCGGCGGAAAGCTGGGAGCGGTCATTCAGTTAACGGAAGAACTTCGATCAGACTTTACTCTATTTAGTGAATCTCAATCTCGTATTATTATTTCGGTCACACCGAAACATGGTGAAAGGATAATGGAAATGGCGAAACAACTCGAGGTACCAATAAAAGAAATCGGCATGGTGAAAGGGACGGAATTATCGATTACCCATCATGGTAAGAACGTGATTTCTCAGCCGGTTGCTGAATTGGATAGTGCATGGAGAAATGCCATCCCAGACATTATGCGTTCGGGATTAGTAAAAAAATTCAACATGCAGGAAATCTCTGCAAGTTTACCGTAAGGAGGGAAACAAACCAATGAGCGATGCGTACCGCCAAGCAGGAGTCAATATAGATGCGGGCAATGAAGCGGTTGAAAGAATGAAAAAACATGTAAAAAAAACCTTCCGTCCCGAAGTATTAACTGGATTAGGAGGTTTTGGGGCTCTTTTTAAACCAGACTTAACGGGGATGGAAGAGCCGGTTTTTGTTTCTGGTACAGATGGTGTTGGGACCAAATTGAAAATCGCCTTTGCTATCAACAAGCACGATACCATCGGGATTGATGCAGTTGCCATGTGTGTAAATGATGTCATTGTCCAAGGGGCAGAGCCACTTTTTTTTCTAGACTATCTAGCCTGTGGTGAAATCATTCCCGAGAAAATTGAATCGATCGTGAAAGGAATTGCAGATGGATGCCTGCAGGCAGGGTGTTCACTCATTGGCGGCGAAACAGCCGAGATGCCGGGGATGTATCAGGGCGAGGAATATGATATCGCTGGCTTTACAGTGGGGATCGTCGATCAAAAACATGTGATTGATGGATCCAAAGTCAAGGAAGGTCAGGTACTGATTGGATTAACTTCAAGTGGTGTACATAGCAATGGGTTTTCACTTGTCCGAAAAGTTCTTTTGGAGGATGCTAAGCTTTCCTTAGGTGATTATGTGGATCAATTGGGAGCTGAATTGGGGGCGGTGTTACTCGAACCGACGAAAATTTATGTGAAATCGGTCCTTTCAACGGTGCGGAAATATCCTGTCTCTGGTCTGGTACATGTGACAGGCGGGGGCTTTTACGATAACATTCCACGAATTTTACCCGAAGGCTTACAGGCTGAGATAAGGGATGGATCATGGAAAATCCCGCCGATTTTTTCCTTTATCCAAGCTACAGGCAAAATATCCGATTATGATATGTTCCGAACGTTTAATATGGGAATCGGGATGATTCTAGTCGTTGATGCTGCAGACTCACGTGAAATTTTGGAGCACCTACAATCGTTAGGGGAAGATGCGTTTGAAATTGGTACAGTCCAAAAAGGAACCGAAGAAGTCGTATTCAAAAAGGAGTAAGTATGAAGATTGCGGTTTTTGCTTCTGGTACAGGTTCTAATTTTACAGCGATTTTGGAAGCCATCCAGTCTAGAAAAATTACGAACGTTCAAGTCGCTTTACTAGTCAGTGACCGCCCTCAAGCCCTAGCAGTCCAGAAAGCAAAAGATCATTCAATCCCGGTGTTTACTTTTCATGCGAAGGATTATCCTAACAAACAAGCTTATGAAGAAGAGATTCTTGAAAAGCTAACACAAAGGAAGGTTGATTTTATCGTTTTGGCTGGCTATATGAGACTTTTGGGTCATGTTTTACTCGAGGCCTATGATAGAAAAATCATTAATGTCCACCCATCCTTATTACCAGCATTCGCAGGGAAAGATGCCATTGGCCAAGCCCTCGATTATGGGGTAAAGGTGACGGGTGTGACGGTCCATTATGTAGATGAAGGAATGGATACAGGTCCTGTTATTGCACAACGAGCCATTCCAATCGATTTATATGAGACAAGAGAAACACTAACAAAAAAGATTCAAGAGCAGGAGCACAGCTTGTTACCAGAAGTGATTCAAAGTCTTGCCAATAAGGAGGCAGCAAATTGAAAAGCGCAGGCGGCCGTGTTCTAGGAGTGCCTGCTGTTGGAGAAAGTCTCAAAGAAGCACGAGAATTAGCTTACCAGTCAGTAGAAAAGGTATCTTTTAATGGTGCTTATTACCGAACAGATATAGGCTCAAAAGCCTTCCATTGATTGGTTTACCGTTTTAATAAAATAGGGAGTGTTACCTTCAAGAGACAATAATTTTAAAAAATTAATGTCTCTTCTTAATTGAAGGAGTTTTTTACCACTAAGTATGTTGTAATGAGAATGCATGGTCTTTTTATATCAAGTATACATAGTAGGGGAAGTACCTAGTGGAGAAAATAAAGTACCCTTTAGGTCGTATCATTTTGTAAATAGTGTATGACACTTTTTCTAGGGATTTTTTCAAAAAACGAATCACAAAATAGACTCCTATTTCCTTAAATAATACAATAGAATTGAGGGGCAAAAAGTCCAAAATAGAGTGAAAGGATGGTTATGATGACATTTTTAGAAAAGATTAAACCGCACTTAATGAGCCATGATCGTTTAATTCAAGAAACTGTACTTCGTTCCATAAAAGATTTACCAAATTTACCGGAAGAATGGACCATTGAATTACTTAGGGAAGCTTTTAAAGAAAAAGAGAAGATTTTAATTTATTTAGAGAATCAGAAGTTTAACGAGGAAGCAGTCAAGGTTCTGATAGATAATATCCCTCGGATGGACCAATTCAAGATCCATTTAGCGATAAGATTGATAAACGGTATTGAACCAGAATTTGCTCTATCATACAGAAAACCACTTGAAAGATACATAAGTAAGGAAAGATGGAAATTAATTGAGTTAGAGGTTAATGGGACAGAGGAAGAAGTATGCACAGAATATGAAAAAGCATTAAATGACCTCGAACAAACAGAATATTATAATTATGAACTATATAGTAAGGCGAAAGAACTGGCAGCACGCATAGTGAAAAATGGCTGGATCACGGTAGAGGAGATTGATAGGACGATAGAAGATAATTTAAATGAAAAATGGTTTTCTTATAAAGGAATAGTAACGATTTACATGATTGGATTACTAAGACTGGAAAAGTATATTCCATTATTGGCGAATTTGTTAGAACGGGATGAAGATTTAGTATTAGAGGAAGTGCGCGATGCATTAATTCGGTTTCAGAGTGACGAAGTGGTTAAGGCGGTAGAACCGTATTTGAGGAAAGCGGAATCGATTATTTTTGCAACCTCCGTTATGGAAAATATTAAAACAGACAGTGCTGTCCTTGCCTTAAGAAAGGCTTATCAGTCTGCAGAAGAATCTGAGGATCAGGATATGTTGATCGAAGCACTTTGTTTTCAATTTTCCTCCGAGGCACTTCCCGAAATAAGCGATCATATGAAAAAAGAGTACTTCTCAAGTCATTATGATGTTGAAAAAACAGTCTATAGCTATTATTCCATATTAGGTGAACATCACCCTGACTTAGAAAAGTGGAAACAAACTGTATTAAAAAGAGTGATGAACGATCAGACTGTACATAAACAGCAAATGCTTCAAAATGGTCCTTTTCATAAGGAAAATAAAGTAGGCAGAAATGATCCATGCCCATGTGGCAGTGGAAAAAAATATAAAAAATGCTGTGGGAAATAATAAGTATAAACCACAGAGACGGTATTCCTGGTATAACCTATCATAATCAGCAAGGCGAGCATCAATCGCGATTAGCACACCATGTTAGAGAAAATAGTACGGTCGTTCCAAGTAGTTCACTTGTAAATAAGTGAACTATTTTTTTGGAGATAATTGGAAAAAGTTATGATATCATGAATTAAGGGGGGGATTACTTGAAAAATAGAATGAATAAATACTTTGCAACCGCTGTATTTACTTTCCTTTTATTAATCATAGCTGGATGTACGGAAAAAAAGGAAACGAAAACTCAAAATGAGAATATAAAGACGATTGAAACTGTATTACAGAATAGCCTTACAGGTCCAAGTGATGAATTGAAACAAATATTGGAAAAAGAAAGCGAAGAAAAGTTTGAATCGTTAAATCAATATGAAGAAAAGCTATTTAAAGATTATTTTGCAAATGAAACGTCCTATAGAGATTTCGTTAATAACTATGGTTCGTTCGTAATGATTCGACCAAGTAATGATTATGACAATTTTATTATAAAAAGCATTGAATATGAAGAAGTAGATCCAAAAGATAGCGTTTATAATTTCACAGTAGAATTACAGTTCCAAAAAGAAGGCAGTGAAAAACCAGAAACTGGGATGGTAACGGGGCAAGCAAATTTAACGGAAGAGCACAAAATAGAGGGAATGTTAATTCGTACGAAAGATTTTTGGAGTTCAATGAGTAAAGAACTGACAGAAATGAGAGATATTTATGCGAAAGATGGAAAAGTGTTATTGATGGTTGCTCCAGACCCATCTCTTTCAGCAAGAAAACCGTATGGATACCTATTTCATTTCACGGCACCTTTTGACACTTTCAAAGGGAAAGAATTGGCTATTTATGCTTACCATAATGAAACAGGAGAAAAAATTACGGGATTATCCCCTGAAATAATAAAAGAGCCGTCAACAGGCTATTCCACTTTAGAACGCTTCACTGCTACCTTTTCAGTTCCAAAAAGCGGCTTGTGGCGTTATGAAGTGGTAGTAGATGGTGAATTTTATGCTGATGTTGTTTTAGCGGTTAAAGAATAAACAGTGTAATTTCATATTTTTAATAAAAATAGAGCAACAGAGATAATAATTCAGTTGTTCTATTAAATGATTTTTTCTGTTAATAGATGTTCTGATTAAGGTACTAATTAAGATATTAATTGTTATAAAAAATTGATTGACTTTCAATAAGATTAGTCTTCTGCAAACGGCCCAGATTAACTCTTGTATTACGTAGTAGACACATACTGCGCATTAAATGAGTGCTTAAAATGACTTTGTGAAAGAGTATACTTAAGATAAAACTGAATCAGATATGTAGTATAGTTTTTTCTGTAATCAATTTAAATAACAAAAGGACTTTACTTGTTTTGACAGTAATAAATTGAAGTATTATAATAAGTCGTAACACGACGTGTCGTGTTACGACTTATTATTTTAAGAGGTGAATTTGTTGGACAATGAAATTGATTGGGGCAACTTCATTAAAAATTTGAAAGTAATTCAAAAGGCTATACAGCAAGATATAGATAAAGAAATAGCTAAAGGTCAACTTACTGGTCCCCAGTTAATGGTGCTTGATACACTGGTAGATTGCAACGGTTTAACCGTAAAAGAATTGGGCAAAAATATTGGACTTACTCATAGTACAGTATCTGGAATAATAGATCGATTAGAAAAACAAAATTTAGTTGAACGAAAAACTGACAAATCAGATCGGAGATTTACTCGTATTTACATCTCTGAACAAGTTAAAGACTATATTGAAAAGTTGATCCCTGAATATTATGTTCCTTTACTTGCAAAAGTAAAGACTGCAAACAAAGATGAGCAACTAGTTATTATAGAAGGGATCTCTACATTGCGAAACATCATTGATAATAAAAAATGATTGATGTTGACCATTTCAGAGGTTATGAGTTGGGCTAAATGGTGAATGGTTATAAGAAAAATAAATGAGGGGGGAATATATTGGAAAGTAAAAGAACTCAGTCGAAAACAAATAGTAAAATCGAAGAATTATATACAAAGAGGGCATTAACATATGAATCTTTGTATGTTAATCGACTAGGTTGGGGTAAAGAACTTTACACTTTCTTTAGGAACTATAACTTTTTACAATCGCAATTAAAGGTTTTAGATGCTGGATGTGGAACAGGAGTTATTACAAGAACTCTCAATAAAGTTGTAAATGAATTAGGATACGATGGGTTAGTATTTAATGCTTTTGATCTTACTCAAGGTATGTTAGACATATTTGAAAAGCAAAAAGGGGAAGAAGGACTAAATAATACAGAATTAGCTAGGGCTGATGTCTTAAATATCGATTCACTACCAGGTAATTGGAACGGATATGACCTTATTATTTCATCAACATTATTGGAGTATATCCCTAGAGAACAGATTAGTAATGCATTAGGAAACTTAAAACAATTACTTAAAGAAGGAGGTAAAATGCTAATCTTTATTACTAGACGTAATTTTGTTACCAACCTAACTGGTAGGCTATGGTGGAAAACAAATTTGTTCGAAGAAGATAATTTCCAAAACATACTTCGAAATGTTGGTTTTAGAAAAATTGAACAAAGATATCTTGAATCTAGATGGTCGAAATTTATAATGGTTTTTGAAGTAACGAAGTAACAAGAAAATTTACAACCAGTTAATTTATCCGATTCTCGCTATTTAGATTTAAGATAATAATAAAAAAATAAGGAATCGCAATTCAATAAGATTGAAACTATCGGGTGGCTAATTTTGAAGAAACATAACTAGTAAAACAAAGTCATTGCTGTACAGTACAACGATACTATCTGTACACAACCACTAAGAGACGATTACCCCAAAAGTAATCGTCTCTTCCTTATTCAAATTATAAAATCAAAGACAAAAAAGCGGTCCATACTCACTCAGTTGGTATTTTTGGTGTTTGTATAGGTAATCCTTAGTTATTAATGAGTACTAAGGAGGGTTGATCAATATGAATCTAGGTGAGCAAATATTATCAGATTTAGTAGCTGCTTTAAAAGATTTGTATCCTAATATTGAAGTGGAAAGTACAAAGAATAAATTGTCTACTGTACAATCAGCGTATTATATTCAAAGAGTTAAGTTAGGTGAGATACATCCAGACCTTGAGGATAAAATACAATTGTTCATTTCAGCAAAAAAACTAGAAGGTTTAAGTTCTATTACTCTAGACAACTACCTCATGGAATTAAGTATGTTTGCTGATATCGTAAAAAAGAAGGTTGAGGACATAGCTACGGCAGATGTACGAATGTATTTAAGTCAAGATGGGACCTTAAAAATGAGCACAATTAGAAAGAAATTATCTGTTTTAAAGAGCTTTTTTAGTTGGTTAGCTTCAGAAGAATATATTAAACGTGATCCAAGCACCAAATTAAAAGCTCCAAAAGAAGAATACCGACTTCCTAAATCATTATCAATCGAAGAACTAGAAATGTTAAGAGAATCCTGCGAAACAGTCAGGCAGCGTGCTTTTCTAGAAATATTGTATGCAACGGGTTGTAGATTGTCTGAAGTTCATGGATTAGATAAATCTGATATCAATCTACAAAATATGAGCACATTAGTTATTGGTAAAGGGGATAAACAAAGGGAAGTCTATTTTTCCATTAGAGCAATGTATCATTTAGGTAAATATTTAAAAGGAAGAAATGACAATTGTGGAGCCTTGATGGTTACAGAGAGAAAGCCTTATAGAAGATTATCTAAACGAGGAATACAAAGAGAAATATATATAATCGCTCAAAAAGCAGGTTTACAAGACAAAGTAAGTCCACATGTTTTGAGACACACTTTTGCTACTTTAACCTTAAATAATGGTGCCGAACTGGTTGCGATTCAAGAACTCTTAGGACATAGTTCACCTGATACGACACTAAGGTATGCAAAGATTACTCATGAGCGAAAGCGAGAGCAACATAAAAAGTATTTGATTCAATAAGTTGTTGTTCATTTGACTCAATACTGCGTAGCAAAGGACTTAACTATTAGCTAACTTTGTGAAATAATACCCTTACTAACAGAATTCAAATGTGGGGGGATTGTAGTGACCGATTTACGATTGAAAAACGAACCACAACCAGTAAATTATGATCTATATGAAAAATATTCACCAGTTTCGATGGAGAGCTGGGATGGAGAACTAATTGGGCCCGATGAATACGGTGAAAAACAGCGTGAAAACTTGCTGTTATTACTTATCTACAACATCGGTATTCAAAGGACTTTGGAAATTATTGCGGAAAACAAGGAGAACAAACCCCTTAGCTTTCCAGTTGGGAAGGGATAAATGTAAATTAATATAAAACTATATCTGGTAGAAGATAACTATCTAAGAGGCGATTACATTCTAAGTGATTGCCTTTTCTAATTTGACTAAATACTGCTCAATAAACTCCATCTGTTTTAGAGCTTTTGTGAATATTTTCACTAAAACTAAAGGGAAGTTAGTTTAATGTGAAATTAAAATTTATCTACCAAACAGGTGGTGTATAAATCTTAACAACCTGTAAATTTCAGATTGCATTGACATAATTGTTAATTTGATTATACAAAAGAAACGCTGAGTAAATCAGCGTTTTTTTAAACCTCTGGCATAGGTGTAGGAGTAGATGGTGTTCCAGTACTCTTGTATTTCTCATCGATCATGTTTCGTATATCTTTTAAAGGTGTTCCTTTTTCAAACTCTGATTTAGCCTCACGGGCTATGTCAACACAGACCCCTCAGCCAAAGCCCATTGTATCAAGGGTAGCAGTATTCCCTTCAACATGGTCAACAAAACAATTGGTATTACTAGTATGGCCGTCTTCTTCGTAACATCCGCAATAGCAAGGCATATAGTTTAGCACCTCTGGATGTGCCACTGCGAACTGGTAAGCCTCTAAAACTTCTGGACTGTCACTATAAGTCGTAATTGCAGACCAATCATCGCTGCCCATTTCGTAGGTGAGAACAGGAGCACTTTGCTCATGGTGTCCGTGTCCGTCGCTGTTCTGCTCTTCCTTAGATGACTGTTCCCCTGATGAGGAACAACCTGTAACTAAAGTGAAGGCAGTCAGTATGGGGAATATATACTTCTTCATCTAAACTTCCTTCCTTTCTAATATTTCAATGTTGTTAATATTAGAATACTGATTTCTGTTAATTGATTCAATCATTCAATCTCAAATAAAAAATTTACCATTCTTATATTAAGTTCAGAAATTGGACACAAACGGAAATGAAATTGTCGATATAATAAATTATGGAACGAGCACTATTTAAAATGTGACAATACTATTAACCAAGAATTGGAGTAAAGGCTAATGAAAAAAGTTCTATTCCTCACACTGTGTGTACTTTTTGTTTTAGCAGGGTGTTCAAAAGAACAAAAATCAGAAGAACTACCAGAATTTGTGGAAGTTGTCATTGAACTCCCAGAGATAATCAAAGTAAATAAAGAAGTGTTTATTGAAGCACATGTCACACAGGGTAATGAGAAAGTAGAAGACGCTAAGAAAGTGGAATTTGAAATATGGAAATCTGATGAAGAAACACATGAGAAGGTTCTTGGTGAACATCAAGGTAATGGCATATATTCTATATCGAAGACTTTTTCAGTAGAGGGGGATTACTTTGTTATCGCCCATGTTACGGCAAGAGACATGCACAACATGCCTAAAAAAGAATTTACGGTTACCAAAAAAGCGGAATAAGGAAGAAAAAAAGGGTGGCTCATCGTCTTAGCAGGATGGCCACCTTTAATATCAGCTACTCTTTTTCTTTTTCGTGATTATCATCCATGAGCCCTTTTGTTGATTGTTTAAATTCTCTTAGTGTTGAGCCGAATGCTCTTCCGAGTTCTGGTAACTTGGAAGGACCAAAAATAATAAGGGCTAGCATTACAATTAGTATTAAACCTGGTATTCCGATATTTTGAAGCATAGTTTCCCTCCTAATATGTTATTTGTAATTCCTCTTTGAATCACCATTTCTACAATAGATTCAGGAAAAAAACTCGTTAATATCAATTTCCTTACCAAGTTTTTTTAATCCTTGATTGAGTTTAATTATTGTGGAAAATCTCGGACGATAGTCCTGATTGTAACATAATTTTAAGATCGTACTTTTACTAAGATTCGATAACCTTTCTAACTCAAATATATTAACGCCTTTTTGTTCATCCATCCATTTACCAAACTTACTTCTTCCTTTAAAGCCCATTACCATTCACGCTTTCATTTATATAAATATCTGACATTGATTAGAGCTTAAAATTTTACAAAAAAAGCTGTAAAATACATGATTAATATTCCGAGTGTAAAGCCCGTAAAATTCATCCATGATACGAAAGGTTCATTATTCTTTTTGTGATCTTCCATTAGCATTTTGGAGATTACGAAAATCACCTGTAATATAGCCCCAGCTCCTATTCCAAGGAAAAATGCACCCCAAATGGGTGAAAAGATAAAACCACCGAACCAGGTTCCTAATATGGCAGGTGCACCTGCAATCGTACCTAATAACACAAATTGGCTGATTTTTGGCTTTGTTGATAATAATGGAGCGGCTATTCCAATCCCCTCAGTGATATTATGCAGGGTAAAACCTATGATTAAAAACGTGCCTAACGCAGCTTCACCAAGTGCAAAAGAAGAACCAATTGCCAATCCTTCACCAAAATTATGAAGTCCAATACCTGTAGCCATTAATAAAGCAATTCCTAGTGGTGAATACCCATTGCGTTTTTGCCGTTGTTGTTGGTACTGGTCAAATCCAATCAATAGGAGAAAAGAAAGGACCGTGCTAATAATCACTACCATGTTTCCTTGGAAGACAGATGGTGCTTCAGCTCCAATTTCAAATCCATCAAATAACGTCCCAAAAAATAAGAAGAGTAGGAGACCAACAGTAAGTGCAAGGATGGCATTAATCCAGTTTTTCTTCATACGCTTCATGAATGGATACCATAATAAACCTAATGTTATGGGAACAATGCCTACATAAAATCCAATAAATCCGTAATTCAACACATTATCCCAAGAAAATTCAGGAGTTAGGGTTGCTGCATCAATTGTTGCTTCTGTAATAATCCCATTTTCGGAGATTAATAGAATGGTATGTGGATCACCTTCAACCCATGGATAATTAATTGTTACCTTTGCATCATCAAACCGTTTAAGTGTAGAATCTGGGGTCATGGAAAAAGTCCACACAGAATCATCAACAATTACTTGAGATATGGTCAATGTTTCTGGTCCAGTATTACTTACATCAAGCTCAAATCCTGATGGGACTATTTTTATTTGTTCAACATTTAGCACTTCAATTGGAGCCGCAGGATCTCGTTCTACTCCAGCACCATTTTTAAATACCCATCCTAACACCAGCAGTAACAGAACTAGAGGAATTAGAAAGGTAATCAGCCATTTTGTTTTCATCATTTACACTCCTTTCTATTCAACCTCAAAGAATCCCATCCAGCCAAGCTCGGCAAATTCACTTACATGAGCATGAAACATATATCTGCCTTTGTACGGAAAACGCACTTCAATAATTCCACGTTCTCCCTGGCATTGCATAATGGTGTCTGTAAATTGAGTTGGATTGTCATTTCTTCCTGTTGGAATATAGGTAAAATAGTTCGCATGTAAATGGAAAGAGTTTAGCAAGTCAAATTCGGTTAAATTACTTAAATAGATACGGACAAGCTCATCCTTTTTGATTTTTATTGGATGATTCATAAAAGCAAAAGCGTAACCATTCACGGTATAAAATTCATTTGCACCATCTAAATCTAAGTCATATGCATTCATGACCATGTTTAATTCTAATGCTGGTTTCCGTGGGTTTTTTGGATCGATAATAAAATTTCCGTATAACCCTTTATGAATATGTCGTGCTAACGGTAAGACATGGCAATGATAAAGTTGTAAGCCATAAGGCTTTGCTTCGAATTCATAAGTGAAAGATTGACCTGGAGCAATAGGAGTTAATCCATCCATCTCAGGAGGGTGAATACCATGGAAGTGAATAGAGTGGGAGTGACTTCCCTGATTTGTAAAATGAAATTTTAATAAATCCCCTTCAGTACAACGAAATGTGGGTCCAGGGATGGTTCCGTTATAGGTCCAACCTGGAAACTTAATCCCGTTTGCAATTTCAATTTCCTTATCAACGGCTGCAACTTCATATTCCCTCAAGGTTTGACCATTTGATAATTTCGTCACTTTTCCATAATCAAACTCAGTTAAGAGACGATTGGCCATCTTGTAACCCTCTGTTATTGCAGAATCATGCATATTGCTGTGATCTACAGTATGACTAGTATGACTTGATGTATGATCCTCTGCATGAACTACACGAGAAAAGGGTGCCATTTTATTTAAATACATACTGCCAGCTATCCCTAGTGCACCAGTAGTTCCAATCTTTAAAATATCCCGCCGAGAAATTTTTTTCTCAGACATAGTTTTACCTCCCTTTAAAAAGTTTCCTTAATGCAAAACTATTTGTGTTTTCCAATACTCTATGACACGGACAATCTTTTTGTCAATATCCAAATCGTAATTTTTATTAAAACATTCAAATAATTGTTTGACCATTGGATTCGTTATTGTATATACAAATAATCAAATGAGGGTTTGAATAAGGAGGAGCAATCTTTTGAAACAAGAGGATCTATTGAAGCAAGAAGATGTGTGTGAAGTAACATGCGTGGATGAGGATAAAGTAAATCGGCTAAAAAGTTCTATTTCACAACAAGATACTTTGTCTGTCGCACAAATATTTAAGGCCTTGGCTGATGACACTAGAATAAGGATTGCTTATGCCTTAAGTGAGGAAGATGAATTGTGTGTATGTGATGTAGCCAATATTGTGGGCAGTACCACAGCTACTACATCTCATCATTTAAGACTCCTTCGTAATTTGGGCTTGGCGAAATATCGTAAAGAAGGGAAATTAGTGTATTATTCCTTAGATGATGATCATGTGAAACAACTAATACAAATCGCCTTTGAACATCAAAAGGAGGTGAAAATCCATGAGTAATGCTGGTTTGGAAAAATCAAATGAAAAAACAGTTTACCGAGTGCAGGGATTCACCTGAGCTGGCTGTGCGACAAAGTTCGAAAAGAACGTAAAACACCTGGATGGTGTTTCTGATGCAAGTGTAAACTTCGGTGCTGCAAAACTTACGGTTTATGGGGATACAACAATTGAGGAACTAGAAAAGGCAGGGGCCTTTGAAAACATAAAAGTAATCCCTGAAAAGCAAAAATTTGAAGAGAAAAAAGAACCATTTTTACAAAAGCATTCAACCGTTATTGCCTCGTTGGTTTTCCTGCTAATTGGGTGGATTTCAGCGGAACTAAATGGAGAAGATAGTGTATCTTCAATTTTGGCATATGCCACGTCTATTTTAGTAGGTGGTTATCGACTTTTTAAAACTGGATTAATGAATTTAATCCGTTTGCAGTTTGATATGAAAACCCTAATGACTATTGCGGTTATAGGTGCTGCCATTATTGGTGAATGGGGAGAGGGTGCAACGGTTGTCATCCTGTTTGCCATAAGTGAAGCTCTTGAAACTTACTCAATGGATAAAGCTCGTCAGTCTATCCGTTCCTTAATGGATATTGCTCCAAAAGAAGCCTTGATTCGAAGAGGAAATAAAGAATTTATGGTTGAAGTGGACGATATTCAAATTGGCGACATTATGATTGTAAAACCTGGACAAAAAATTGCGATGGACGGGATTGTTGTCAAGGGATTATCGTCTGTGAATCAAGCAGCGATTACTGGTGAATCGGTTCCCGTTGCAAAATACGTTGATGATGAAGTGTTTGCTGGAACGTTAAATGAAGAAGGTTTACTTGAAGTAAGAGTAACCAAACATGTTGACGACACAACGATTGCAAAGATTATCCATTTGGTAGAGGAAGCTCAAGCAGAAAGAGCACCTTCTCAGGCATTTGTGGATCGATTCGCAAAGTATTACACGCCACTCATTATGCTTATAGCACTGGGCGTAGCAGTGGTACCACCTCTCTTCTTTGGAGGAGATTGGGACAAATGGATTTATCAAGGATTGGCTGCTCTAGTGGTTGGTTGTCCATGTGCGTTAGTTATTTCAACGCCAGTTGCAATCGTAACCTCAATAGGAAATGCTGCTCGAAATGGTATTCTAATTAAAGGTGGAATTCATTTAGAGGAAATGGGAGCAATCAAGGCCATTGCCTTTGATAAAACCGGAACCTTAACGCACGGTATTCCAGTCGTAACAGACTACATTCCACAACCAAATGCAGATTCTGATGAACTTCTAACCATTATCGCTTGCCTTGGAAGATGGTTCCCAGCATCCGTTAGCTTCAGCCATTATGAAGAAAGCGGAACAGGATGTTTTACCTTATAAGGCTCTGACCATTGAAAACTTTACCTCTATTACAGGTAAGGGTATAAAAGGTGTAGTCAACAATATGACGTATTATGTAGGCAGTCCAAACTTATTTGATGAAATATTATCGAGTGGAATTCCATCAAACCTTAAAGCGACTATCTCTGACCTTCAAAATAAAGGGAAGACTGTCATGGTTGCAGGGACTGATACAGAAATATTAGGACTGCTTGCTGTTGCTGATGAAGTAAGAGGGAATAGTAAATCAGTCATAAAGAAACTTCACTCATTAGGTATACAAAAAACCATCATGTTAACGGGCGATAATAAAGGTACGGCTAATGCCATTGGGCAACAGGTAGGAGTATCTGACATTAAGGCAGACCTTTTACCTCAAGATAAATTAACCCTTATTAAAGAACTTAGGAGTAAATATAACCGTGTTGCAATGGTCGGAGATGGAGTGAATGATGCACCAGCATTGGCCGCTTCCACAGTGGGGATAGCGATGGGCGGAGCCGGAACAGATACAGCACTTGAGACCGCAGATATTGCTTTAATGGCTGATGATCTTGGTAAACTTCCGTTTACAGTTAAGCTAAGTCGAAAGGCATTAAACATTATCAAACAAAATATTACATTTTCATTAGGGATTAAACTTGTTGCTTTATTGTTAGTGATCCCTGGTTGGTTGACTCTCTGGATAGCCATATTTGCAGATATGGGTGCCACACTGATTGTAACTTTAAATGCTCTAAGACTTCTCAGAATAAAAGACAGATAAGATAGGGCTTCCCGTTTTTAGGGAAGTCCTTTTTTTCAAAGGGGGAGAGAAAATGTTTTATGATGTTCTTGTTATTGGTGCAGGTCAGGCAGGACTTGCAATTGGGTATTACTTAAAACAAACAAAATTATCGTTTTTAATTTTAAATAAGGAAAGTGCTATCGGTGAGAGTTGGAAAAAAAGATACGATTCTTTAACCCTTTTTACGCCTCGTTCTTATAGTTCACTACCAGGTTTATCATTAAAAGGGGAAGAGAAACTATACCCAACGAAAGATGAAATTACAGATTATTTATCATTGTATGCCAAAACATTTTCACTTCCTATTCAGCTTAATACCACTGTTAAGAAAGTGGATAAAGAAGACCATTTTATATTGCACACAACCCAAGGTGAGTACCACTGTAGGAATGTAATCATAGCAACAGGCCCTTTCCAAAGACCGTTCATCCCAGAATTTTCTCATCTTCTTTCCGAAAATATACTTCAGGTTCATTCATCAATGTATAAAAATCCTAGCCAAATAAAGGAAGGGACTACTCTTGTTGTAGGCGGAGGAAATTCAGGAGCTCAAATTGCTGTTGAATTGTCACATAGTAAAGAAGTTTATTTATCCGTTGGGCATCTTTAACAATTAACACGGTTGTTAGTATGGTTTCCTTGTTAAAATAAAGACAGCTAGGTAAGACTAGCAGATTTGAGGTGAATTTGTTGATGAAATATACAGGTATTCTATTAAGCGGTGCCCTATTTATGGGTTTGCTAACTGGATGTGGTTCTAAAGAAGAAATAGCTTTAGATTCAAAACATACGCCACTACCAGACTTTGTGCTTAACGCCTCTGAAGTAGTACAAGAAACATATGTTATGGCCGCACAATATCCTGAAGCATTGGCAGCTGTTCCTTGTTATTGTGGCTGTTATGCCGAAGATGGACATGAAAGCAATCTTGATTGCTTTGTGGATAGCTTTGGAGATGACATGCGAGTGACTGAATGGGATTCTATGGGTATATCCTGAGACATCTGTGTAGAGATCGCCCGTGAGGCGACTGAAATGTATCAAGATGGAAAAGAATTAAAAGAAATTAATAGATTAATTACTAAAAAAAATGAAGATTTTGGGGAACCAACGCCAACACCGGTACCAAAATAGATGATTAGTGGAAGGAATAGATGTTTAATGAAAAAGATTTCTGCGGCGATATTTCTAGCCTTCTGTCTTTTTGGGGTGGTAGGTGTTGTTTTTGCAAATTCCTTTACGATGGAACAGAATACAGTAAAAAATAAAACAGAACAGGTCGAAGATGAATGTGCATTAAAAGCTGAAGGAAAAGCTTCTGATAGTACAAATCAAGAAACAGATAAGGCACCTGAAAATTGTATGGATGAAATGAAAGAAGAGATTAAAGATTAAAAGTAGGAAGAGCTATCCAATTAAGGAATAGCTCTTTTTTTGTTTTCTACAGTAAATATCAATTGCTTTGTACAACTTGAACCTCATGAAAAGCTAAATATAGTTTATGAAATTAACTTGAAAAAAGGTTGAAAATCAAAATGTTTTAATTCATGATAAAAAAGATTATTGAAGGATGAACAGCAAGTGCCTTTAAACATTGAACTTCAAGAAAAACAAATGATTGGTACATTATCCACTCCTTTAGAGAATGGCTCTTATGTTATTGAATGGAGTATTGCCGGGGAAGATGGTCACCTAATTACAGGTAAAATTCCTTTTACGGTCCAGATGGAGCAAAAGGTAGAACAAGAGAAAATGACCGAAACGAAAGAGCATATTACGACTGACAAAGAGGATAGTAAGGCTGAAAATAAAGAGAAAAGCAGTCAAACTAGTGACCAAAATAATAAACAATCATCAGATTCGTTCAAGTTAATAATATCTGTTGTGGTTGTAATTATTTTGGTTATTGGTATGTTGTTGCTTTTTGGAAGGAAAAAATAAGATGCATGTTTTGGTTCCAATAGCGGAAATCGGAAATTACATCGTTTTTTCGATATTAATAGGTCATGTCGTTCTACAATTCCTACCTGATTCCCATAAACCTAAAATCAACATTTCTAGGAATATTTTATTACTATCGACTTTGGGTATTTTTTTCTTTACATTAGGACCTGTAGTTCAAACAATTTCATATTTTAGTGACAGTGTGGGGCTTACTCTTGCGATATTCTCAGTTTTAACGGATTTCCAAGTGGGCCAGGCATGGTTATTTATTGGGTTTATGTCAGTGTGCTTATGGATGACTATCTTGGTTAACGGATCTAAATATCTACAGGCACTGTGGCTATTATTAATCGTATTAGGAGTTGGATACGCCAGTCATGTAGCGTCTTTGTCGTTTTGGGTGGGTTTATTGGCTCATTCCGCTCATTTTTTAATGGTTACACTTTGGACAGGCATTTTAATACATGTTGCTTGGTTTTCAAAGGAACAACGAAAATGGCCAAAATTTTTAAAATGGTTTACTCCTTTTGCAATAATTTGTATTATTATCATTTTTTTAAGTGGAATCACGCTTATGCTTTATGTAGTTGAACCTGAGAACTATGTAAAGTCATGGTTATTACCATACGGTCAAATGCTACTCTTAAAGCATATTAGTATTATCCCCGTATTGGTATTTGCGTTTATTAATGGCGTTCTAACCAAAAGGGCGGCGACTATTTCTTCTTATAATCCACGTCCTTGGATAAAAGCAGAAAGTTTTATTCTAGTAATTGTTTTTTATTTTACCAGTGTTTTAGGAACGTTATCTCCACCACATGAAGTTGAATTCACTGTCAAATCGGAGGGAGCTTCAAAATGGGTTGAATGGCTGATAGGAAATGACATTCTTACAACTGTAAACATCGGATTAAAGATAAATTTCTATACTATATTTCTAATAACAATGTCAGTCATTTTTTTAGGAATGATTATTATTAGTTTCAAGAAAGTAAGACCATTAGTTGCAGTATTTTTCGGTTGTAGTTGATTATCCACAATCGGCGTGATTGTGCATGATCAAAAGCCTAATTCCTCGGTATAAATATAATGAGGATTTAGGCTTTTTACTTCAAACCGTCCACGTTTTTCTATTGGTAAATACATTTACAGCAAGTGGTAAATTTCGTTACAACTGCTGGTAAAAAACATGGCAGAGATGGTACATTCTTCTAAGACTGTCATCAATATAAAAATCTTAGAAACCTTTACAAATGAGAAGGAATATTTTGTTTAATTAATTGATGATGCAAAACCGACTCTACGAGCAATACCGTTTCGAAGGTGGATTTGTAATCTACTGTTTCCGTTTCTTGGTGTTCATTTTGGTAGCCGGCTGATAGATTAACAGAAGGGATGCCGTACACTAAGAAAACCATCGCATCACTAATACCACCCGGAGTCATTTTCCAATCGTTCATTCCAGCTAACGTGCCTGCCTTCGCAAATAATAATTGACTAATATGAAAATTTTATAATGAATTCGATGGCAATAAACAACGCTAACGCGTATAAGGTACTGGTTGTATTTAACTTTTCCCCTTAATTTCTCCATTTCCCGCATCACCTTAAAAACAAGTAGTTGGACTCCGCTGCTGGCAAATAACAGTCGTTACTTTAGCTTGTATGTTTTCCCCTTCTTAGTACATCCATTATTTTTCTATAGATAAAAGGCGAATGTAGATATTTAAAGAACATTCCCATGGTTACAAGAGGTACCCAGAAACGCGTATGTCATAAAACATTCACAAATTTATGAAATTACCATGTCCTTTTTCTTCCTTTTTCCATATATAAAGGGTGGAAGTATGAACAAGAAGAAGGGTAGTGTTGTGGATGGCTAGGTTTAGAAAAGTGAGCATGGATTTTTGGGTGGACCCG
>NZ_JBUESO010000027.1:0-26566 GCF_055502545.1 Bacillus sp. CZDM1 | reverse complement strand
AACTGATTCAAATCATGATTTAAACATTTATCCTAATATACTCAATCGTCAATTTAGTGTAGAAGAACCTAATCAAGCTTGGGTTACAGATATTACCTATATTTGGACGCTTGAAGGATGGGTTTATTTGGCATCGGTAATGGATCTATTTTCAAGAAAGATTGTCGGCTATAGTTTAGCAAGCCATATGAGGAAAGAATTAGCTATACAAGCATTGAATATGGCGATTATTCAAAGACAGCCTGGCAAGGAATTACTTCACCATTCAGACCGTGGGTCTCAGTATTGTTCTCATGAATATATTGATATCTTGAAAGAGAAAGAAATGAACATCAGTATGAGTAAAAAAGGTGATCCTTATGATAATGCTTGTATTGAATCGTTTCATGCCACCCTTAAAAAGGATTTGATTTATAGAAGGCGATTTAAAACAAGGGCAGAGGCGATTAAGGCGGTAAGTTATTATATTAGCAGCATCTATAATGAAAGACGAAAACATTCAACATTAGGAAATTCATCACCGAACCAATTTGAGAGAAACCATTCGGTAAATAAATCCGAAATAATCTCATAAAGGACATTTGGTATTAGAAATGGTCAGTCATGTATTTCGACTGCCCATTTCTAATACCGCACCAAACGAAGTGCGGTAGGTTTTTGGGTTTCGGTAGTCTCAAATTTTATTGTCCACTTTCTTGACAGAAGACCAAATCCATTGGATTTTGTACTATTTAAAGCAGTTAACCGGAATAGTTCCGCTTATATCTGCTTCTTAAGGTTCCTTTTTATACCATAGCCGGAAATTCTCCGCCTATGAATAATCAACCCTCCAAGCATCACAGGGGAAAACCCGAATAACGGAATTTTTATCAACATATTTCTAAAATATCCATTTTTATGTAATGATAATGGTAATGGAAAAATACTTCAGAAGAAAGTGAAGTGCATTGTATGCAGCTATCTTTAACCGTAAGGGGACCTGGTGCAGATGTGGTCTCGTACTTAATCGCGAAAAACCCTAATAATCCGTATGAACGGGATGAGAAAGGCTTCAAGGTTCGCCTTGTTTATCCTATTTTCACAAAAGAAGAAGTGCAATTTGTTATCTATGTAAAACCTGACCCGATAGATTTAGTGCGAAATTCATCCGATTTATTTGACATTACCCATTACATAAATGACCGCGAATTCGCCGTCAGCAGCCTATTTATCACCACCATCCGTAAGGCGTTAGGTACTGCTTTAAATGGGAAACCAGATGAGAACTATTTGCAATGGGTGGACCATTCATTTGAAATAAAGCTTGCATTTGGACCGGTTGCCACCGATTTGCGTGATGAGGAGATTGCTCAGTTATTTGAACCCATTGGCTACAATGTGGAAATTGAGCGTGGAGATAGTACCATTCGAAAAAAAAGTTCAGCTCGATTTGTTACGATATCCGGCAGTCAAACTGTTCAGAATGCTTTAAAACATGTTTCCATACTTATACCTGTCATCGATAATTACAAGCATTATTTTTTAGATGAAAGAGAGGTTGAAAAGCTGGATCGGTACGGAGAAGGCTGGCTAGAAGATCACCCTCAAAAGCAAATGATTGTCAAAAGGGCACTCCGTTTTAATGCATTAATTTCTCAATCACAATTCTATGAAAAGAAACAACAAAATCGCAGCCAGGACGAAAGCCCGAGGGTTCGCTTAAATGATCTTCGTTACGAGGCAATCTTAAACTTTATTGGTTCTCTGTCACACAAGGAATCGATAGTGGACCTTGGTGCCGGTGAAGGAAGACTTTCGGTACAACTGGGTTTTGTAGAAGGTGTTAAAGAGATTCTATCGATCGAGCCTTCGAACAAATCCCGAATCCGGGCTATCGAGCGCTTTGAGCAGGTGAATACCAAAGAAGGGTATATTGAACCACAGTCATTACCAGGATCTTTATATTATTTTGACAGCCGACTGCAAAATAAAGATGTTATCGTTTTATGTGAAGTCATTGAGCATATTGATGAGAACAGGCTCCCAAAAATATTTGATACCATCTTGAATGACTATCGTCCAAAGACACTGATTGTGACGACACCAAACCAGGAATTCAATGTACTCTATGATATGAATGAAGAAATGCGTCATGGCGATCACCGTTTTGAATGGACAAGGACGGAATTTGCTCAAAATATTGAAAAATGGAACGAAAATACTCCTTATAAAGTCAGCATTCAAGGGATTGGCGAAGAGCATAAAACATATGGTCATCCAACGCAAATGGCTATTTTCAGAAGGGAGGAGGGGTAATGACAACGATCCATTTACCACACGGGGGAATCGTCCTGCTTGTCGGACCCTCTAATACAGGAAAAACAACCTTATTAAATCAATTTATACAAGAAGAACAAATTCTTGCTTCTGAAGTGGTCAGTTCCGATCAATTTCGAGTACTAGTCAGTGATATTGAATTTATTAGCTGGAACGGACGTCCGAAAGACGAAAGTGACGCACTGTTTAACGAATATCAGCAAATATCTGGTGCTGCGTTTGACGCCATGGATTATGTGATTGCAAAACGCTGCCAACTCAATAAATTAACATTTATCGATGCTACCCATTTACGTGAGGAAGAGCATGACAAATACCTGCAAATGGGGAAGAAATTTCACCTCCCTGTTATAGCCATGGTCTTGAATATATCAGAAACGGAATTACTAAGACGAGATAGCGAACGGGCTTTCCCTCGGGGGAGAAGTCGAATGAAGCAGCAGTATCAACATTTTAAA
The DNA here is from genome assembly GCF_055502545.1 of Bacillus sp. CZDM1. Lineage (NCBI taxonomy): Bacteria > Bacillati > Bacillota > Bacilli > Caryophanales > Bacillaceae > Bacillus > Bacillus sp. CZDM1. Next base: position 23,792 of record NZ_JBUESO010000027.1, on the reverse strand, counting down.
AATGTGCTTCGCTTCATTAAAAAGAAACCATATCGTCGTGTCTATTTGCTAGGTGAAGAAGAACTTCAAATACTCAACATAAATCGTCTTGAAAACCCACTATATATCGATATAGAAACCGGAATTGATTTTATCGGGGATATTCATGGCTGCTTTGATGAATTTATTGAAATGATATCGAAGCTTGGATACCAAAAAAACGACGAAGGATATTACACCCATCCAGAGGGAAGGAAAATCCTTTCACTTGGTGATGTGCTGAGCCGGGGACCAAAATCGATTGAAACACTACAATTTTTTCAACAGCATGTTGCAGCTGGACTTGCCTATATGATTGACAGCAACCATGGCTGGAAAATTGCCCGCTGGCTTGATGGGAAAAATGTAAAGATGGCTCATGGTGATGAAAATGTTGCCGCTGAATTTGAGGAATATGAACGTAAAAATGGCAGTGAAGCTGCAGAAAAGTTAAAGGGGCTTCTAAAAGAGTTGCTTTTAGAAGCAAAATCTCATTATATTGTTCGGAAAAATGGGGTTAATGCAGTTGTAGCCGCCCATGCAGGCATTAAGGATTACTATATCGGAAAACAGTCAGCGCGTATTTCTGATTTTTGCCGTTATGGTGATAGTGAGGGGCTGGATGAACACGGGAAGCCGATTCGAAAAGATTGGTCCATTTCTCATAAATCAAGTGAACTTATTCTTTGGGGGCATGATCCAAAGCCGCAGCCATTACTGGTAAACAACACTCTTAATATTGACCAAGGTGTTGTGTTTGGAGGAAGTTTAACCGCCTATCGTTATCCGGAACGACAATTTGTATCGGTCAAGGCGAAACAGGATTATGCGAATGTGCCAGACAATCCATTGAAGGAATGGGAACTCAAAAGGCTGGCACCTCCGAATATCATGAAATTCTTAGAAGGTTATTCCGTGTTGACGGAACATTACGGCGAAATCATGATTTATGACGATGGAGTGAAACCAGCTCTGGATGATGTATCTCATTCCACTCTGCCACTTGAGGATATCGTCTATCTTCCACCAACGATGAGTCCGACACCAAAACCTTCCAGGCTGGAAGGGTACCTTGAGCATCCAATGGAGGCATTTGAATACTATCAAGCCAATGGTGTTGAAACCATGGTTGTGGAGAAGAAACATATGGGCAGCCGAGGCATTTTGTTTTTATTTAAAAATAAAGAAATTGCCAAGGAATATATAGGCAGGGAATCATTAGGCGCCATTTATACAAGGACGGGCAGGGCATTTTTTCAAAAAGAATTGCAAGAACAAGTAGTCAGAACCTTGAATGAGGATTTAGTGAAAAATGGTTATTTTGAAAGGTACAACACCGATTTTCTGCTCCTCGATGCTGAAATTCTGCCGTGGAATTTAAAGGCGAAGGCTCTGGTTTTAAACCAATATGCACATGTTGGGGAAATGGCGTTGCTTGACCGCACAAAGTTGAAAGGTTCACTTCAACAGGCTATTGACAGTGGCAAAGATGTGCTGAACTGGGTTCAGGAAGTGGATGTCGGGATTGAAAATGCTAAAATCTTTAATGAAGTTTATCAGAAATACTGCTGGGAAACAGAAGGTTTGGAAGGAATTCAAATCGCACCTTTTCACACGCTGGCTCACAGCACGGAAACATTTTTTGACAAGCCACACACATGGCATATGGAGAAAAATAAAGAATTCAGCGGGATTTCTCAATTGTTTTTGGAAACAGATTACCGGGTTGTAAACGATGAAGCAACATTGAAAGCGGCCATTGAATGGTGGGAGGAAATGACCGAGGATGGACATGAAGGATTTGTTGTTAAACCCGAATCGTATATTACCCGCCATAAAGGAAAACTACTGCAGCCAGCGATAAAAGTGAGAGGCCGCAAGTATTTGCATATCATTTATGGAATAGATTATCTGCTTCCTGAAAATTTATCACGGTTAAAGAAACGAAATGCAGGAAAGAAACAGCGTAATGCTTTAAAGGAATTTTCCCTTGGGGTCGAGGGTGTTAATCGATTTGTAAAGAGAGAGTCCTTGGAACGTGTTCATGAATGTGTTTTAGGAATACTGGCTTTAGAAGCAGAGCCTATCGACCCACGATTATAGGCAGGACAAACGGACTGGTTTTTTCCAGTTCGTTTTTTTCATTGAAAGAGCAATATTACAAGGAAAATCACCATATGATGATGGTAAAGGGGTGTGAGAATATGGGTGTTCATGTGGTGAGTACGGGAGAAAATTTATGGGCAATTTCCAATAGGTATGGAGTATCCATGCAAACCCTTGTTGAGCTAAATGGATTGCCATCCACTAGTTCTCTCGTTCCAGGTCTCGCCTTGTATCTTCCCGACAACCAACCTCCAATCCGCTCCTATAAAATAAAACCTGGAGACCAAATTTGGGAATTAGCCCAGAGATTTAATACTGATATTACATCGATTTTAGGCGCAAATCCTGGGGTTGATCCGAACAAGCTTTTTATTGGTCAAATTATCAACATTCCCTCACCGATAAAATTAAGAATATCGACATTAGGATTTCTCGTGCCATCAGGTGGGAGTGCGGTTCTTTCAATATTAGATTCACTCGCCGGACAATTAACCTATTTAGCGGTTGTGGCGTATTCATTTACAGCAGAGGGTTATGCCTATAACGAAATTGAGGATTCAGTGATTGTAGCACGGAGTAAAAAATTGAATATTACACCATTGTTGATGATCCGTAATTTTACGGGAGTTGATTTTAGTGCGGAGTTAGCAGGTCATGTACTAGCTAATCCTGTGTACCGGAGGAATTTGGTTCTTAGTATTGTGAATTTGACCAGGCAAAGGGGATTTGGCGGGGTATCGATTGACTTTGAATTTATTCCACCCCCTCAGCGAAATGATTTCAATCTATTTTTAAGAGAATTAAAGAATGCATTAGGAGAATTAATCCTGCATGTAAATGTGCATGCGAAAACAGCTGATATTCCAACGAATCGCATTATTGGGGCATATGATTATGCCGCCATTGGGAGCATAGCGGATATGGTTGCGGTGATGACGATTGATTATGGATATCCAGGCGGTCCGCCGGATCCTATCGCACCGATATGGTGGATGGAGCAGGTTGTTCAATACTCCATCACCCAAATCAATCCTCGTAAACTACAAATTGCCCTCCCGCTTTATGGCTATGATAAGGTGGTCGGAACGAATACTACCCATGCCATGTCAGTTGTATCAGCACAAAATCAAGCCATTTCTACAGGATCTCCAATACAATTCGATCAGCACTCCATGTCCCCTTGGTATCGGCATTATCGTGCCGGGGTAGAACAGGTGGTGTGGTTTGAGGATATAAGAAGTTTCATAGAAAAATATCGATTGATGGATGTTTACAATCTATTAGGGACTACCTTTTGGCAAATAAGCTTGGCGGCACCACAGAATTGGGCTTATTTGAGTGAAAATATTGTCGTTATGAAATAAGGTCATTGGTTTTTTGGGGCAGCGCGGATATATTTATTTTTGAGGAAAATTAGGAAAAAAATTAATTGGAAAATGGTAGAAAGTTTGTATTTTAGGAAAGACTTTATGAAAAAAGAGAAAGTTGGAAATGAATTTTGCTGAAAAGATTGAATTTGATCGTTCTAATTATATTAATAGCAGCATTAATCCCACAATCACATCCAGTACTCGCGGATAATAATCTAACTCAGCAGTTGAATCAGCTGCTAAATGAAGATCCTCATTTACAAGGGGCTATTGCAGGAATCAGCATACGTTCTGCGGAAACTGGTGAAGTAATTTATGATCATTTAGCAGATGTCCGCCTTCGCCCGGCTTCTAATATGAAGCTGCTAACAGCTGCAGCAGCGTTATCTGTTTTAGGTGAAGATTATACCTTCAAAACTGAGTTGCTCTCAGACGGTGCAGTAAAAAACAAAACGCTCAAAGGTAACCTTTATTTAAAGGGGAAGGGCGACCCAACACTCCTCAAAACAGACTTCGATAAATTGGCGGCAGAAATTAAGAAACACGGCATAAAAAAAATCACCGGTAACCTAATTGGCGACGATAGCTGGTACGATGATGTCCGGTATTCTGAAGATTTACCATGGAGCGATGAACAAGCCTATTATGGAGCACAGATTTCCGCTTTAACTGCTTCACCAACAAAGGATTATGATTCTGGCTCTGTAATGATAGAGGTGAAACCTGGCAATAGCAAAGGTGATAAGGCTGAGATTAAGGTCACTCCTGATACTGACTTTATAAAGGTTGTCAATCAAACTGAAACGGTGCCTGAAGATGGAAACAAGAAAGTAAACATTGAGCGGGAACATGCTAAAAACACTGTTACGATAACTGGCACTTTACCTGTTGAATCCAAGCCTGAAAAGGAGTGGATTGGTGTCTGGGATCCTACGCGATATGCGGTAGACCTTTTTAAACAATCACTTACTGAACAAGGGATTCAAGTTTCAGGAAAAATAAAAACTGGTACCACCCCAACAAATGCTGAAATAGTACATACCCATAGTTCCATAAAACTTTCTGAACTACTCGTACCTTTTATGAAGCTAAGCAACAATGGTCATGCGGAAACCTTAGTTAAAGAAATGGGGAAAGTTGAAAAAGGGGAAGGCAGCTGGGAAAAGGGTTTAAAGGTCATGGAAGCAGAGTTAACCAAATTCGGGATAAACCCCAAAACGTTGGTGCTGAGGGATGGGTCAGGGATATCTCATGTCAATTTAGTTCCGGCTACTGTGTTATCGCAATTACTATTTTCAGTCCAGCAGCAAAGTTGGTTTCCAGCCTTTCTGCATTCACTACCGATATCAGGTGCAAGTGAAAAAATGGAAGGCGGTACGTTACGTAACCGGATGAAAGGTCCGGAGGTTAGAGGGAAGGTCATTGCGAAGACTGGAACCATCTCAACCATCAGCACCATATCCGGTTACGTTAACACGAAAAGCGGACAAACCATAATATTTTCTATCTTGTTAAATAATCTATTGGAAGACTCAAAAGGGAAGAAAATAGAAGACAAATTAATTACGATAATAGCCAATCAATGATGAGTTGTTGTCTCTTAGATACAACTTACTTTTTCTGTTAAAATATAGGAAAATACGTAAGGAAGGGGAATACGTATGCAAACTATTAATGAACAGTTTACGGGCTGTCTGATTGGCGGGGCAATTGGCGATGCGTTAGGATGGCCAGTAGAGTTTTTACGACTAGAAGAAATAAAAAAGAAATACGGACCACAGGGGATAACGAATCTAGTAAAAAGTAGAAATAATCTTGTTGAGATTACTGATGATACGCAGATGACAATTTTTACTGCCGAAGGGTTATTACGAGCGGAAAATAGAGGTAGAAACAAAGGAATCGCACATATTCCTTCGGTGGTCCATCGAAGCTATTTACGCTGGCTTGATACCCAAGGGGTGGGCAACGACGTAGAAAAGGACGGCTGGATTCATTCAATACAAGCTTTACATATGAGGAGAGCGCCAGGGAATACGTGTTTAGACGCGTTGATGTCTGGAAAAATGGGAACCATGGAGGAACCCCTAAATAATAGTAAAGGCTGCGGAGGTGTGATGCGGACAGCACCTATTGGTTTGGTTTTTAAGAAAGAGGAAGCATTCAGGCTTGGATGTGAAAGTGCAGCCATTACACATGGACACCCAAGCGGATACCTTTCTGCAGGTGCACTTAGCTTTATAATCGCAGCCATTATTGAAGGGGTAGATTTAGAAACTGCTGTGGAAAAGGCTTTGGCAGAGTGTGAAAAATACCCATCAAATCAGGAATGCAGCACGATTATTGAAAAAGCAATCACGTTAGCAAAATCAGACACACCAGATATACGAGCGATAGGAAATCTTGGAGAAGGCTGGGTCGGTGAAGAAGCTCTAGCCATTTCGATCTACTGCGCTTTAAAATATCAAGATGATTTTGAAAAAGCTGTAATTACAGCCGTTAACCATAATGGCGACAGCGATAGTACAGGAGCGATTACTGGGAATATTTTAGGAGCTTATCTAGGAATCAATAGAATTCCAGAAAATTGGGTACGAGAAGTTGAGTTATCTGAGGAATTGACTGTACTTGCAGATGATTTAGTTAAGAAGTATGAAGATAGCGAAGAGTGGCACCAAAAGTATCCTGGTTGGTAAAAAAGAAACAGACTTTTTCGAAAGTCTGTTTCTTTAATTTAATGCGGTTCTTAATGCTTCGATGGCTTTCATAACCTTTTGATTATTATCCACCGTATTCATTTGATTACGTGCATGTAGCAGTACAGGTCGAACGGATTCAACAGAACGGCCAAATTCATTCATCCATTCGTAACGTGGAACCATCCAGGTATGAAAATGATGGGTAGTATCTTCGTTGTAGAAATAATAAACATAGTCAATTCCTAGCACATCGCGCTGAGCTTTTCTGATCGAAGCCATACTATTTATGTAATCAAATCTTTCTTCCTCGGTAAGTTCATCTAAGCATTTAATATGTCTTTTTGAAGCGAGAATGACTAATCCTTCAATGGGATAGGCGACATCCTGGTGAGCATGGAAATGTTCTGTTTCAATAATTACACCACCATCCGGCTTAATCATGCCACTTGTCAAAGCACAACTTAAACATTCAACCTCAACTGTCGTACCATTTGATAATGTTATTGTTCTCATCTAAATTCCCCTCCACAAGTATCTTGAATTATCTTACAACACACTTACTAAAAAGAATAGAATAAACCATCTTTATAAAATTGGGGATAGTGTAATTTTCACAATGAATATATAATTAAAGATAAATAAGTAAACATATTGGCAGGGGTAGAGCATGAAACCAGTGAAAAAAGGACAAATCCTATCAGAACGTTTTGAGGTTGCATTTAATCAGGTACATGATGCGATGAAGGATATTGTCAAAATTAATGATGAGAGATTTGTAGTGTTAGTGAAGGTTGGGGCTAAAAAATATCAAATCATCGAAACGTTTAAGAAAGACTTGGAGCAGTACGCGAAGCTGCGGAACGCTATTGTTCATGAAAAAATGGAAGTAGGCTATTATATCGCTGAACCAAATGCTAGAGTGGTGGAGCATATTGAGAAAATTGCCAATGTTTTTAACCGCCCTAATTATGCTTTATCGATTGCGACTAAGAATGTACTCTACTTTGATTATAATGATAGTATCCTAGATGTGACTGAGGCAATTCGTAAGTTTAATTATTCGAAATTTCCGATATATAAGAACAAGGAATTTGTTGGTCTTCTGACGGCAGGGTCGATTGTAAAATGGATGGCGCAGAACATGGTGAGCAGTTCTGTGAATTTAGAGGATACCCATATTTTTGATATTATGAAATACGAAAAAGACCATCCGATTGATTTTGTGGCGAAAAGCACGAATATATTTGATGTTGAAACCATTTTTGAAAAGTCCCATAAGCTTAAGAAGAAATTAGAAGCTGTTATCATTACCGAAAACGGGAAAAATGATGAGGCACCACTAGGAATTGTTACTCCATGGGATTTGATTGAAATCGACTATACAGTGGAGTAATGAAGGAAGGAGCATACCGATATCAGTATGCTCCTTCTTTATTATTTAAGCTTCAGGGCCAAGAGTTTGCGCTTTTCTTATGGCATATCATCAAAGTTGAATTCGCTTAGCTGATCCATATGGCTGGCAATCATCGCAATAATGGTGCTTGCTTCTTCTTTACTGAAAATGAAATGGGACTCGTCTTTGATTAATTCTTCATCAGTCGTCCAAATTCGATTAATGCGTTTTAGCACACCGTCACCGGTTTCCGGGACAACTCCAAATTGATAAGTCACTTCGACCTCATCTTCATGCTTGAAGGCTGTAACCTCAGGAGTGTTCCATTCTACATCAATCTCTTCAAAAATATCATCCTCATTTACTTCCTCAGCCTCATAATACACCACACCATCGTCATCGGCCATTTCAAAACAGTCTTCATCGTTTACGTACACTTCATCTGAAGTAAGATAGACACCGTCGTCTGTGAAATGATCATCATCGTTCATATAATCATGCAGGCTTGCGTGGACCTCATCGATTATATCTTCTATGTCCGAAAGGATGACTTTAGCAGTATGCCCACTGTCAACATCAAAGGTATCGATGTAAAATTCTTCGTTCTGAGGATCAAAGAACAATGTGCAAAAATAGTCTCTATCGATTTCTTCTGTATTCACATCTTCTGTTTCTACAAAAAATTCGATCCTCGGGTGTTTGGCAGCTCTCTCAATGGACATTTGACCAACCTGATCATACTCTTCACAAATAGATTCCAGGTGATCTTGAAGCTCGCCGCAAACTCTGTCAAACCATTCTAACGACATTAACATCCCATCCTTTCAAGGTAATCGGAGTTATTATCTCCAACATGTTTGTAAATATGTTTAATCCATGCATTTTTGTAAAAACATGGATTTTCCTGTCATCCTGTAAAGGTAAAATGATATAATGTGACCAATAATGTGAGTCTACAAAGGTGGGGTAACATGCATTCGTTAGTCAATGAACTAAACCAAATCTGTACTCAATATCTCATAAAAGAAAAAGTCGTCATTGTTGATTCTTTCGAAATCGGAGAACAAATCAATGAGGCTTTTATTAAGGCAGGACAACGGGCGATTAATCTAAAGTATAAGACGGTACTTAATCTAGCCATGAATCTTGTGGAATTAGATGGTGACGAGCCAATAAATGTACTAGATGGAACAGTTGGCGTTCATTTTACCTATAACATTCTGAAGGAATTAAAGAACCAGAGAAAACTGTGTTACTTTTCAGAAATGGAAATTACACCTTCCTTTAGTCATGCCATTTATTCAACGCTTCAGAATCTTAGACTTGCAGGTTACAATGCGGGAACACTTAGGAAAGACGCTTTCCTTGCTTCTGATAAAGCAGAGGATTTAGCAGCAATTTTAATAGAATATGAAAAAATGCTTGATACCAATCATTTTACTGATAAAGCCTCCATCCTTACTAAAGCAATATATTTTGCCCAAAAGAATGAGAAGGCAGTCTTTATACTACAGTCCAATTTGCACCTAACACATCTCGAAGAATTGCTTCTTCGTCAAATCCTGCCGGAAGGATCTTTCAAACTGCCTCTTGCTCCTGTTTTAGGGGTAAACATCCCAGAAAGGTCAAGTTTATCCTCGTTATCCTGGGGAGAGCCAACGCCGTTAAGCTGCCTCTACCAGCTTGATGAAGCAGGAGAAGGAACAGTAAATATAGATATTTTCACTTCAAAAACAGAGGAAATGGAAGTAAAACATGTATTAGAAAAGATAAAATCCTCTAGAGCACCGCTGGATGAGTGTTTTGTTTTTTATACAAATGCTGATGCTTACATAGCACCGTTTTTCAATTTAGCACAAAAACTTGATATTCCAATAACCTTTGGTGAAGGGCTGCCTGTAGTATTTAGTCGGCCTGGACGGTTAATTTCGGGAATAGTCACTTGGATCCAATCTAATTATAGTGTTCAATCCTTTATTGATTTGCTGAATGAAGGTTTAATCAACCTCGGTGACGATTCACCTTCAAAATCCAAAATCGTAAGAGTTCTCCGGGATCTACAAATCGGTTGGTCGAAGGATCGGTATCTAACACAGCTTGATAGTGAACGGAAGCGATTAACTGAAAAAGGGGAAGAGTTTGAAAGTCGAATTAATGAAATAGTGTGGTTACATCAATGGTTTTCAAAGATTTTTAAAAAGCTCCCTGATAGTAATCAAACCTTTAATTATAAAAAGTGCTTATCCAGCATTGCCTATATTTTAAAAATTCATAGTAAAAGCAGCACAAAGCTTGATGAAATTTCAAAAACAACGCTTTTGGAAGAAATCGAAAAAATTGTTCCTTATGCCGATGAGGAGTTAGTTAGGCACGATGTATTTGAAAAGCTGAACGACCTGCTGCTTTCGATAAGGGTGAATCAATCGCGTCCAAAACCCGGATACCTGCATATTACTTCCTATAAAAAAGCTATCTATCACAGTGCACCGAATGTATTTTTCTTGGGGCTTGATAATCGGAAGTTTCCCGGGAATTCAGGAGAAGATCCATTGCTGCTTGATACAGAGCGTATTGCACTTGGGAATAAAATGCCATTACTGCGTGAAATGGGTCAGGAAAACACCTATACGCTACTGCAAGCTTTAGCTCATTCAACGGGAAAGGTGACAGTAAGTTATTGTGATTTTTCCATCAATGATAATCGTGTGATAAACCCTGCTCATGTCATTCTACAATGCTACCGGATGATGACAGGTAATAAAGATGCTGAATTCAAAGACTTAAGATCACAAACATCAGACCTCGTTTCTAGTGAGATTTTTGAGGATAAAGACTATTGGACTAAGAAATTAATCCACGACAATCCTTCACAGCTCAACGAAGGGATTCTTAATCATTATCTAAATGTCAAACAAGGTCTTTCAGCAGAGAGTGCTCGTTTTACAGAAAGCTATTCCGAATATGATGGGTTAGTACAAATGGACTCAAGCCAGTATGACCCGCGGATTAATCAGGAAAAAACAATGAGCGCAGGGAAATTGGAGACACTTGCAAGATGTCCTTATTCTTACTTTCTCAAGGAGGTATTAAGGGTAAGGCCAATCGAAGAGGTTTCGTATGATGCGAATAAATGGTTAGACCCTGCAACTCGGGGCAGTCTGCTTCACAGCATTTTTGAAACCTTCTATAAGGAAATAACACAACAAAATGTTAAGCCGGCCTACGCCATTCATTACGATAAAATCATGGAAATAGCTGTGGACCACATTGAACAAGAAAAAGAAGTTCTTCCTCCGCCCAATGAACGGGTTTATCAGCGGGAAATGAACGATATCCTGGCATGCTGTGATATCTTTCTAAAGGAAGAAGAGATACATGGCGAGCAATACAATCCACTCCATTTTGAATATTCATTTGGTATTGGAGACAGCGAACCAGCCATTATTAAATTGCCATCAGGAGATGTAAAGATAGCTGGAATCATTGACCGTGTCGACCAATCCCTTGATGGCAGGTACCATATCATCGATTATAAAACGGGAAGTACGTATGGATATGAGAAAAATAAAGCTTTTAAAGGCGGTCGTCAGCTTCAGCATGTGATTTATGCCTTAGCGATTGAACAGCACTTAAATTTAGGTGAGGGTGCTGTGGAGGAAAGTTCTTATTACTTCCCGACCATGAAGGGAATGGCACAGCGATTTCCTAGGAAGCAGGACGTTACTCTTAGGACGAATGGTTTAGATATTTTGCAAAAGCTCATTGACGTGATTAAACATGGTCATTTTGAAATGACAGAGGATGAAAATGATTGTAAATTTTGCGAATTCAAGCTGGTTTGCCGCCGCCACTTCTATGATAAAGACTCCCTTGAAAAAAAGCAGTCCAATCAAAAGCTAACGGGGGTTCGTGCATATGACTAAAAAAATTATTGATCAAACGGCAAGAGATAAAATTAAAAACGATCTGCAAACCAATTTCTTAGTTGAAGCGGGTGCGGGCTCTGGTAAAACAACGAGCCTCGTCGACCGGATGGTAAATCTGATTACCACTGGAGCAGCGGAAATCCAAGAAATTGTAGCGATTACCTTTACAAGAAAGGCAGCAGACGAGCTAAAGGTACGCTTCCAATCAAAATTAGAAGCAGCCTGGAAAGAAGAAAGTGACCTTGATATCAAATTTCGGTTGTCGGAAGCTCTTCAAAATATGGAACGATGCTTTCTAGGTACCGTACATTCCTTTTGTGCCAAGCTCCTTCGTGAACGGCCAATTGAAGCCAATTTGGATTTAACCTTCAAGGAACTAGAAGAGTCCGAGGATTTAGAGCTTTTAGAGGAATCGTGGCAGCTTTATTTGCAAAATTTATTGGATGAAAAACCAAATCAATTTGACCAAATCAATGAATTGGGTATTAGTATTGATCAGATTTTCCCATGGGTAGAAAATCTAAAAGAATTCTCTGATGTTCAGTGGATTACAGAAACTGTTAACAAACCCACACTCACATCAGATTTTCAATCCTTTATGAAGCTGATAAAAGAAGCGTTGAAAGCAATACCAGATGAAGAACCCTCAAAAGGTTACGATTCCTTACAAAAATCGATCATAATGGCTATTCAAAAAGAAAGATTGATGGATGTAACGAAGGATAAGAACATCATCAGTATTTTCGAATTATTTAATAAAAGCTTAAAACCGACATTAAATCGCTGGCATTCTAAAGAGGATGCGAAGTTTTACAGTGAAAAAGTCACTGCTTTTCTTGAAGTGTCAATCAAGCCTTTGCTCCAAGCTTGGAAGGAATATTGCCATCCATTTATCGTAGATTCCATTCAAGAAGCATTAACTGTCTATGAAGTCTTAAAAAAAGAACGCTCATTATTAAATTTCCAGGATTTAATGTTACACACCTCACAGTTGTTAAAGAAAAATCCTGAGGTAAGAAGCTATTTTCAAAAAAAATACCGTTTCTTACTTGTGGATGAATTTCAAGACACGGACCCACTTCAAGCCGAGATTATGTTTTTCCTAACATGTGAGAATCCAATTGAACAAATTTGGACAAAGTGCAGACCGAAAGCAGGCTCACTTTTTGTCGTGGGGGATCCTAAACAAGCGATTTATCGATTCCGTCGAGCCGATATTGATACATACAATCGTGTGAAACAGTTAATGGAAGAGCATGGCGGTGAGGTCCTGCATTTAGTCACAAACTTCAGATCTGTTGATACTGTAACGGAGGAGTTAAATACTGTATTTGAAAAGCATTTACCAGCTGTCGAAACACTGCATCAAGCAGCCTATCGACCATTGATAGCACATCACATCAATGAGGGCGTTGAATTTACTGGAATCAAACGTTTAAGTGTTCCTGCAGACTTCAGTAAAAAAGAAGAAGTAATCCTAAAGGATGCAGAGAATATTTCCCTTACTATTCAATCTTTGCTTAATAGTGGGTACCGGGCTAAGGACTTTATGGTACTGACAAGATACAATGATGGCGTTTCAGTCTATGCAAAGATAATAGAGGCAATGGGGATTCCCGTCAGTATTTCGGGTGAGGTAGTCCTGGGAGAAACAAGAGAGTTTCAGGATTTATGGATTTTATTAAAATCCTTTTTAGATCCTACGGATGAAGTGAGTTTTGTTGCAGTACTTCGCGGGATTTTCTTTGGTATCAGTGATCAAGAGCTTTATGAATGGAAGCAAGCAAAAGGGAGATTTTCTATTTATAGTGATATTCCAGAGGCTTTGAATTCAGTGATCAAGGAAAAGTTTAATAACCTATTAACCATATTAAAGTTATGTCAACAAAGAATCTGGCAGTTATCACCAACTTCTGCCATAGAAAGTATTTTGGAGATAGTAGGCTTTTATCCCTTGCTTTTAAAAAATGGCCGTAACAAACTTACCTATAAGAGTATGCTGCAAATGATGGAAAACTTACGTAAACAGGAGGCTTCAGGGAATACCAACTATAAACAAATACTGGATTCTCTAACAAAATTGCTTTTTGAAAAAACAACAGTCGCGAATATAGAGGAAGAGGCTGACGCAGTTCGGGTAATGAATGTTCATAAAGCAAAGGGACTTGAGGCGCTCGTTGTTTTCTTGGCTCACCCTGCCAAACAGGTGAATCCGGTCTCCTTTCTATCACAGCATATCAAAAGAGAGGACTATTCCTCACAAGGATACTTTAAGTTTACCGTGAGAAATGGTTTTCAGGATAGGGAAATTGCGGTTCCTCTAAACTGGGAGACCTATAAAAACGAGGAATTAGAGTACCTCACACAAGAAGAATTGCGGATTATTTATGTCGCAGCCACCCGGGCAGAAAAAGCACTCGTCATTAGTTCAAACGGAAGTAATAAGAAAAATCCTTGGAATGTCCTTTTTGAGATGGAAAACATTGAGGAATTGGAGGTTTCTGACGTAGAGAAGGTCGAAAAGACAGTTGCCAATGAAATCACTTTTGCTGGTATCAAGCAAAAACGGTTAGTAAGCTTGCTTGGCTGGAGCAAAGCAAAGAAAAATCCTTTGAGCACTGGACACCAACAAAGGATAAGGATTTTTCAGATGTATTCGAAATTGAACGGGAAGCAGGCGGCGGAAAAGAGTGGGGGACCCTGATTCATGATGTCCTTGAAAAAGCCGTTCAAGGTCATGATGTTACCAAGTACATCAAGGCTGCCTTAAGTACCAATAATATCCCACCTTCAAAAGAAGATGAGGTGATTACGTATCTTACCAACTTACGTACTTCGGAGATATGGGATGAAATTCAAACAGCTGATGAAGTCTTAACGGAAGTTCCTTTTACCTTAAAAGTTGAAAAGAATGATTCCCTTTATGCACAAATTACAATGAATCCTGAAGATAAACATCCTTTTTTTGTAAAAGGAATCATTGATCTTATCTACAAAAAGAACGGTGAATGGAACATTGTGGATTACAAAACTGACCGCGCAAAAAGGAAAGAGGACTACGAAAAACTGCAAACTTTTTATAGTGCCCAACTATCCTTTTATAAGCAGGCATGGGAAGAAATAACGAAGGAAAAAGTGAAGAGAGAAAGTCTTTACTTTCTAGAGCCCAATATGGTAGTCCACTATTAATAAGAAAAATTCCTCATTATAAAAAATGGGGAATTTTTATTGTTACTTATATTCAAGTTCAAATTGTTCGATTCGTTCCCTGACAAAATCAGGAACGGGGCAGGGTTCCATGGTTTGATGGTCGACACTCACGTAAATAATCTCAGCTAGGAGAACGGGTTCGATTTCATCTTCTCTTGTAATCATAAAATTCATTGTCATGCTTTTATTGCCAACACTTTCCATCCGGCACCAAATGGTGAGCCAATCATTTAAGAATGCAGATCGTTTATAATCGATGGTCGATTTTGCAAGCACAAAATCAAACTTTTCATCGTGTTGAAGAAGCTGCTGGAAATATTCTGTGACGGCAACATCAATATACGTTAAGTAATGAGAATTAAAAACAATCTTTTGACCATCAATTTCCGAATAACGCACTTTTAATCGATGTGAGAAACGATAATCTACCATTCTAGGCTCCTTTCTTATTTCACCAAAGCATTTTCTTCTTCTGCAAATTCCTTTAGCCTTTCTACATATTAACAACTGTTGGTAATTTCAATTTCTTTTGTCCATTCTTTCATCAAGAAACACCTCTTAGTAAATAATTATTTTAATTTTTTGAAAAAAATAACAGGTTGAATTAATATTCTATTTTAAAGTTAAAATACCTTCCTATTGTTCCAGACTCATATTTGTTCTGCTGAAACTTGAATTTTAATAAGTGTGTAGATAATACAAGGTTTTTATAGATCTTAGTTTGTAAGCATGATTTTTAAGTTTTTTAAGAGGCTATGATACTATAAGAAGGAATCGAAGAAAAAAAAGAGGTGCAATCATGAAAATAGAAGTATGGTCTGATTTTGTCTGTCCATTTTGTTATATAGGAAAGCGTCGTTTAGAAGAGGCACTTGCTCAATTTCCACATAGGGACAGTGTTGAAGTAGAATTCAAAAGCTTTGAGCTGGATCCTAACTCTCCGCCATACAGTGGCAAAAGTATTCATGAAGCATTAGCATCAAAATACGGGATGAGTATTGAACAAGCAAAGCAAGCCAATCAAAATGTTGGTCAGCAAGCAGCTACTGTAGGACTGCAGTTTAATTTTGAGAACATGAAGCCAACGAATACATTTAACGCTCACCGTTTGGCAAAGTTTGCGAAAACACAAGGTAAAGAAGCGGTTATTACCGAGAAACTTCTATATGCTTATTTTACGGAATCCAAGAATGTAGGTGACCTAGAAACTTTAGCAGATATTGCTGCAGCGTCAGGGCTTAATCGCGAAGAGTCATTGAAGGTCCTTCAAGATGAAAAAGCGTATGCAAATGATGTTAGAATTGATCAATCGATTGCTCAGCAGTATCAAATTACAGGGGTACCGTTTTTTATCGTTAATCAAAAATATGCCATCTCGGGTGCCCAGCCCACCTCAACCTTTGCAGGAGCACTCCAAAAAGTATGGGAAGAAGAAAATCCAGCTCCGTTACTACAGGACCTTTCAACGGTTAGCCCAGAAGATGCTAGCTGTGTGGATGGCAACTGTGTAATTCCAGAAAGAAAAGAATAGCTCTTTAGGAAAGACTGCATCTATTAGGTGCAGTTTTTGTTTTTAGCAATGTGAAAGGGTTTGTTAATTCTGAGTATCTTGGGAGTTTACCCTCCCTTATAGTGCTTTTTGAATAAGTTGGTCTGCCAATGAAATAATAGTCGTAAACAAGGTAAGGAGCAAACAATGATGAATGTATTGGTGGTTGGAGCGAATGGTCAGGTTGGTAAACTTCTTGTCAACCAACTCAGAGACAGTAAGGAACATACAGTTAAAGCAATGGTTAGAAGAGAAGAACAAGCTGAGGCATTTAAAAAGATGGATTTAGAAGTAGCGGTGGCCTGTTTAGAACAAAGCGTAGAAGATATTGCTCAGGCAGCAAGAGGCTGTAATGCGATTGTGTTCACTGCTGGATCAGGTCGGCATACGGGATATGATAAAACTCTCCTTATTGATTTAGATGGTGCGGTGAAAACGATTGAAGCGGCAGAAAAGGCCGGGATTAAACGCTTCATCATGGTTAGCGCCATTCAGGCACACAGAAGAGAAAACTGGCATGAGAAAATGCTTCCTTATTATGCGGCAAAATACTATGCAGACAAAATGCTTGAACAAAGTGAACTAACCTATACGATTATTCGTCCAGGCGGGCTATTGAGTGAGCCTGGGACTGGAATGATTACAGCAGCGGGAGATATACGGAGCGGGAGGATACCCCGTGAAGATGTGGCAACAACTATTATCCATTCCCTAACAGAAGAAAATACATATTACCAGTCTTTTGACCTCGTTTCAGGTGGTGTACTCGTTAGTGAAGCACTAAAACTTATCTAACAAACAGGTAAAAATGGATATCTGTGTAGAAAAGCATTTGAATCTCAAATGCTTTTTTTCGTTGGAGAATGGTTTTAAATTTACCCGCGAAAAATATAGTAGTTAGAAGTGATGTCCCATTTTGAAACTTTTCCGACATCCCAACGTAATTCTATAAAAGCTATTTATCATTCTTTGGAGGGTATTATGGATTTATGGATTAAAGAATTTATTGAACAATTTGGGTATTGGGGCGTGTTTCTCCTCATTGCACTTGAAAATATATTCCCTCCTATCCCATCAGAAGTGATTCTAACATTTGGGGGCTATATGACCGCTCAAACTAAACTGACTGTTCTTGGAGTTATTGCAACTTCCACGTTAGGCTCAGTGTTTGGTGCTGTTATCCTTTACCTGCTTGGGACCATTTTAAATGTAAACAAATTGGAGGGTATTATTGAACGATACGGGCGGTTCCTCCGTTTAACAAAAGAGGACCTCTATCGAGCAGACTCGTGGTTTGATAAATATGGTATCTGGACAGTCTTTTTCTGTCGTTTCATTCCACTCATACGCAGTCTCATTTCGATCCCTGCAGGTATGGCGAAAATGAACTTTTGGCTGTTCATCAGTTTTACAACCTTGGGCACCATCATTTGGAATACAATGTTGATCAATCTTGGAGCACGAGTAGGAGAAAATTGGGAAGCAATAGCGGAGAGAATAGACCATTATTCTAATTATTTATATGTACTCTTATTTATTCTCCTTATCTTCGTCATCGGATGGCAGAGAAAAAGAAGAAGATACTAGTAGAAACGAAGAGTTAATTGGCAATAATTATGTTAGTTGAGAGGGTTTTTACTATGAATATTACGTCTATCTTATTAGGCTTACTTCTTATTCTGAATATCATGTTGGCCCTCGTTGTTATTTTTCAAGAAAGAAGGGACGTTGGTTCTACTTGGGCCTGGTTATTAGTACTATTTTTCATTCCAATCTTGGGATTCGTGATGTATCTATTATTAGGGCAAAATTTAAGTCGAAAACGGCTTTTCCAATGGGATGATCTCAAAAAGACAGGATTTGAAAAAGTATTAGAAACGCAATTGACTAAACTTCGATTGAATCAATTCTATTACCGGAATGATGTTACCAAGAATAATCATGATTTGATTTATATGCATATGATTAACAATCAAGCCATCTTAACAGAGGATAATAGTGTTGAGATTTTTACAGACGGTAAAGAAAAATTTGAACAGTTATTTAAAGATATAAAAGCAGCTAGGAATTATATTCATATCCAATATTACATTATTAAGAATGATAATTTAGGAAAAAAACTTATTGAGGCTTTGACTTCAAAAGCAAAGCAGGGTGTAAAGGTACGAATCCTTTATGATGAATTAGGTTCACGAAGCTTGCCGAAAAGATCATTTAGAGAATATCGAAAAGCTGGAGGTCAAGTGGAGGTCTTTTTCCCATCTAAATTTCGGTTTATTAATCTAAGGATGAACTATCGGAACCACCGAAAGCTAGTTATTATTGATGGGAGTATTGGCTATGTTGGCGGTTTCAATGTTGGTGATGAATATTTGGGACTTAATAAAAAATTTGGTTATTGGCGGGATACCCATCTAAGGATACAAGGGACGGCTGTTTATGCTCTCCAGACCCGTTTCATCCTGGATTGGAATCAAGCCTCCGATGACCAAGATGTTGACTATGTACCGAACCTATACCCAGAAGATATCTCTCATGGGAAAATCGGTATTCAAATTGTAACGAGTGGTCCTGATTCTGAGTTTCAACAAATTAAGAATGGCTATATAAAAATGATCATGTCTGCAAAAAAGTCAATTTATATCCAAACTCCATACTTTATACCTGATGAAAGCTTGTTAGATACCCTTCGTATTGCCTGCTTATCGGGAGTGGAAGTCAATATTATGATTCCAGATAAACCTGATCACTTATTTGTGTATTGGGCAACACTCTCGCATGTAAGTGAATTATTAAAAGTTGGCGCTAAGGTATATATTTATCAAAATGGTTTTATCCATGCAAAAATGCTGGTTGTCGATGAAGAAATCTCATCTGTTGGGACGGCGAATATTGACTATCGAAGCTTTAAACTCAATTTTGAAGTCAATGCCTTTTTATATGATGAAGGTGTTTCTAGAAAACTAACGAAAACTTTTAAAGAGGATATAAAGGTATCGAAGTTACTAACGTTTGAAGATTATCAGAAACGTTCTTTAGAGGTTCGTCTTAAAGAATCTGTTTCTAGATTACTATCTCCTATTTTATGAGTATCCCTATAGCTAAAGCTAGGGGTTTTACGCTGCTTTTTGATAAAAAAGAACAGTGTGATAATTCAGTTTTCTGCAAAATAGGTGTATAATAAAAGTAGGAAAACTACTTCTTGTTCGACCTGATTTTTTCCTAATTTATTTGGAAGAAGATGGAGGAAAATGAACAAATCAAAGGTATTATCCTACAGTACAGGTACTTTATTGGCATTGGTTGGGATTGGGGCTATTGTTGTTGGAGTGGGATTAGTGATTGAACCGAGTGGAGATCGTATTGGATTACCTCTGGAGCTCCTAAATAACTCTCCATTTGAAGACTTTTTAATCCCAGGATTTGCGTTATTTGTTATCAACGGTTTCGGTAGTTTAATCGGAGCAGTATTGGCATTCTTGAATAATCGTTATGCAGGATTCACAACCCTGATTCTTGGAATTGCGATGATCATCTGGATTACAGCTCAAGTAATTTTGATTGGATGGGAAAGTGTACTGCAGCCGATTTTTCTAGGTGTAGGACTTGTTGAATTAGCTTTAGGATTTTTGTTAACCGACTGGACAATAGAGCATGGAAGGTTTCATCGTCATCATCCACATGCTCATTAATAAAAGTTAGCCTATCCCATAAGGGGTAGGCTATTTTTAAAATTTATGAACTCTTGTCTTTTATAAGAAGTTTTTTGGGAAATAGTATTACTAAATGCAACTTAGAGGCTTAGCAATATTTGGAGGAGGTAACCATAGGTGTGGGTCTTGTAATTAAGATAGGATTAATCATTGGTACTATTGTTATCATTTCTTCCTATATTCGTAAATATTCTAAAAATTATAGCAAATATCAATTAAATGAGCAGTATTATAAATCTTTATATGAACAAAATCCTGATGCTGTGATTATTTTTGATACAGAGGGAAAGTTTATCAGCGCTAATAAAGCTGTATCACTTTATGGGTTTAGTGAGGATGAATTACTTCAAAAGCCCTTTGCAGAATTTCTTCTCACTGAAGACTTAGAAATGGTAATGGGGCATTTTAGTCAAGCTCTAGACGGAAAGGCGACAGCCTATGAATGTTCTATAATCGATAAAGAGGGATCTCAAAGGGAAATTAGTGTAACAAATATACCTATTTATGTGAATGAGAGTATTACTGGTGTATATACAATCATTAAAGATATAACACAGCATAAAAAAGCTAGAATCGATCTTATAGAGGCTGAAGCCAAATATAGAAGCCTAATAGAAAATTCGTTAGTAGGGGTCTATATACTTCAAGATGGAAAAATCGTTTACGTTAATCCGAGGCTTTGTGAAATGTCAGGTTATAGTTTTGATGAATTAGATGGTTTGGGGATTAATGAATTTATTTATCATGAGGACCTGACAATTGTTAATGAAAATATACTAAAACGCTTCAATAATGAAACAGGTTCAGTTACATACGAATATCGAGCAATTCGTAAGGATAAAAGCGTTATTACCCTAGAATTATATGGTTCAAAAATCGTTTATAACGGCCGGGACGCTATCATTGGGACCGTTATAGATATTACCGAACGAAAAAATAATGAAAAAATGATTAAGCATATGGCCTATCATGATCAATTAACAGATTTGCCTAATAGATATTTGTTACGTGAAAAACTACATGATACTGTAAAATATTCAAGAAATAATAATCAGAAATTTGCGTTGCTGTTTTTAGATTTGGATCGTTTCAAAGGCATAAATGATACAATGGGGCATGAAATTGGCGATAAAGTTTTAGTTGGAATTGCGGAAAGACTAAAAGATTGTGTGAATCTAAAAGATGTCATTTCTAGGTATGGAGGGGACGAATTTTCAATTCTTCTTCCTAACTCTGACGAACAAAGAGCGGGAGAAGTAGCACAACAAATAATAACCAGCTTATCGGTCCCTTTTATATTTAATCATCATGAATTTATGGTTACTCCAAGTATAGGAATTACTGTTTTCCCTACCGACGGTGAAAGCTTTGGCACGCTAATAAAAAATGCAGATTTAGCTATGTATCATGCAAAAAGCTTAGGCAAAAATAATTTTCAATTCTTTACTGATGAGTTAAATAAAAAAGCTCAACATGAATTAGATTTAGAAGTAAACTTACGAAAAGCACTCGAACTATATCAATTCGAATTATATTACCAGCCACAGTTCAATATAAAAACCAATCAGCTTTGTGGAGCCGAAGCGCTTATGAGGTGGATACATCCTGAAAAAGGCATCATTCCACCTGCAGCTTTTATTCCTTTAGCAGAAGAGACTGGACTGATTATTCCAATGGGGGAGTGGGCAATACGAACAGTCTGCCAAGAAAATAAAAAATGGCAAATGGCTGGATATCCACCTATCACTGTTTCTGTAAATATTTCAGCTAAACAATTTTTTCATTCAAATTTGGTTGAAATCGTACAATCCGCATTAATCGAGACGGAACTCGAACCAAAATATCTAGAACTAGAGATAACTGAAAGCATTACAATGAATGTAGAACACTCCATTTCGACACTTTTAGAATTAAAGAAAATTGGGGTGAAGATCAGTATTGATGATTTTGGCACGGGATATAGTTCACTGAATTACCTGAAGAGGCTGCCAATCGATAAATTAAAAATTGACCAATCTTTTATTCGAGACTGTCCTAATGACATAAACAGTAATACTCTCGTCCGAACGATAATTGTAATGGCACATCTACTTAAACTTCAAGTCAAAGCGGAGGGAGTAGAAACACAAGAACAAATATCCTTTCTGCTAGAACAAGGCTGTAAGGAGGCACAAGGGTACTTTTTCAGCAAACCTATACCTGTCCCAGATTTTGAAACGAAATATATGAAAAAACGCTTGGAATTGTGATCCGAGCGTTTTTCTACTAGTTAGATGGGAGGAGTTACCTCTTTAATCGCTTAAGTACGCTATCTTCAAATTCAGCTTGATCTATATCTAATCCAATTACCTCATTTCTAAAGGACTTAAAACGTCCATTCTCCACCTCAAGCGTGAAATATCCTCTAGAACTGGTTAGGTTTATGTCCCCAATGATATTTTTCCTTTTGGCAGGATCAAACAAATTTACTAAATTAGGGTTGCTTGGATGTGGTTTAAACCGACAGCCCTGTTCCACACAAACTCTCACAATATTACGTACCTTAGGATGAGCAATACTTTCAACCTTTTTAATTACTTCCTCGTTCGCCATAGGGTGTGATTCTCCTTTCCATTCCTTCAACAGTATGCTAGTGGTGAGGGAAATATGCTTATCTATTAAAGTAACGTATTAGTCTATGTACTCATTCTAAAAAAAGAATAGAATTCTCTTGGTTTTAAAATAAAATCTTACAAAAGTGTAAGGTAAATGTAAGGAAAAGAAATTAAGGAATGGCTATGATTGTCATATACTCCTCTTTAGTAGTAGTTAAGGGGAGGAGTTATTTTATGAATGAGAGTTTATTTAGATTAATTAATGATTTAGGGAAACAACATACATTCTTTAATCCTATTTTTGTCTTTATCGCGGAATATACGGTTATATTCTTAGCCTTAGCGGTAATCACTTTCTGGTTTACCCGTGTAAAACAGAATCGAATCATGATTATTTGTGGTTCAATCACATTTGTCATAGCTGAGATTGTTGGGAAGGTAGCTGGAAAAATTCATTTCAATAAACAGCCGTTTGCAGAACTGTCAAACGTAAATCAATTAATAGAAAAAGCGGTTGATAACTCATTTCCAAGTGACCATACTATTTTGTTTTTTTCATTTTGTATGTCATTCTGGTTATTTAAAGGCGGTAAAGGATTTATCTGGATACTGCTTGCATTTCTAGTTGGTATATCTCGTATTTGGGTAGGAGTTCACTATCCAGCAGATATCATGGTTGGGGCAATCATCAGTATCATTTCAGCGTTTCTGATGTTTCGTATTGTTCCTAAATTAAGCATGACTCAAAAATTGCTGGGGATGTATGAAAAAGGAGAATCCTCGCTTCTGTCGTTAAGAAAAGACAATTATCATGGATAATAATATATATAGAAGAAACCTGCTTAAATCCACGAATTAAGCAGGTTTTTAAATTAGGGGATAAAGTAATTTGGAAGGTTTTACATATTGCAGTGTGTCGTGCAGGGTGTTATTATAAGAAAGTTCCTTCGCGGAGAGGTTAACAACATGATGAATTTTAAAAAAATGTGTTGACTCTAACAGAGAGAACGTGGTAAGATATATTTTGTCGCTGAAACAAGTGACGCATTGTTCTTTGAAAACTAAACAAACAAGAACGTCAACAAACAATTTTTTAGCTTTTTATAAAAGTTAAGCCAACGTAACATTTTTGAGCTAATCAACTTTCTTGGAGAGTTTGATCCTGGCTCAGGACGAACGCTGGCGGCGTGCCTAATACATGCAAGTCGAGCGAA
>NZ_JBUESO010000026.1:0-29315 GCF_055502545.1 Bacillus sp. CZDM1 | reverse complement strand
ACTATGCCTGATTGCCCAATGAATAATTAGGATTACAAACGTAAAAGCCAGGGAACCACTTCCTGGCTTTTACTGTTCACAGTAAACACAATATGAAAATGACCACCGAAATGGCAGCCTGATTCTTAAACTCTTGCCTCCGTTACTTTAAGTATATATTTTCACAAACTAAACCTTGTTATTTTACTCTAAAGTATTTCTTTAAACCGAGTCTTGATTTTTATTAATTGATTTTTCCACTATATACTGATACCCATAAATAATAATTGCTAATGACACACATATAAAATACCATATAGTATGATTCAACTTTTTAAATTTAAAAACTCCTACCTTTTCCCATAATTGAGCAAATGGATAAGCACAAATAGCGTCTATTACTATATTTGTCATTAAATATTTTAGAAAATTGCCGTATGTTAGTTTAAATACCCATAGTGTCGCTACAAAAAAGGACCTAATATATATGTAAAGTCTACAAGACCGGGAGATAAAGGATTTTTAGTTACCCACCATTTTTTCTTATTAGCAATTATACTTAACACACTTATGAATAAATTAACAAAACTTGCTACAGGTAAAAACCTAAAAAATGATTTTTTTCCCATAAAAGGAACAGTTAGCCAAGGAACGATTAACATTGCTAAAGCGAATGTCTTTTTATTAACCATTTAAATCAACTTCCCTCTGATATGTTGTTTATAATATTCCTCTAACTAAATCTATTTATTATTCTTTCCTGTTGAACTAACCTGATTCGTTAGCTTAAGTGCATTGCTTCACAATATCTTCAAAAATAAAATAAGAATAGATTGTTTTTTTTCACAAATATTACAACTATAAGGATGTGACATATGAAAATTTTCTTAAAATCACTTTTAACCTTAGTATTTTTCTTTCTTTTTTGCACACATTTTGTATTTGCAGAAGAGTATCACCGCAAAGGTTATAGTGATGATTTATACCGAGTAACAAATGATGTTCCACAAGAACAACATTTGAAAAATTTTATGTTAGACCTTCTAATCCCTGAAATACTTAATGCTGCACAGAAAAATTACAATGATGAATCCATTAGCGGAATGTCCTTTGATTGGGAAAATTACTATAACGTAGTGGAAATTAAAGAACAACATTACCAAGGTAATAGAAATGAATATCCATAAATGGTTTCCGTCACTGTTAATCCACATAGCGGGGATATTAAGAATCGTAAATTTTACGGTCCTGATAAATTAACATTTGGTATTGATCCAAATTATTTTTGGAAAAACATCAGGGATCGTCGGGCTATAAAGTTAATTGATTATCAGCATCTAAATTCTCTCAAAAGTCCATAGACCTCCTATTTAGAGGTCTGTTTTTTCTTAATACGGCGGAACAACACTTAGCATATAGAGGACTCAATGTTTTTTATTTTACCACTTGAATTAACACTATCTGTTCCTTGCTTACAATTCTCCTTGTTTTCCCACTCAATAATATATTTATTAAATTTAGTAGTTACTGATATTATTTCAACTACCCCAATCTGTTTGGTGTGAAAATCTATAACAATTGATTTTGCTTGTTCCTCAGTAATTTTTGATTCTATATTACAACCACTTAAAAGTACCATTGTCATAAGGGTTATAACGACTTTTTTCATAATATTCCCTCCTTAACAATCAGACGTTACATCCCTTATTAAAGTTTCTAATAACTATTTATTGAGCTAACCTGCCCGTTAGTCGAATAAAAACACGGCTAATGAAAGCATCCGTTAGCTGAAAAGAAGAACAGCTAATACATTTTAATTTGGAGAATTAAGGTTCACCTTTCTATCTTTAACTGTTTCCCTCTTTCTGTATTTTAATAATTTTTAAAACTAACCCTCTAGAGAAAACTCCCATTAAGAAAAAACCGAAAAACGAATAAACATGGTTCCATTTAAGTGGTTTATAAAGGTTCATCATTTCCGCTAGAGGTTCCAAGACGAAAGCAAATATGAAAGACATAAACAGAAGAACTACAGAAAAGGATTTCCAGCTTGGAAAATATTGATAAACTAACATATAAAGTATTGGGAGTAACGTATAATCTATCGGTACTAAAGGAGTACACAGTGGAAGTAGGGTATCGGGATAAACCCACATTGAAAAATTCCAACCCATGACATCAAGAAAAGTTGAAATAGAGATGATAAAAAATCCATATAATAAAATTTCTAAAATACGACTTTTATCAACTATTTTCCACCAGAAAAACCACGGAACAATTGTCAAGGCAAGTAGAATCCACCATTTTAATGAAAATACAAAATTATGTATCCAATAATCCATCATCAATTTATTTAACTCAATGGTATGTTGTTGTATTTCCATAGGTGTTGGAATATTCCGCAAAGATTACACCTCCTATATTTACTGCAGTTAGTTTTAACCCAAATTTTTGTCATTAAACATACTTTCATCGTACGAATTTTCACATTCGTTTATTTAAATATTATATAGCTATTAATGTAACCCTTCTTAAACTAAATGCTTCGTTACTTTAAGTATAATTCTTCACAATCT
This sequence comes from Bacillus sp. CZDM1, assembly GCF_055502545.1. Lineage (NCBI taxonomy): Bacteria > Bacillati > Bacillota > Bacilli > Caryophanales > Bacillaceae > Bacillus > Bacillus sp. CZDM1. The sequence continues at coordinate 26,760 of NZ_JBUESO010000026.1, read as the reverse complement.
TTTTGCCGGGTAAACATATTTTAGGTACGGACGTAAGGCATACACAACAAGCATAGCGGCTCTGCCACAGACCTGCTTTTTTCTTACATTTCATTTCATAAGAATGGCAGTCATCAAGTGTTTCAATTGAGGAAAAATAATAAAAAGTATTCAGACACTGCAATGGTGGTGAAAAGTTAATGAAAAAGATAGTCATTTTGTTCCTGGTCTTTTCTGGAATCTTTCTGCCGGTTCAACATGCAATTGCCAATGTCTTAATGAAATCGGAGGACGTTACATCAATGCAAATAAACCGTACTACTGGAGGTACGCGTACTTTCAATGAAAATGATGGTATTGAAGAGTTCGTCATCAGGAAGGTAGTTGAATGGATTAACACAGCAAGTTCTGTAAAGGCATCAACAGAATTAGATAATAAAAAAGCTCCGATTTCCTTATTAAAAATAAAAATAAAAAACGGTGATGTTGCCATCATAGAGCCAGCATATGACTGCCATGTTCAAAATCAAACAAAATTTTGTACGCTGGCAGATGGTGATGTTATCCTTAACCAAAATAACCAAAAAGTTCGATTGAAATCGGTCGAGCTCTTTGATTGGCTCCTAATCGGGTGGAAACAAGAAAGTACAAAGCCTCCTCAAGATACAAAAGAAATGATTGTCCATGATATCCTAATGCTTTTCTTAGGTCCGGAAATAGATAAGGCGGTGAGCAAACATTACTCTGAGTATTTAACTTATTCACCAACGGTCTATCCTTACCAAGTTGAAATTGTAAATTTAGAAAGAATTGATGGATTCCGCACATTTCATTTTTCAATCTCCTTAGAAATTACTCCTGTAGTGGGACCACATATTTCTGTAGGAAAAGACAGATTGACTTTTGAAATTGCTCCAACAATCATTCCAGGTCAAATTAAATTAAAGAAATTTGAACATCTTGAAACACATGAACTTCCGCCACACTGGCAACACATCATTAAACATTAAATGCAAGCTAAGCGCAGGTAGCTTAGCTTGCATTTTATTTGGCATTTCCCCCTGTTGCCCAATCGAGTTTTGTCCTTCATAACCCAGATGAAGGACATTTCCCCTGTTGCCCAACTGAGTTTTGTCCTTCATAACCCAAATGAAGGACATTTCCCCCTGCTGCCCAACTGAGTTTTGTCCTTCATAACCCAGATGAAGGACATTTCCATTATTGTCCAACTGAGTTTTGTCCTTCATAACCCAGATGAAGGACATTTCCCCCTGCTGCCCAACTGAGTTTTGTCCTTCATAACCCAGATGAAGGACATTTCCCTTGCTACCCAACTGAGTTTTGTCCTTCATAACCCAGATGAAGGACATTTCCCTTGTTGCCCAATCGAGTTTTGTCCTTCATAACCCAGATGAGAGACATTTCCCTTGCTGCCCAGCCGAGTTTTGTCCTTCATAACCGAGATAAGGATTTCTCCTGTTACCTCTCGAGATAATTCAAAAATTCAGGGACCACAAGAACCGTCCCCGGGTCCCCTAATACAGCTTGCTGCCTATATTTTCGGAGATTTCCATTTTTACTTTTTCGGCTTGTTCGTAGTTTTTCATGGTGATTCCTGTGCAGATCAGGTCGATTAGATAAAGTTGTGTAATTTTGGCTACTAATGAACCACTGTCTAGCGGGCTTTCTTTTACAGAGGTAAGTAGAATATAATCCGCGTATTTTGTTAATGGTGATTTCACATAGTTTGTTAATACAATTACTGTGGCTTTCTTTTCTTTTGCTATTTTTACAGTATTCACAATGTCCTTCGTACTACCTGTTAAACTAATTGCAATCACAACTGAATTTTCATGTAAGGAAGTCGCCCTCATCACTTGAAAGTGTGTGTCTGTGACAACATCAACATGTTTCCCAATTCTCATGAGTCGATTTTGCATATCAAGTCCCGCAATTCCCGAGGAACCTAATCCGAAAATAACAACATCCTGTGCACGGTAAATCTCCTCTATGCTGTTTTCGAGAGCTTGCAGATCTAGCATTTTGGACGTATCATCAATGGCTTGAACCATATTTGTACGAATACGTTCAATGTATGATTCGTTATTCGGTTGACTTGCATCCCCTGAGATCTCTTGGGCAAGTAAAAATTTAAAATCCTGAAAACCTTTGAGCCCTAACTTTCTAAAAAAACGTAAAACCGTAGCCTCTGCTGCTCCACTCGCCTCAGATAATTCAGTTAGTGAATGGTATAAAGCCTGGTTTGGATTCGTTAAAATATACTCATGTATTTTATGTTCTGATTTTGTGAAATTTTGTTTGTGTTGTTCCATTAATAAAGAAGGCTTCGGTCCTGTAAATTTTCTGTTTTCCATATAATCTCCTCTTACTTACTTTTTACCTGTTCAAGTCCAAGAAGTGTTTTGCTGCTCCTAATAAATTGGCTTTATTTTCATGCTCCGCAACCTTTAATCGAAGAGACTTCCAATGGTTTGGCATAACTTTCTTCGATAAAGAAGATTCAATCCCTTGCAATAATAAGTCCCCTTGCGCGGAAATTCCTCCACCGATTAAAACAAGTTCAGGATTAAAGATATGAACAAGGCTTTGGATACCTATTGCAACATCCTCTACCCATTGCATAAAAATGCTATGAGCATCCTTATTCCCCTCTTTAACCAGCTCGAAAAATTGCTCCAGCGGAATATTCCCCAGCCTTTGTCCCACTAGCTCTGATAATGCCGAGCTAGATGCATACTTCTCATAGCAGCCGCTATTTCCACAGGTGCAAGGTTTACCATTTGGATATAGATTGATATGTCCGATTTCCCCTCCTGAAAAATTTGCTCCTGTATATAGCTTACCACTTAAGAATAACGCACCACCAATCCCTGTTCCAATCGTTACACAAAGAAAATCATTAACATCCTTCGCCGCACCCTGCCAATATTCACCTAACGCCGTACAATTCACATCGTTTTCGACCGTTACTGGCAGACCTGTATGTTTTGATAGTAACGCTGCAAGCGGGGTACCGGTGTAGCCTGGAATATTATCTGTTGCAAAGACAACGGTTCCATGTTGATTATCAATCTGGCCAGCGGAGCTAATGGCTATGCCGTCTAGATTCGATTGCTGCATTAATTGATCACAAATCATTTTTACTTTGTCTACTACAGCCTGACCTCCATTTTGAGCCTCAGTCGGTATCGAATATAGGCCAAAAAGCTCTCCCTGGTCTGTAGTAATACCATATTTTATAGATGTTCCACCAATATCAATGACTCCAAGCTGCACAACTATTTCTCCTCTCAAACCTTTACTAAGTAAAAGGCTGTGTTATTATTCATTGTTGATTTTCGTGTAGGGTTGATCATTCATAGGCGGAGAATTTCCGGCTATTGTAGATAAAGGAACCTTACCAAGCCGATATAAGCGGAAATTTTCCGGTTAACTGCTTTAAAAAAGACAAAATCCAATGATTTAGATACAATAAGCGGAAAACCTCCGCTTATTATTAAGGAAATATCGGTATTTCCCAATTTAAACGGAAATTCTCCGCTTATTTTCCAAACACAGTAAAATCAACATTCAGCTTTTACACAGCTAAGTAAAAAAAGAGAAAAACCCATATATAGGTTTTCCCCTCCCCTTATGAGCATAACAACTCCCTATTTTTTTAGAAAGCGATACTCCAATGTCCCATCATCTTTTTTCGAAATGAACAATCTTTTATTAAATTCTTCACGTTCTTCCGGATAATCCTCACGGTAGTGTGCGCCTCTGCTTTCTTTTCGTTCAAGCATGGACTGAAGCAGAATTTGAGAAAGCTTTAAGAAATTTCTTGCCTTAACGGTTAGCTTTCGAGTAGATTGCTGTTCGAAAAATCTGCCTAAGTCAAGAGTGGACTCCATCCTTCTAATTTCTTCAAGTGCGTTTACTAGACTTTCCTCACTGCGCACTACATTACCATGATACCACATGATTTCTTTAATTGAATCGATGACTTCATGAACTTTTTTATCTAGATCTAAAAGATTATCATGCAGCTTTTCTCTTCCTGATTCATGCATTCCGAACATTTTCTCGATATGTTCATATACTTCATTTTCAGTAATTTCTTCTATACGTTTTGTTTCTATATAGTTAACACAATCGATTGCGGCCCTTTTACCGAATACCATACAAGCACCAGTCGAATTTCCACCTAAACGATTCGCCCCCTCAATATTGCAAGAAAGCTCACCAATTACATATAATCCATTCACACCCGACCTGCCATATGTGTCAATATAGACACCGCCATTGCTGGCATGGGCAAATGGGGCAATTCGAATTTCGTCCTCCACAAGATGAATGTTTCTGTCTTTTAGCCAATTTAAGTAGACCGTGTAAAACTCTTCCTCATTCTCATATAACTCGGGACGATATAAAAGTCTAAATCCCTCTTCATTTCGGTTTGCCATAATTTTTTTCATCATCGCAATATCAAAATATTTCGATTCAAGAGAATGGGTAAACGGACCATGGGTACTTCGAATTTCCAGACATTCTTGTTTTGATAAACCTTCAGGGAGGACTGTGTCTAATAGACTGTTTCCCTCTTCATCAACAATATCATCACAATACATTAATGTATGCTCCCCAAAAAGTGTTTTATATTTCGGGGTTGTGATACCTGGGATAAACTGAATATATTCCATATTCACAAGCTGTGCCCCAGCTTCTATTGCTAAAATATGGCCTGATCCATCCACATCATTTGGATTCAAATTATGTTTATAGATACTGCCGAATCCGCCTGTTGCCATGATGGCTGCTTTACATTCAACGAGGATGAGGTCATTTTTTTCGTCTAATAGTATGGCTCCAGCCACATGATCATCCTTTTTTATTAGGGAAAGGACAATTGTTTTTTCCATAATGGATAGATTGTCATACTTTGCAAAAATGGTTCTCACATTTTCTCGAATTTGATCCCAATCACTTAATAAATAGATATCACGTTCATGCTCAGCAAAACAGGCTTTACGCTCACCTTCTAGCTTTTTCGAAATTACACCAATATCCTGATATTCCTTGACACGATCTGGGATTTCCTTCACATACACCTCTGCCAAATCCTGTCGATGCATACCCTGGCTCAAGGTTTCAATATCTTGTAGAAATACCTTTTCGTCTTCTTTGTCTTTTGTTACTTGAGTTCCAAGGGAAGCTTTCAGGGGATAGAAGCTTGAACCCGAAGCTACTTGCATTTTTGTGACCATCAATACGTCAACTTGCTGGTCGGCAAGCTCTTTGCTTACTTTTATCCCTGATAAACCACTTCCAATCACTAAAACGTCCACTTGTACTTTCTTTGTCAGTTTCAACATGTTCTCACCTGGCTATCCTATTATGCAGATTTTTTACGATCATAGAAAGTTAAAGGTTCATCTTCAGCTTTACTTCTTTGTTTGAAAAGTAAACTGAACACATAACCAAATACAATAGATGTAACTAAGTTAATGATAGAATATGCCCATAATGAAATATCAGTAAAGTAAGACACATAGATTGCAACTATTGTTGTTGCGAAGAAACCATAGATAGCACCTTTTGCGTTGGCTCTTTTCGTCATTACTCCAAGAGTAAAGGTACCACCGATAATACCTAAGGCTAATCCCATTAATCCATTAAACCAAGAATACGCATCGCCTACATCTGAGTAGATTAGAACAATGGCAAATATAATCGAGAAAATACCGACAATCGTTGATACATTACGTGCCATTTTTGTTCCTTTTTCATCACTCATATCTGGTTTAAGAACTTTTTGAATATCTAAAGTCCAGCTTGTTGCGACACTATTTAAGCCAGTTGAAAGTGTTGATTGACCTGCTGCGAATAGACCTGCAATTAATAAACCTGAAATACCTGCTGGTAATTCGGCTACGATAAAGTTAGCAAAGATAAGGTCAGCTTTTCCATCTGGCATTGCACCTGGTTGTTGTGTGTAGAATGTGTAAAGTGCCGTTCCGATAAAGAAGAACAATGTTGCTGTTCCAAGTGAAAGAATACCATTTAAATATGTCATTTTTTTCATTTCTTTTAAGTCAGTTGTTGTTAGATATCTTTGAACCATATCCTGACTTGAAATATATGAGAATGCTGTTGTTAATCCAGCACCAACAATTAGAAGCAGAACACTATTATTTACAAAGTTCGGATCAAAGAATGCTACATCTGTAAAGAATTTTGCATTTTCAGTACCTACACGAAATACTTCTCCCACTCCACCGTCAACGTCGATTAGTAACATAATGAGAGCAAAAATACCGCCCCCGATTAAGACAACCCCTTGGATAAAGTCTGTCCAAAGTACTGATTTAATTCCTCCAAACGCTGAATAGATCGTTGCGATAACACCCATGAATAGAACGATTAATACTGGATGAATCCCTGTAACAGCCGCTAATGCTAACGCTGGCAAATACATAATAATGGACATACGTCCAATTTGATAGATGATGAATAGCACACTGCCAATTACACGCAGTTTCACATCAAAACGACGCTCTAAATATTCGTACGCTGTATCTAGGTTTAATTTTCTATAAACTGGCAGGAAGTAATGAATGGTGATTGGTACTGCAACAAATAAACCTAATTGTGCAAACCATAGCTCCCAAGTCCCTAAATAAGAGTTACCAGCTAATGATAAGAAGGAAATCGGACTTAGAAGTGTTGCGAATAAACTTACTGATGTAACCCACCAAGGAATAGAACCGTCCCCTTTGAAGAACTCTTTCCCTGCCATTTCTTTTTTTGCAACCGCCATACCTACCCATAATATGAACAATAGATATGCTATTAATATTACATAATCAATTACCGCAAATGAACCTGTCATGTTGTCCCCCCCTGACCCTTATGTTAGAAGTTTTACAGATATTTTTCTGAAATCTGTTTTGCACGTTGAATTTTTTCTTCTGCCAACGCTTTCATTGGTTTTCTACAAACACCTGCGTCAACACCTTTTGTTTTCAGTATTTCTTTAATGGTCTGGTACAAACCGTTATCTAGGATTTCTTCGATTAGATCATTTGTTACTTTCTGAATTTCTCTTGCTTCTACGATCTGACCGTTCTTGGCTAATTCAAAAATTTGCTTTGCACGTTGTCCATTGACATTAAACGTACTGCCAATCGCACCATCTACATCCAGGACACTTGCTGAAAGCAGCATTTCATCAAATCCTGAGTAAATAAGCTTATCCGGGTATGCATGACGAAGTCTTTCTAATAAGAAGAAATCAGGTGCAGTAAACTTAACACCAATAATTTTTTCATTTTCAAAAAGCTCTCCAAATTGTTCAAGGCTCATGTTAACTCCTGTTAAAAAAGGAATGGAGTAAATAATCATTTTATTGTTAACGTTTTCTAAAATAGTATTATAGTAGTCCTTGATTTCTTGGAAATCAAACTTGTAGTAAAAAGGTGTAACGGCAGAAATCGCATCGTATTTTAAATCGGTTACAAATTGTGCTAATTCTACTGCTTCATCGATATTTAACGAACCCACTTGTGCGATCAATTTAACTTGGTCTTTCACTTCGTCTTTAACAATTTCAAAGATTTGCTTTTTCTGTTCAGTGGAAATTAGGAAGTTTTCGCCTGTACTTCCATTGATATATAAGCCATCAACCTTTGAATGATCGATATTATAACGTACAATCTCTCTTAATCCTTTTTCGTTCACTTGTCCATTTTCATCGAATGAACACATTAATGCTGTAAAAATTCCTTTCATTCTTTACACCCTCATTCTTAGTATTTGTTTTATTTTTTGTTTATATTTTTCTTAGGCTTCATGTACAGATTTTGCAAACATCTCTGTGATTACTTTCGGACGTGTAATCGCACTGCCTACAACAACAGCATGTGCCCCTAACTCGATTGCCCTCTTTGCCTTTTCTGGTGTATCTATATTTCCTTCGGCAATGACAGGTACAGATACATGGGATATGACTTGTTCTAGCAATTCCAAAGGAACCGTTCCTTCAGAGTAAGGAGTATATCCTGCTAATGTTGTGGCCACAATATCCACTCCAGCTTTTTCAGCTGCAATCGCTTCCTCTAATGTAGAAATATCAGCCATAAACAATTGATTTGGGTACTTAGCTTTTACCTCTGCAAAAAACTCTTGAAAGCTTTGGCCGCCAGGTCGGGTTTGTTGTGTCGCATCAAATGCGATAATGTCTACACCTTCCTGATAGAGTTCATCAATCTCTTTCATCGTTGCAGTAATATACACATTACTATTTGTATAGTCCCTTTTAATAATCCCAATAATTGGAAGATCCACTTCTTTTTTGATTGCATGGATATCCTTTACACTGTTGGCTCTAATCCCAGAAGCCCCGCCTAATTTTACTGCATATGCCATCTTACTCATAATATATGGGTCATGTAGCGGCTCATCCTCAAGAGCTTGACAGGACACAACCAATTTACTTTTAATCGTTTCTAAAATTTCCATACTACCTCTCCTACCTATTTTCCTTTGATGTCTAAGATGTATTTGTATCATCTCCACTCTAGTTGTAAGTAGATGAAATGCGCTTTCATAATGAAACTATAACATCATGAAATTTAGTTGTCAATTTTATTTTTAAAAATGACAACTGGACTTCATTATAGTAAAATAATAGAAAAGGGAACTTTCCCTCGGTGGTTGAAGGCAGTAGTACACCTGGGGAAAGGAAACTACTCAATTAAAAAGGGGATACTGTCATGATTCTTGACTTTGTAAAAAATGCAGCACACTATGAAAAGCTTCATCCAGAATTGAAAACTGTTTTTGAATTTATTCAGAAGAATGACCTTAGATCATTTGCACCTGGAAAACATGAAATCAAGGGCGATCAAGTATTTGTCATGATTCAAAGCTACGATACAAAGCTAGAGAGCGAAGGGGCATGGGAGGCTCACAAAAAATACCTAGATATTCAGTTCATGATTGAGGGTACGGAAGCTATCAAAATCGCGAACATTGATAAAATGCAAGTAAAACAGCCATATAATGAAAATGATGATTATTGGTTATTTACAGGAGAGGGCGATACCATCACCCTTGAGGCGGGAATGTATACAATCTTCTTCCCACAAGATGTTCATATGCCAGCTCTTCAAGTAACTGGAGAGTCAGAACCCGTGAAAAAGGCAGTTATCAAGGTGTTACTATAACCGTATTCAAATGAAAAAGTGCTAGATTCAATCATTGAATCTAGCTACAGAGATCATATTAATGATTTATTATTTTTAAGGCAGCCTACGGGTTGTTTTATTTTTTTGTAATTTTTTCTAACAGGGAAAAACGTGGTTTTACTCCATTCTACCTTGCTTGTATTTTGAAAACAAAAACTCTATCTGTATAATTCACTACCAATTCCATAAAATATTTTCAGAATACATATGAAAAATTGGAGGTATTTCCTTTGGGGATTTTTAGGAACGCAAAAACCAGCACATTAACTGCTGCTGAAGTATCCGCTCTTTGGCTTCAGTATTTAGGAGATAGTATGGCAATATGTGTTTACAAATATTTTCTTAACATTGTTGAAAACAAAGAAATAAAACCCATATTAGAGTCCGCATTACAGTTAGCTGAAAGCCATGTTTTGAAAATCACTAAATTCTTAAAAAGTGCTGATTTCCAAGTCCCAATTGGATTTACAGAGAATGACGTGAATGTCATTGCCCCACGTCTCTTTTCGGACCAATTTTTACTATTTTACTCCTATATTATGACCATACATGGGATAACCGCCTATAGCTTAGCTATTACTAACTTGGAGCGACAAGACCTTCAAGATTACTTTTTTGAATGTACGGCATCCTCTAAAGAATTGTTCCAAAAAATAGTAGAATTGGCTAAAAATCAGCCAAAATTTACAAGTGTCCCATCCATTCCTCCACCTGATATGCCACAGTTTATGGATTCACCAGGATTTATTGAAAATTTAGTTGGTGACAAAAGGCCATTAAATAGCTCGGAAATCAGCACCCTTTTCTTTAATTCAACGAAAACTGGATTTGTCAGTTCGTTAAGTTTGGCTTTTAGTCAAGTGGCGGTACAGGAAGACGTTCGTAATTTTATGTTAAAAAACGTTAAATTAGCTGGGAAAGATGCTACGAGCTTTGACGCTATCTTACAACAGGATCATTTACCAATCCCTGAGAAATGGGATAATGAAATTACTGATTCTACTGTAAGTCCTTTTTCTGACAAATTGATTATGTTTCACGCTGGTTTTTTAGTAAATGCGGCTCTAACATATTATGGTGCATCTATAGGTTCCAGCTTCAGATCAGATATAATAGTGAACTATGCTAAGGTATTTACCCATGCTATGGAGGCTGGTGCATTTTCTTTCAATATTATGGTTAAACATGGTTGGTTTGAAAAACAGCCTGAAGCAATTGACAGAAAATCTTTGGCACAAGGTCCAGAGAAATGAGATGGAATTGCGTAACCAGCAGAAGTAAAATAAAGCGGAGATTATGCGGTTAAATGCAAAATGGAACCTGTTTCGGGAAGGGGAGGTTTTCCGATTGGCATACCCTGATAAACAAAAAGAAAAGACGTATGAATTCATACGTCTTTTCTTCTGTCATTTATAAGAAAGCACCCTAAAAACGGAACCCTTTTTGGAGTATCTACTATTCAAAGTGTCCGGTTAGTCATTGTTAACACTCTCATGATTAGTAAAGACGCTTCGCACCATTTGATTAAATCCACCATTCATTCCTTCTGTTTTTCTTCCATTTTGTATTTGATCCCTATAGTGGCCCATTTGTCTGACGTAGTCACGATTGCTTGAAATATATACATTATGAATAGATGTGTCTGCATCCCTTACCTGCTGTGCAATTTGATCTTCGATGTAAGAATTGAGCTCGCCATGAAAGTCATCATCCATAACAACTGCTACATAAGCATTACGGTCTGCAGCAATGATATTCGCACTTTTAACCTCATGTAAGTTCTGCACATTCTCTTCTGCTTCATCTACAACCCGTAAACCTGTTTTATTAACAGGGTTGGAAGTGTTATTCATATAATCTAAGTTTAAATTGGGATTACCCAAACTATTTCCTACATTTAAAGCACCCGCATTGCGGTTAGTAATTTCACCGTGCTCATCTGCTCCTCTTCCTTCTTCCTTCATATTACATCCAGCAACGAATATAGAGATACATAAGCAGGTGAATAGAATCTTAAATTTGTTCATATGATTCCTCCTAAAATGAGTTCATGCTTACAATTACCTTTATCCCCTTTTTTTATGTAGAGATTTGGAGGAATCATAAAAAAAAGAATAAAAAGATACCATTACAAACACACTAAACCATTGATGATTTTGTATGAGGAGGCTTCCTATGGATAGTGTATTTGATTATGAAGATATTCAATTGATTCCCGCAAAAAGTGTAGTAAATAGTCGTACTGAGTGTGATACTACCGTGTCTTTTGGCGGCAGAACATTTAAGCTGCCTGTCGTGCCTGCCAATATGCAGACCATTATTGATGAACAGATTGCTGTCTACTTAGCGGAAAATGGTTATTTTTATATCATGCATCGCTTTGAACCCGAGAGGCGGCTAAATTTTATTAAAGATATGAAATCACGTGGGTTATTTGCCTCTATTAGTGTTGGTGTCAAAGAGGAAGAATATCGATTCATTGAACAAGTAGCAGACGAGCAGATTGCCCCGGAATACATTACGATTGATATCGCACACGGTCACTCTAATGCCGTGATTAAAATGATTCAGCATATTAAACAAATCTTGCCACAAAGTTTTGTGATTGCTGGAAATGTTGGAACTCCAGAGGCTGTTCGAGAATTAGAGCGAGCTGGTGCTGACGCGACAAAGGTTGGGATTGGACCAGGAAAAGTATGTATCACGAAGATTAAGACTGGATTTGGAACTGGCGGCTGGCAGTTAGCAGCTCTTCGCTGGTGTGCAAAGGCAGCAAGTAAGCCAATCATTGCGGACGGCGGGATTCGTACCCATGGGGATATTGCGAAATCGATCCGATTTGGAGCTTGTCTGGTGATGATTGGTTCCTTATTTGCTGGACATGAAGAATCGCCTGGGGAAACGATTGAAAGAGATGGGAAGCTCTATAAAGAATACTTCGGCTCAGCCTCGGAATATCAAAAAGGGGAACGGAAAAATGTAGAGGGCAAGAAAATGTTAGTGGAACATAAAGGTGCTTTGATGGATACTCTCATTGAAATGGAGCAGGATTTACAATCTTCTATTTCTTATGCCGGCGGAAACAAACTGGAAGCCATCCGTTTTGTAGATTATGTCATTGTGAAGAATTCTATTTTTAATGGGGACAAAGTTTATTAGGTAGATTTAGTTAGAGCGTGTTGGAAAATTTATTTATAAGAAGGCTCTGACTTCGGCCAGTACTGATGGAATTTTGCCTTCTCCTGTCCGAAGAGGGCTCAGCTTCAGACAGAACTAATGGAATTTTGCCTTCTGCTGTCCGAAGATGCCTCAGCTTCGGACAGGACTAATGGAATTTTGCCTTCTTTTGTCCGAAGATGCCTCGGCTTTGGACAGGACTGACTAAATCTTGCCTTCTTTTGTCCAAAGATGCCTCGGCTTCGGACAGGACTGATGGAATTTTGCCTTCTTGTGTCTGAAGATACCGTTTTTGTGATAGTTAAACTGCCTGAACTTTATCAGTTTGAGTTTTCTCCACTTGTTGGTCCAGCCATGTAATCATATCTATTAGAAACTGCTCTTTGCCTGCCCCATCAAAAGGTCGATGCTTTGCTGCAGGGTATTCAAATAGCTGTTTATCCTTGGATGAAACTTGCTTAAAAAAGGAACCAAGCTTTGCTGACGGTGTAATTTTATCACGAAGTCCGTATTGTAACAAAAACGGCATCGTTATCAAAGGTGCCTGATCTAATACCCTTGTTATTCCTTGGATCAGCCCGCGTCCTAAACCAGGAGTAATGGTATTGTGACGTAAAGAGTCAGAATAATATTTAGCAGCCATCGCTGAATTTTTCGCCATTAATTGTCTAGACACATTGATGCTGAGGTCAGGCTTCCATTTACTCATTAAGGTTATACCTAACCGCTCAAACCTGGTCACTTCATAAGAGATGGCAGGTGCAATTGCAATGACCCCTGAGATTCCAGAACTATAATCTATAGCATAATCAAGGGCAATGACCCCGCCCATACTATGTCCGATCATATACAAAGGCAGTCCGGGCTGCTTTTTCGAAACTAACTTTCGAAACTTGTGTAAGTCGCCTCGATATTCATCCCAACTGTTTATAAACCCTCTTTTTCCTGAGCTTTTTCCATGACCGCGCAAATCAAATGTGTAAACGATATATCCTTCTTGAACCAAGCCAAAACTTATGTTGTGCAGGCCGCCGCTATGGTCGCCGTGTCCATGGACGACAATAACTGTTGCTTTTGGAGCCGTTAATGGTTCAATTATTCGAAAAAATAACTCTGCTCCATCGACACCAATAAAAGTCCCTTCTCTTGTCATTCTAGGTAATCCTCCTGTGTTGCAGCCAATATTGAATGATGTCTAGTATATCACAATGTTTTTGATCATTTCTAATGAATAAATTTCTACATTTTCACTAAATGAAACGCCTCCATCTACCTAATGGATTTGTCGAACATAAGGTGACATATTTATCATCTTCATTGAATAAAAATAGTATAAATATACATTTTCACTGGAAAGGGGAGTTTCTTCTTATGGATATCTGCATTTCTTGTGGAGAGGAATTATGTATTATGGAGAGGAATCGTTGCGAGTGCTGGGCTTGCAGAGACACGACAACCGAAGCATATACAGAAGATGAATAGTTTTTATATCCTAATTGAAGAAATTCTAAAAAGGCCGTTTGATTCATTCAAACGGCCTTTGACTGCTTATTTTGTAATTATTCATTCACCCATGATAGCCCAAGTGTCCCAACACCCGTATGCACACCGGCAACGGTGATGAGCATTAATTTCTCTGTTTCTATATCTGGAAATGTTTCATTTACTAATTGTTCAAGACTTGCAGCCCTTTCACGGTCATTCGCATGGACAATCGCCACTTTCTGAACTGTTTTTGAAAGAAGGTCTTCCTTTAAATTATTTACCAGCCAAGCAATAGCCTTCTTTTCCGTTCGGACTTTGTCTTTAATCTTGGCGGCTCCATCCTCAATCGATAATATCGGTTTAATATTAAAGAGCGAAGCTAATATTTTTTGGCTTCCAGACACTCTGCCGCTTTTGTGAAGCTGGTCGAGGTTTGATGGGACCAAGAATAATCGAGTGTTCTCACGTAAAGAATTTAATTGTGAAACAACCTCGTCAATGTCGAGCCCCTTTTCAACTAGTTCTACCCCTCTTTTCACAAGGAACGATAAAGGATATGAACCCGTATGGGAATCAATCGCAAATAATTTGAATCCAGCCATTTCCGCTGCCATCACAGAGGTTTGATAGGTGCCGGTTAATGTACTCGATGCATGTATGGCTATTCCAAAGTCATATTCTTCTTTTAACTTTTCATAAAGTTCAACGATGTCCCCGATATTTGGCTGTGAGGATTGGAATTTTCCTTCCTCATTTTTCATTCGATCATAAAAATCTTCTTCAGTAATATCGATTGTTTCTTTATAAAACTTATCATTAATGACAACATGCAGGGGAATAACATGTATGTTATGCTGCTGAATAAACTCTTTACTAAGAGAAGAAGTCGTATCCGTAATCCATGCAATTTTAGGCTTATTCATATTATCCTCTACCTTCTTAAAATTCACTTAATCTGTATAATGGAAGTGAAATAGTAGTATTGTAATGAGGTTAAGATTACAAAAATGAGGACTTTTTCACCAGTTATATTTGTCATATATGACAAAGTTTTTTCGGTCTGACAAACATAAATGTCACCACTTTGACAAATCTGAATCAAAATTACCCTGATTTAATTAAAATAGTGGTATAGTATAGAAAAGAATTTTTACTATTCCAAAAAGATAATTTTTAAAGTAATATAGAGTTTAAAAACTGAACTTATAAATAAGAATGAGGTGTGAGCATGAAACAGGAGATTTCATTTATTCCAAGAGAACAATTAAAACCAAAGCCAGATCCCGCTTCACTTGGTTTCGGCAAGTATTTCAGTGATTACATGTTTGCCATGGACTATCATAGTGACTTAGGCTGGTTTGATCCGAGAATTACTCCATACGAGCCGGTAACGCTGGATCCTTCAGCAATGGTTTTTCACTATGGACAAGCAATCTTTGAAGGTATGAAAGCATATAAGACTAAGGATGGGTCCATCCAATTATTCCGTCCGGAGAAGAATATGAAGCGTTTCAATGATTCTTGCGATAGGCTGTGCATTCCCCAAATTGATGAGGACTTCTTATTAGAAGGAATTAAACAATTAATTATTACCGAAAAGGATTGGGTTCCTAGTGGTGAAGGAACTTCGCTTTATATTCGTCCGTTTATTTTTTCAACGGAGGCGTATCTCGGTGTCCGTCCAGCGAAGCAATATAAATTATTAGTCATTCTCTCCCCTTCTGGTGCTTATTATGGCAGCCAATTGAGTCCCGTTAAAATATACGTGGAGGAGCAATTCGTCCGTGCGGTCATTGGAGGCGTTGGCCATGTTAAAACAGCAGGCAACTATGCAGCCAGCTTGAAAGCGCAAGAAAAGGCAGATGCAGGCGGCTATGCCCAAATTCTTTGGCTCGATGCGAAAGAGAATAAATATGTGGAAGAAGTCGGCAGTATGAACATCTTCTTCAAAATCAATGGTGAAGTGGTAACTCCGAGATTAAATGGAAGCATTTTACCGGGTGTTACGCGTGATTCAGTGATTCAATTGTTAAAATATTGGAATGTTCCAGTGCGCGAAGAGAAAATTTCCATTGAAGAGGTATTTGCTGCACATAAGCGCGGTGAACTTGAGGAAGTATTTGGAGCAGGAACAGCTGCAGTTATTTCGCCTGTTGGTGAACTGACTTGGAATGATCAATCTATCATTATCAATAACAATAATATCGGTCAGCTATCTCAGGATATTTATAATGAAATGATAGGAATTCAACTTGGGAAAAAAGAAGATCCATTTAACTGGACCGTTAAAGTTGCCTCAGTAGAAGCTTAGATTGAATAATAACTTTGTAAAGATCCAGTTTACCTGGGTCTTTTTTTATGTATGATTGAAATATATGGAAATCAAATAATTGAAACAATGGGTCCATTTTTATCGTCTTAGATGTTGAAAAGATTTTTAGGTAAGAAAGGAAATGCGATTTTGAAACTTAACGGGCGAGGGAAACTATTTCTCACATTATTTATTGTTTTTATCCTTTATTTCATTATGAAAAATCCTTTAGGTTTTAACTTGCTTAATAGATTAACGATGGACTCTGCAGATTTACCGACTGAACTCCATCCCATCGTGAAGGAACGGAGCAATCAATTAATCCAGCAATCTGCCGCAAAAGGGATTGTGGTCTTAATTACGGATGACTTTCGCAGTGCGGAGGATCAGGATCGACTATTTGAACAAGGCCGGACAGCGGAAGGAAATATCGTAACGCATGCTAGGGGCGGAGAATCCTTTCATAATTTTGGGCTTGCCATCGACTTTGCCATAAAAACCCCTTCAGAAAATGTCATTTGGGATATGCAATACGACGGAAATCAGAATGGAAAGTCAGATTGGGACGAGGTCGTGGAAATAGCAAAAGCTCTTGGTTTTGAATGGGGAGGTGACTGGCCACAATTTAAAGATTATCCCCATTTACAAATGAATTTTGGATTAACACTTGCTGACTTACAAAATGGTAAGAGACCTGACGAATCATCTTTAACAGTGGATACCCAATAAGTAGAATTGCATTCCAAGATCCAGATGCCGCTGGATCTTTTTTTCGTGTTCCTCTATCTTGAAATACGCGCTACTCATAGTAAAGAGTGTTATGATTGATTAATTGTGATTGATTTTATAAAAGTTTGTTTACAATGCTAATAATGATAAATACAAGAGATAGGATGAAAACATGAAAATAGAAGTCAGGTTAAAGGTGAAATCAAAGTTCGTTACTAAATATAAAAAGGGCTACCCTCTCATTACAAAAGACACTATTATAAATCCTACTGCTTTAGATCAAGAAGGCTGCACCATAAACCTTGTTGATGAACAGAACCACTTTATTGCCAAAGGCTATTATGGGAAACAAAATAAAGGTCTCGGCTGGGTGCTCAGCAACATTGAGAAGGAACAATTTGATCATCGTTTTTTTGAAAAGACCCTAAAGGCTGCCTTTGATAGAAGAGAGCATTTTTTTCAGAGCTCTGAAACAACGGCATTTCGAGTATTTAACGGCGAAGGCGATGGAATTGGCGGTTTAACGATTGATTACTTCGATGGGTATTACGTCATTACCTGGTACAGTAAAGGCATCTATCACTTTCGGGAGTTTATCATAGATTCATTGAAGAATTTGGTGGAGTATAAAGCCATTTATCAGAAAAAGCGGTTTGATGAAAGTGGTAAGTACATTGAAGAAGATGACTTCGTCGCTGGCGAACGAGGAGAATTCCCCTTCATCGTGAAAGAAAATGGCGTCAATATAGCGGTTTATTTGAATGAAAGTGCCATGGTCGGTGTTTTCTTAGATCAAATCGAGGTTAGAAAAAAATTACGAGATGTCTATTCAAAAGGAAAACGGGTATTAAATACGTTCTCCTACACCGGCGTGTTTTCAGTGTATGCCGCTTTAGGCGGTGCGGCAAAAACGACCAGTGTTGACCTCGCGAATCGAAGCAAAAGTAAAACGATTGAGCAATTTAAAGTGAATGGAATTGATGCGGAAACTCAAGATATCATCGTCGAGGATGTATTCAAATACTTCAAATATGCAGTGAAAAAGGAGCTGCTGTTTGATGTCGTGATCCTTGATCCTCCAAGCTTTGCAAGATCAAAGAAGTTTGTCTTCAGCGCCGAAAAGGATTATAAAAACCTATTAAAAGAAGCCATTTCGATCACCGAGGATAACGGAATAATCCTCGCGTCAACCAATGCCAGCTCCTTTAATATGGACAAATTTAAAGGATTCATCGATACCGCCTTTAAGGAATCCAATAAACGCTATAAACTTATGGAAGAATTTTCACTCCCTGAAGACTTCAGAACCAACAAACATTATCCAGAATCCGACTACCTAAAAGTAGTCTTCATTAAAAAGTTAAAATAACTGTCCGCCTGAGGTGGACAGTGTCCACGGGCGGTGCCTGTCACCGTGACTATACGTGGAAAGCATAGCGCCTGGAGCGTAAATCAACAGCCTAGTTTAACATAGCCTATTAAAAAAAAAACAAACCTCTTGAACAGTATTGAATTGTCTGTTATATTTATTTATAATTAAATATTTTCTTACTTCATTACCTTTTGAAGTGAGGATAGAGGCGCAATGACCAATAGTACGCAGTTTGAGGATGATGAGGTCCTAAGACGATTGTGGAAAGGGGAATTTGCCGAAGCGGATGGAATCTCATTTTTCTAGACCGCTGGTTCTGCTATTGAAGAAATACAGAACTGTCATATAGGAGACTATATGGAGGGCTATCTTACGCAAAGGAACGTTTTTTTTATTATGTTTCTACTGCAGTAGCGAGCCTTCGCTGCTGCTTTTTTGCGTTAACTTTTGACTGACCTAAAGCCACCTCTAATTTTTCAAAAAAAAATGATAAAAAGGGTGAATATGATGAATTTTGGCCAAGTGTTAACAGCGATGGTAACGCCATTTGATCAGCATGGTGAGGTTGATTTTAACGCAGCTCGAACACTAGTAAATTACTTAATTGAGAATGGTACAGATGGATTAGTGGTTGCCGGAACCACGGGAGAATCCCCGACATTAACAACAGAAGAAAAAATAGCTTTATTTAAATTCGTTGTCGAGGTTTCAGCCGGCAGAGTGCCTGTCATTGCTGGAACTGGCTCCAATAATACTAGAGCTTCTATCAGTTTAACAAAACTGGCTGAAGAGGCTGGCGTGGATGGAATTATGCTCGTTACACCATATTATAATAAGCCTTCACAAGAAGGACTGTTTCAGCACTTTAAAGCGATTGCCGAAACCACTTCCCTACCGGTAATGCTTTATAATATCCCTGGTCGCAGTGTCGTAAACATGTCTGTAGAGACCGTTGTCCGACTCTCAGAAATTAGTAATATCGTTGCGATAAAAGAAGCCAGCGGAAATCTAGATGCCATGGCGGAAATGATTAGCCGGACTTCAGATGATTTTACCTTGTACAGCGGTGATGATGGATTAACTATACCTGTTCTATCCATAGGCGGTGCTGGAGTTGTATCTGTTGCCTCGCATATTATTGGGAATGAAATGCAGGAAATGATCAACCAATTCAAAAATGGACGCGTTCAGGAGGCTGCGATTTCACATCAGAGACTTCTTCCTATCATGAAAGCATTATTTGCGGCACCAAATCCAACACCAGTAAAAGCTGCACTAAATATTCAAGGTGTTCAAGTTGGAGGAGTCCGTCTGCCAATGGTTCCATTAAATGATGAAGAAAAGAGTGTACTCCAGAAGGTCCTGCCTGCTAAAACTTTGGTTTAATGTAAAAACAAATTTGCCTGTCCCTTTTTAGTGGGGCAGGCTCTCTTTTTTTCTTAAGCTCTGTTAAAGGTTGATTTTTCTTACGGACACCATTATGAGGGACTAATCTTATTGGGAACTCTCCTAATTTGTCTTTCATCATGCTTATAAAGGACTAATCTCATTGGGAACTCTTCTGATTTGTCTTTCATCACGCTTATGAAGGACTAATGTCTTTGGGAGCTCTCCTGATTTGTCTTTCATCATGCTTATGAAGAACCAATCTCGTTGGGAACTCTTCTGATTTGTCTTTCATCGACCACATTATACTAATAATCAACAATGAAATTTAACAAAGCTTTATCCTAAATATACTTATACATTTCCCATTTGCTTCCCTATTACTGTTTGGATTTACTTCAGACAGGAAACACTATTGGATAGGAAAAAAGTGGAATAGGGAGAGAATTCAATGACAACGAGTCATGACGCACGATTGAATTATTTAGGACGTAATCTATTATCGGGCTGTTTATTAGGCCTTGGTTTTGTTGCTTTTATTGATGAGGCAGTTTTCCACCAGATTTTACATTGGCACCATTTCTATGACAAGTCTACACCTGATATCGGTCTCGTTTCGGATGGACTCTTTCATGCCTTTAGTTGGTTCTCAACAATTGCGGGGGCATTTCTTGTCTCGGATCTACGGCGAAGAGATGCCTGGTGGCGAAAAAGATGGTTTGGAGGTTTTCTATTTGGAGGGGGTGCGTTTCAATTATACGATGGAACCATCCAACACAAATTAATGCGAATCCATCAGATTCGGTATAATGTGGAGATTGCCCCATATGACTGGGTATGGAATATCATTGCTGCCTTAATGATGATTGCTGGTTTAATCCTTATTTATCGAACAGGACGGGAATCGAAAGTGATAGCAGGGTCTGCATAAATGGAAAATAACCATGTCCATCACGCCAGTGGGTCATCTTTCGAACTTCTCCTGGCTCTCCCTTTTGTCCTGGCAGTTTTGATTTATATTCTACTTGCATTAGTCTCAAACCGCCGGCATAAACGTTGGCCTTTCTTTCGATACTTATATTGGATTTTCGGAGTTCTTTCAGCATCGGTTGCTCTAATGGGTCCCATTGCTAATCTCGCTCATGAAAACTTCATGGCGCATATGGTTGGTCATTTATTCCTTGGAATGCTTGCCCCACTTCTTATAGCCTTGGCTGCTCCTATGACTCTTCTTTTAAGATCACTTAGTGTGACTTGTGCTAGAAATCTTGCCCAAATATTGAAGAGCTGGCCAGTAAGTATTTATAGTAATCCTGTAGTCACCGCCCTTCTCAATATTGGCGGGCTATGGGTTCTCTATACTACAGAGCTGTACTCAATGATGCAGCAAAATGCATTTTTACATGCGATGGTTCATTTACACGTTTTTTCAGCAGGATATCTTTATACGATTTCCATTATCTACCATGATCCTGCACCCCATCGGTATAGCTATACTTTCCGGACGATCATTCTCATTCTATCCTTTGCTGCTCACGGAATTCTATCAAAATATATTTATGCCCATCCGCCGGCTGGCGTACCTATTGAACAGGCAGAAGCAGGGGGAATGGTTATGTATTATGGCGGGGACATCGTGGAGGTCTTGCTAATATTCTTATTTTGCCAGCAATGGTATAGGACCAAACGGCCGCGTGAGACAGTTGTTTTGACTTCTTTATTGTCATATAAAAAGTAAAACTCGCCACACAAAAATTGGCGAGTTTCTTTATTGTTCTCGGGAGCATGCCCAAACAGTTCCGCTTCTCCCTAACCCTTACTCATTCAGTGCTTTTTGAGCCACTTTATTAGCATGGATGAATGTCGTGTCAAATAAGGGAATGGATGTATCATTTTGCTGAATCAATAAAGGTATTTCGGTACATCCGAGTATGACGCCCTCTGCCCCGCGTTCTACTAATTTGTTGATGATATTCAAATAAGCTTCTTTCGATGCTGGTTCATTGATTCCTTTACATAGCTCCCCAAAAATGACATCATGTACGACTTTTCTGTCTTCTTCTTCTGGGATAAGAACCTCGATATTATTGTTAATCAATAGTTCTTTATAAAACGGCTGTTCCATTGTAAATCTGGTCCCTAATAATCCTACCTTTGATAAATTCTTCTTTTTAATTTCCTCAACCACACAATCGACGATATGAATAAGCGGCACATTTACAGCCTCCTGTACTTCGCCTGCCATCAGGTGCATCGTATTTGTACAAATGGCAATGAGATCAGCCCCGCCATTTTCTAATACCTTTGCCGCTTCTATCATCTTATTTGTGGCCAATTCCCATTCGCCCTCTCTTTGCAGCTTTGCAATTTCTTCGAAGTTGAAGGAATAGATTAAGCATTTGGCCGAATGAATGCCGCCTAACTGCTCTTGAATATATCGATTAATATAATGGTAATAAACAGTTGTTGATTCCCAGCTTAATCCGCCGATTAATCCGATTGTTTTCACAAAAATCGCCTCCTAATCATTACTTCAAAGATAGCATGTTATACTGGTACTATACAGAGCCAAAAACAAGGAATCTTTATAGTACCAGTTTTGAAATAAGTCGGAGGTGCAGCCATGTGGTTTCAAGTGGATCGTACGAATAGCAAAACCTTAACACAGCAGGTATATGAACAGCTGAGGCAATACATTTTAGATGGTGATTTGAAAACGGACGAGAAGCTTCCTTCTACACGGGAGCTGGCCAACTCACTTGGAATATCTAGAAATATTGTTTTAGAGGTCTATGATCAATTGGGGGCGGAGGGCTATTTAATCGTCCGCCCAAAGTCAGGCAGTTTTGTGGCTCCAGGATCACTTTTTTTAAAAAATAAGCCCCATTTACAAGTAAAACAAAGCGAACTGTTTACGATGGACCATCAAGATATGATTGATTTTAAGGCAGCAACTCCAGCGATGGATCATTTTCCCCGGAAGATTTGGGGACGGCTTGCAAAGGATATATGTTATGACTCCCCCGATACGATTTTCGGATATCAGTCAGCTGAAGGGCTGCCTGCTTTACGGGAAGAAATTTCACGTTATATTTATAGGACTAGAGGAGTCGTTAGTGAGCCACATCAAGTGATGATTACATCGGGGGCAACACAAGCCCTGTCTTTAATTACAGAGCTTTTAATTAAAAATAATAAATTCGTTGCCGTTGAGGATCCAGTGACAGACGAAATGCGAACGATTTTTTCACACGCTGGAGCCAGTCTCTGTCCAATTCCCGTAGATGAAAAGGGGATAAATCCTGATAGGCTATCACAGGAGAACCCGCCTGCCTTCATTTTCGTTCTACCCTCTCATCAGTTTCCGATGGGTGTTACCTTAACGATTCAAAGGCGGATTCAGTTAATTGAATATGCACGGGAGCATAACTGCTATATTGTCGAGGATGATTATGATAGTGAGTTTACCTATGAAGGTACGCCTGTCCATTCGGTTCAGGGACTTGATCCGGGTAAAGTGATCTATGTTGGAACCTTTAGTAAAATTCTATCCCCAGGCTTACGAATCGGTTATGTTGTTTTACCGCAGGAACTCATTGAGCCTTTTAAAAAGATGAAGTGGTACACCGACCGGCATCATTCTTCTCTCGAGCAATTAATCCTAACCAAATTTATGATAGAAGGTCATTTTGATCGCCATATTCGTAAAATGAAACGAATCTATAAACAAAGACGTGAGGCACTGGTAAAAAGTTTAAAGAAGCAATTTCCGGACTGTGTCATTTTAGGACATGCAGCCGGGATGCATTTAGTTGTAGAAATCCCTCGGGTCAGCATTCATCAATCCTTAATCGAATGGATTCAACATTACGGGGTGCAGGTATATTCGGTTGATCATTACTCACTAGTTAAGAATATACATGGTAATAAAATGGTGCTCGGATACGGGAGCCTGCCTCTAGAGAAGATTGAAGAAGGGGTCAGGAGGCTTAGAGAGGCCATTGAGAGTTACCATTTTTCCAGCCTAAAATAGATGATTCAAATATTCAGGTGTTTTAAACTTATTTTCCAAATGCCACATGTCCTGCATAAGTTTAACACTAAATAAATATGATAAAATAAGTATCCTAAAAAAGGAGTTGTTTGAATGGAAGTCTTTAATAGAATCGCTCTATTCTTTGTAGTTTTATTCTCAGTCGTTATTATCTTAAATACTTATTTAGGAGAAACGGAACGGGCACAATCCAATGTTATTTACTTTTTGATGAATGGGTTTGCATATATTGTATCAGCTATGGATATGGAGAAAAGAACAGTGGAACAGTCGAATATCTAGATATCAGGTATTTAATTAAACGTTTGATTAGTAGCTTTAAAACTACAGAAAATCCTTTTATACCAAGCCCGCAAATCATTTAATCAAACGTTTAATTAGTTTATCTCCCGTTTTAATCAAACGTTTGATTAGTTTTTTTATTGATTTTTTTCAGCTATTCTTTTTAATTCTAATGCACGCGAAGCGATAAATCTTCTCATATACTTCTCCAAGAACAATTTATCAGCAATTACACCTAAAAAGCCAAAAGGTGACTTATATTGAAAATGATCAATCATTGTTGTTCCCTCTGATTCCTCATCGAACTGGTGAATATGAATGAAGGAACGAAACGCCCCCTTCACCATTACATCAACAAAACTATGAGGTTTTTCCATAAATATCACTTTAGCAGTCAACCTTTGTTTGATACCAAAGTGAACAGCTTCCCAAGTAACACTGTCCCCTTCCTCTAACAGCCCCTTTGTTACACCCCCAACAGCCCTTTCCTTTGTTTTCAAGGTAGTTTGAGTATGAACATTGACATCTCTGGCTAGATTAAAACAAACCTCAATTGGCGCCTTTATTAACTGTTTATGCTCGATAACAGGCATTTCTACTTACTCCATTTCTTAATTTAAAGCTGTGTTATGATTCATTGTTGATTTTTGGGTAGGGTTGATTATTCATAGGCGGAGAATTTCCGCCTAATGTATATAAAGGAACCTTATGAAGCCGATATAAGCGGAAATATTCCGGTTAACTGCTTTAAATAAGACAAAATCCAATGATTTGGATACCATAAGCGGAAAAACTCCGCTTATTATGAAGGTTTAATTTGGTATTTCCCAATTTAAGCGGAAATTCTCCGCTTATTTTCCAAACACAGTAAAATCAACATTCAACTTTAACAGAGCCTAATTTAAAAGAGTTTCCCAGCTGGCAATATACTCCGTTTGCTCATTTGGAAGAGGCAAGTCTGGTTTTTCAACTCTCCATCGTCCTTCAATATCTAATTCCTTACAGGCTAATTCAAATTGACTCATGGCAATTCCCAAATCCAAAAGCTGCATATCATATCCTAATTTTGAACTATAATTCGGTGTATGCTCAATGTAAAAATGACAAACCTTTCGATTAGGAGTTAATACAAGTCTCCATGGCTGTTTATTTGATGCAGATGGTCCAAGCCTAACCATCTCGATTGGTACTTCAAGTAATCCCGCTTTTTGTTTATCCAATGGAATATCGAAAGTTGAATCAAAAAATAGCTTATCCCATGGCTTTTTATTATCAGCTTTTACAACGTATCGGAGTGCCTTATCAAAAACCCGTTGTTTTTGATTCGGGTAGCCGATTGGTGTTATACAGGGGATGAATTCTTCTTTCCCAAGCTGAATTTCCTGTTCAAACGAATTTCGGTTGAATGTACCACCCATCCAGCAAGTACCGATTCCTAATTCAGTTAACAAGATAACTAGTTTTTGAAAGGTGTAAGCAAACTCTACAAGTGAGTATTTATTATTTTCTGTTACTCCAACTAAATATGCTTGTGGATTTTTAATAAATCCATATGTTCCTAACTTTATGCCTTTATCGCTTACATTATTGGTTACCTGAATCAGCTTAATACACCCTTTACTTCCAAATGGTCCTATTAAGTTGTCTTGATTATTTATGTAATCGTTAATTATTTTCAAATGAGAATCTGTTATGTTTTGAGTATCAAATGTTCTGATTGATTGTCGTTTTTTCATGGTTTCAATGGCTGCTTGATTAAAACTCATCATGGACCTCCTTTCTCACTCAGTTATAAAACAAGGCTTCTATTCGTTACCACCTTCGGGATTTTTTCATGATTCCGGTCACTTATAGCCTTTATTAATTACCGCTTCCACAATTTTTTGTCGATTCCGGTCACTTGTAGCCTCTATTCTTATTGTAACCACTCAAACTAAAAAATCCTAGAAGAAGGTAATTGTCACTTTTCTATTAACGAAAAAAAGAGCGATTACTAGTATTAGCAATCACTCTTTTTACTATTTATGGGCCTAAATGGACTCGAACCATCGACCTCACGCTTATCAGGCGTGCGCTCTAACCAGCTGAGCTATAGGCCCTTAATTGGAGCGGGTGATGAGAATCGAACTCACAACATCAGCTTGGAAGGCTGAGGTTTTACCACTAAACTACACCCGCATATAAAGAAAAAAAATGGCTGGGCTAGCTGGATTTGAACCAACGCATGTCGCAGTCAAAGTGCGATGCCTTACCGCTTGGCTATAGCCCAATATTAAAAATATAAAATGGGGCGGCTGATGGGAATCGAACCCACGAATGCCTGAACCACAATCAGGTGCGTTAACCACTTCGCCACAACCGCCAAAATAATATAGTTGAGGTTTAACAGCTTAAACCTTGAAATTAATTGGTTGCGGGGACAGGATTTGAACCTGCGACCTTCGGGTTATGAGCCCGACGAGCTACCAGACTGCTCCACCCCGCGATAATAGAAATAATAAAATTTGATTATGCTCTTGGTTTTAAAGACCGCCCCGATTTCAGAAAGTCTATTCAAGAAGCAGCTCAATCGGTGCGCTGTAGATCATTCGAAGAAGCTTATTCGAACGTGCTCCACCCCGCGACAATATAAATGATAAAATTCTACTCATGAAAAAATCATGGTGGAGGATGACGGGATCGAACCGCCGACCCTCTGCTTGTAAGGCAGATGCTCTCCCAGCTGAGCTAATCCTCC
>NZ_JBUESO010000025.1:0-35904 GCF_055502545.1 Bacillus sp. CZDM1 | reverse complement strand
TTGGGCTATAGCCAAGCGGTAAGGCATCGCACTTTGACTGCGACATGCGTTGGTTCAAATCCAGCTAGCCCAGCCAATTTGCGGAAGTAGTTCAGTGGTAGAACACCACCTTGCCAAGGTGGGGGTCGCGGGTTCGAATCCCGTCTTCCGCTCCAACATATGGCGGCATAGCCAAGTGGTAAGGCAGAGGTCTGCAAAACCTTTACCACCGGTTCGAATCCGGTTGCCGCCTTCAAGTGTTTTATTTACTTTTTATAGCGTGTTTCAATGCGCCGGGGTGGCGGAACTGGCAGACGCACAGGACTTAAAATCCTGCGGTAGGTGACTACCGTACCGGTTCGATTCCGGTCCTCGGCATTACCTTTACAAAATTTTATTATGCCGGTGTGGCGGAATTGGCAGACGCGCACGACTCAAAATCGTGTTCCGCAAGGAGTGTCGGTTCGACCCCGACCACCGGTATCTAAAAAAACCTACAAATGTTGTAATATCAACATTTGTGGGTTTTTTTGTCGTTTAGAAAATAAAAGATTACCTTGGCGGTCATACATAAAGGATGATAGCTCGAGAATAGCTAAAAGAAGGAGGAGTGGTCCTCATAAAGGGTCCTTTGCTTAAATCCACTACATAGGAGCCAAAAGATTCCCGTTGAACCCGAAAAATTATGATAAAGGGAATCAGACGTTCCACCTGATCCCATTGAGCCTAGTGACCTATTTGTAAATTAACTCATTTCAGGATATTCGACAATTCGCCAGTTTTTTACATAAAATTAACACTTGCTTAATAGTAGAATTATATAATTATCACTGGTAAGAGTTTGCTAGCATATTTGATTAAAAGTAATACATATAAAAAGGAGGAAAATATGAATAGAAGACATAAGAAGAGATTAAGTATGGTCACGGTGCCTGCTTTACTTATCAGTTTATTTTCACCAGTAGCTAATACTACTGCAAAGGCTGAAACTAGCGTAGCTACTGATTTGATAATCTCAGAATATATTGAGGGGTCAAGTTATAACAAAGCGATTGAGCTATACAATGGAACAGGCGCAGAGATTAATCTAAGTGGATATACACTCGAACACTATAATAATAGTGGAAGTGCTATAACAGGAACAACTACTACGGATAAGGTTTTATCATTAGAAGGTAAGCTCGCTGCTGGCAATACATACGTGATATCTCTTTCAGATGCTGATCCTGCTATTGCTGCGGTAACTGATAAAATCGATGATAGCAAACAAATAATTAATTTTAATGGTAACGATCAAATCGTACTTAAGAAAAATGGAAGTGTTATTGATTCAATTGGACAGGTTGGTTCAGTGGAAAATTCCTTGGCAAATGTATCTTTAGTTAGAAAAAGTAATGTTTTAACAGGTGATACAATTATTAATGATGCCTTTGATAAAACAAAGGAATGGTCTGATTTAGGCGAGGGTGTCACTTCGAATCTAGGAATACATACATTAAGTGAAGCACCTGGAGAGGAACCTGAAGCGCCACTAGAAGCTATTACAGTGGCAGAAGCTCGTGAAGCTGGAGCAGGTCAAACAGTAACCATTGAAGGCATTGCTACAACAAAGAATGGACTTTGGGGTTATGATACCTTCTATATGCAAGATGAAACAGCAGGTATGCTCATCTACAGCAGCCCGAAGGATGTTCAACCAGGGGATAAAGTAAAAATTACTGGAAAGTTATTAACCTATAAGAACGAATTAGAGCTTCAACCGACTAACATGGAAATTATATCTTCTGGTAACAATCTGCCAGAAGCTCAAGTTATTGCACCAACAGCTATTAACGAAGCTACTCAAGGTGAATTAGTTAAACTAGAAAATATTACAATTACAGCTCTAGAAAGTGATAGCTATGGAACGGCTATTTTCCAAGCAAAGACGGAAACAGGTGATCAGGTACGAGTAATTCATGATAATCGTACAGGTTCTGATTATCATGAACTGATTAAACACTATAAAGAAGGCGACAAAGTTCATTTAAAAGGAATTGGATCGATTGATAATGATGGATATCATGTAAAAACCTATGGTCTTGAAAGCTATGATTTAGTAAACAAACCAGCAGTTTTTGTAGAACAAGCGGAAGGAACAGTACCAGCAGGAACAAAGATTGAACTGAAATCTGGTATTGAAGGTCCTGAGATATATTACACAATTGATGGTTCAGTGCCAACAATCGAAAGTACTAAATATGTTGAACCCATTGCATTAAATACTGGAGACACAACCATTAAAGCCATTGCAGTAACTGGAGATAATGTGAGCGAAGTATTTAGCTTCACTTATACTATTTTAAATACTGTAGGCGTAAAAATTCGTGATATTCAAGGAAAAGGACATGTTTCAAAATATAACGGATCGTCAGTTACGGGTATCACTGGTGTTGTAACGCATGTTATTAGCGGGTCAACATTTATCATTCAAGATGATAATGAAGACGATGACAAAACAACATCAGAAGCAATTCAAGTATACAAATCATCTCATGGTGTGCTTGTTGGCGATAAAGTAACCGTTGACGGAATTGTAGAAGAATATGGCGGCGGTGCTAACCTATCAAAAACTGAAATTAACGCAAGTGCTTTAACAAAAACAGGAACAGCTGAGTTACCAACACCACTAGTAGTTGGTAAAGACATCCTGCCTCCAAATAAAATCATTGATAATGATGAAATGAAATCATTTGATCCTAACGAAGATGGAATTGATTTCTGGGAATCCGTAGAATTTATGCGCGTTTCATTCCCAAATGCGAAGGTAGTTGGTCCATCATATTCTGGCGATGTTCCGATTGTAGTAGAAAGCACAACAAATAATATATTTAATGTTAACGGCGGCCTTAATATCGCAGCTGATGATCATAACCCTGAAAAAGTCTTCTTAGATAATGTTGGTAATAGTAAATACTTATCAGGTGATCAATTTAAGGGTGATGTTGTTGGTGTCATTTCTTATTCAAGTACTGGATTCCAACTTTTAACAGACAAGGAGACATTACCTGAAGTAACAAAAGCAAACATACAACCAGAAGTAACGAATATTGCTCCAGCTGAAGATAAATTAACTGTAGCAACTTACAATATGGAAAACTTCTCAAATAACAAATCAAACACACCAGATGAAAAAGTAGTTAAAATAGCGAAAACATTTGTAAATAATATGAAAACACCAGACATTATTACATTAGTAGAAGTGCAAGATAATGACGGCCAAACTGATTCTGGAAATGCAGATGCAACCGAAAGCTACGAACGGCTAATAGCAGCAATCAAAGCTGAAAATGGGCCTGCATACGAATGGACAGATGTAACACCTGTAAATAATGATAACGGTGGTGCACCTGGTGGTAATATCCGTGTTGGGTACCTATATAACCCTGACCGGGTTACATTTGTTGAAGGAACAAAAGGTACAGGCACACAAGCAAATGCTTGGAGTGAAACAGGTAATTTAACGCTTAACCCAGGAGTCATTAATCCTGCTAAATTTCCTGATACACGTAAGCCAATAGCTGCAGAATTTGAGTTCCAAGGTGAACGAGTAGTTGTGATCGGTACTCATTTGAATTCTAAAGGTGGAGATCAATCCTTATGGGGATCTAACCAGCCTCCTAAATTAAATTCAGAAGCAGAACGCCTTGGTTTAGCACAAGCAATTAATGATTTCATTGATGAAGGACTTGCAAAAAATCCTAACTTAAATATTGTGGTAGCTGGGGATATGAACGATTTCGAATTTACTCCAGTTCTTGAAACACTTAAAGGTGATAACTTAACAAATATGGTTGATCAAGTACCTGCAGAAGATCGTTTCTCTTACTTCTTCCAAGGAAACAATCAAACGTTAGACCATATTTTAGTTTCAAACAACTTATTAAATGCTACAACAGCTGACATGATTCACATTAATGCGAACTTTACTGAACAAGCATCAGACCACGATCCAGTTTTAGTTCAAATTGATTTAGCTAATGCAGCTAAAAAATATGCATTAAGCATAATGCATACAAATGATACCCATGCAGCTTTAGACAAAATGCCTAAAACTGTAACAGCAGTAAAAGAAGTCAGAGCAGAAAAACCAGATGCATTGCTTTTAAATGCAGGGGATGTTTTCACTGGAACCTTGTATTTCAATGAATTCCAAGGACAAGCGGACTTGGCTCTAATGAATCTTATGGGCTATGATGCTATGACATTCGGTAACCATGAGTTTGATTTGGGTTCATCGGCTGAAGGACATCAAGGCTTAGTTGATTTTATTAAGGAAGCGAAATTCCCATTTGTAAGTGCAAATGTCGCTTTCGCTCAAGATAATAAATTTGCAGGAATTTCCAATGATTCCTTAACAGCTGAAGCAGTGAATGGTCAAATTTATAATGGAATTATCAAAGAAGTAAATGGTGAAAAAGTGGGTATCTTTGGTTTAACTACTGCAGAGACTAAAGATCTTTCCAGCCCTGGAGCTATAACTTTTGAAGATTATAAAGCAGAAGCAGAAAAAGCAGTTCAATCGTTGGAAGCACAAGGTGTCAATAAAATTATTGCCTTAACTCATATTGGGTATGACGATAATGCGGCCATTGATAATGACTTAGTTTTAGCAGAAGAAGTTGAAGGTATTGACGTAATAGTTGGTGGACATAGTCATACAGAATTGGCTGAACCAGTAGTTGTTGCAAAAGACGCAACACCAACTGTAATTGTTCAAACTGGTAATGCAAACAGCAAACTAGGTATGCTTGATGTTGAATTTGATGGAAAGGGTATTGTAGTTGGACAAGCTGGGGAATTAATCGCAATTGGCGCACAAGCTGATGATCCAGAAGCAGCAGCATTGTTAGCACCATACAAAACGAAAGTAGATGGTGTAGCGAAAGAAGAAATCGGTGTAACAACAACAGTAGAATTGGAAAACCCACGTACAAATGGTGATAATACAGCACCAAGTGTACGTAAAAACGAAACAATTCTTGGCAACCTTATTACGGATGGAATGCTTTCAAAAGCAAAAGAATTCACTGGTAAAAATGTGATTATGGCATTGCAAAATGGCGGTGGAATTCGTGCAGCAATTAATGAAGGACCTATTACAGTGGGTGAAGTAATCACTGTTCTTCCATTCGCTAATACATTAGCAACAATGGATGTAAGTGGTGCAGAATTAAAAGCAGCATTTGAAATCAGTCTCAGTAAATATCCTGGAGAAAATGGCGGATTTTTACATGTGGCTGGTGGCAAAGTAGAGTTTGATTCTACTAGACTAGTAGGGGAACGCGTTGTATCTGTATCGTATTTAGATGATAATGGTGATTATGTAGATGTTCAAGATGACACGATGTACACTGTTGCAACTAACGCCTTTACAGCTAAAGGTGGAGACGGCTATAACGTATTCGCTATAGCTTACGAAGAAGGACGAGTTACGGACTTAGGTCTTTCGGATTGGGAAAACTTCCGTGATCAGTTAGCAGGCAATGGCAGTGAAGGAATCCCAACTGAAGTTGAAGGCAGAATCGTTGATGTAGCAGGTCAATTTAACTTAACTGTTATGCATACGAATGATACCCATGCTGCCTTAGACAACATGCCGAAGACAGTAACTGCTGTAAAAGAAGTTAGAGCAGTAAACCCTGAAGCACTACTTCTTCATGCTGGGGATGCATTCACTGGAACCTTGTATTTCAATGAATTCCAAGGTGAAGCTGACTTGGCCATGATGAATTTAATGGGCTTTGATGCGATGACCTTTGGTAATCATGAATTTGATTTAGGTTCTTCAGCAGAAGGACATCAAGCATTGGTTGATTTTATTAAGGAAGCTAACTTCCCATTTGTAAGTGCAAACGTTGATTTCTCAAAGGATGCAAAATTCGATGGAATATTCAATAATTCCATCGAAGCTGAAATTCAAAATGGTCAAATATACAATGGAATCATTAAAGAAGTAAACGGAGAGAAAGTGGGTATCTTCGGCTTAACAACTGAGGAAACAGCTGATATATCCAGCCCAGGGTCCATTGCATTCGAAAACTATCTTGCAGAAGCAGAAAAAGCAGTACAAGCTTTTGAAGCTCAAGGCGTTAACAATATTATTGCATTAACTCACATTGGTTATGACGATAATGCAGCCGTTGATAACGACTTAATCCTTGCTGAAAAAGTAGAAGGCATTGACATTATTGTTGGTGGACACAGCCATACAAAATTGTCTGATCCTGTTGTAGTGGCAAAAGATACAACACCTACTGTAATTGTTCAAACTGGTAATGCCAACAGCAACCTAGGTATGCTAGATGTAACGTTCGATGAAAATGGTGTTGTAATTGACCACAATGGCAGCTTAGTTGCAATCAGCGATCAAGAAGCTGATCCACAAGCAGCAGAAGTATTGGCACCATACAAAGCACAAGTTGATGCCGTAGCTCAAGAAGAAATTGGTGTATCAACTCCAATGGAATTAGAAAATCCACGTACAAATGGAGATAATACAAAACCGAGTGTTCGTAAAAACGAAACAATTCTTGGCAACCTCATTACCGATGGTATGCTTATTAAAGCAAAAGAATTCACAGGTAAAAATGTGATTATGGCATTGCAAAACGGTGGCGGAATCCGAGCTGCCATTAATGCTGGTCCGATCACAGTTGGAGAAGTAATCACTGTATTACCATTTGGTAACACATTAGCAACCATGGATATTACTGGTGCTGAGTTAAAAGAAGCATTTGAAATTAGTTTCAGTAAATACCCAGGAGAAAATGGCGGTTTCTTACATGTGGCCGGTGGTAAAGTGGAATTTGATTCTACAAAACCAGCAGGGGAACGTGTAGTATCTGTTAAATATTTAAATCAAAATGGTAAATATGTAGAAATTCAAGACGAAGAAACTTACACAGTTGCCACTAATGCTTTCACAGCTAAAGGCGGAGATGGTTATGATGTCTTTGCGAAAGTATATGAAGAAGGACGTGTAACAGACTTAGGTCTTTCAGATTGGGAAAACTTCAGGGATCATCTAGTAAGCTTAGAAACTATTTCTACAAAAGTGGAAGGGCGGATTGTAGACCTAAGTGATGAACAAGGTAATATACCGGGAGAAAATCCAGGCAATAAACCGGGAGAAAATCCAGGCAATAAACCGGGAGAAAATCCAGGCAATAAACCAGGCGAAAACCCAGGTAATAAACCTGGAGAAAATCCAGGTAACAAACCAGGTGAAAATCCAAGTAAATCAAATGAGGTTAAACCGCCAGTAGTTAAAGAAGCTAACAAGTATACAATTAGTGATGAGGCTCTAAAAAATCTTGAAGAAAAAGCAATCGTTGTTATTGAAGTTGATAATAAAATGAATGCAACTGTAACACTGACAAAAGAACAGATTCAAGCTTTAAAAGATGCAAATGCAGTAATTCAGGTTAGCAATGGAAATGTAGATGTGCAAATTCCTGCTTCTATCCTGCCGTTAGCAGAAAACCTAGATATTAAAGTGAAGAAAATGGCAGCCAATGGTTCACTAGCTGTTTATGACTTTACCATTGAAGCTGATGGCAAATTGTATGAGTTCAAAGAAAAAGTTAAACTTACATTCAAAGTTGATCCAAAACAAATTGTGAATCCTAAGAATGTAAAAGTTTATTATTGGAATGTAGAGGAAGAAAAGTGGGAACTAATCGGGGGAGAATACAAAAATGGTGAAATCTCAGCTTATACCGATCACTTCAGTACGTATGGTGTATTCGAAGGCGAACCAGAATCTAATAAGATTCCTGCTCAAGCTGATCATGAACTTCCGAATACAGCAACAAACAACTTTAACATTTTACTAGCAGGATTATTATTAGTTCTATCTGGCGGCGTTTTATACTACGTTAAAAGAAGAAATGCTATTTCAAATTAATAGGTAATAATCAAAAGAAACAATGAGATATTATGGAAATCAACATTCAATTATTCGTTTTTTATAAGTAATTGAAAAAAAGGTAGGCGTGCTAATTTATTGCACGCCTTTTTCTTCGTTAGTATCCTGATCTTTATGCTTTTTCCAATCAGAATGATATTTTCTGTAAAGCTGGTACTCCAAGTTAAAGAAATCGATATCATGTTCAATCTATGATTAAAATGTTTTTAATCCTTTGGAACAATAGTTTGGCAGAAATTGCCCTAAATAACTAGTTGACGGATTTCGACAAAATGCTGTAGTATATTAATATAATTTAATAAGACCTCACTTTTTTTCAGTGAGGTAGAGGCGCGATATTTAACAGTCTTTAGTGGAGCTTGAGAAGCCGTGATGCTAAGGAGAAGGAAATGTCGCCGAAGTTTGTAATATTCTCAATATTACATGCTGGGTCTGTAGTTAAGAACTGCAGGACTGTCTCAATAAACTTTCCGGTTTATTGAGTTGTGCTATCTCATTTGGGATAAAAGAGTGGACTTAAGGGAACTATGCATATTGCGGCCTGAGTTTATCTCAGGCCGTTTTTTGTTTATAGTAAACTATTAAAAAACAGGGGGAGAGCAACATGAGAAATAAGTTATCATTATTTATTGTTTTATTGGTTTCGGCTATGGTTCTATTAGCAGGATGTGGGACAAGCAAGGGTTCTGATTCTGGAGCATCAGAGGATAATACGTTTACGGTCGGCCTTGAAGCGGGATATGCGCCATTTAACTGGACTCAAAACGATGATTCCAATGGTGGAGTTAAAATAGACGGCTCTGCAGAATATGCAGGTGGGTATGATGTGGAAATCGCAAAAAAAGTGGCTGAAGGTTTAGGGAAAGAATTAGTTATTGTCAAAACAGAGTGGGATGGCCTTGTACCAGCTTTACAATCAGGTAAAATTGATGCAATTATCGCTGGTATGTCACCAACAGCAGAACGTAAAGAAACAATCGACTTTTCAGATAACTACTATACATCCAATTTAGTGATGGTTGTAAAAAAGGGCAGCAAGTATGAAGGTGCTACTTCTATCCAAGACTTCAAAGGGGCAAAAGTTACAGCTCAATTAAATACCTTCCACTATTCAGTGATCGATCAAATTGAAGGTGTAGAAAAGAAAACAGCAATGGACAACTTCCCAGCTATGAGAGTAGCCCTTGAATCAGGAATGATTGATGGATACGTTTCTGAGCGTCCAGAAGGAGTTAGTGCCTCAGCTGCAAATGAAAACTATGTAATGGTTGAATTTGAAGAAGGATTTAAAACATCAGCAGATGATACAGCAATCGCAGTCGGACTTGAAAAGGGCAGCGACTTAACAGATAAAATCAATGAAATTTTAGCTGGTATCTCAGAGGAAGACCGTACCAGTATTATGGATAATGCTATTAAGAATCAACCAGCAGCAAATTAATCATGAGAAACCGGCTGTATTGAATCATACAGTCGGTTTTATACAGTAAAGGAGGATAAAAGATGAGTCTTGAGTGGGTCATTAAAATAATTGCAGAAAACTGGCCTATGTTCCTTCGTGGCGCTGGTTTAACACTATTGATCTCTCTTATAGGGACAATTATTGGGGCAATTATTGGATTAGCGGCAGGGGTAATCCGAACCATCCCAATGCCTGAACGTGGGGCAAAGAAAGCTTTGTTAAATGTAATTAACGCAATTCTATCAATCTATATTGAATTCTTCCGTGGAACACCGATGATTGTACAAGCGATGGTTATTTATTATGGTTCTGCGTTAGCATTTGGTATCGATATGAATGTTTTTGTTGCAGCGATTATTGTTGTATCAATTAATACGGGAGCCTATATGGCTGAAATTGTACGTGGTGGGATTGTTTCGGTCGATAAAGGACAGTTCGAAGCAGCTCATGCTATCGGAATGACTCATTTCCAAACGATGTGGAATGTAGTATTGCCACAGGTTGTTCGAAATATTCTACCGGCAACAGGGAATCAATTTGTTATTAATATTAAAGATACGTCCGTTCTGAATGTTATATCCGTTACAGAATTATATTTTGTTACAAAATCGATTTCGGGTAATAACTTTAGATATTTCGAATCATTTTTCGTAGCATGTATGATTTATTTTGTGATGACCTTTATTGTAACAAGAATATTGCTATACCTTGAAAAGAGATTAGATGGTGCTGACAACTATACGATGATTGGAAACGACACACAAGGAGAAGTAAATCAAAAATAATGGGAGAAGGAGGAGAGAGAATATGGAAAAGATTATTGATATTCAACATTTAAACAAATCCTTTGGAACACATGAAGTATTAAAAGACATTAATTTTTCGGTGAATAAAGGAGAAGTTGTCTCCATCATCGGATCCTCAGGATCTGGTAAATCAACTCTTCTTCGCTGTATTAATCTATTAGAAAAACCAAGCGGCGGACAAATTATCTATCATGGCGAAAATATTTTAGATGAAAAGCATGATGTAGCGGATTACCGGAAGCATTTAGGCATGGTGTTCCAACAATTTAACTTATTTAATAATCATAATGTTCTAAATAACTGTGTGGTAGGACAAATAAAAGTATTAAAACGCTCCAAAGAGGAAGCAGAAGTAGTAGCGATGAAGTACTTGAAGGTTGTTGGAATGGACAAATATATCAACGCGAAGCCAAAGCAGCTATCCGGCGGCCAAAAGCAGCGCGTGGCGATTGCAAGAGCACTTTCCATGGAACCAGATGTAATGCTGTTTGATGAACCAACATCCGCACTTGATCCAGAAATGGTAGGAGAAGTTCTAAAAGTCATGAAGGAACTCGCAGAATCAGGTCTGACAATGTTAATCGTAACGCACGAAATGGAATTTGCAAGAGAAGTATCAGATCGCGCTGTATTTATGGATAAGGGAGTTATTGCGGAGGAAGGAAGTCCAGAGCAAATTTTCAATAATCCAACACAAGACCGTACTAGGGAATTCCTAAAACGTACTTTAAAATAATTACCTTGATTGAGGCATAAGAAATGGAGCCAGTTTGAAACTTGGCTCCATTTCTTATGGAAACTTAATTCCTATTTTATGTTTAAATAATACGAGCGGTTACCATGCCAGAAATTTGATTGATTTTTTCCTCTAATGCCGGAATAACATCACCATTTACTTTATTATCAATGTCAATCATAGTATACGCGTATTCCCCTCGGCTTCGGTTAACCATATCCGCAATGTTTAAATGGTAACTTGATACAGCGGACGTGATCTGTCCGACCATGTTTGGAACATTGTGGTGAAATGCCACTACTCGTTGCTTTCCTGTATAAGGTAGGGAAGTATTTGGGAAATTCACTGAGTTTTTGATGTTTCCAGTTTCTAAAAATTCCTTCACCTGACGGGCTGCCATTATAGCACAATTTTCCTCGGATTCTAATGAAGAGGCACCTAAGTGCGGAATCGGGACAGTATTTTTCATTTTAAGCACATTTTCATTCGGGAAATCTGTAATATATCTTCCAACTTTCCCGCTTTCAAGAGCTGTTGCCATATCATTTTCATTCACAAGCTCACCACGTGAGAAGTTTAAAATATGAACACCCTGCTTCATTATGCTAAATGTTGCACTGTTAAACATTTCTTTTGTATCCTCGGTAAACGGTACGTGTACAGTAATATAATCAGATTCTGAGAACAACTGTTCAATTGTGATTGCCCGCTGTACATTCCGTGACAAATTCCAAGCTGTATCGACAGAGATAAATGGGTCAAATCCAATCACATCCATATCTAAATCAAGCGCATCATTCGCTACAAGTGCACCAATTGCTCCCAAACCAATGACACCTAACGTTTTTCCTTTAATTTCTTTTCCGACAAACTGTTTTTTTCCTGCTTCCACTAGCTTTGGAATTTGGTCACCTTCACCATCTAATGCCTTTGCCCAAGCAATACCGGCAAAAAGGTTTCGTGAAGAAGATATTAATGAGGTTAGCACCATTTCTTTTACGGCATTGGCATTTGCACCAGGAGTATTGAATACAACGATACCTTGCTCTGTACATTTTTCTACCGGAATATTATTCACACCTGCTCCAGCTCTTGCGATTGCCTTTAAATTATTGCCAATTTCTAATGCGTGCATATTGAAGCTGCGAACAAGGATTGCATCCGGATTTTCACTGCTGTTATCAATCTGAAAATTGCCCTTATTGAATACCTTTAGTCCAGTTTCCGCAATATTATTGAGTGTTTTGATCGTTTTTACTTTTTCTAAAGTGATAGTGCTCATAATTTCCCTCCTAATTTTTGCTTCAATAAACAGAAAGAGGTAAGGGATATAAATCCCTTACCTCTGCCCAGGCGAACGGCTGCGACACCATGTGCTCCCTCGCGGTTATCCGCGTTTCGCCAGTTACACATGGTCTTTTTTAATTTAATTTATATTATCATAATTCTCCGAAAATGGCTATCAAAACATTTTCAAGAAAACAATCACATTGATTGTTGACAAAGTATTAATCTACTATTAAAATTAAAAATTATTTAAAGATATTTTTAACTCTATTAAATAACTAAATAATTAGAAGGCTATGATTGCTATGGATCACACTATAGCAGGAGCAGCTTCTGGAGAGACCGCTGGAATTTAAGCGGCGCCGAAGGGTTCACAATCTCAGGCAAAAGGACAGAAGAGTACTGAATATTTATTTGTAATGCTGATTATCTTTAGCATGACTAATATTATTTGCTATTCTTATACCTAAGAGATTGGAGGACATCCAATCTCTTTTTTTTCGTTTGGAAAAGAAGAAAGAGCAGTCACTCATAAAGATATTGGGTGAAATCAATGCTCATTGTTTCACATTAAAGGATTTTAAGGAGGAGTTAGGTTTGGCACAGCAAGAATTAAAGAGAGAGTTAAAAAATCGGCATGTTCAACTAATCGCAATTGGCGGCACTATTGGCACTGGATTATTCTTAGGATCTGGTAAAGCGATTCAACTGGCGGGTCCGTCCATCATCTTTGCTTACTTAATTGTGGGTATCGCCGTTTTTTTTGTTATGAGGGCACTAGGAGAACTCCTGTTGTCTAAAGCAGGGTATCAATCTTTTACAGATATTGCCGAAGATTATCTTGGACCTAGGGCAGCGTTTGTAACCGGATGGACGTATTGGTTTTGTTGGATTATGGTTGCTATGGCTGATGTGATTGCAGTTGGTCTATATGTACAATATTGGTTTGATATCCCACAATGGATACCTGCCATTATCTGTTTAATCATTTTATTAGGACTGAATCTATTAACGGTAAAGCTTTTCGGAGAATTAGAGTTTTGGTTTGCTTTAATAAAAGTAATAACGATTCTCGTATTAATTGGCATTGGGGTTATTTTGCTGGTGATAGGATTCAAGACAGATGTTGGAACAGTTAC
This sequence comes from Bacillus sp. CZDM1, assembly GCF_055502545.1. NCBI lineage: Bacteria > Bacillati > Bacillota > Bacilli > Caryophanales > Bacillaceae > Bacillus > Bacillus sp. CZDM1. The sequence goes on along the minus strand of NZ_JBUESO010000025.1, from coordinate 22,526 downwards.
GGTTCAAAACCTTTGGCAGCATGGAGGACTTTTTCCAAACGGCATTTCAGGTTTCTTACTATCTTTCCAAATGGTCGTCTTTGCCTATGTCGGTGTGGAATTAGTGGGTGTATCGGCAGCGGAAACAGCCAATCCAGAAAAAAATATCCCATCGGCAATTAATAAAATACCTGTAAGGATTCTATTCTTCTATGTTGGCGCTCTGATTATCCTATTGTGTGTGAACCCATGGACAGAGCTAAATGCTGCAGAAAGTCCTTTTGTTAAAACGTTTGGTTTAGTCGGAATTCCGGTTGCAGCAGGAATTATAAATTTTGTCGTCTTAACTTCAGCCGCTTCTGCTTGTAACAGCGGGATGTTTTCAACCAGCCGGATCCTGTTTAATTTAGGCAAAAATGACCAGGCACCAGCCAAGTTTGCAAAACTGAATAAAAATTATGTACCAAGTAATGCTTTATGGGTATCTGCACTAGTCGTATCAGTAGGCGCTCTATTGAGCAAACTGATTCCGGAACAAGCTTTTGGTATCGTGACAACGATTAGTGCAATTTGTTTTATTTGGGTTTGGGGTGTCATTCTCATTTGCCATTTACGTTACAAGAAAACACAGCCAAAATTGCAGGCTAAATCAAAATTTAAAGCACCATTCACACCATTTATTAATTATGCTGTTCTAACGTTGTTTGCTGCCATTCTCATCATTATGCTGGTTGCTGAAGAAACACGTCCTGCCTTATTGTTGACACCTTTATGGTTTATATTATTATTTACTTTGTATTCATATAGAAGAAAAACGGAAAAAAGTATTAAATTATCGGCATAGAAGCAGAGCGCTTTTCACATTGAAAGGCGCTCTTTTGCGAGAACAACAGTTGAGGTTGCGCGATTGCCTAAAGATGCAGGGTTGGAATTAGAAGCGGTCGCGAAAATGCAAATAGAGTGATAGAATTTCTTCATAGGGTAAAAGATTTGATAAATTAGAATTTAAAAGAGAATATGCTTTACTGCAATGTGTTTCTTTTTAGAAAGTAGGTATTGAATGCTTATACTGTCAGAACAACAAATTCGCTCACTTTATACGATGAAGGATGCCATTCAAGATTTGGAATCCGCCCTGGCTGATTATATAGAAGGGAAAATCCTAAATCCGCACAGGACAGTCTTAGATTTTCCAGAGAAAAAAGCGTCTGCGCTCTATATGCCGTCCGCTATCGAATCAATTGGGAAGTCTTCAGTGAAGGTAGTGACCATTTTTCCAAATAATCCTTCCGTTGGGAAACGGACAACTCAAGGGGTTATTCTATTAAGTGATACGAATAACGGAGAGCATTTAGCCTGTTTGAATGCAACTTATTTAACAAGATTAAGAACCGGTGCAGTCAGCGGTATTGCAACCAAACATTTAGCGAAGAAAAATGTAACCTCAGTTGTGGTCATTGGATGTGGTGCGATGGCAGAGGAACAGCTTCAGGCTGTTTTGGAAGTCCGCGATATCAAGTCAATTATGCTGTACAATCGGACGAAGGCAAAAGCACTGGCTTTTGCTGAAAAAATAAATGATTTGGCGCAAACGTATGCTGGGGAAATCCACATCATGGAAGATGTCAATGAGGCGGTGTCAAAGGCAGACATTGTCATCTGCAGCACCCGCTCAGAAACTCCTTTATTTTCCGGAAGTGCGTTGCAGCCAGGAACACATATAAACGGTGTTGGATCTTATTCGCCACACATGCAGGAGGTTGATGAGGAAACACTCCATCGCTGCTCAAAGATTGTCGCAGATACAATTGAAGGTGTAAAGGGAGAGGCTGGCGACTTCATTATACCGGCGAATGCCGGAAACTGGAGCTTCTCGGAATTACACGGTGAAATTGGAGAATTAACAGCCGGTCAAATTCCTGGGAGAGTAACAGATGATGAAATCACATTCTTCAAATCCGTCGGCATCGCCTACTTTGACCTAGCTGTTGCTGCTGCCGTCTATGAAAAAGCCAATCAAGCAGGGATAGGAACAAAAGTAGAAATTTAATGTGGAATATATGACAAAAGGGTGACAGGCGCCTCGTGGCAGCCATCACCCTTTTTAAAGGAGAAAGGAGTATTATCCTCTTTGGAAGATATACTCCTTATATATAACGTAACCCTCCTAATTTTTAGCAAATACACCGTCAACTTCAACCGTCTCAAATATATTTATAAATGCATTTTCATCATGTTTTCGGACAATTTTTTTTATTTGTGTCGTTTCGTAGCGTGTAACGACCATCATGATAATCTGTTTTTTCTCTTGGGAGTAACCGCCATAACCTTCCATAATTGTAATCCCTCGATAGATTGATTCCAATAATTCCTTTCGTATTAACTCACCTTTTGAAGTAACAATCTGCATGGTCAATTTAATATGATCCGTGTGAATAGTATCAATCATCTTACCGGTTAAATAGATAGACAAAAGCGTGTATAAGGCGATATTCCAACTGAAAGCAGCTCCAGAAATTAGAACGATGAGGCCGTTCATACCAGTAAGAAGAAGACCAACACTAACATTACTTGTTCGCGAAAGAATAATCGCAATGATATCTAAACCACCAGAGGTTCCGGAGGACTTTAAAATGATGCCTACACCAAGGCCTCCAATGATCCCTCCAAAAATAGTTGAGAGTAATATATTGTCCGTAACAGGATCTGTGGGCAACAGATATAAGAAAACAGAGAGTGATACAACACAAATTAGGGTATTGAGCGTAATCATTTTCCCAAGTTTATAGTAACCTAAGATCAGTAAGGGTAAATTAAGCAGCAGATTCATTAAGCCAATATCAAATGGAGTGACTAACCCAATTAAAATAGCAATACCGCTTATACCGCTGCTCAAGATTCCATAAGGAACTAGAAAGAAATTAAAGGCAAAAGCCACCACCAATGAACCTATAATCACAATTAAATTTTTCAAATCCATTAACCCCCTTGATAAAGTATAGTATTAATTTTTTTGCATAAAAAAACCCGCCCCAAAATTGGGACGAGTTTGTGCTCGCGTTACCACCCATATTCCGTAAGTTCCATAATAGAAACAATTCGGCTCTTTAGTCAACGTACTACATACGTGCTCCATCTTAACGGTGGAAATCCGTCAAAGCTTACTGATTTCAGCCTTGCATCTCGGAGATGATTTTCAGATAAGATTGTCCATCGGCTTCCACCAAACGCCGACTCTCTTCCTGAACAGATTCTTTTCTTACTCTTTCTCGTCATAGATTTTATTTATTAAAAAATAATCTATCACGAGGGAAATGGCGAGTCAATATATTTTATTAATATATTTTTAGATCGAATATTCAAACTACTAAATCTGTCCATACGTTAACCTCATTTTGATGCATCACGTTGAACTTTATCATAAGAGATGAGTCTTTATATAATAAATAGGTACCTGACCGAATGGTGTTTAAGTTATACGGTCAGGTACCTTAGTCAAAATTACATACAAGCTTTATATTCTTTCATAATGTTGTTGATGATTGTTTTAACTGGCAGGATTTCTTTGATTTCATGCACTCGTGCACCTGCAAAAACTAAACCATTCTCGCAATCACCATTCATAGATGTAATCAAAGAATCTAGCGTGCAAAAACGATAAGAACAATTTTTTAGGCAATCCATACACTTCTTAATTTTCACCTTTTTATCATCGGCAATAAGTTCAGTGAATTGGTTCTTAATCGCACGCCCCTGAAGACCAACAGTTGTTTTTACTAAAATAGTATCCTCCTGTCCACAATGAATATATTTTTCTTTAAATGATAACGGTGCATCACACTCTTCACTAGCCACGAACCTCGTTCCCATCTGTACTCCGGAGGCACCTATACTTATGGCGCGCGCAAGATCTTCTCCGGTCATGATTCCTCCAGCAGCAATAACTGGAATCTTAACTGCTGTAACAACTTCCGGCAATATATCGAATAATGGTCTTTCGGTCCCAAGGTGTCCACCGGCTTCATGGCCTTCTACAACAACGGCAGAAGCACCAAGGCGTTCTGACAACTTAGCAAGCTTTGCTGAAGACACGATTGAGATGACGGGTATGTCGGCTTCTCTGCCCCAAGCATACATATCTCTTGAAATTCCAGCACCTGAAATGATGAAATCAACCTTTTCTTCAATGGCAGCTTTCATTTTTTCAGCAAAGTCGTTCATGGCAAAAAGGACGTTTACCCCAATATAGCCGGAATCCTTCATGGCTTCTTTCGCCTTCCTTATATGTAATCTCATTTCATCGATTGTTATCCCAGTTCCTGAAATGATTCCAATTCCACCGGCGTTTGCAACAGCTGATGCGAGCCCGCTTAAGGAAATACCTACACCCATACCGCCTTGCATGATTGGTACCTTTGGCATCATATGGCCTATTTTTAATTGTGGAAAATTCAAAAAAATACCCCTTTCTAGAAGATATAATCGGAACCAGGGGGACGGTTCTGCCGGTTTTTTTGGTCGGTGTTTACCATAATTACCCCATGGTTTACCACGGTTTAGATATACTCATAATTTCTAAACATCTGTTTTGTTAGGAATGGAATCGCTAGTTATAATGCTTAGCTTCGTTTTCAAGAAGGCAGCACTGCCAACATATACCCGTGTCTCAGCTACAAAGGCGAACAAGAGGGTGCCTGCTGCAAGGTGAATCATTGCCCATGAGAGTTCAATAGACGAAATGATCGTCAGGATTCCCAATACGACTTGAATGAGAACCGTTATAGCTGAAAAAATAAGCCGATTCTGAAGTTTCCCTTCCCAGCCCTTTTTAAAAGACCAAAATACAAGAAAGAAGATGTACAATGCTGAAATGAATGCTAAGCCTCTATGAATGGTTTGTATGATTTCCGGACCTGTCATGGGTAGAAATGAATTTCCACACCGAAAAGAACCACATATCATTCCCAATGATTCATGCTTCACATATGCCCCAAATCCAAAAATCAATAGTAAAAGAACAAGGACGATATTGAAGTGTCGTTTTATCCTTTTTTGTTGGTCAGAACGATCGGACGGATACGTCTGATTGTCCGCCTTCACTTCTGCCCGCCGCCAGATCCAGATGAGACTTGCTAGAAAAATCATGGCTATAATTAAGTGACTCGCTATGATACTTGTGGGCAAATCTTTTAACACAACGATTGCACCTAAAAGCACCTGAATGATAAGCAAAACAAGCATCCAGTATCCAACTGCACGAACCGAAGGATTTACTTCAGTACGCAGAATTTTGGTGAACAGCACAAAAGAAACGATTCCTAGAATAGCCCCAATCACTCGATGTGTGAATTCAATCAACGTTTCTCCATGTAGAGCTGGAATAATTTCACCATTACATAACGGCCATTCAGGTCCACAGCCCATCCCGGACTTTGAGGAAGCCACATAGCCCCCAAAGACAATTAATAAATATGTAAGCAAAATGGTTAACAAAGCTAAGCGCTTTATTGTCACGCTCACCCCTCCTTAAAAGTAGCTTATTACGAAAACATCCCCATGTTCCGTATTACCATTTTTTCCAAAATTACCTCAGGAGAAAAAGGTAATTATGAACATTTTGTGAACTAATTTTTATAGGGATAGGAAAAAGGTTCTTGGAGTGTATAGTTGGGGGCTAATCGTGCCCGTTCAGGATGAAAAAAGAGGTTAACGGTAACGAATAGAGGCTAATCGTGCCCGTTCGGGTTGAAAAAAGAGGTTAGCGGTAACGAATAGAGGCTAATCATGCCTGTTCAGGCAGAAAAAGGAGGTTGGCGGTAACGAATAGAAGTTTTCATAAAAGAATATATTAGTGGTTAAATGTAAAAAAGAGTATATCCTCTATTTGAAGATATACTCTTTATCAATCTACGCGCCTGATTTATTAGCTACCTGGGTATTAGTAACAATGCTAGGATTGTTTTCTGTCATACTCATGTTTTTGTTGACCAAATGCAAGGCTAATCCGGTAAAGATAAAACCGCCGATAAAGTTTCCAATGGTTACCGGGATTTGATTCCAAACCCACCAGTCGGCAATCGTGATATCTGCCCCCATGAGGATCGCGGTTGGCAAAACAAACATATTTACCACGGCATGCTCAAAGCCGTGCGCGAAAAATATAAATACCGGAAGCCACATGGCAGCGATTTTTCCGATAACAGAGTTGGAAACAAAGGCCATAAAGGCGCCTAAGGTAACCATCCAGTTACATAAGATTGCTTTTGTTACGGACAGGATCATTCCATCACTGCCTAGGCTTTTATAGGCGATTGTTTTTCCTTCCGCTACGGCAATGATTTTTTCAATCATGGCTCCTTCCGTCACATGCCCAAGCTTCGTTACAGTAATATAAAATAAGATTCCATAAAATAAACTGCCCAATAGATTTCCAATAAATGCCCAAAAGAAGTTATAAAACACGTTCTTACTAGAAATTAATCCCCTTAACCTCGCAAGTGGCAGCATTGCAAAATTTCCCGTCACCAGTTCAAGTCCTAACAGTAAAATAAGGACAAATCCAACTGGAAATACAAAAGCACCGACAATTCCCAGTTTTGTTTCCGTCGCAGCCGTAAAGGCAAGGGTTGTTGCAAATCCTAAATATGCACCAGCCAGCCCTCCCTTTATTAATAACTCTTTAATAGATAGGGACGATTTATAGGCACCTGTTAATGCAACATCCTCCACCAACTTCCCAGGTTTAACATAGTCCAAGCAGATCACTCCATTTATGTTTGTAAGTAAGCCGAGATCATTAACAGAGACCGCTCCGATTCAGAAATTTAAAAGAATGTTAGGGTAGCGGCGATGTTTAAAAGATAAGGGCTACTAGCTATTTTTTATTCCGATGAAAAAGAATTTGCAAAAAAATGAGATTAGTAAAAATGCAGAAATGAGCATAAATGAATTTCCCAATTGGAACTGCTGCTCTGTTAAATAATTATTGCAGAGACGGATCGGTGAATTAGCGTAAAACCACCCCATTACGAAAGACATCGAAATCACATTCGCCCAAACAAACCCTTTGACCGTTAAATGAAGACTTCTCCAGCTTAAGGCAAGTGGAAAACCAATCAATAAAGGGATAGTTATAAACTTTATCGTTTCAAAAAGGGCACTATTCAGAGCCGCATCGATCGACCGCGGCAGGATCCAATAAATGTTAGCAAAAAAAACAATTAGTAACCCAGGAATACCATAATGATTGTACCTGAACAAAAGGGAGGACATACGCTTTCTTAGTCCGATTCCAAGAATATAGCCAGCCAAAGCTAGCAAAGGAATTTGGATAAGCATTTGTCCAATCATCGATTCTTCTAAACCATGTCTTATTGGCGGTATACTTAAAACCAAAACCATTCCCAAGCTTATAAACATTCTTTTCATTCGGATTCTCCTTTAAAAAGAAAGGATTTGTTTAAGTTCATTAACAACTTGATTGGGAGAATCATAATCAAATATTTTAATTAATTGACCCTCAGGATTAATTAAATAAAAGGCGGCATTATGTTCAAACTCATTCTTAACTGGGATAACAATGACACCGGATTGCTCTAATAATAAATCTAACTCCTGTTGATCGGGAACACGGACCATTCTCCAATTGATGCCATCAGCTTGATACATTTCTTGGTGATGTTCTAAGTGATGGGGAGTATCTCTTCTCGTGTCGAAGCTAATACTTAACAGCTGTAGTTGTTCACCTAAAATGTTCTGAGGCAGCTGGGAATAAATGCGTTGAAAGTTCATTTCCACTACCGGACATACATCTCCGCAGCTTGTGTAAATATAAGTAGCTAAAATGTATTTTCCACGAAAATCAGCAAAGGTAAAGGTTTGGCTCATACTATCCTCAAGCGTTACATTTGGAACGGTGGGTGTATGGGATAATACATCTATCCTTCGGGCTTGTTCGGCAGTAAAAGCTTGAAAATGATCGGTGCTGTAAAATAACCCCCCCGTCCCAAGTATGATAATTCCAATCATCATAGTAATACTTTTCTTATACATGTGTAGAAGACCCCATATCATCTGTTTTCGTCTTATTCGAACCAATATTACTGGAATAGTTTATAAATCGAACGAGAAACAGAAGGAAGGTTACGGTTACACCTATTCCAAACCATGCAGCAACTACATCTGCAGGAATCCATTCCGGGAAATGCTCAGCCCAGCGCCTAGGGGCACTAGACTTTCCAGAGAATAAGAAGGATCCCGTTAATCCAAGGAACGCAAGTATATAGAGCCATAAGGTTAGATAGTCTAGCTTATTATCGATTCGTCCGCCTTCCATTCTTGTCAGATAATACATGAATCCTAAAATCATCGCACATGCGCCTAAGCCCATGTACATATGAAAATGTCCAGGGACCCATTTCGTATTGTGCATCACATGATTAATAACGATTGTTGCATCGATAATGGCCGGGACAACGCCTATGACCCAGCCAAACATGGAGAGGTATAGAAAGCTTGAGGCAACGTCCCACTTAATCCCAGAACGGTAGACAATCATCAATGCTCCAAATGCCGTTACCACTAAAACAGGCAGTCCATTCATATAGGAAAGCACTTGGCCCATGACTATCATCCACTTCGGCATAACAAAGTCCATGAGCAAATGGTGAGGGTAAACAATCAAGGTAAATAGTGTGGACATATTCCAAGCGAGTAAAAAGATTTTATTGGACTTCCATGGACGCCCCGTGTATCTCGGAAGTAATTCATAGACCACGATGACCCCCATGTAAATAGTCGAATTGGCAAAAACATGTCCAAAGGCATACGTTAAGTTTTTCGCAAGTAGCGGATCAATGGTAAAACTCGGTACAAAGACGTTTATCAAGCTCATAGAAAGGATGGCAGCGCCAGTAATTAAGGCAATAATATCGACAATGCAAACCATTGTACTCGCTACAACTGTAGGAGGAGGACCGAAGCCTTTTTCTTTCCCAAGTATTTGCGGCCACCCTAGCGCTGTTGCTAGGCTTCCATATTGCTTAATGATCGCGCGGGCTGCTTCTAAAAGAAGGATCAAAAATCCAGTTCCGATCACAAGCATTCCGCCAAGATATAGCGCAGCAGCTGTTTTCCCCCACATTCCTCCAGAGAGGGCAGGAAGGGGGTATAGAAATGTCCAGGCACCTGCAAAGTCATAAGCAAATATTCCCACTAACACCATGGCCACGCCGACTAGAAATAAGAAAACATTCAAACGAAAAACCGCTGTATTAAGAGGAACATACTGTTTAAGAAAATACCAAATGATACAAGACCCAGCTAAAGCAGAAACTCCAATCATTCCAGTACCATGAATCGTCATTATTTTATAGAACATGCCTGGATTCAGTTCAATCAGTTTTCCTTGTCCAAGAAGCATTACGACGCCAAAAATCATCATTAATAGTAAGATAGAACCGCTAAAGCTCAGTGGAAAAACAACGGCCCTTTTCGTTTTAGAATCTATTGCTACATGTAACGTATTCGTCATCAGAATTCCCCCAATATTCCATTAGTTCGTAACGGTAATCTCACGTTTCATAAGATGATGGGCCATTCCGCAATACTCCATACACAGAATGGTGTAGGTTCCGGGCTTAGTGAATTTATAATACACAGTGTTTGTGTATTCAGGCATCGCTTGGGTTTGAGCAACAATATTCAATTGGTCGTCATATAAACCGAAACCATGATTCACATCTTTACTGGTTACATGAAAAGCAACATAATCCCCAACCTTCAAAGTGTCTAAAGATACATCAAATCCGAACTGTAATGCTGTTACCTGAACATCGACAGGAGTTTCTTCTGCCTCAGCCCTTTCGAAGGGAAGATCCTGAAGGGTAAAATAAGTGGCTGCCAACATCACTGCAAATACAACGACAAACCAGACACTTCGAATAAAATACCCCTTTTTTTGAACTTCTCCATAATCGACTCTTTTTCCTGACTTCAACAATACGGTGGCAAAGATAAGAATGATAAAAACACAAAAAAGTAAAGTGATCATCCAGGATGCCTGTTGATACATAAACCAAACCCCCTTGTTAGAATTCAAATTTATGACTTAACAAGTATGAGAAAAAAAGACTCCCCTTTACATTAAGAGAAAATAAAAATCTTTACCGTTAAATAAATCACGTTTTTGCGGAAAATTCTGAAAATAATAAAGCTAATAATCTAGTAAAAAATAAAGGGTATATTCATAGGAATCGAGTAAGAGCAGAAATCTAACCTTGGATTTTGAACTGGGGAACACTAGTGATTTCAACGGATAACTGTTCAGCTAACCTGTCTGATATATGATCCTCAATTAAATTACTGTTAATCCACTAATAAAAAATCACTTTATGTATAAAATACTGTACATATAAGTACAGAAGGTGGCTAACATGAAAACATTGTGGCTTTTTCTACTATTAGCAATTTTTTCTATAATTTCCTTGTATATTTTGATAAAAAAAAAGAACGTCACTAGCGTCTTGGTCTATTATTTTTTATCTAATATTCTTATTACAAATACAGGTGTAATCATTAACTTAAATTTAAAATTAACAAAGCAAGATCCCTCAAGCGAATTAATTTTATGGACACAAAAAATTCCTGAGTTAACACTTAAGCCAGCCTTACTTTTGTGGTTAATTTATATGTTGTTTTCTAGCAAGTCAATTTTCACTAAACTTATTCAGCTCTTCATATTCTTAACCGCACTTATTTCTATTGAAATCTATTTCGTTCAAATTGAATATTTGGAATGGGTAAATTGGAATGTATTTTATTCATGTTTGAGATACAGTCTAATTATTTTATTATTGGCTATTTATTTCTTTTATTTTGAAAAACTTATTAATAGAGACAAGGTGAAGACTAAATGATTTTACCTCTTCCTAAGCAATTTGATGCAAATGAAATATTTATTATTATATCCACAGTTTTATCTTGGGCTGTAATGTTTAAATTACGTAGACATTTATCTGCCGTAACCATCAATATTATTTGGATATTTAATGTCTTTCTGGCTTTATTGGCAGATATAACCATTAGTGTAAAACCATATGACTTTTACTATACGATCGATCATAAATCGCATGAATTATTTGATGTATTATTGCATTTTGCAACATACCCTACTCTTTCTTACTTTGTAGTAAACTTCTATCAACATAATAAACCCAAGGGTTTAAAGCTTCTTTTTTATATTATTTTTTGGGCAGGGGTAGCTATCGCTCTAGAATGGATTTCGGTGAAATTTCATGTTTTTACATATACGGGATGGAAATTGTATTTATCCTTTTTCACTTATTTGGTTGTATTTGCTGCTAACATTTGGCTTTCAAACTTTATTGAAAAGAGACACCCTTATAAAGCAACCTCAACTAGTAGATTCAATTAAATCATTATTTTAGGAAATAAATGGCCTTTCTTTGTGAAATCTGGCTAAAAAACTTAGAATCTCAATGGTCTAGCACGGAATTCTACATCAACTACTGGTAACATTTGATTTTAATCAGTTTATTTTATAACTACAAAACACTCACAAATGTTGATAAATCGTTATTCGTGAGTGTTTTTTTACATGGCGAAATGAGTTGCATTACCAGGTCTGTCGAAGAGAATGGTTCAGGAAATTACAAGTGGAACCTATCCTTCGATATTTCTAAAAATCCATAAAAGTCAAGGTGATAATCGGAAAATACGATCGAGCGATAATCACAAGCATACCTATCTTCAAATTATCATGAAAGAAATGGGCGTAGGAGAAGAAAATGAACCTGAACCCTTGATTGCGATTTTGTCACTATGAGGACCAAATACCTCCAAACTACTATCTTGGTAGACAGATATAGCATAGAGGAGCCTAAAACATTAATTAGACTTGCTTTTTTATTTGTTCTTGCAAAATTTTTATTTGCTGTTGCATTTGTTCTAGTTGTTGCATTTGTTGTTGCTGTAATTCTTGTTGTTGTTTTTCTATTTGTGCTTGGATTGTACTATTTTTATCTTGTTCAAATGCCATAGCTTGCCCTATAAGACCTAATGTATCTCCTGTCACAGTAAACCATTGTCCAATTAATTGTAGAATACTAGCCAGATTATTGTCATTCCCGCCATTCCCATTATATGAATTCACTTTATCCCCTTCTTTTTTGTAACTGTTTTTATGTTATGCGAACAGGGCTTGGATGGCATCAAAAAAACTATTGCGTACCATAGTAACAACCGTTATTGAAATGGTTTAAATGTGGACTATTATTGTAGTACAAAGCACATTCCTCCTATAAAGGTAGTTATCGACAATATACGTTAGATACCTATTTATGAGCATGTCTTCTAGAATGAATGGAATCCCAAAATAATTCAATTAACAACTTAGATAAAACCATTACAGAAAAGTGGAATTTAAAATTTACATATACTATCGTAACAAAACTCGAAATACCAACCAATTTTGTTATGGGAAAATACGACTATATGACCTCGTCTAATGCAGCGAAAAATTTTTTTGATAAGATTGAAGCCAATCAAAAAGAATTTATTTCTTTTGAACAATCAGCTGATTTTCCGCAATTTGAAGAGAAAGAAAAATTTTACAAATGGATGGCAGATACATTTATAAATTGATTTCATAAGAAGGGACATCTTTTATAAGAGATGTTCCTTCTTTATATGAAATTAATAAGAGGAAATAAAAGTAAATTGTCGAATAAGGCATATAGAACCTTATTGAGGAGACGTTAAAAGGTTTGAAGAGAATGTAAAGGGGGGAACACGTTTATGATTCCAGCAAAAATAGATCCCACATCCATCACTGCGATAGGAATAAAAAGCGTGGAATCCATCGTTGATTGGTTCGATCAGAATAAACAATCGTTCTATACACTCGGTTGGTCCTATCTTGGCAATCAACAGCAAATGGAAGAGCTTTTTTACCAGGTCATTCTAATAGTCCACAAGGAATTCCCTCGATTTAAAAGAGAAACATCATTCGAATCGTGGGTCACATCCATCTTCATACATATATGCCGGGATCTTTCTGCTGATAGAAGTTTACTAAATAGAGTGGAAGGGGAAACTCGTCAGGATATATTTAAAGCTCTTGATCAATTAAAAGAGGATGAGAAAGATGCGATGGTCCTAACATATGTAAAAGGAATCTCTAAGGAAGAAGGTGCACATCTTCTCCAAGTTTCAGTAGAAAAGATGAAAGAGCTTTTGTTTTCCGGAATTCAGTCACTTAGAAAAGGGATGGGGGAAGGATCTAACTATAATGGCTGTAAAGAGTATCAAAAGGATTACATCGATTACTTAGAAAGAACCTTGGATCGTCCGAAAAAGATTGATTTAGAGAAACATATTTATCATTGCCCTGATTGTCAGGCAGATTTGGCTACTTTTCAGGATGTCATGTTAACCCTGGTAAATCTTACTGATAGAATGGAAGATTTGCATATGCCATCGGGATTCATGGAGAACATTAAAGATAGACTGGCAGAAAAGGAAAAGCATAGACAACAGAAGAACAAGAAACGTCTAAGAAAAGGACTTGTATTTGCAGGTATATTCGCAATATTACTAGGAATAGAATTTTTTACAGGTGCGTTTTCCAAATCCTACTATACATGGACAGAAGAAGATCAGGAATTGCGTGCCTTTCTTCAACAGGACCTGGGTGAAAGTCTGAACCTTGAAGCCGAAAGTAATGGGGTGAAAATCAGGATCAAGAGTGCGATTGCGGATGAAGTTCAGACGCTTGTTTTTTACGAAATAGAAGATACAGAAGAAGACAATCAATATTTCATGGATGTTTATGAGGGGGTTTTTGTGGAGAACGATTATGAAATCATGAACACTTCTGCATATCCAAGGTACTATCCTCCTGTCCTTGAAGGTGATGTAAATATTGAAGAAAAGAACGTGTATCAAGGGAAGATAGGTCTGCAGCCACTCACAGAGGATAACGGGACAATCAAACTAAAGATCACAAAGCTTCTGAAATTGGTTCGTGATACCTCTGACCAGAATGGTTTTGTGGCTGGGGGCATGGTAAGTGAAACAGGGGAGTGGAACTTCGAGATCCCTGTAACAAAACAGCCTTCCGTCGAATATGCCTTGGATGAAGAAACGATAGTTGAAGGAATCCCGGTTCGATTTGATAAACTAACCATTGCACCTACTGCGACGGTTTTGCAATTTGGTGTTAATATTGAACAGCGAGAGAAGCGGTTAGACGTTATTAATTTTAATAATTTAGAAGTGAACCATAAAAAAGTGAAAGCGGATAGGTATAGCAGCTCTTTTTTAGAAGGATCCTATGAGGCAAATTGGATTCCAATGCAAACACACTTTGAGTCACTTTTTGGAGAAAAGCCAAAAGAGATTAATGTTCAATTCGAATCGATTTATTTTACTATTGAAGACCCACAAACCATCGAATTGGATGCTTCACATGAATATCCTCAAACCTTTGAATATGCAGGCAGTACAATGTCTATCGACAAGGTAGAAGTTGGACAGCCGACGAAAGTTGTCATAAGTAATCATGAGAATCGGACATATGAATATCTTAACTTCCAAGTTGTGGGTGAGGATGTAAGTGAAATTGTTTCATTGGAGATGGATTCTGAAGGAGTGCTCGTTGATAAAAACGGGGTGGAATACAATATGAATGAACCTATATCCTATGAAAAAATTGAGCAGCCCCGTCATTTCATAACAGTAATTAGCGCGAAGTTACGCCATAATAATCCTGAAGAAAAAGTTATTCCTAAAAAGCTGGAGATTTATGGATATAATGCAATGAAATATCTAGATGATGTTGTGAAAATTTCGTTGGAATAAAAATTTTTTCTATTATTCACATCTTAGTATAAAAATTTAGAAATAGAGAACGAAAGAAAAGTAGGAAGGAAAGTGGGGATTATGGATTTTCAATTATCAGAGGATATTAAAGTTTTAAAACAAAGTATTCGAGATTTTATTGATAGTGAAGTAGAACCGCTTGCAATGGAAATTGAAGAAAAAGATGAAATTCCTGAAAAAATTATGAAAATGTCTAAGGAAATGGGCTTGTTTGGATTAAGCATCCCGGAAGAATACGGCGGTACGGGAATTGGAATGGTTGGCAAGTGTGCGATTTACGAGGAATTAGGCAGAACACATAATGGGTATACCACCGTCATCGGTGCCCATACAGGGATCGGTTCTGTTGGGATCGTAGAGATGGGAAATGAAGAACAAAAGCGAAAATATTTGCCCTCAATGGCAAGAGGGGAAATGATCGGTGCCTTTGCTTTGACAGAACCTAGTGCAGGCTCACATGCAACGAACCTCAAAACAACGGCGGTAAGAAAAGGAGATAAATTTATCTTAAATGGAAGTAAACATTACATTACAAATGCTCCTATCGCGGATGTCTTTACGGTTATGGCCGTAACAGATCCATCGAAGGGGGCAAAGGGAATTACCTCCTTTATCGTAGAGAAAGATTTTCCTGGGTTCACAGTAGGGAAAAATGAAAAGAAAATGGGTCTTCACGGATCCCATTCTGCAGAAATTTTCTTTGAAGATTGTGAAGTTCCTGTAGAAAATGTGCTTGGTCAAGAGGGACAAGGGTATGTCAACGCTTTGAAAATTCTTGCCAATGGCCGTGCGGGGCTTGCTGCAAGAAACCTAGGTTCTTCGGATAAGCTTTTAGAGATGTCTATTCAACATGCAAATACAAGAATTCAGTTTGGTAAACCGATTTTTGAACAACAAATTATTCAACATTATTTGGCTGACATGGCTCTTGATATAGAAGCATTAAGAAGCATGACCTACAGAGTTGCATGGATGGTAGACCAGGAGATGAAGGTCATTAAGGAAGCGGCCATGGTAAAACTTCTCGGTTCCGAGGTTTATAATCGTGTCGCGGATAAAGCTGTGCAGATTCACGGAGGAATTGGTTATATTGCTGAGTTCCCTGTGGAACGTTTTTATCGGGATGCTAGAATAACCAAGATTTATGAAGGAACCTCTGAAATCCAAAAGAATATTATTGCTGCTCAGTTAAAACGGGAATATCTCTAGATTTAAAACAAATAAAAAGTATAAGGATGGATTTAACCAAGGTTATAAAGTAATATAGATATTTGAACGGATGCCAAAAAAGCCTCCGCATTGCGATAAAATATGGAGGGGTAAGAGAATGAATAAACGATGGACAATTGGAAAAATTAAGGAATTCGTTGAAAACAATTCGGAGAGTAAGTTGCTAACGACGGAATATCACGGCTTTTCTCAAAAGTTACTATTTAAATGTGCATGTGGCAGCAACTTTGAAAAAACATTAACAAAATTTAAAAATAATAACCAACGTAAATGTGATGTGTGCCAACCGCCAAAAGCGGCACGATAGCGATAGCGAATAAACGATGTGCTGATTTCTATTTAAGAGAAGTTGGCACTATTTTTATTATATTAAAGTGTGAAAGTTCATAGCTGGTAAAAATGGATGTCCATGTCTTCTTGCAAATACTTTTGAAAAATGTTAAGCTTTAGAAGAATTATTTTTGTTCGGTGTAAAGGATAGTATAAGATTAACTTTTCGTCTTGATGATCACTGAGTGCAAGGATAGTAACACATTGTGTGCAAAGCACACAGCAGGAGGAAACAAAAATGGAACAAGGTAAAGTAAAATGGTTTAACGCAGAAAAAGGTTTCGGATTTATCGAGCGTGAAGCAGGAGAAGACGTATTCGTTCATTTCTCAGCTATCCAAGGCGAAGGTTTCAAATCTTTAGACGAAGGTCAAGCAGTTACTTTTGACGTTGAGCAAGGTCAACGTGGAGCTCAAGCTGCTAACGTGCGTAAAGCTTAATAATAAGAACAAACTAACAGGCTCTTTATAGAGTCTGTTTTTTTATTTCCTATTTTAAACACATGGAAGTAATTTGGATATTAGATAAATTTATGTCAATATGGAATATGATTAGTACTTTCAAAATTTAGGCTGTGTTAAAGCTGAATGCTGATTTTACTGTGTTTGGAAAATAAGCGGAGAATTTCCGTTTAAATTGGGAAATCCCCATATTTCCTTCATAATAAGCGGAAGTTTTTCCGTTTATGGTATCCAAATCATTGGATTTTGTCTTATTTAAAGCAGTTAACCGGAATATTTCCGCTTATATAGGCTGCTTAAGGTTCCTTTATCTACAATAGCCGGAAATTCTCCGCCTATGAATGATCAACCCTGCACGAAAATCAACAATGAAAAATAACACAGCCAAAATTTAATTAATAGCTCTTGGAGGATTTGTATGCCACATATAATCATTAGAGGAGTTTCAGTAGATCAGGTAAAAACAATTAGTTCTTCATTAGTACTAGGATTGGCGGGTTTATGTGAATGTGGAATTGACAATTTTACCTTAGAAATTGTCCAATCAACCTATGTGTTTGATGGCGAAGAAGTGCAAGGATACCCATTGATTGAAGTTAAATGGTTCGAACGCGGTCAGGAGATTCAAGACCAATTTGCGAGCATTATAACCAAACATATTCAATCACTCGGAATTCCAGAGGTAGAAGTCGCTTTCAGCACATTCCTGGAGTCCGCTTATTATCTAAACGGGAAGAGTTTTGCCTCCTCGTGACGTTAAGGATTATCAAAAAAAGTGCCTGGCACCATCCATAAAATTGGAGGGTGCCAGGCACTTTTCTGGAATCCTTCATAATCAAAAAGGCTGAAAATATTAATTAAAGGTATTTATACTGTTACCCTGGCATATCATTATCAAAAAAGACCAAATTGGATATTATTGTTTAATGATTTTTTTCGACAAAAAACGCAAAATTCTCTTGACGATTGGGAAATAACTTTGTATTATAATAAATGTGTTTAAGTTCTTTAACTTTTGTTAATAATTATTTTGTGCGGGTGTAGTTTAGTGGTAAAACCTCAGCCTTCCAAGCTGATGTTGTGAGTTCGATTCTCATCACCCGCTCCATACATATTACCAAACGCAGTGTATCGTTACTTGAGAACGATGCATTGCGTTTTTTTATATTTTTGCTACTTAAAAAGGAGGCGTTGTTAGTCGCCCCCTACTATGTAATAGCTTGCATCACCGCCATGAATTTGTGTGAACATCTTCATCAACGACTCTGTCAGCCTTTCCGCATTATTCACCGCTGTTGAAGGCTGTAAATAGATGATCTGCAGCGCATTTTTGGTTGCTTCCGTTACCGGTGCTCTATTGGAATCTACAAAAGGACTGCCAAAAGGTCCAAGCTTATCTGCTGAGACGATAAGGTTTTCTAACGAATTCATGCGGCGATTAAGGCCTAAATATTCTTCCCAAGCCTCAGCGACCTTAATTGTGATAGGACCCTCTAGTTGATTGCTGTCATAAATACCAATTGGCACCTGATATTGCAAGGAGAAAAAGTTATTGATATCAATGGCACTTTGGACTGTGGTGAGATAATTCTGTTTCTCAACTCTACGGTATAGAGCCTCTACAGAAGGGCGATACCGGTTAGGGTCTTTGCCAAAAGTTTTAAAAATACTGCGCCATTCCTGAATTCCAGGCAGCTCTGTTAGGTTTTTATATTCTAAATCAAAGTAAATCGATTCTTGAAAAAGCTGCAGTCTTCCTTTTACCATTTGTGGGGAATCGCCTACGGTAATATCTTTATATTCAATAACTCCTAGCTTAAATTTAGGAATCTGGCTGATTATTTCTGACGAAAGCTGAATTTCCAATGATTCCACCTCCAAAATTTCATAAAAATAGTTTATCATAATGAGATATGGAACGAGAAATTAGCGGCTTACCTATACATTATTTTTAGAAGAAGGGAGGTTTCGAATTGAATATTGATCAATTGAAGGAGGAAGTCATTGCGTATAGTAAAACAATCGGCATTGATAAGATTGGTTTTACCACGGCAGACCCTTTTACTGAGTTAAAAAATAGACTGATTCGCCAGCAGGAGCTTGGGTATCAATCAGGCTTTGAAGAGCCTGATATTGAAAAACGGGTGACCCCAGCCATGCTTCTGCCAGAACCACGGTCGATCATTTCCATTGCGCTTGCCTATCCTTCAAAAATGAAGGTTCGGGTTGTAGGGAAAAAAGGCGAACGGAGAGGCTTTTTTTCCCGGGCATCATGGGGATTAGATTATCATCATATTTTACGAGACCGGTTAAAAAAGCTGGAGGCGTTTATTTTAGCAAAAGTACCAGAGGCCCGACTCAAATCAATGGTCGATACAGGGGAGCTTTCTGACCGTGCGGTTGCCGTGAGGGCTGGGATTGGCTGGAGCGGTAAAAATTGTGCGGTCATGACCCCGGAGTTTGGCTCCTATGTCTATCTAGGCGAAATGATTACCAGCATTCCTTTTGAAGCTGATACACCAATGGAGGATCAATGCGGTTCTTGTACAGCTTGTATCGAAGCCTGCCCGACTGGAGCGTTGATACAGGGCGGACAAATTAATGCTCAGCGCTGCGTGGCCTTTTTAACACAGACAAAAACTGTGATTCCTGAAGAATTTATAGATAAGATTGGTAACCGGGTGTATGGATGTGATTCCTGTCAAACGTCCTGCCCAGTCAATAAAGGGAAGGATTTTCACTTCCATGAGGAAATGGAGGCTGACCCCGAGTTAGCCAAGCCACTCCTCCGACCAATGTTAAAAATGAGCAATCGTGAATTTAAAAACAGATTTGGTCCCGTAGCGGGATCGTGGAGAGGCAAAAAGCCGATTCAGCGCAATGCCATCATCGCGCTGGCTCATTTCAAGGACGAAAGTGCCGTTCCAGATTTACTAGATGTGTTAGAAAATGAAACCAGTACTGTTCTAAAGGAAACAGCGGCATGGGCTCTAGGGAAAATTGGCAGTCCGGAAGCGGTTGAGGCACTGGGAAAAGCAGCAGAAAAGGAAGACGATTTAGAAGTGAAGAGTGCGATTGAAAAAAGTTTACTAAAACTTAAGAACTAAATGAGCGAGGACATACAGTCTTTGCTCATTTTTTTTGATTAAATTTCCCTTCTGCACATATGTATGAAACAGAAGGGGGAGATCAAGGTGGATCAATCACTCCAAGAATTGTTTGAAGGACGAGTCGAACAATTTGTTTCAAAGAGTAAGAGGCAGCCGGGGAATTATGAAAAGGCCGAACAAAAGCTGGAGTCTTTTGCTAAACGGTCCGCAGATATCGTTAAGGTGAAGGCTCGGGGGAACATCCTTAATCAATCCGTTGATGGAGATTTTCAAACCACGATTTATCAGGTTCATTACCAATACCTGATTAGACAAAAAGGAACGCTATATCAAGAGGAAGAAATCGAAGTACGAATGTGCAAGTTCTTTAAAAATGATTTGATTATGGATAAAGAAATAAACCCCTATGCGAAGCAGTATGAGTTGGAAATCGCAGCAGAGGATGAACAGGTGGAACGGATAAGTTATCAGTATAATCGCTTAAAAGCAGTTCAATATGCGGAACGCTGGTGGAATAGCTACAATCCCGCCTATAAGACGTTTGAGAACAACTGTACGAATTATATCTCGCAATGTCTTCACGCTGGCGGGGCGCCGATGAGGGGCTATCCGAACAAAGGAACAGGCTGGTGGGTCCGAAGTAATAATTGGAGTTACAGCTGGACAGTGGCCCATTCCTTACGATTGTATTTGGCTAATTCGAAGAGTGGCTTACGGGCAAAAGAAGTCAGCAGCCCAGATCAACTGTTATTGGGGGATGTTATCTGCTACGATTTCGAAGGGGACGGCCGTTATAATCATAACACAATGGTCACAGCTAAGGATGCCTATGGAATGCCGCTTGTTAATGCCAATACGTACAATAGCCGTATGAGATACTGGGCCTATGAAGATTCATCTGCCTACACAC
The DNA here is from genome assembly GCF_055502545.1 of Bacillus sp. CZDM1. Classification (NCBI taxonomy): domain Bacteria; kingdom Bacillati; phylum Bacillota; class Bacilli; order Caryophanales; family Bacillaceae; genus Bacillus; species Bacillus sp. CZDM1. The sequence continues at coordinate 1,606 of NZ_JBUESO010000025.1, read as the reverse complement.
CAAATATTAAATATAAATTTTTCACGATTGTCGATGGGTGATAAAATTTGTTTGGCAGGTTGATAATGGTATAATGTTAAAAGAGTTTTTTTTATGAGGTGAGATTCTTGGCAATACATGTCGTACTATATCAGCCGCAAATACCTTCAAACACAGGAAACATCGCAAGAACCTGTGCTGGAACCGATACATCCTTACATTTGATCCGTCCATTAGGGTTCTCAACAGATGATAAAATGTTAAAAAGAGCGGGATTGGATTATTGGGAGTTTGTAAACATTGTTTATTATGATTCACTAGATGATTTTTATCAGAAAAATGAAGGCGGAGAGTTTTTCTATATTACTAAATTTGGTGAAAAGCCCTATAGTTCCTTCGATTATAGCAATTCCGATAAAGATTACTTTTTCATTTTTGGCCGTGAAACGACCGGACTTCCAAAAGACGTGATTGAAAATAATAAGGATGTCAGCCTGAGGATTCCGATGAATGAAAATATTCGTTCCTTGAATTTATCCAATACCGCTGCGATTCTAATCTATGAAGCATTAAGGCAGCAAGACTATCGTCAATTAAAATAGGGGCCAATATAGGCCTCTTTTTGCTAAACACAGAAAGGGAGTACGTTATGAATGAAGTCATTACTACTATATTAAATCATCGATCAATCCGTCATTTTAAGGACGAGCAGTTAAGTGATGAACAAATTAAAACCATTCTTGCTTGTGCACAAGCTGCGTCTACATCTAGCTTTATCCAGGCATATTCGATTATTGGCATAAAGGATAAGGAAAAAAAGCGGAAGCTTGCGGAGATAGCAGGAAACCAGGAATACGTTGCGGAAAATGGCCATCTATTTGTGTTTTGCGCCGATTTGAGCCGACATGAATTGATTGGAGAAATGGAAGGGAAAGATGTACTCGCATCGATTGAAAGTACAGAGAAATTTATGGTGGCGCTCATCGATGCGACGCTGGCAGCTCAAAATGCAGCAATCGCTGCGGAATCAATGGGACTCGGAATTTGTTACATAGGTGGAATTCGCAATAAGCTTGAGGATGTAAAAGAATTATTAAAAACTCCAGACAGGGTCATCCCGCTCTTTGGCATGACGGTCGGCTATCCAGAGAAAATAAATGACCAAAAGCCAAGACTGCCTTTTGAGCATATCTATCATGAAGAAGAATATGAACAGGACCAAGACATTTATTTACGGCAGCTGCAAGATTATAATCAAGTAATCTCCAACTATTATGTAGAGAGGACAAGTGGAAAAAGGAAGGATACCTGGACTGAGCAGATGGCAAACATGCTTGAAAAACAAACACGGATGTATATGAAGGAATTTGTTCAAAAAAATAAGATGGATTTGAGATAAAAACGTGTAGGTTTTGCAGAAAAGTGTACAGTTTCTACGGAAAAGCGTACAGGTTCTACAAAAAAGTGTACAGGTTCTACGGAAAAGCGTACAGGTTCTATAAAAAGGTGTATAGGTTTTGCAGAAAAGTGTACAGTTCCTACGGAAAAGCGATTAAGTCCGTATAATTGTGTAAAAAGAAAAGGGGTCATTTTTATCCTACTTGGCTACAATGTTTAACAACGACGA
>NZ_JBUESO010000024.1:0-44112 GCF_055502545.1 Bacillus sp. CZDM1 | reverse complement strand
GTTACGTTGGCTTAGCTTTTATAAAAAGCTAAAAAATTGTTTGTTGACGTTCTTGTTTGTTTAGTTTTCAAAGAGCAATTAATAGTAAGATTGGAGCGGGTGATGAGAATCGAACTCACAACATCAGCTTGGAAGGCTGAGGTTTTACCACTAAACTACACCCGCATATAAAGTTTCGAATGGTCGGGAAGACAGGATTCGAACCTGCGACCCCTTGGTCCCAAACCAAGTGCTCTACCAAGCTGAGCTACTTCCCGTAAAATATGGCGCGCCCGAAAGGAGTCGAACCCATAACCTTCTGATCCGTAGTCAGACACTCTATCCAATTGAGCTACGGGCGCAAACTTTCAAAGTCAACTTTTATATTATATCAAACCGGGTTTGATGTGTCAACAACTTTTTTTGGTGCGGCCGAGAGGACTTGAACCTCCACGGGGTTGCCCCCACTAGGCCCTCAACCTAGCGCGTCTGCCATTCCGCCACGACCGCATACGTTTCAGCGACATTTAATAGCATACCATATTATCAACAGTCTTTCAAGAGTTAATAATTGGTGCGGGTGAAGGGAGTCGAACCCCCACGCCTTGCGGCGCCAGATCCTAAGTCTGGTGCGTCTGCCAATTCCGCCACACCCGCAAATATGGAAGATTATTTTACTAGCGCAAAAAATCTTGGTTATTTTCTAACGAAAATAACTTGGTGAGCCATGAAGGATTCGAACCTTCGACCCTCTGATTAAAAGTCAGATGCTCTACCAACTGAGCTAATGGCTCTTGGCTGGGCTAGCTGGATTTGAACCAACGCATGTCGCAGTCAAAGTGCGATGCCTTACCGCTTGGCTATAGCCCAATATTATTTTAATTCCATTAAGAAAATGGCGGTCCGGACGGGACTCGAACCCGCGACCTCCTGCGTGACAGGCAGGCATTCTAACCAACTGAACTACCGGACCAAATTTGTTTTAAATAAGAAACAGGAAATGAGCTAAAATCATCTCCCGTCCCTGATGACCCCTACGGGATTCGAACCCGTGTTACCTCCGTGAAAGGGAGGTGTCTTAACCACTTGACCAAGGGGCCAATTTTTATGGCGGAGAAGGAGGGATTTGAACCCTCGCGCCGGTTACCCGACCTACACCCTTAGCAGGGGCGCCTCTTCAGCCTCTTGAGTACTTCCCCATAAAAAAATGGCTCCGCAGGTAGGACTCGAACCTACGACCGATCGGTTAACAGCCGATAGCTCTACCACTGAGCTACTGCGGAATAATTAAACTTTTAGGTGCCAAACAAGGACAATCACCTTGTCGACTCTTTACATTATAATGACGATGTATGATAAAGTCAACATGATTTTCAGAGAAAATAAGCTGCATATTATTTCCTTATACTTCATGTAACTCTTTCACCTTTTTTAGCTTGCCTCTACATTTTCCACACACATAGCGACTTGTATTAATACTTCGTTTTCTTTTATATTGCTGCAGGCATTTTGTACATTCATAAAGGAGAATTTTATTAGGGGTGCGTTTTTTAGGTTTGTCTAGCAGCGGGCTGCAGAATCTTGGTGCACCTACTTTTTTCAATAACATTTTAAAATCTGGATCACGGTGCTGATAACCTTTTCCTTCTATGTGGAGATGGTAATGGCAGAGTTCATGTTTAATAATCCCGATTAGTTCGTTTAAACCCAGTTGGTCTAAGTATTTTTTATTGATGTCGATGTTATGAGTCCCAAGTAGATATCTTCCCCCGGTTGAACGCAGCCTGCTATTAAAGGAGGCTTTATGCCTAAAAGGCTTGCCAAAGAATTCAATCGAGACTTTTTCGACTAATTTTTGTAGTTCTTTATCCTCCATTTGCTTTCCCTCCAAACATAAAAGCGAACGTGACAACCTATTATAGCATATATTGTAGATACCTATAATGATCTACTTTTCGGGAGGGTTAACTATGCCGACTTGGTTTCAGAACCAAATGAAAAGAGCTTTCTACGAGAAGGACCGATACCAAATTAAACTGCTAAACCAATGCTGGTTTTTTTACAGAAAAAAGCACATTTCATAAGAAAAAGTGCAACTCACTAGGTGGGTTGCACTCTTTCTTCTACTTTACTCTTATTTAGCTGGCGGCAGCATCGTTAACGCTACTCTGCCTTTCTTCATATCTACAGAGTCTACCCAAACGGTTACCACATCACCAACAGATACGATATCCAAAGGATGTTTCACAAAACGATTACTTAGCTTAGAAATATGAACGAGACCATCCTGCTTAACACCGATATCTACAAACGCGCCAAAATCCACCACATTTCTAACTGTACCCTGCAGTTCCATTCCTGCACTTAAATCTTCTAATTTAAGGACATCCTTTTTCAATAATGGACGCGGCAGGTCATCACGCGGGTCACGTTCTGGTCTTACGAGTGCGTCGATGATATCTTTTAGTGTTAATTCACCAATTGACAGTTCTGCAGAAACTGATTTTAAATCTAGACCACCAAGGGCATCTCTTAATTCAGCACTTCCTAAATCATCTGTTGAAAAGCCCAGACTCTCTAATAACTTTTTCACTTCATTATAGCTTTCCGGGTGAATTCCCGTCTTGTCTAACGGCTGTTTCCCATCTAATACACGCAAGAAGCCAATGGCTTGTTCATATGTTTTAGCCCCTAGACGAGGGACTTTCTTTAATTGCACCCTGCTCGTGAACTTCCCTTCTTCTTCCCTTTTCTTCACAATATTGTGTGCCGCCGTTTTTGTCAGCCCTGCAACATATTGCAGTAAGGAGGCTGAAGCTGTATTTACATTCACACCTACACGGTTAACCGCCGTTTCAACAACAAAATGCAATGACTCGGAAAGGCGCTTTTGGGTAACATCATGCTGGTATTGACCAACTCCAACTGATTTCGGATCAATCTTCACTAACTCGGCAAGTGGATCCTGTAATCTTCTTGCAATTGAGACCGCACTTCTTTCTTCTACTTGAAAATTAGGAAACTCTTCTCTCGCTATATCAGAGGCAGAGTACACGCTGGCACCCGCTTCATTTACAATTAGATAATAGATTTCATCATCCATTTCTTTAAGGATGTCCGCCACGAATTGTTCAGTTTCCCTTGAGGCCGTTCCATTGCCAATGGCAGCCATCTCTACTTTATAATCCCGAAGAATTTGAATGAACTTCTCTTTTGCTTCCTTTGCCTTTGCTACGGGTGGATGCGGATAGATTACATCTATCTTCAATACCTTTCCTGTTTCATCCACCACAGCAAGCTTACAGCCTGTCCGATAAGCCGGATCCACACCAATAACGACTTTTCCTTTTAAAGGCGGCTGCAATAGTAAGTTGCGAAGATTTTCAGAGAAGATATGAATCGCTTGCTCTTCACCTTTATCATTTAGTTCGCCTCGAATTTCCCTTTCAATCGAGGGCTGGATAAGCCGCTTATAGCTATCTTCTATTGCTTCAATGACAAAAGGTGCTGCGGGTGAATGCTGGACGCGTACCCATTTTCTCGATAGATAAGAAAGGACTATGTCATTATTCATCTTTATGGATACCCTTAAGATATCTTCCTTTTCACCACGATTTAACGCAAGGATTCGATGGGGAACAATTTTATTTACTGGCTCCTCATATTCATAGTACATTTCATAAACTTTTTTCTCGTCTTTTTCCGCATCTTTTACTGTTGATTCCACTTTACCTGACTTAAAGGTTTCGTTACGAATCCATTTCCGTCCCTCTGCATCATCAGAAATCATTTCAGCAATGATATCTTTCGCACCAGCAATAGCGTCTTCAACCGTAAGAACTTCTTTTTCATCCGATAAAAATTCCTTTGCCTTTTCCTCAATCGGAGTTTTAGGAAATGTTAATAACCATTCTGCTAAAGGTTCTAGCCCTTTTTCCTTTGCAACCGTCGCTTTTGTACGTCGTTTTTGTTTATAAGGACGATATAAATCTTCCACCTCTTGAAGCTTTTCTGCTTTCGTTATTTTATGTGAAAGTTCTTCGGTTAATTTACCTTGCTCCGCAATGGTCCGTAGTACTTCTTCTTTCCTTTGCTCAAGGTTTTGTATGTATTGCCAGCGTTCCTGGATATTTCGTATCTGGACTTCATCTAGTGCCCCAGTCATTTCTTTACGGTAACGGGCGATAAACGGGACTGTGTTCCCCTCATTTAATAACGAGATTACACTCTTTACCTGCTTATGAGGTATGGTTAACTCGGCAGCTACCTTCCCAAGAAGCTGTTCATCTTTTACAACTGTATCATTCACTTCACAAACCTCCATCCATTCCTATTACCATATTGTATCAAATTCCCACAACTGATTCATTACAGGACCATTTCTTTCCTATTAAAAATGTTATAACTGAATGTTGATATCACTGTGTTTTGAAAATAGACGGAGAAATTCCGCTTAAATTAAAAAATACCCATATTTCCTTAAGAATAAGGGGAGTTTTTCCGCTTATATAATCCAAGTCCTTGAACTTTGTCTTATTTAGAGCTGATAACCGGAATATCTCCGCCTATATCAGCTTCTAAGCTTCCTTTTTATACAATAGGCGGAAATTCTCCGCCTATGAATAATCAACCCTGCACGAAAATCAACAATGAATAATAACAAAGTCTAAAAAAAAGAAGCAAGCTAATGAGCTTGCTAAAGGCAGAAACAAATATGAGGTTAGAGCATACGTATAAAAAAACGCTCTTTCTAAAAAGAGCGTGCATTCATGCTAAAATTCGATGAGACCTATACTTACTCGCAAGGCTTCATCCACTTTTTCCATCATTTCGTCATCGAGATGGGTTATTTTATCGGTTAACCGCTGTTTATCAATTGTACGAATCTGTTCTAAAAGTATGACTGAATCTCGTTCAAAACCGTAGCGCTTCGCATCAATTTCTACATGAGTGGGAAGCTTCGCTTTTTGAATTTGTGCTGTAATCGCTGCAACAATAACTGTGGGACTAAACCGATTCCCGATGTCGTTTTGAATGACAAGTACAGGACGGACGCCGCCTTGTTCAGAACCAACAACTGGGGATAGGTCCGCGAAATAAACGTCACCACGCTTGACAATCAAGGGATTACCCTCCGCTTACAAGACGTTCAACTGTGTGCTCTGCCTCAAATTCTGCTTGAAATGCTTCCGATGCAATCGATAAATTGATCATTGCCATTTCCATGTATCCACGTCTCATGGATTCGCGAATTTGTCTCTTTTTTCGTTCGCGTAAATACATTTTAGTTGCCTGATAAATAAACTCGCTCCGGTTAACGTTTTCTAATTTTACAAAACCATCTAACTCGGTTAAAAGATGTTGCGGTAATTTTACTAAGATTTCCGTAGTTGCGCCGGATTCAGACACAAACATACACCTCCACCATCACTACACACCATTTTTTCTATCTACCATATTTTATAATACCACTTAATGCCCAACATGCATAGACTAAATATAATACTTCTGTATTATAGGCCAAACAAACTATCTTTTATGCACTAAAATTCCGCATTATCATAATTATGTTCCCATTTTTAATATTAAGCCATTTATTCGTGCAAAAGATAGTTTTTTAATACGACAATTTTCCCACCCTGTTTATATAGACGGGGTACTCTATTTGAGATGATACACGGTACTTCATAATTAATTGTTTCTAGTTTTTGAGCAATTTCATTAACAGAGATAAATTCTCCATTTTCTCTGCCAATTAACGTAACAGTCGTCCCAACTGGCACTTCATGTGGTAATTTTACCATACATTGATCCATACAAATCCTGCCAACAATTGGCACTCTTCTACCTTCAACCAATACTTCCTGCCCTTGGAGCCGACGAATCCAGCCGTCAGCATAACCAATGGGAATCGTACCAATCCACTCTTCGCCCTCAGCTTCATAAGTAGCACCATAACTTACTTTATCACCTTTATCGAGTTTTTTCACATGGACAAGCCTCGAACGGAGCGAAAATGCCTCCTTAAGGGGAAAAGGCAGTTCATTTTCAATCTCAGGAGATGGTGTTAATCCATACATAGCAATCCCAAGACGTACAGCATTAAAATTAGCTTTTGAGAATCGTAAAGCAGCAGCACTATTACTACAATGGATATATTTAGGCTGTTCCTTCATGACAGAAAGCAAATCATGGAATAGCTCTAATTGTTTATCCAGGTAAGTTTGGTCTACTTCATCTGCTGTGGCAAAGTGTGTAAAGACACCCTCAATTGCTAGCCTTCCATCTCTAGATATCGTTTCTACAACCTGTGCTAACTCATCCTTTGTACGGATACCAATTCTCCCCATTCCAGTATCAAGCTTAATATGAACGGGAAGTACCTTATCTTTTGGAAGATAGGATTGTGCCGCTGTTACCCACTCTAACCGGAACACTGTAATGGTGATGTTAAACTTGACTGCTAGCGTAGCATCTTCTGGACGTGTTGCACCTAAGACTAGAATCGGTGCAAGTACTCCCTTATTCCGGAGAGCGATTGCTTCATCCATAAATGCTACTGCTAGATAAGTTGCACCTGCTTTCAGTGCACTCTCGGCCACTTTAAAGTCCCCGTGACCGTAAGCATTTGCTTTTACCACGGCTATGATCTCCACGTTGGGAGGCAAAAGTTTTTTGACAGAGGCAACATTTGAGAGAATATAATCCAAATCAACCTCTGCCCATGTGTCTCTATAAAAATAGCCCTGCTCTGTCATTATTCCACTTCCTAATTACTTAAAGTCACTTTTATTATATTTATTTTTACCCTATTGATTATCAAACTACTTATTTTAATTGTCAAATGAAAAACAGGCCCTATTCAGAGCCTGTATCCTTTAATCCTATTTTTCTACATCACCTTGAACTGTTCTGGCGATCTCAACAAGTTCCTTTTCTGTTAAGTCGTTGGAGGCAATCATGTAGTCCACACCATCCATGGTCCAAGTAATCGAACCTTCAGAAACAGCACCAATGGTAATACCTAAATCAACTAAGTCTCCATCGATATAAGTAGGTGACGTTGAGGCTTCTTTCACGGTTACCTTTTCTTGTACAAGCGTGAATGACTTAGCACCTTCGTAGGTTAGGACAACCCGTTTTCCATCTTCAAGTTTGACAACTTTTTCTTCCACTAACTTCGCACCCATATCGGCAGTTGGGTATTTAACAGTAAAGGCTTCATCCTTACTATCTGCCATGACAGGAAGGTTAAGGTCAGCACGAGTCATATTCTTTTTCATATCAAAATCGCTATCATCAAAGCTGGCGTTGAATTTAACCTTTGAGAATTCTACAGTCACTAGCGCATTTCGATCTGGATCCATTACTTTTACCATAGCCGGGGATAAATCTTCCTTGTTTAGTTTAATTTCCTGGATTGGCAGCATACTATTGTTTTGATAGCGGGTTTTGGTTTCAAATACATAATGTTCTTTAGTAGCAGAGAATTTTGACTCCTTATCTTCAACAATGTCTTTAATTAACGATTCATATAAATAGGCTTGGCTGCTGTTTTGAGGCCAATCGCTTTGGAATTTGAAACTCTTCTTTAGTGCAGGTGTTAATACAAATACCCCTTCATCGTTACGTAATATCATCTGACTCTGATCTTTTTCTGCATTTTTTAAATTGACGCGGTAGAATGTTGGATCCTTATGCCAAATCTCAACGTTATACACCTGTGAATCAGTGCCCATTTTCAACGTCATTTTTGCATCTACTTTATAACCAGTTAAATCATTTAGTTTTCCATTTAACTCTTTCACCACATCATCTTTTGACTTAGAGCCACAGGCAGCTAGTAGAAAGATGACCATTAACCCAGTAAACACAAGCAAAAACCTTTTCTTCAATTCCTTCAACCCCTTCTTGTCTCATTTTTCATATGAATATAAAGAAGACTCGTCTCTCCCATTTCCCTATGAATATATGAGACAACCTTAAGGAATATGATAAAAGGGTGCCAAGCTATATATGATTTTTCTATTTTTCTTCGATAACTACCTGTGCAACAGCATAATCTCTGCTGTGTGAGATCGAAAGAAATCCATTCGTTTCTGGCCTTACGATGCAGGGCTTGCCGTAAGAATCTGCTTCAATTTCAATATCTAGAAAAGATAACTCTTTGCCGATTCCCGTGCCAGCAGCTTTAGAATAGGCTTCCTTTGCCGCAAATCTCCCGGCTAAAAATTCAATTTTTCTTCGCTCAGGAAGCTCTATGAACGTTCGTTTCTCATTCTCAGTTAAAATCCGATCTACCAACTTCTTTTGTCTAGTGACAATTTCTTCAATTCTTGAAAGTTCAATAATATCAATTCCGATCCCTTTAATCATGCTCAAGATCCCTTCTATTTAAATTAAAAGATGCATAATAGTACAACAAGACCATATTTCAGTCTATTATAATTAGTAAGTATTCTCGGGGAGGTTATTATGTTTACGAGGACAGAGAGTTTTCGCGAATTCATTCGCTTTTATCCAGTTGTTTCTATTATTATAGCCATTCATTTCCTATTATATCTTTTTACTGCTTTACCGATATTCCCAAACTTTTGGTTTAAAGCGACTTTTTCAGGTGTAAACCTCTATATTATGGAAGGTGAGTATTGGAGGCTTTTTACTCCCATCTTTATGCACGGCGGGTTTACTCATGTTTTATTTAACAGTTTCTCACTCGTTCTTTTTGGTCCAGCACTTGAAAGGCTCTTAGGAAAGGGTAAATTCCTGCTCGTCTATCTTGTTTCCGGTATCCTAGCAAATGTGGCTACTTTACTGCTTGAACCTTTAACCTATGTACATGTTGGGTCTAGCGGCGCGATTTTTGGATTATTTGGTTATTATATAAGCATGATTCTCTTTCGTAAGCATATGCTCTCACAGCAAAATTCGCAAATTATCCTTATCATTTGTGCCCTTAGCTTAGTTATGACCTTCATCCAGCCCAATATTAATATCACTGCCCATATATTCGGTTTATTAGGCGGCTTTTTACTAGGAGCCATTTTTTATAATAAAAAGAAGGATTGAGCCAATCTTTTGGTTCAATCCTTCTTTTTAGCTTCCCTAGAAAACCAAGAGTAAACCTTCTTCACATCTTTTCGGTCCATATCGATTATAGTGCCGCCAGCACCACCGAAGCCAACTTTCACAAATGCTTCCAGCGTTCCTAGTTCTTTTCTTTTTTGAAAGTAGCTTTCTTTCATTTCTAGACTTTGGATTTTATTTTTCTTGATAAATACGGTAGCTCTGACAATCTTTCGATACCGTAAATTTAATTGCTGCTCTTCCAATTTCCATCCAGCATCCTTATATTTTAATATCCCCCAAAAAGTAAACCACGCTAGGACTGCCAATGAAAGAAGTCCCCACAATTTTAGAAAGAAAATAGCCGCAGCCACTACCGGAACAATCAGGATCCAGCTCCGAAAAACATAACGAAGCATCGCTCTTTTAGGTACTGGATTAAAGCTTGAGGATAGGTGGTAATCCGTAAGATACGGCCCCAAAATATCTTTAATGGTATCTATCTTTACAAGCGGCAGGAGCAGTACCTTTGAACCTTCCTGATTACTAGCTGAACCACCTGCACTTTCAACCATAACCGACCCATAACCCAGCCATTGGCGAACGATATTTTCATTAATCCTGATCGCTTGAATCCGAGTTAACGGAATCGTGATCTGTCTTTTTTCTAATAATCCTTGTGAAATAACCAAATCATGTTCCGTTTTTATGACATTAAAATTTGCATACTTTAGCATCGTTCCAATTAGAGCAATAACCCAAGCAGCCACAAAGCCTCCAAAAACAAGCAGGACAATGATAATCAGATTACTTACTGCCCATTGTTCCACTCCACGAAATATTCTCCGATAGGGAATCAAATCATCCAGCTGTGAGAAAAATGCCAATACCGCCGAAATGACCACTCCTACTCCACCCGATGTAAGTGATAGTAAGATTAACTGTGCTGGAGTCATTCTATACACTGTATGACTAGGAATTTCCTGAACAGATTCAGCTTCTTGAACAACCGGGTTTTTAGCTGCAGCTACATATTCTTGAATATAGCGTGCCTCTTCTTTAGAGATAGCCGCAAGGACCGCTTCCGCTTCATCATTTCCGCTTCCTCCTGCGGTTTCTATCTTGACCTTTACCATCCCGCATAGTCGCTGTAGGATTCCTTCTGAAATATCCAGACTTTGAATCCGCTCTAAAGGGATATATCTTTTCTTGCGAATAAAAACACCATATTCGATCCGAAGTTCATTCTGTTCTAATCTATAGGTGTATCGCAGCCAGGAAAGAATACTTGTCAGAACAATTGCAGCCATTGCGATAGCGATAGCCCCAAATAGCAGCAACTTTCCTCCTCTGTTCCAAATAAAGATCAAGGCGATAAAACTAAAAATGGTGTCCTTTAACCTTTTGCCTATAGACAGCACAATCACAATGGGATGAAGTCTTTTCGGTTCAAACATCTTCATCCGCCACCCTTGCAAGATTAGAAATAAAGTGCCTTAATACTTCTGCTTCACTTTCTTCTAATGCAGGAATTTCATGTGACGTTGCAGCGGTATTAATAATAACAGAGGCTAATTGATATTTACGTAAAATAGGTCCCTGTACCGTATCAACATGCTGAACACGAATCATCGGAATTAATGTCCGCTTTACGATGAAAATACCTTCTTGAAGTTCAATTTCCTCATCCCTAACCTCATACCGCAAGCGTCGCCACTTTATTGACGGCAATAAAAAAATAAATAAATAAGTAGAAATGAGTTCGATTCCGATTAATAAAACTGATATCCAAAATGGTCCTTTAAAGATATGTATTAGAAAAATAGCAACACCTGCCAGAATCCAGCTTATGACAATCTTTATCGCACCTGAAATTTTCCAAACCGTTAATGCCTTTGCAGATATTCGTTTTTGCGGCTCTAGTATCATGTGCCCCTCCTATTCACTACGCCTTCACTTAAGTATACATGGTAATCAGGAAGGAAACATCAACGTTATTCAACAACAAAACTAGATTGATCTATTGGCGTAATTCCTTTCCTGCCCTGCAAATCCTCCATCAGACGAAAGAGAGCGGCATCCTTTTGTTTGGCTTCTATCATACAATGGACCTCAGGAACACTGCCCTTCATTTTATTTATGAAGTTCAAAAACATATCCGGATCAACAAATTCAGCATGAGCTCTGTATTCCTTCTCTGAACGGGGACTTGATATATGCATTTTCACCGGTAGTGGTGATGTCCTCCAGGTGTTAACAATTCGTTCCCAGTCTTCCTGCCACTCCTCCTCTTCATGATTTGCCAAATGGTGGTGGTAATCAAATACCATTGGAATCCCTAACTTCTCACAAAGGTATAACGTCTCTTTCACCGTGAACGTGGTATCATCGTTTTCAAGCATAATCATTTTTTGAATAGCTGGCTGAATATATCCCCAATTATGAATAAATTGTTCAAGTGCCTTTTCCTTATCCTCATAGCCGCCGCCTACATGCAGTACACAACGATGTTCTGTATCAATCTTCATCCCCTTAAGCAATTTCATATGCATCACAAGTGTCTTTAATGCATTAGAGAGTATTTCTTTGTTGGGCGTATTTAGGACAACAAAATGGTCGGGATGAAAATCAATTCGCATTGGGTACTGGTTAATGTAGTCACCCATTTTTTTTAATGATTCCTTCAGTGGCTTCATATAATCCCAATCAAGCAGCTCCTCATGATTCGCCAGCGGGATTAGACGGGAGCTTAAACGAAAGAAATGAATTTGATTTCCGGCATTGTGTTTTAATAACCTTAAACAATTATCTATATTTGATTCTGCAATCCGCTCCAGCTTTCGAATTGCTGCTTCACGGTCCGTTAGCTTGCTAAATTGTGCAAACGTCATCGTTTGGGATGGTGATGCATTTTGAAGCTCAACACTCATCGCCACATATCCAAGTTTAACAATCATCCTCATCACTCCTAACAGGCTATTACCATTAATGTTCCCATTAAACACCCCGTTAAAATAAAAAGAGAGCAATGGACATTAAGTCCATGCTCTCTATCTTTATTATCTGTTAAAGCTTCTTGGTTTTCCTGATGTGCGCTTTTCACCTGTTCTTGGCTTAGCAGGTGCCTTTTTACGATCGCGGTCACCACGTTCGCCACCGCGTGAAGAATTATAGCTTCTATTGTCATCTCTTCTTCTACGGTCACGGTCTTGTGGTTTTCTATCTCTCTTATGATGAACCGGTGATTCTTCTGTTAACTTCACAGGAGTGGTATCTGGTTCTTTTGTTAACATTTTCAAAACAGCTGCAATGACAGTTGAAGCATCATTTTCTTCAAGTAATTCATTAGCCGCTCTCTTATAATATTGAAGATTATTGCCTTCAATCGTCTGCACAATCTTATCGACAACTGCACGTTGTTGACCTTCTAATGCTTCATCAAGTGTTGGAGCAGTCATTCTCTCCATCTTGCGTTTCGTTGTTCTTTCTAATACAGATAGGTAAGACTTTTCACGTGGAGTGATGAATGTAAGTGCCATACCTGATTTACCAGCACGTCCTGTACGTCCAATTCGGTGGACATAACTTTCAGGATCTTGTGGAATATCAAAGTTGTAAACATGGGTTACGCCAGAGATATCTAGACCCCTTGCTGCCACGTCCGTTGCCACTAATACATCAATGGTTCCTTCTTTAAATTTCCGAAGGACCTGCATACGTTTCGCCTGCGTTAAATCTCCGTGAATTCCCTCAGCAGTGTAACCTCTTAAGGTTAATGCTTCAGATAATTCGTCAACACGGCGTTTCGTCCGTCCAAAAATAATCGCTAACTCTGGTGATTGAATATCAAGAAGTCTTGTTAAGACATCAAATTTATTTTTTTCCATCACTTCAAGATAGAATTGTTCAATCGCTGGTACAGTCATTTCCTTCATCTTGACACGTACAATTTGAGGGTCTTTCATAAACTTTTCTGCCATTCTTTGAATCGGAGCTGGCATTGTTGCTGAGAAAAGTAAAGTTTGACGCTCTGCCGGTGTAGAAGCAAGAATGGTTTCAATGTCTTCAATGAATCCCATATTTAACATTTCATCTGCTTCGTCAAGGATTACAGTATTAACTGTATCTAAGCGCATTGTTTTTCTGTTGATATGATCCAATACACGTCCAGGAGTACCAACAATAATATGTGGAAACTTCTTTAATGAACGGATTTGGCGGCTGATGTCCTGTCCGCCGTAAATGGATAGAACGCGGACTCTTTTTCCAGATCCGATTTTATAAAGCTCTTCTGATACTTGGATTGCAAGCTCACGAGTTGGTGCAATGATGATTCCTTGGATGGCATCCTTGGTTACATCAACCTTTTCAACTAAAGGAATTCCAAATGCAGCTGTTTTACCAGTTCCTGTTTGAGCCTGCCCGATCAAATCCTTGTTTGCAAGCCCCATTGGAATTGTTTCTGCCTGGATTGGTGTTGCTTCCTCAAAACCCATTTTGAGGACAGATTCTAAAGTGACCTTACTTAGGCCTAAATCTTCAAACTTTGTCAATGTTTTCATTCTCCTTCATCTATGTGAAAATATTTTTAAAGTGCTGAATATTTTCGCCCGATACTCAGAAATGCGGAAGCGTCTCGCTTAGGGGCGAAAAGCGCTGTAGGACGGTGACAGTGAAGTTCAATTTTTGACTTCACTGCCGGGACTGAAACGGTCGAGTCCCTAGGCGCGCAGCTAGACACGCATCAAAATGCCGCAAGTAGGTAACATCTATATTTTACCAAAAAAAGACATTCTCCTTCAAGGAGTATGCCCTTTATTCATCGTTCTTTAGACACGTTGCTGACTATCATAACACTTTAACATGTTAATTGCAATTAATGCGGTTTACTTACGGTTCCCATATAAGCATTACCGATCCATCAAAAATTCATACACCTGAGAAAATAGGGCCTCTTTTTCCTCACAGTGACAAATATGATGGCTAGAATCCTTGATATACGTAAGTCTTTTTGTTTTTGCACTAATCGTTCGGTATAAGTATTCAGCACTTTTAGGAGGGACGATTCCGTCACATTCTCCCTGTGCAATTAATGTTGGCACTTCTACTTGAGGGAGAAGTGGTTTGATATAAGAGACAAGCCTGCGAAATTGTAAAGTCGCTTTTATGGGAGTTGCTTTTATTTTTCTTCTATAACGCTGAAAAAATTCATTATTTCCTAAGTTTCCTTTTAATGAATCCAAAATCATTGATTTAATTTCACTTGCCATTTGCTTTGGATTTAGGTAAAAGGCAGCTGCACTAAGTAGTACAAGCTTGTCCACAGGGTGCTTTGCAGCCAAAAGACTTGCAATCATCCCCCCCATGGAAAACCCTATCACATAGACCTTATCACAGGTAGCAATTAATTTCTTTAGTTCGGTCTCTGCATGTTCGATCCACTGTTGATAGTGGACACCTTTTAGGGAAAGATTTTCGCCATGGCCAGGAAGAGTCGGGACACTGAATATCCAGTCTGTATGTTTCGTTAAATACTCAGCAAGAGGCTCTACTTCATATGGTGCCCCTGTAAAGCCATGAATACATAAACAGCCAATCATGTTCTCCACCTGCTTTATTTTGAAGAATATTTTTCTTTAGTTTTCCATTAACAGTTTTTCGCATACGGTCTTATTTTTGGAATTAAATCCTTACCTTTTCTGTAATGCTGTTACGATTTCTTCTAACTTCATTCCTCTTGAGGCCTTTACCAAGACTAATGATTCGTTAGTAACATGCTGCTTTAACACTTTAATTAGCTCATTCTTGTCACTATAGGAAAAAACTCTGTGTTTCCCTAAAGTGGAACGTGCTCCTTCAGCAATGTGTTCTGCTAATTTTCCAAAGGTAAAGACCAAATCTATTTTACCGGGATTCAATCCCTCACCAATTTGCTGATGGTACTGTTCTTCCTGAGGTCCCAATTCAAGCATATCACCGAGAACTAGAATGATTTTTTGATAACCCTTAAGGTTTGAAACCAGTTCAATTGCCGCCGTCATCGAGGTAGGACTAGCATTATAGGCGTCGTTGATAATCTTTTCACCATGACTCCCCTCGACGATTTCCATCCTCATATTGGTAAGTTTAACGTTCGCTAAGCCTTCATTCATTTTACTAAAGGATACATC
This sequence comes from Bacillus sp. CZDM1, assembly GCF_055502545.1. Classification (NCBI taxonomy): domain Bacteria; kingdom Bacillati; phylum Bacillota; class Bacilli; order Caryophanales; family Bacillaceae; genus Bacillus; species Bacillus sp. CZDM1. Next base: position 28,897 of record NZ_JBUESO010000024.1, on the reverse strand, counting down.
AAAGTGTTGAGCAATGATCATTGCAGCAAGTGCGTTTAATATATTATGAGTTCCTAACACAGGAAGTTCGAAGTTTTCTGAGGACTCATTGATCGTAAACCTATTGCCTTGTTCTATCTGTATGACTTCTGTAGGATAAAAATCATTCCTGTTATTTCTTCCAAATGTTAGAACGTTAACATTCATCTTATATTTATTTATTCTTTCCATTAGAAGTGGTTCATCGCCATGAAGGACGGCCAAGCCCCCCTCTTTTAAACCTTGCAAGATTTCAAGTTTAGCTTCGGCAATTCCTTCTCTTGACCCAAGATCAAGAAGATGTGATTCTCCAATATTTGTAATTACAACTGCATCCGGAGAAGCAAGTTTTGTGAGAAATTCTATTTCCCCTCTTCCACTCATTCCCATCTCTAATACGGCAATTTCAGTATCCTCATCCAAACCTAAAACGGTAAGAGGCAGTCCAATATGGTTATTATAATTTCCTTCTGTTTTTTGTACTTTATAGGTGGTGGACAAGAGGGATGCTGTCATATCCTTTGTGGTTGTTTTTCCATTACTTCCGGTAATTCCTACCACTTTCACTGGTAATTGTTTGCGATATTCTCTCGCTAATTCCTGCAAGGCAGCTAAGCAATCTTCAACAATAAGGATTGGTAAGTGTGTTGGTGGGTTTGGGACATCATTTTGCCACAGAGCAGCACCTGCACCCTTTTTAAGTGCTTCCTCTACAAATTTATGACCATCCGAGCTTTCCCCTTTAAAAGGAATAAACAAATTACCTGGTTCAATTTTTCTAGAATCAATGGAAACACCCGTAATTTCTATCTCGACAAATGAGGTAATATCATTTTTAACAGCTATCATTTCTGATATTTGCTTTAGGTTTCTTTTAATCATTATAAACCTCCAGTTAGTTATGACTTTAAATAAAGACACGGCACCAAGCCGTGTCAATTCTTAGAAAGTGTATTTTATGTTTTGTTTTTCTGCATGTCGTTCTTTTGCAAGATTCACTAAGGTTTCAATCAATTGTGGATATTCAACACCTGTATGTTTCCATAACAAAGGGAACATGCTGAAAGGCGTGAAACCTGGCATCGTATTCACTTCATTAATTAATGCTTTACCGTCTTTTGTTAAGAAGAAGTCAGCACGAACAAGTCCTGAGCAATCTAGCGCTTTAAAGGCTTGAATGGCCATTTCTTTTATTTGTTGATACTCTTCCTCAGAAACATCTGCCGGAATGATTAATGCAGTATCACCATCTTCATATTTCGCTTTATAATCATAAAAATCCTTCTTTGGAACAATTTCACCGGCCACAGAGCATTTTGGTTCGTCATTCCCAAGGATTCCCACTTCAATTTCACGGGCTACAACACCCTCTTCAATGATCACTTTACGATCAAATTGGAATGCTTCCACAAATGCTTCTTCAAGTTCTGTTCGGTTTGTACATTTACTGATACCGACACTTGAACCTAGGTTCGCTGGTTTTACAAAGCAAGGGTAGCCTAGTTTTTCTTCCACTTTGGTATAAACAGACTCTTTCGCCTTTTCCCATTCCGTTCTAATAAAAGCAACATAATTCACCTGTGCCAACTCTGCTTGAGCAAATACATTTTTCATCATTACTTTATCCATTCCTGCCGAAGAAGCTAAAACACCGTTACCGACATACGGAAGGTTTAATAATTCCAATAATCCTTGTACTGTTCCATCCTCACCATTCGGTCCGTGCAGCAGTGGGAAGATTACATCTAAGGGTTCGTTTTCAGTTTGTTCGCTGTTCGGAAAGAGAGATGGTGCTAATGATAAAGGGGTTAACTGATTTTCATTTGAAAATTCTAATGCTTTTACGTTTTCTACAGGCGCAGTCAGCTGTGGTCCCTTGATCCACTGCCCTTCTACATTTATGTAAATCGGATGTATTTCATATTTTTCAAGATCCAGTGCTTTTATTACCGCAAGAGCTGTTTGTAAGGAAACTTTATGTTCAGCGGATTTACCCCCGTACAATAAACCAATTTTTGTTTTCATAGTAAACCTCCATTTTCGCATTTCACGATTTTATTTTATCACTTTTATTATTTTATGAAACCTACAGCTTGGTTAAAAACTTCCTATTATTACTTACACAAACAAAATCTCCCCACTGAAATGGAGAGATTAGATTACGGTAAGCTTCCATTCTTTTGTTTTTTTATCAAAGATGATTTTAGCGTGGCAGTTTTCACCTGAAATTTGTTCATACTCCTCGTACATATCATCCATAGTGGCAAAATCACCTATCACCCAGATTGGGATTTCCAGTCTGGTTCGCTGATGATCCACATCTCTTAAGGAAATACAGATACCTTCCTTAATAAAAGGGGTCAGAGATAGGAGAATTTCCTTATTTATTGGTGGATATAGGCGCTTTTTCCTAATTCCAAGGATTGATTTCTCAAGCTTTAATTCTCCTAATTTACTTGAAAGCGAATGGCTTAAAAGTTGAAAAAAATCCTTAAAGCTTCGATAATATGTTTTATTAAAGAAACCATCATCATGTGCTAAATAAACAAAGCGATTACCAAGCTTATTATAAAAGGGGAGTTTTAAATGCTGCTTCTGGTGACCCAAATATAACAATTCTGCTATTTCCTGTCCTGTGAGTTCATTTAATCCTTCCTCTTCAACAAAGTCAATCCAGCAAAAGTCTCCGTAGCCATATATATCTTCGGCAGCAAGCTTCTTGATTCTGTCCTCCGGGCAATATTCGAGCAGAGTATGCCTATTAAAGTCACCATCTTCAAAGTGGTGCTTTAATAATAGCAGCGGATTTAAAGCACCGGAAAAAGCAGCAGCAAATTCGGCAAATTCGATACCGTGAGACAGTACATACTGATCATTTTGATTTAGATGGACATAAACGAGATCCCGTATGTCTTGGTGATGCTTTTTCAAAACCAAACTCCTCCGATCAGGAAAAATAAAATCTATGATAATGAGTTAGACGTACTACATAAAAGTGCTCACTGATATTAATCAATCCTTCATCATTTTATCATTAATAGTACAAATAGCTTATTTCAATTCTTTTACAATTCTATAGGTTTTTGTGATACTTTTGAAACAGTTAGCTTGTTTAGTTTACAAATAACACATACTATTTTTAAACTCCTTACTAGTATTGGCATATTATCAACAAATCATTTTCTAGCATACTTGTATAGAGTGTAAAAACGCACCGTTAGAAAGGAGCGTATATAATGATCAAAGATATGACGCAGGATGAAATCACTCTCCATATTATTAAATTACTAAAAGAAAATAAAAAGGCTGACTTTATTACGATTCTTGAAGAATTACAGCCATATGACACGGCGAAGATCTATGAGGATTTACCTGAAAAGCATAAACTTCGATTTCTTTTATTCTTAAATTTCGACGTCCTTGCTGATTTAATGCAGGAACTTGAAAAGGAAGAACAGCTTGAAGTATTAAATAAACTTGGAATAGAGAAATCCAGCAAAGTCCTTGATTTAATGGACAATGATGACTTAGCCTTACTCCTGGATGAACTATCCCCAGAGAAAAAAGAGTCACTTCTCTCGGGTATGAAGGTAGAAGAGTCCAAAGCGGTTACCGATATCATGAATTATCCACCCGAAACAGCAGGAAGAATGATGACCAATCGCTTTGTGTGGATTCGCAGTTATTATAATGTCAGAGAAGCTGTTGATAAGTTAAAAACGTTTGCGGAGTTTGCTGAATCGATAAACTACCTGTATGTCGTCGATGAAGAACGAAAGCTTGTTGGCGTCGTTTCCTATCGAGATTTACTGATGGCGGATCTCAATGAAAGAATTCATAGTATTATGTATGAACGTGTTATTTCGGTATCCGTCACCACCGACCAAGAAGTAGTGGCCCAGATGACGGAACGATACGATTTCCTAGCTATTCCCGTAGTGGATGAAGAAAATGTGCTGGTTGGTATTGTAACGGTTGATGATATCATTGATGTCGTCATTAAGGAAGCAAATGAAGATATAGAAAAGTTATCAGCCTCTGGGAAATCCATCGACTTCGATACAAAGACATTGGTTGCTGCTGCCAGGAGGCTTCCATGGCTTATTTTGCTTTTATTTATCGGACTCATATCCGGGAGCATTATCAGCAGTTTTGAAAATACATTGGATCAGGTCGTCGCCATTGCCTTTTTCATGCCAATGATTGCCGGCATGACCGGAAACACTGGAACTCAATCACTAGCTGTTGTTGTAAGAGGTCTTATCTCTCATGATATAGATAGAGGAGTCATTGCACGCTTAGTACTGCGCGAACTCGGCGTAGGAGTGACAATTGGCGTTACCTGTGCCATTCTTATTTCAATCATTGCTTATATCTGGCAGGGAAGCTTTATCTTGGGCGCAGTTGTCGGTGTTTCTCTTTTCTTTACTCTTATTATCGGCACCATGGCTGGCACCATTATCCCGCTCATTTTATTCCGTTTAAATATAGACCCTGCCGTCGCTTCTGGCCCATTAATTACAACGATTAATGATATTTTTTCACTGCTCACGTACTTTGGAATTGCAACGATGTTCCTTCACTATCTTCTGTAAGCACGGACTTGGACCATGCTTACTTTTTTTGAAACATATTCCTTAATTGATTCGTCATAACACTTAAGTTCCTGTAATAAATTCCCTAAATGTATTGTTACCAAATCTTTTCTTTGTTAGCATAACACTAAACAAACAGATAAAATTGGGTGTGGCATATGGACAATTTCACAAAAAAAGTAGATCGCTTTGATTGGACGTTAACATTAATTCTGTTTCTATTTTTTCTTGTTAGCTGTGTAGGAATTTATAGTGCACAAACTGCTGGGCAGTACGAGGATAATTTCTTAGTCAGACAAACCTTCTGGTATGTAGTTGGTGCCGCCATCATTTCCATTACCATCCTTTTCGACGGATATCAATACCGGCGGCTTTCTTGGTATTTGTATGGATTTGGACTTCTTTTACTTATTGGTGTTCTTGTTGCACCGTTAGATATCGCACCAATTAGAAACGGGGCAAAAAGCTGGTTTATCACTCCTGTGGGTTCCATTCAGCCTTCAGAGTTTGTAAAAACGTTTTTAATCTTAGCGCTTAGCTCCGTTGCAGCCAAGCATCAGGAGAAATATCTTGAGAAAACATTTAAAAGAGACTTTTGGTTATTGCTTAAACTATCAATCACCACACTCGTCCCTATCTTCTTTATTATGAAGCAGAATGATCTGGGCACCTCGCTCGTCTTATTATCGATCTTAGTTGGATTTATTCTAGTCTCGGGGATCACATGGAAAATTATATTACCGCTCTTTAGTACTGGAGCTTCACTTGGAGCTTTCATTATTTATCTAGTACTGCAAAGACCGGATATCCTTGAAAAGTATTTACATGTACAACAATACAAGTTTAACCGCATTTATGCTTGGCTCGACCCAATTAATCACTCCAGCAGCTCAGGCTATCACCTATTGAAATCCTTAAGTGCCATTGGGTCTGGGTTGATAACGGGAAAGGGCTTTGGAAACCGGGAAGTATATATTCCCGAAGGACATACAGACTTTATTTTCAGTGTAATTGGTGAGGAGTATGGCTTTGTAGGCGGCAGTATTGTCATTGGACTATTTTTTCTATTAATTTATCATTTAATAAAAACGGCCTTAGATACGAATGAACCGTTTAATACATATGTGTGTACAGGAATCATTTCGATGCTGACTTTTCATGTTTTTCAAAATGTCGGTATGACCATTCAGGTCCTGCCGATCACAGGAATCCCCTTACCTTTCATCAGTTATGGCGGAAGTTCGTTAATGGGTAATATGTTTGCAATGGGGATTGTTTATAGTATTCGTTTTCATCATCGCAATTACATGTTCACATCATCAAGGTCATTAAGTAGTTAAATGACGAACAGCGGGTTGTCCGCTGTTTTTATTTCTTTCTAATCGAAACTGTTATAAACTAAGAAAAGCTAAAAAACATTTACAAAAGTGAAGGTGGACTATGAAGGAATTTATTTTTTCAGTATTGGAGTTCTTATCAGAGTTAGGTTACTTCGGAATTGCATTAGGGTTAATGATTGAGGTTATTCCAAGTGAAATAGTCTTAGGATATGGCGGTTATATGATTTCAGAAGGGATTCTCGGCTATCCAGGAGCGATTATTGCAGGTACCATCGGCGGGACCTTTGCACAGTTATTCCTCTATTGGGCTGGTTATTATGGCGGTCGTCCGTTCTTGGAAAAATACGGGAAGTATGTCTTTATTAATAAGAAGCAAATTGACCTATCCGAACTATGGTTTAGAAAATATGGAGTCGGCGTCATTTTCTTTGCCCGCTTTATCCCCGTTGTTCGGCACGCGATATCCATTCCAGCAGGAATTGCAAAAATGTCGGCAGCAAAGTTTACTTTTTATACGGTAGCCGCTGTTATTCCGTGGACCATTCTATTCCTTTACTTAGGACATGCGTTAGGCGAGAATTGGTCACATATTAAAGAATATGCAGCACAATATACACTGCCTATTATTATTGGTGCTGTTATTCTTGGTGTCATTTATTTCTTAATAAAGAAAACTAAAAAAACAACCACTGATTGATTTTCAGTGGTTGTTCTTTATTTATAACATAATGCTAGTTATGGCAGCTGTAAGTAAGCTTACAAGCGTTGCTCCGTAAAGTAATTTAAGTCCAAACTTAGCTACTTGATTTCCTTTTGCTTCATTCAATCCTTTTACTGCCCCTGTAATAATCCCAATGGATGAGAAGTTTGCAAACGATACCAGGAATACGGAAATAATCCCAACTGTTCGGCTGGATAGAGAATCTGCCATCTTTGCTAAATCCATCATCGCAACAAATTCATTTGACAATAATTTAGTAGCCATAATCGTTCCGGCTTTAACCATATCAGCCGCAGGTATTCCCACAATAAAGGCAAGCGGTGAAAACACATATCCTAGAACGGTCTGGAAGCTTACACCAAAAATGGCATCAAATACATGGTTAATCATACTAATTAACGCAACAAAACCAATTAGCATGGCTCCAACAATAATGGCTACTTTAAATCCATCCATTATATATTCGCCAAGGACTTCGAAGAAGGTTTGTTTTTCTCCCTCTTGAACATCTATAATATCTTCTTCTGCTGAAACCTCATAAGGATTAATGATATTGGCAACCATGAATCCGCCAAATAAGTTTAAAACCAATGCGGTTATAACATACTTCGGATCTATCATCGTCATATACGCCCCTAATATGGAAGCAGAAACCGTTGACATTGCTGACGTACATAATGTATAAAGGCGGTGTTCAGGAATATAAGGAAGCTGTTTTTTCACAGATATAAATACCTCTGATTGGCCGAAAACGGCTGATGCAACGGCATTATAAGATTCAAGCTTACCTAATCCATTTACCTTGCTTAATAGAATTCCAAGATAGCGAATGATAAAAGGAAGAACCTTAATATATTGCGCAATTCCTATTAATACAGAAATAAAGACAATGGGCATGAGGACATTTATGAAGAATGGACCTGCACCTTCATTCGCCATTCCACCGAAAACAAAGTTTATTCCCTCTGCAGCATAGCTCAAAAGATGGTCGAACAAACTAGAGACTGCTGTAATAATAACAAACCCAATTTCTGTATTAAGCAGCAAAAAGGCAAAAATAAGCTGTAATACTAGCATAGTGATAAGCGGTTTAACCTTGATTCTTTTCTTATTGTTACTTACGATAAAGGCTAACAAAAAAATGATAACGATTGCAGCCAAAAATAGTAGATACTTCAAACAATCCCTCTCCAATTCATGATGTTCTATCAATTTTATGTAAGAAGATAGAAAACACAATTTATTTCGACATTTTTTGACAAATATCGAACACACCAAAAATTATAGAAGTACCTATATCCAGTGTCAATCCATTCAAGGAAAGTAATAAAATTCAGGTTTTTCACTTATTATTCCATGCACCCCACTTTTCTTACTCTTTTAGTAAAAAAAAATCCACCAGGAAGGTGGATTTTCAATATTATTTTCACTGCTGCTATTTAGCAGTTTCGATAACACGTTTCATAGCTTGAATATGTCCTAAATGTAAATTCTCGTGGAACAGTGCAAAATTGACGAGTTCACCATATGTTTTTTGACCAAGAAATGGCTCTTTTAACTCCACACTGAGGCTTTCAACGGAAATCTCCTTCATTCTTGCTAATTGTTCTTTTAACTGGCTAGTCAGAACTGAAATAGAAGGAACATCTCCTTCCCAGTCTGCTGGTTTCGTTCCCCTTGCGAATAATTCCATATAGTTCGCTGGTATATGGCTTGTATTTTTAGGAAAACCAAAAACCAAACTCTCAGCCGTCGTTAATACGTGTCCAATATGCCAATGAATGGTGTTGTTAAACCCATTGGGTTGTACTTCGGCGAGACCTTCCTCAATTGCTGCTACATTCTTGATAAAGAAACTTCTTGTAAGCTCCATATTATTAAACAAAAGTTCACTCATTCTACTATTCCTCCAAATATTTATTACATTTCTTCTGGTGCTTCGATCCCTAATAATCTCAATCCTTCTTTTAAAACAATCGTTACGGAATATACTAGTGCTAGGCGTGCTTGTTGTTCTGCGCCAACTTCGAGAATTTTTACCTCGCCGTAATATTTATTGAAGGCCTGCGCGAGATCCACAATATATTTAGCGATTTGCGATGGATCAAACTGTTCATACGCCCTTTTAATCGCGTTTGTAAACTCCGTAAGTAAACTTACAACCTTCCACTCTTTTTCCCAGGTTGGAGACGATGTTTCGGCACCATGCTCCTCCTGCCAGTTTGCTTTGCGTAAAATAGAACATGCCCTTGCATAAGTATATTGGACATAAGGACCGGTTTCTCCTTCAAAACGAAGCATTTCTTCTAACGAAAATTCTATATCATTCATTCTATGGTTTTTTAAGTCATGGAACATGACTGCCCCGACACCCACCTGCTTTGCTACAACGTCTTTGTTTGTGAGGTTTGGATTCTTTTCTTCAATATTATGTTTGGCCATCGAAATGGACTCATTTAGTACTTCCTCTAGTAAAACAACCTTCCCTTTTCTGGTCGACATTTTCTTTCCGTCCTTAAGCATCATTCCGAACGGAATATGGATCATATTCTTTGCCCAAGAATAGCCCATCTTTTCTAATACAGCCATTAACTGTTTAAAATGAAGACTCTGCTCATTCCCAACGACATATACTGACAAATCAAAGTCATAGTTTTCTTTACGGTAAAGGGCTGCTGCTAAATCACGCGTTGCGTATAGCGTTGCTCCATCGGATTTCTTAATTAAACATGGTGGTAATCCTTCGGCTGACAGATCAACGACTTGGGCCTGGTCAGATTCCACTAGCATTTCTGTTTCCTCTAGCAGCTTGACAACTCGTTCCATTTTATCATTATAAAAGGCTTCACCTGCAAAAGAATCAAATTGAACGTTCATTAACTCATATATTCTTGAAAACTCTTTTAAAGACTCTTCACGGAACCACTGCCAAAGCGCTAAAGCTTCCTCATCGCCATCTTCAAGTCTTTTAAACCAGCTCCTGCCCTGTTCAACAAGTGCATGATCATTTTCTGCCTCATCGTGGAACTTAATATAGAGGGCTAATAATTCCTTAATCGGGTTTTGTTTAACCTTCTCTTCTTCCCCCCACAGCTTATAGGCAGTAATTAATTTACCGAATTGAGTACCCCAGTCACCTATATGGTTAATTCGAATAGGCTTATACCCGCATTTTTCTACAATGAATGCCAAAGAGTTTCCGATAACCGTTGAACGCAAGTGACCCATTGAGAATGGTTTTGCAATATTTGGGGATGACAAATCAATGGTTACATTGCGGTTTTTCCCGATGTCTTGCGCACCATACTTCTCCTTTAGCTTGATAATTTCTGCAACCGTATCTTCTGAAACTAATTTTTTATTTAAGAAGATATTCAGATAGGCACCCACCACTTCGACCTTCTCGAAAATTGGGGATTGGATTCTTTCACTTAATTCCTCCGCAATAATATTCGGTGACTTTCTTTTTACCTTTGCTAATGAAAAACATGGAAAGGCTAAATCACCGTGCTGTGGATTTTTTGGTTTTTCAATTAGCATTTCGAGTTCTTTTATCTGCATTTCCTGTCCAAGCAATTCATTTAAAACCTCTGCAAGCTCCTGTTTATATTTCATTTTTGTAGACCTCCTATTTCTCTCTTTGTCCAGCTTCAGCGCCTAGGGGCTCGGGGTCATAAGCCAATCCGTCAAGAAGGTCAAAGAGCAACCTTCTCGCCGGCTCGTCTTATGCCTGTCGCCCCTGCCCAAGGCACTTCAGCTTTTCGTAAAAAAAACAAAAAACTCCCGTCTCTATTATGAAGAGACGAGAGTTAACTCGCGGTACCACTCTACTTGTTCCAAAAGAACCAGCTTGATTTGTTAACGGAGGATTTCTCCGGTTTGCCCTACTTTTTTCAGGCAGACATCTCAAAAGTGCGCTTCATCCTCTGCTTCGTATCAGGCTCCCACCATCCCTGACTCGCTTTGACTTCCCAAAGGATTACTCTCTTTTTCATTGATTTTTTCCGACTTGATTTGTAGTTATTATACTGGATAAAAAAGGATTTTTCCAGTCGTTGCTGATTATTTTTTCAAATTGGTCATCCTAACCCTAAAGGAGGGATAATATGGCCAGAAGAAATAAAATCCTCGTCCCTGAAGCTAGAAATGGATTAGATGCATTAAAGGCAAGGGTCGTACAGGCACAGAATCCAGAGAACGCCAAATTTGAGGCAGCCGAGGAGGTAGGTGTTCCATTAAAGAAAGGCTACAATGGTCAGCTCACTTCTCAGCAGGCTGGGAAGGTCGGCGGCAGGTTAGGCGGCAGCATGGTCCGGGAGCTTGTGAAAATGGCACAAGAAAATATAGTTAAAAAAAGGTAAGCAGTGGGAATCCCACTGCTTACCTTATGACCCGGTGGACCGATAATGCCTTACTCCAAATTGCCATACAAGAAAACAAGGAAGGATAAATAGGCTGCCCGCAATAGGCGTAAGCATATAAAGCAGCTCATTTCCAGTCGTTTTTCCCAGGATAAACAGCAGCGGCAGATAATTAACGGTCCCAAAGGGGATGACATAGGTGAAGAAACGTGCCACCCACTTTTGATAAATATTTAACGGATACTGCGCCATCTCTCTGCCGCCATCCGTAAAGATATTTGCTATTTCCAAACCCTGAACTGTCCAAAAACACATCGTCGCGGCAAGCATATAAATTCCCGTAAATATTAGGACACCACTGGTAATCATAAAAAACAGGGTAACAGCTTTCACGAAGCTCCATTCGATGGGCAGACTATTCAATGCCCATATAAGAACCATGGCACTTTGCAGAAGCCTGCCTATTCGCGTAAATTCAAATTTCGACCCTAGTACTTGAAGAAATGTACTTCGGGGGCGTACCAGAACCCGGTCAAAATCCCCCTTCACAATTAAGCTGGAAAAAGTGTCAAATCCCCGTGCAAAACACTCACTTAACGAAAACGCCATGTGAATAACCGCAAAACAGAGGGCAACTTCGAAAAAATCCCAGCCTTTGATCTGACCAAATCGCTCAAACAAAAAGTAGAGTCCCGCAAATATCGAAAAAGGAATAAAGAACTGTCCAATTGATAATAGCCAAAACGATGTTCGGTATTGCATTTGTGATTTAAATAAGATAAGCAAATACTTTAAATAAAGATTCATTTACTATTATCCCCCCTGTACGACAACTCTTTTTAGGACACTGTTAAGCGCCCATTTTCCTATCCAAAGGAGACCTAAAAGGTATCCTAATTGAATAAAAACTCCGATTACGGCGTCACTTTGCGTGATATGTCCTGAATATACACGAAATGGAAAATCTGCGGTCCAGCGAAAAGGTAGGACGTAGGCAATTTTTTGGAGCCATAGAGGCATTAAAGGTATTGGTATAATCAACCCTGCAAAGAATTCCCCTAGCACCCCAAATATCAATAGTGACCCCATTGGAGATAAGGTTACAAAGACGGATATATATAAGAACATTGAAATGGCTACTAATAGCAGTAAGCCTAATAAAAGGGTAATGAAAAATAAAATAAAGGTTATAACATTTGGAGGCAGTGTCATGTTGTAGGGCTTTGGTAAAAGGAAAGCCACGATTAAGATAGGATAGCAGCGTAGTAATGCGCTAGATAGTCTCTGTGCCAGAAGTTTAGCATACCAGAAACCATATAAATCCGTAGGGCGGCAAAGTTCATAGGCAATATTCCCGCTTGTGATCAGATCAAATAATTCATTATCACGAAACCAAAGCATGATGAAAGCAAGGAAGGCCTGTTGCAGCCATATATAGGTGATTAACTCTCTTAATGAGATTGGCGGTGTTACAGCAGCAAATTCATAGAATGCTTCAAATACCATGATCGAAATAAATCCCCAGAAGAATTGCGTTGCCACCCCAGCCAGTGCAGCAGAACGATACTGCATACCAATTAAAAGTCTAATTTTAAGTACCGATACGTATACCTTCATATTTGGAACTCCTTATACAGCTGTACGATAATATCTTCTATTGGCTGTGATTCAATTGTCACATCTAATAGGTCCACTTTTTTAGATAATTGGGTAATGACGTCGGAGGTAAGAATCTGTTCTGTATCTATACTGAGTACAGCGTGCTCGGGAGACCAGTGGATGATGGTAGTCCCTGGTATATCAAAGCTATTGGTGTTTTTACGATAGTCTGCGGTAATGGTTTTATGTGTACCAAAGCGTTTTCTCAATTCTTCTATTTTTCCATCATAAAGTAAACTGCCTTTACCAATTAAAATCACTCGATTGGCTAGAGCTTCAATATCATTCATATCATGGGTAGTCAGGACAACGGTGACGCCCTTTTCTTGATTGATGGTTTTGATAAACTGGCGGACTGCTATTTTCGAAACGGCATCAAGTCCAATCGTCGGTTCATCTAGAAATAGTATCTGAGGATTATGTATTAGAGAAGCAGCTATTTCACAGCGCATTCGCTGTCCTAAACTTAATTGTCTTACTGGAGAGTTTATGATGTCTTTTAATTCTAATGTTTCTATGAGCAGGTCAAAGGTAGATTTATACTCTTCTTGTGGAACCTTGTAAATATCTTTTAAAAGCTCAAAGGAATCGATAACCGGAACATCCCACCAAAGCTGCGAACGCTGGCCGAAAACGACACCAATATTTTTTACATACTCGACCCGGTTCTTCCATGGTGTGAAACCCATGATATCGCATTTCCCCCCATCAGGGACCAAAATTCCGCTCATAATCTTAATCGTGGTCGATTTCCCCGCACCATTTGGACCAATGTACCCAACAATTTCACCAGGTTCGATTGTAAATGAAATATCTTTTAGAGCTTCCACAATCGTATGCTCCCGGTAAAAAAGGGATTTGGCCGCTTGCAGTAATCCAGTGGACCGCTTTGCCACTTTGAAGGATTTCGTTATGCCCTCTAATTTTATCAACTGTTTTCCCTCCTTTTGTCACAGAGGAAAATAATATCACCCATCGATTATAAGTGTCAAGAATTTTCTAAATTGTTTTTCAGACGAAATCAGAGTGGGGTCCCGAATTCCTTAGACCCTGTACTATTGATCATATTAAAAGTAAACCGAAAGAGACTGTCGAGCAACTCTCGACAGTCCGGGGTTAGAAAAATTAATCTATTCTAATTTTCTCCCAAAAAAATTACCGCCTTAATACTTCATAATAGCTTAATATTTCTTTGGCAAGTCCGCTTGATTCCTCTAGGGTACACACTTCTCGAAGGACGTATGGCACTCCATATTCTTGAATCATTGTCTGCAGTTTTACTGCATCTTCATCTTCCTTGTAATCAAAAAGCAAGGCTGCCGCAATGGCCTTTGCAAGGTTGGTGTATGAGAGACCAGCTTTTTGGGCTTGTAATGCCGGGCGCACCAGACGGTCTTCTGGTCCAAGCTTTCTGATCGGTGAACGACCGACCCTTGTAACACCATCATTTAGATGGGCATTTTGGAATCGACTGATGATTTTATCAATATATTTTTGGTGCTCCTTTGGGTCCAGATTATATTGATTGATTAAGTAGGCGCCTGTCTCACCCAACGTTGCCTTCACCTGATTATAGATATCTTTATCGGCAAGTGTCTGGTCAATGGTTTCCTTGTTAGCAAGATAACCGAAATATGCAATCACGGCATGCCCAGTGTTGACAGTAAACAGTTTTCTTTCAATAAATGGAGCCAGTTCCGGGACAATTTTCATTCCTTCAATTTGGGGAATTTCTTCCTTTGTTTCCACTACCCACTCATGGTAAGGTTCAACTAGGACATCTAAAGAACCTTGATTGTTTTGAATCGGTACAATTCGGTCAACAGCAGAATTTAAAAATGAAACAGTAGCCAAAACCTTTTCTTTAGCATCTTCATCGAGTTGTTCTAAGATATAGCCTTTGAGCAGGTCGGTTGCCGAAATCTGATTTTCACAGGCAATGACATAAAGCCTTTCGTTATTCGTCTCTACTCTCTCCGTCAGGCCTTTGGCAATTAATGGCGCTATCCTTGGGAGGATATTTGGCCCAATGGCCGTAGTGATGAAAGCTGCCTCCTTGATTGCCTCGATCACTTCATTTTCTTGATTCAGATTATTCAATCCGGAAACATTCTGAATGGTTATCGTTTCCTGTTCATCCGTTGCAAGCTTGACATTATATTGTTTTTCCTCATTTAATTGATTAATAATTTGATCAGCAATGTCTACAAAGACCACGTGGTATCCAGACTGGGAAAATAGTGCTCCAATAAATCCTCTGCCAATGTTCCCTGCTCCAAAATGCACTGCTTTTTTCATCAAATCATTCCTTTATCGATTATTTTTAAAATTAGCTTGAAGGTACTCTACAAAAATTGATTCAAGCCTCTTGTATATCAATTCCTCATTTGCGGAGGAAAAAACCAGTATAGCCTCGTCTGATTCAATAATATTGGTGCTAATCAGGCTTAATATCTCCTGCTCTCTAAGGGTTAATTCCGCCGGCGCCAGCATGAGCAGCAGATTCTTCATCATGACTTCGTTTCCGTCCATCCCCTTTACTAAGCATGGGTCCGGCAAATGCGCAATCTGAAAAATCAGTCCACGGACATGTTCATCTCTAGCATGGAAAAGGGCAATATTTGTTTCGGGAATCCCCAATCCACCCTTCTTTTCCCGCTCTCTTAGGGAATTCAGTACAGCTGCCGGATTTGTCAGCAGATATTCTGCCTCTGCCCTCGAAAGTATTTTTTCTAAAATCTGCTCCTGGCTTGACTGTTGATCCATCCGGTAGAACCGGAAATTATGGATGATACCCTCAATGCTCTGCTGAACTTGTTTAAGGTCCTGCAGCAAATCAGTTAACCCAACATTTTGTTCAGTGACCGATGGGGAGGAATTCCCCTGTGCAATGTTCTGATATCCCTTGCCTTTTGTAAGTCTTTCAAGATTATTCTGTAAAAAGGTTTTAATGGCGGTAATATTTTCTTCACTCAAAAGCGGATTCACCAGGATATACTCGGCATTCATAAATGGCAGCCTTACAGTGGAAAGAATCAGGTCATAGGCTTTCAGGTCCACATATGCGGTTATATCCTTAATTGACTTGATATCAATGTAAGCAATCTCTGTTATTTTTTTCTTAATTCTGCTCGCCAGCATCTTCGAGGTTCCAATACCTGTCGGGCAGATGACAAGTGCTCTTATGGACAAATTCTCTTCCAAAAGCACTAACGCAGATCCGAAATGAAGGACCATAAAAGCTATTTCGTCATCAGGGAAATGGTCGATATCTTTAAATTCCTCACCCACACTATTTTTAACCGCCATAAACAGGAAGGGGTACTTACGTTTAATTTCCTCTTTCAAATGGTTAAAGGATTCTATTTTTTTCCTGATTCGGAACAGAGAAGGCTCCATATGAGCAAGCAATCCCTGAAATAAGGAAAAATCATTTGTTAAATCCACATGTATCTGGTGTGAAACGGATTGGATTACATTTTTAATCTTTTGGGCAAATACGATACTGTCAAAAGGAACATCCTGTTCCCCCCGCATCTTTGTCCCTTTAAGGATCAGCGCCAAATATAGGATGTCATTTTTTGATAAGACTGTATCGAATTTACGTTCCAGCTGCCTGCCGATATTGAGCATCACATCATATTCGGCAGCGAATTCCCTCTCTTTTTGGATTGTGTCCTTTTCCAGATAATAGTGGGATTCTGCCCTCTGCAGAGTAATAGTAGTATGTAGAACAATTTCCAGGTAGCCGCTGTCTGCAGGACGGGCAGGCGCACTATAATAAGCAGCATTAACCAGTGAAATGACTTCCCGAAGATAATCCGGTATAAAATAGTGTAGAATTCTTTCTTCAGTAAGGGTCCCTTTTTCCAATAGGAATAGCTTTTCGATTATATCCTCATGAAAAAATTGAAGAAAAAAGTTTGCCAGTGCTTTTCGTTTGTTTGTCTCACTGCCACTCAGCTCGACTCCTACTCCTCTTTTTCTGGAAAGCTTCAGCTGAAAATGGCTAAGCCATTGTGCAAGCTCATTCAGGTAAGCAGCCAACGTCGCGGCACTGATGCCAAGATAGTTTGCCAACACCTGAGTTTTATAGAGATCTTCCTCAAGGATGGCCAGCAATAGACGCAACTTTCTTTCCTGTGCTGGCTGGTCAATTAGCTCGGTGGATGTCAAATACTGAATCAGCCTGAATATTTGCTCATTCTTCCCCTCAATGACAAGCCCTTGATTGCTGTTGCGCGTCAGCTCAAGATCAAACTGCTGGATGATCCTTTCGACTGACTTTAAATCACGCTGAACCGTCCTAGCACTCACATTTAAGGAAGACGCAATCGACAAAGCGGTATGTTTTCCTGAGGTTTTAATAATCAGTTCGATAATGGCTTTTTCCCTCGAGGTAATATACATGGAATCCTCTCATTCCCAAGTGAAATGACTAGAAAATAATGAATAGAAAAGCACAGTCACTGCGCTTTTCTATTCATTACGAATCATTAAATTACTTTTTGCCGATGATATCGATAATTTCTTGAGCGGTTTTAGCCCCCGCCATTTTTTCGATATTTTCCATATCCGAGCATGTTACAGCGATTCCGGACAGGATTTCAAGGTGCGTACCGTCTTTTCCGGCAATACCGAATATCAAACGAACTTTCTGACCGTCAAAATCAACACCATTTGGTACCTGTAGGACGGCAAATCCTGATTTAATGACATCCTTCTTAGCTTCTTCTGTGCCATGAGGGATGGCCACATCATTCCCCATATAAGTGGAAGTCATGTTATCCCGTTCAATCATCGCTTCAATATAGTCTTCGTTTACATAGCCTGCATTGACCAGGGCTCTTCCGGCGAAGCGGATTGCTTCTTCCTTATTGGCAAACTCCTGGTTTAAAAAGACATTTTCCGGACGGAGCAGATCATCTTTATGTTCTGTTTCCTGATCCTGGTTCACAGTTCCATTCTCTTCTGCATCATCTACAATTTCGTGAAGTTGTGAGTTTGCCGGGAATTTCAGCTCGCTGATCAACTTTTCATACTCTGGGCTGGAAAGGAAGTTATCGACAGAAATGTGATACGCATTTGGCACCTTATTGCGCGCTCTCGGAGTTAGTTCCTCCTGAGTGATGACAATTTGTGCGTCGCTCGGCAGGCTGCTAATCGCTGTATTGGTTACAGAAATATCCATGCCAGCTTCTTTAACCTTTTTACGAAGAAGGGATGCACCCATTGCACTTGACCCCATTCCAGCATCACAGGCAAAGATAATTTTCGTTACGTTGTCAGGCATGGCCCCTTGTTCAGCAGTGATTGCACCTGCTACAGAGCTTTTCTTACCTTTCATTTCCTGCATTTTTCGAGTTGCCGCTTCAATATCTTCTTCATCCTGCTTCCCTGTTTTTAAAATGAATGAAGAGGCAAGGAAGGAGACTGCTCCAGCAACCAGGACAGCGGCATAGTTAGCAATGTAAGCACCTGCATGATGAGGGGTTACCGCAGTAATCGCAATGATACTTCCCGGTGAGGACGGAGCGAATAGTCCCCCGCCTAAAAGAACCAGTGTAAACACACCGCTCATCCCCCCAAGAATAACGGCAAGGAAAAGCATTGGACGCATTAGAATGTAAGGGAAATAAATTTCGTGAATACCTCCAAAGAAGTGAATGATCCCTGCACCAGGTGCAGACTTCTTCGCAGTTCCTTTACCAAAAAACATATACGCAAGCAGGACACCGATACCAGGTCCAGGGTTCGCTTCAAGAAGGAACAAAATAGACTTACCTGTATCTTTTACCTGTTCGATTCCGATTGGTGAAAGAACACCGTGGTTAATGGCATTATTAAGGAACAACACTTTGGCCGGCTCGATTAGAATGCTGGTCAATGGCAGCAAGCCAGCTCCAATTAGCCAATCAACACCTGCTACAAGCCAGTTTGTAAAGACGGTAACAGCAGGACCAACCCCTAAGAAAGCAAGAATTGCGATGATTGCACCAAGAATCCCTGCAGAGAAGTTGTTTACAAGCATTTCAAATCCTGCACGAACTTTTCCTTCAATCATCTTGTCGAATTTCTTGATCACCCATCCGCCAAGCGGACCAATCACCATGGCACCAAGAAACATTGGAATGTCCGCACCTGCGATGACCCCCATCGTCGCTATCGCACCAACAACGGCGCCGCGCTGTTCGTGTACCAGCTTACCACCTGTATAACCGATTAGGATTGGTAATAAGTAGGTCACCATTGGGCCGACCATTTTGGCAAGGCTTTCATTTGGAATGAAACCAGTAGGTATAAATAAAGCCGTAATCAAACCCCAAGCAATAAAAGCAGATATGTTTGGCATGACCATAGAGCTAAGGAAGTTACCGAACTTCTGGACAGCTACTTTTATATTAGATTGAGCCATATACTCTCTCTCCTTCAACAATTAGTTCTCTAACATCGTATCTTACAAAGTGAACAGTATCAATTAAGTTAAAAACTAACTTTGTCGTATATCTTGAGACAAAATTAGTTTTTCTCAATGTTTGGATTCATATTCCTTTGAAGCAATGTCTATGCCCACCTGCAATCACATGACCAGGCACGAGAGGGGTCAGTTGAACTTCATTTTTCTATAACAAAAAGCCCCAATCTATGAAAGATCGGGGCTTTACCATTACTCAACTGTCACGGATTTAGCGAGGTTACGTGGTTTGTCAACGTCGCAATCACGGTGCAGGGCTGCGTAATAGGCAATTAATTGCATAGGTATTACAGAGATAAGTGGTGTTAATAATTCATGGACTTCAGGAATGACAAAGCTGTCTTCGTCCATATTTAGTCCCTTCATCGAAATGATGCAGGTATTTGCTCCGCGAGCCGCTACTTCTTTAACGTTACCGCGAATACTTAAGTTTACACTTTCTTGTGTTGCAAGCGCAATTACTGGTGTTCCATCTTCAATCAAAGCAATGGTACCATGCTTTAACTCTCCGCCAGCAAAGCCCTCTGCTTGAATATAAGAGATTTCTTTAAGCTTCAAGGCACCTTCTAAGCAGACATAATAGTCTACTCCACGTCCAATAAAGAATGCATTACGAGTAATAGAAAGAAACTCTCTAGAAATATGCTCGAACAGTTCTTTTGAGTCACAAAGAACTTCCATTGCGTTCGCAATAATACCAAGCTCGTGTATAAGATCTAAATCGACACTGATATTTTGGCTTTTCGCCGTTACATTCGCTAAAATTGCCAATACAGCAAGCTGTGCAGTGTATGCTTTTGAAGAAGCAACTGCAATTTCAGGACCCGCATGCAGCAATAATGTGAAATCTGCTTCACGAGATAAAGTTGAACCAGGAACATTCGTAATCGTTAACGTTGGATAACCCATTTCTTTAACTTTTACGAGAACGGCACGGCTGTCTGCTGTTTCACCGCTTTGTGTAATGAAGATAAACAACGGCTTCTTCGTTAGTAATGGCATGTTATAGACAAATTCACTAGCAATATGCACCTCTACCGGTACTTTAGCAATGTTTTCAATAAACTGCTTACCAACAAGTCCTGCATGATAGGATGTTCCTGCTGCGACAATGTAAATACGATCAGCTTCATTCACAGCAGAGATGATTTCAGAATCGATTGTTAATTCATCCTGATCATTTTGGTATGCTTGAATGATTTTACGCATAACTGCAGGCTGCTCATCAATCTCTTTTAACATATAATGAGGGTATGTGCCTTTTTCAATGTCGCTTGCATCTAATTCAGCAGTGTAAGAAGTACGGGTAATTGTTTCTCCATCAAGATTCTGGATGGTTACTTCGTCCTTCATTACGATAACGATTTCTTTATCCATAAGCTCTACGTATTCGTTTGTTACTTGAAGCATTGCCATCGCATCGCTCGCAACCACATTGAAATCAGAGCCAAGGCCTACCAATAATGGACTTTTGTTTTTTGCAACAAAAATAGTCTCACTGTTTTGTTCATCTAATAAGGCAAGGGCATAAGAACCATGTAAAAGTGAAAGTGTTTTACGAAAAGCTTCTAATGTCTCCAAGCCTTCGTGAACGAATTTTTCAACTAATTGAACAATGACTTCTGTATCTGTTTCACTCACAAAAGTTACATCTGCTAAATATTCACGTTTTAGAAGATCATAGTTTTCAATTACACCATTATGAACCAGCGTGAATCGGCCAGATGCACTTTGGTGTGGATGGGAATTTGTTTTGCTTGGCACACCATGTGTAGCCCAGCGTGTATGTCCAATTCCGATGTTAGCCATAACATCCAATTCTACAATCTCACGTAAATCAGCAATACGTCCCTTTTCTTTAAAAACATGAACTCCATTTTCGTTCATTACAGCAATACCTGCTGAGTCGTAGCCTCTATATTCAAGCTTTTCTAAGCCTTTTAATAAAATTTCTTTCGTATCATTTATTCCAATATATCCAACAATTCCACACATTTTCTTTTCCTCCCTGATACAGGGGGCAAGAACGCTTTGGAGGCACACCTTGCCCCCTTATCTCTGTTTTTAAAGGTATCTGTATATACCTTCTTCTTTTTATTGCTACCTTTAGTATGCGCATTTTCCTCTCTTTGTGCACCGAGTTGCCTCGGTGTTTTAAAGAAGAAATAATCGGTTGTGCGTTCAACCGGGAGGTATCCGCCGAACATTCGATAAACCTCCTCCTCGTCAACTAACCCACACTGGTTAGTTCAGGCGCTTTTATTAAAATAAACTTTCTTATCAACTATCCTCCTTCATAGTTAGTTTTGCCTTTTAAGAAACAAAGCAAACTAATCTTAACCGATGAATCACCATTCGTCAATAAAATAAAATATGGGAAAGCTGTGTTGATTTCCCCCTTACATAATAAAATATGCATAAGGGCTCATTATCGTCCCTTATGCATATACAATCATCTATTCTTTTAATTCCATTTCAGCTTTTACAACAGAAACAATTCGGTCTACATAAGCTTCACATAATTCTTCTGTAGGTGCCTCAGCCATAACACGGACTAGTGGTTCTGTGCCCGATGGACGAACAAGAATACGGCCGTTCCCATTCATTTCTGCTTCTACCTGCTCAATGACTGCTTTTACCTTCTCATTATCTGTAACATGGTGTTTATCCGTTACACGTACATTAACAAGCTTCTGAGGAAACTTTTTCATATCTGCCGCTAGTTCAGATAATTTTTTCTGAGTTGATTTCATAATATTTACTAATTGCAACCCAGTTAATAGGCCATCACCAGTCGTATTGTAGTCTAAGAAAATAATATGACCAGATTGCTCCCCGCCTAGATTAAACCCGTTTTTCTTCATTTCTTCTACCACATAACGGTCTCCAACTGCTGTTGGTACACTTTGAATTCCATAGCCTTCTAAGCCTTTGTAAAATCCAAGATTACTCATTACAGTCGAAACAATCGTGCTATGTTTTAGACGGCCCTGTTCTTTCATATACTTTCCACAAATAAACATTATTTGGTCGCCATCGACAATATTACCTTTTTCATCTATAGCAATTAAACGGTCCCCATCACCATCAAATGATAGCCCTACATCTGCACCCTTTTCCTTAACCAGTGCTGCTAAGGCTTCTGGATGTGTGGAACCCACACCAGCATTAATATTGATGCCATTAGGCGAAGCACCCATAACAGAAATATCCGCATCTAAATCCGCGAATAGGTGGGTGGCAAGTGAAGAAGTAGCTCCATGCGCACAATCCAAGGCAATATGGATGCCAGAGAAATCCTCATCAACTGTATTTTTTAAGTATTGAAGATACTTTTGACCACCTTCAAAATAATCCATGACCTGACCTAGGTCCGCACCAACAGGTCTAGGTAATTGATCTTCTGACATATCGATTAATTCTTCAATCTCAAGTTCCTGGTCATCCGAAAGCTTGAATCCATCAGGACCAAAGAACTTAATTCCATTGTCCGCAACCGGATTGTGTGAAGCGGAAATCATTACACCGGCTTCAGCTCCCAGTGCCTTTGTTAAATAGGATACCCCAGGAGTTGAGATGACTCCTAAGCGCATTACCTCCGCACCAATAGAAAGTAAACCAGCTACTAATGCCCCTTCTAGCATATGTCCGGAAACACGGGTATCACGACCTATTAGCACTTTTGGTCTGTCCTTATCCTTTGTTAAGACAAAACCCCCGAAACGTCCTAATTTAAATGCTAATTCAGGTGTTAATTCACTATTTGCAACGCCGCGGACGCCATCGGTACCAAAGTATTTTCCCATTTTAAAAATCGCTCCTTGTCATGTTTACTGCAGTTTTGTTTATGCGTTGTCTCTCGTTATTGTAATTTTTGCAGATGATTTATCAGGTTCCCACTTTACATTAGGCGGCCCATTCACTTGAATGTTCACATTATGCACGCCCTCTGTAAGTCCATTTAGGTCAATAAATATATCGAAGTTGCTTGGTCCTAGCTCAGTTACTGCTGTTCCTGGTCCAAAGACGAATAAATTTACTACTCGATTTGCTGGATCATTGATGACCGCCTCATATTGTTCCGGTAAATTTCTAATCTTAATTGGGACATCAGAGACCGTTTTCTCTGCTTCACGGTTCACCACCACGGTTACCTTTACCGTTTCAGGTGTTACTTTTGTTATTCCGTTTGAAATAATAACCGGTAAAGTCAGAGTTGTATTTTCACTTATTTTACTTACATCCACTTCAACACGGACATTTTCCGTATCCTTTAAAACATCCTCATCTCCTGAAATAACGGCTTCCTTAACATCTAATTCCATTGATTCAATTGTGAGTCCTTCTTGCGGAGTACCTTTTTCTAGGATGTTTATTGGGACGGTTTTTGTATTGCTCTTTATTGGAATCGTAACTTCTACGATTTCCGGCTCAACGACTACATCCAGTTTATTTAGTTCTTTATCAAGTACTTGTACCTGTGCCTCTTTTGTCACAGTACTTTCGAGTAAATCTCTGCCTTCAAGTGCTGCTTTAACATATGTAATTCGATCGACTACATCTTTTGCACCTGTGATTTTTACCTTATTTGGCTTAACGGAAGGTTGTCCCGCAGAATAACCCTCTTTTATCAAATCATTATCAAATTCTGCCTCCACCGTAAATTCACTCGTAACCTTTTCTTGAACCGCTACGGTTATAGAACTGGGCTTGATGGTTGCTTTTAATTTTTCGGATAAACCGCTGACTTCTAAAGTTACCTTTTGGTCTCCAATTTTAGCATTGGTAATATCCACAAATACCTCGAAGTTTTTTAAAGCCTTCGCTGACTGAACATGGGGCATTGGTCCTTCAATTGTTACATCAACCATATCCGGGATTCCTGTAACTACAAGGTTTTCTGTATCAAAATAAGCTTTTACAGGAATATCAACTAAGGTTTCAGTGGTATTTTCCCCTGGTACATTAATTTCGTTTGTCTTGCTTGCAGAATTAGGAACGGCAGAATAAAGTAGAACTGCCAGTAATATTGCCATTATTTTAATAAACCAGGGATTATCCATTAGTTTATCCATTACTCTTTCCCCTCCAGTTCCAACGAGCTGAAGAAGCTGGTTTTACCTTCGTGCTGGTAACGATTAAATCATGAGAGATTAATTCCTTAAATCCCTCTAATGTTAAGTTCCGGTGAAGCTCTCCGTTTCTCGTGAGAGAGATATTTCCGGTTTCTTCTGAAACGACAACGGTTAAACTGTCTGTCACTTCACTTATTCCTAGAGCGGCACGATGTCTTGTACCGAGCTCCTTTGAGATAAAAGGACTTTCAGATAAAGGAAGATAACACGCAGCAGCCGCTATATTGTTTTTTTGAATAATGACAGCACCATCATGAAGTGGTGTATTTGGAATAAAAATATTTATGAGCAATTCAGATGATATTTTCGCATCTAGCGGGATACCTGTTTCAATGTAATCACTCATCCCTGTTTCCCTCTCAATGGAAATCAAGGCGCCAATGCGGCGTTTCGCCATATAATCTGCTGCTTTAATAATTGCGTCCACCATTTTCTCTTGTTCCTCATCATCAGGCCCACTGCTTCTTGAAAAAAACCGCCCTCTTCCTAATTGCTCAAGGGCTCTTCGAAGCTCTGGCTGAAAGATGATGATTACGGCTAAGAATCCCCAATCAATAGCTTGCTGCGTTAACCAGCTTAGTGTATTTAGACCAAAAAACTCACTGACAACTCTTATCAGGAGAATCACTACAATTCCTTTTAATAATTGTACAGCCTTCGTTCCTTTTATAAGGTTTAATAACTTATAAATGACATACGAAACAAGGAGAATATCAACAATACTAGCTAGGTACTTCCATATTGTAAAATCTTCAAAAAACGGCATTGTTTTTCCTCCGTAAATTTGTCTAACTTATAACCAACTTATTATACCATAAATGCAACCTGTACCTATTATTTGTCATGTAAATACTTATCATAAAAAAAGAAATCACCCACTGTGAGTGACTTCTTTTTATTATTCTTCATTTTCATTAAAGATATCAATAACATCAATGGCTGTCTTTTTCATGTGATACCAAATCCAATCAAATACCTCATTAACCTCTTCAATTTGACCCGTTACATGTCCGGCAGAAGCTAAATACTTTTCCCCGTTTATAACCGTTACATCACCTTGTACTTCACCCTCGATTTTTAACTTTCCGTTTCGAACGATAACATCACCCTTAACGACTTCTCCTTCAGGGACAATCACTGTATTGTTTTGTACCACTAAATTTTCCTGTTTTGAAACAGAAAATTCCCGTTCTTGATTCCATGTTGATAATATGCTTCCCATCATTAAAACCAAAAATAAGGAAGCAGCAGCAATGAGTGGATGATTTCTCAGCCATCTTTGCATACCTACCTTTTTCTTTTCCTTTGGCAGGCTGGCCATCACTTTCGCTGTAAAATCAGGTGGTGCCTGCATTCTTGACGTTCCTTTTACAACAGCGATCGTCTTCTTAAATTCATTGAATAGTGTTTCACATTCCTTGCAGCCTTTGAGGTGTTCTCTTAAAATCATCTCATTTGTAGGATCAATTTCTTCATCTAAGTATTCATGCATTAAGTCAACGATTTCATCATTACACTTCAACGTGTTTCACCTCTTATCAGACATAACGTAATTGTTGTCGCAATGCCTCGCGTCCACGATGGATACGGGTTTTGACTGTGCCTAATGGCATATCAAGGATTTCACTTATTTCATTTAATGACAACTCTTCCATATATTTTAGAACAATAACTGACCTGTATTTTTCAGGCAGCTTTAATATTTCAGTTTGAACCGTTTCTTGGAGTTCAAGACTTTCCAATTCATTCTCAGGTAAAGGGGAGTTCGAAGAAAGCTGTGAATACATGGTAAGACCATCTGTTCCAGAAACTTCTGCATCAAGGTAGTAATCTGGCTTCTTCTTTCTAATTCTATCGATACATAAGTTGGTTGCAATCCTAAATAACCAAGTAGAAAATTTTAAATCCTGATTAAATGATTTAATATTAACATATGCACGGATAAAGGCTTCCTGTGCAATGTCCTCTGCCTCATGACGGTTTCCCAGCATTCGATACCCCAGCTGGAAAATGCTGTTACTATAGATTTCAACAATTTCTGCAAATGCGTCCTGATCGCCTTTTATAACTTGTTTAATTCTCTTTTTGATGAGGGCTTCCATTAATTTATCTCAGCTCCAATACGGCTATACAATATTACGAATCATAAGCAAAAAAGTTTCAATATAAATAATATCTTCTTACATACTTTTTATATTAACAAAAATTAACTAATTTTGGATAATAAGAAGACTTATTTTATTGAAATAATAACAGCAGCTTTCTTGGAAAGCTGCTGCTTAATGATTATAATAATTTTTCCCCGAACAAGGAGCCCATTAATGCGACAGCTGCTCTAGCGGTTTTGTTTTTCTCATCTAAAATAGGATTGACTTCTACAAATTCTGCTGAGGTAATAATCTGTGCCTCTTCGAGCATTTCCATCGCCAAATGACTTTCACGATAACTAATGCCGCCCATTACTGGAGTTCCTACACCCGGAGCATCATTAGGGTCTAATCCGTCTAAATCCAGTGATAAGTGAACACCATCTGTTCTTTCGTTTAAATATGTAATGGTTTCCTCCATCACTTGTGCCATCCCTAGACGATCAATCTCATGCATTGTATATACTTTAATGCCTTTTTCTTTAATTAAAATCTTTTCACCTTCATCAAGCGCCCTAGCACCAATGATAACTACGTTTTCTGGTTTTACTTTTGGTGTATACCCTGCGATATCTGTTAAGGAGTGATGACCAATTCCCAAACTCGCAGCTAACGGCATACCATGTATATTTCCTGAAGGCGAGGTTTCCGCCGTATTCAGATCACCGTGTGCATCATACCAAATAACCCCTAGGTTCTTATAATGCTTCGAAACACCCGCTAATGTTCCAATGGCAATGCTGTGGTCTCCTCCCAAAACTAGTGGAAAGGACCCTGATTGAATAACTTCATCCACTTTTTCTGCTAGTAGAGTACTTTTTTCAGCTACGAGGTCTAAATTCCTCAAATTTGATTCTTTATCGATCACTACTTCTGGTCTTCCAATTGGAATATCACCCATGTCATGAATTTGTTCAAAAAGTGGTTTAAGTCTCTCGTAGATTCCCGCATATCTGATAGCACTAGGACCCATATCAACCCCACGTCTCATTTGACCTAAATCCATCGGCATTCCAATAATAGATAATTTTCTTTTCATACTGTACCTCCTACCCCTTCATTACTATTATTTTAACCGTTTTCATGCTAATGACTCAACTCGACAAAATTATGTATATATATACAGGTTATAGTGGAAATGTTGGTTTGGCACCTAAAGAATCGTTACCTTAAATAAGGACATTGTATCTTAAACATAAAAAAGCCTTAAATCAAATTGATTTAAGGCGAAGTATAATATGTAGTGTGATGGTTATTTTGCTTCGCAAAAGACCTTGGTAAATTTCACTATCGTGAAACTAACTTGGTGGAGCCTAGCGGGATCGAACCGCTGACCTCCTGCGTGCAAAGCAGGCGCTCTCCCAGCTGAGCTAAGGCCCCATATAGAAACTTATAGATAAAGACCCGAAGAGAAATTTTCTCTTGGGGTCAGTTTGTTAAATGATGAGCCATGAAGGATTCGAACCTTCGACCCTCTGATTAAAAGTCAGATGCTCTACCAACTGAGCTAATGGCTCTTGGCTGGGCTAGCTGGATTTGAACCAACGCATGTCGCAGTCAAAGTGCGATGCCTTACCGCTTGGCTATAGCCCAATGTTAAGGACATTAACTAGTTTGTCCAACATTTTAAAAAATATAAGTGGTGGAGGGGGACGGATTCGAACCGCCGAACCCGGAGGGAGCGGATTTACAGTCCGCCGCGTTTAGCCACTTCGCTACCCCTCCACTTATTAAAACTGCTTAAAATCCCTTCGGAGATTTTAAGCATGCTTCCGCTGATGTTAATTCAGGAAGTAAGAAGCATGGTGCCGGCGAGAGGACTTGAACCCCCAACCTACTGATTACAAGTCAGTTGCTCTACCAATTGAGCTACCCCGGCATATATGGTATTTTACTTTCACTTTGTGAAGTATTGAAAGTTATTTTGCTATCGCAAAAAACTTTGGTGGAGGATGACGGGATCGAACCGCCGACCCTCTGCTTGTAAGGCAGATGCTCTCCCAGCTGAGCTAATCCTCCGAATAATGGAACGTTATATTTTCGCTGTCACGAAAAAACTTTGGTGACCCCTACGGGATTCGAACCCGTGTTACCTCCGTGAAAGGGAGGTGTCTTAACCACTTGACCAAGGGGCCATATAATAAAAATAGGAAAGCTTCCAAGCGGGCTCGAACCGCTGACCTCTTCCTTACCATGGAAGTGCTCTACCTACTGAGCTATGGAAGCATAGCTAATTTTCGTATAAATAAAAATGGCTCCGCAGGTAGGACTCGAACCTACGACCGATCGGTTAACAGCCGATAGCTCTACCACTGAGCTACTGCGGAACAATAAAAGTCTGGCAACGTCCTACTCTCACAGGGACAAAGTCCCAACTACCATCGGCGCTGAGAAGCTTAACTTCCGTGTTCGGTATGGGAACGGGTGTGACCTTCTCGCCATTATT
>NZ_JBUESO010000023.1:0-51335 GCF_055502545.1 Bacillus sp. CZDM1 | reverse complement strand
TTCGCTCGACTTGCATGTATTAGGCACGCCGCCAGCGTTCGTCCTGAGCCAGGATCAAACTCTCCAAGAAAGTTGATTAGCTCAAAAATGTTACGTTGGCTTAGCTTTTATAAAAAGCTAAAAAAATGTTTGTTGACGTTCTTGTTTGTTTAGTTTTCAATGAGCAATTAATCATATCGCCCAAAAGCGACTTAATCATCTTATCAAGTTATTAACTTAATGTCAACAACTTTTTAACTTCTTTTTTTAAAATGTTGTTTGTTTCGCAACAACAGATATTAATATACCACCATTGATTCTTCAGTGCAATACCTTTTTGAACTTATTTGTCCAATATACTAAAATAACAATTTTCAATTTTCTTTTAGCAAGAAAACAAAAAAGCACCAGTTGCCCAGTGCTTTCCATACTAATATTATCGATGACGCATTAATGGGAATAGTAGTACGTCACGAATGGATGGAGAATTAGTTAATAACATAACAATCCGATCGATACCGATTCCTAATCCACCCGTAGGAGGCATTCCATATTCCAAAGCCTCTACAAAGTCCTCGTCCATTTCATGTGCTTCATCATTACCCTGTTCACGCTCTTTTAATTGCGCTTCAAAACGTTCTCTTTGATCAATCGGGTCATTTAACTCAGTAAATGCATTAGCATGTTCACGAGCAACGATAAATAATTCGAACCGATCCGTAAATCTTGGGTCTTCTTCATTTTTCTTAGCAAGTGGTGAGATTTCAACCGGATGGCCATAAATGAAAGTTGGCTGGATTAACTTTTCCTCAACCTTTTGCTCAAAGAATTCATTAACAATATGACCATATAGCATATGTTCGGTAATTTCTACCCCATGTTCCTTCGCAATCGCACGGGCTTCTTCTACACTCATCTCTTTCCAGAAGTCTACACCTGTGAATTCTTTTATTGCATCAACCATGTGTAATCTTTTCCACTCTGGTTCGAGGTTCACTTCATACTCTCCGTACTGGACAGTAGTTGTTCCTAATACTTCTTTAGCAATGTGGGCAATTAAATTTTCAGTCAGACTCATAATGTCCTGGTAATCCGCATATGCCTCGTATAACTCAATCATCGTAAACTCTGGATTGTGGCGAGTAGAAACACCTTCGTTACGGAAAACACGGCCAATTTCGTATACTTTTTCAAGGCCTCCAACGATCAGACGCTTTAAGTGCAGTTCAATGGCAATCCGCATGTAAAGTTCCATATCTAGTGCATTATGGTGAGTAATGAAGGGTCTTGCTGAAGCACCACCTGCAATAGAATGCATCATTGGTGTTTCCACCTCTAAATAGCCATGATTATCTAAGTAACGACGCATCGATTGAATAATCTTGCTTCGTGTAATAAAAGTAAATCTGCTTTCTTGGCTCATAATGAGATCTAGGTAACGTTGACGATAGCGCTGTTCTACATCCTTAAGCCCGTGAAATTTATCTGGCAGGGGACGAAGAGCCTTTGTCAAAAACTCAAACTCTTGAACTTTTACAGAAAGTTCACCGACCTTTGTTTTAAATAACGTACCCTTTACACCAATGATATCTCCTAGATCCGATGAATCAAATACTTCATAAGCCTCCGCACCAATCGCATCAACTCTTACGTATACTTGAATTTGCCCTGTGAGGTCTTGGATATTAGCAAATCCCGCTTTACCCTTACCGCGTTTCGTCATTATTCTACCCGCAAGAGTAACGGAAACATCTTTCGCTTCAAGGTCTCCTTTTTCTAATTCAGCATATTGCTCTACTAATTCTTTAATATTATGAGAACGATCATACCGCTTCCCAAAAGGATCAAGCCCTCTTTCACGCATGGCGTTCATTTTATCACGTCTGACCTGCAGCTGGTCATTTAATTCTTCTTGACTCATACCTAATCAACTCCAATTACTTTCTTTTTATGTAAACCTTGGTTACATGAGACGCACAATCAGTTTTTCTACATACTTTATTATTTTACACAAACTTGAGAATTCAGACATCAAAAAAGTTCTTTATAAATAAAAACTGCCAGTATTTCACTGGCAGTCATGTGTTTAAACAAAGCTATTATAGAAAAAGAGCCGTAATATGTCAACTTTAGCCAACGGTTACTTGGCTTTCCTTCTCTTCTACGTCTGCGACCATATCATTTAATAAGGTAACCAATTGATTACGGGTATTACACTCATTAATCGCACTTCTTACTTTTGCATTGCCTTTTACACCTTTTAAATACCATGCTGCATGTTTACGCATTTCTCTTACCGCTACATACTCACTTTTCAAAGCAATTAAACGGTCTAGGTGTAAAATACATACATCCATTTTTTCTCGAACGGAAGGCTCGCCCATAAGTTTACCCGTTTCAAGGAATTGAACAGTACGGTAGATCATCCATGGATTTCCTAGAGCTGCTCTCCCTATCATTACACCATCCACACCAGTTTCATCGAGCATTCTTTTGGCATCTTGTGGGGTTTGCACATCTCCATTCCCAATAATCGGGATATTTACGGACTGCTTAACTTCTCGAATAATGTCCCAGTTTGCTGTTCCTTCATACATTTGAACGCGCGTTCGCCCATGAAGTGCAATAGCTTGGCCGCCGGCTCTTTCTACCGCTTGTGCATTTTTAACAGCAAAAATATGTTCTTCGTCCCAACCCATACGCATTTTAACAGTTACAGGTTTTTCTACTGCATCTACAACCGCAGATACCATCTCATAAATTTTATCTGGGTCTAACAGCCATTTCGCTCCAGCGTCACATTTTGTGATTTTTGGGACAGGACAACCCATATTGATATCGATAATATCCGCATTCGTATTTTTATCTACAAATTGCGCTGCTTCAACAAGAGTTTTCTTTTCGCCGCCAAAAATCTGCAGGCTTAATGGTTTTTCACGTTCATCGATGTAAAGCATATTCATCGTCTTTTCATTTTTAAGTACGATTCCTTTATCACTGACCATTTCCGCACAAACTAAACCAGCGCCGAACTCTTTAACCGTTAGACGGAAGGCATAGTTACAGACACCAGCCATTGGTGCTAAAACGACTTGATTTTTCATTTCGATATTGCCGATTTTCAACATACGATCATCCCTCCCATTCTATTCGTTTGGCGATAGTTCCTCTATGGTAATATTTAAGGTTTGACCGATTTTATTTAGTAACTCACCAGTAGGCAGGCGGTTCCCTCTTTCGATTTCTCCTATAATTGATACTGATACACCAAGTTCCTTCGCGAAGCTTTCTTGTGTGTAGCCCTTTAGCTTCCGATAGGCTCGAATACGTCTTCCCCATTTTTCCGCTTCCATATTCGGACTCCTTCTTTGTTAGGTAATTCTTTGATCCATGCTTCAAGTGGTTTATCTGTATTTGGAATGATTATGTCAGGTTTTATCTCTGACAAAGGAATCATGACAAAATTCCGCTCTAGCATCCGTGGATGCGGAATAATTAGTTTCTCTGTTTCAATATTTTCTTGGTTATAAAGGAGAATGTCAAGGTCAATTGTTCTTGGCCCCCATACAAATTCCCTTTTCCTTCCAAGTTCTAGCTCGAGTTTCAAACAAATATCTAGTAATTCATGGGCACTGAGCGAAGTCATTACCTCAATCACCATATTTAAAAATAAATCTTGATCCTCGTATCCCACAGGTTCCGTTTCATAGACGGAGGAGATATTTACCATTCTAATTTCAGAATGATTTGCAAGTTGTTTTATTGCTTCTGTCAAATAATCATACCTGTTTCCGATGTTTGATCCAAGGGCAATAAATGCTGTATTTTCCATTTTTATCTTCTCCTTGTAATTTCAACTGCAACAGACCGATAATGCCCAGGTATTGGCGGATCTGGTTTGATAACCGTTACAGTTGCTTCAGAAACAAGAGTAAATTGCCTCAAAACGGTTTCTGCAATTTTTTCTGCTACTGCTTCAACAAGTTTATACGGTTTTCCCTCTACGATTTCTTTACACACCTGAAATAACTCGCCATAGTTTACCGAATACTCTAGTTCATCACTTTCACCGGCTTTTTTTAAATCTACTGCCACCATTAAATCTACAATAAAGCGCTGGCCAAGTTTTGTTTCCTCAGGAAAAACACCATGATACCCATAGAATTCCATTTGGTTTACAAATATTTTATCCAAGGCTGACTCCCTTCCCCAATAGAACATCCATCATTTTTGCCATTCTGCTCATTTCCTTAACATCATGGATACGAATGATCTGGCACCCCTTTTGAATTCCATAACAAACCGTTGCTCCAGTCCCTTCCATTCTTTCCTTTACTGGAAGATCAAGCGCTTGTCCAATCATTGATTTTTTTGATGTTCCTAAAAGGACAGGGTAGCCAAGAGCCGTTAGCGTATCCAGATTTTGCATCATCATAATATTCTCATTCAAGTCTTTAGCAAAACCGATTCCCGGGTCTAAAATAATCTGATCATCTCGTACTCCTGCTTGTTTGACGATATTGATACTCTCGTAAAGGTCATTTAACACGTCTCTTATGAAAAGGGAGTAGTCTCGGTCATTTCGATTGTGCATGAGGATAATAGGGACATTATATTTTGCAGCCACCGCTGCCATTCCTTCATCTGCCTTTGCACCCCAGATATCATTAATAATATGGGCACCCGCTTCAATCGCGCTTTGGGCAACCTTCGCTTTATATGTATCGATCGAAATAGGAACCTTCACATGTTTAGATATGGCTTCTATGACTGGAACTATACGCTCAATCTCTTCTTCCTCAGAAATAACAGTATATCCTGGACGGGTAGATTCACCGCCAATATCAATGATATCAGCTCCATTTTCAACCATTTCTTGGGCATGCTCAATGGCCTGTTCTAAACTATTGTATTTTCCCCCATCTGAGAATGAATCAGGGGTTGCATTTAAAATCCCCATAATATAGGTTTTTTTACCGAAGTCTAACTGATATGGTCCGCATTTAATACTGTAATTCCCAGATGTCTGCACCCTTAAAACCTCCACTAATTTTATACTTCTTACATCATACAAGAAAAATGTTTTTTAAAGCAAAGGCTGTGTTATGATTCATTGTTGATTTTCGTGTAGGGTTGATGATTCATAGGCGGAGAATTTCCGCCTATTGTATATAAAGGATCCTTACTAAGCATATATAAGCGGAAATATTCCGGTTAACTGCTTTAATTATGACAAAACCCAATGATTTGGATCCAATAACCGGAAAAACTCCGCTTATTATGAAGGTAAAAATGGCTATTTCTCAATTTAAACGGAAATTCTCCGCTTATTTTCCAAACACAGTAAGATCAACATTCAGCTTTAAACAGCCAAAGCAAAAAAAAGAGGCTTAGCTCTATGCTAAAACCTCTCCTAAGTTACTAATTAGCCTAGCCTTCATATTGGTAAAGAGGTGTACTTAAATAACGTTCTCCATTATCAGGAATAATCGCAAGTACTTTTTTACCTTTTCCTAATTCTTTCGCCACTTTTAATGCTGCAGAGATAGCTGCACCTGAAGAAATCCCTCCAAGAATCCCTTCCTCTCTAGCTGCACGTCGTGATGCTTCAAATGCTTCATCTGCAGTAATTTGAATAACTTCATCATAGATATCTGTATTTAAAGTAGCTGGAATAAATCCTGCTCCAAGCCCTTGAAGTTTGTGCGGACCCGGTTTTCCTCCTGACAATACTGCTGAATCAGTTGGTTCAACCGCATAAATTTTAACATTAGGGATTTGTTCTTTAAGAACACTTCCTGCTCCTGAAATAGTACCGCCTGTACCGATACCTGATACAAATGCGTCTAAATCTGGCATTTGCTCAACAATTTCCTTACCTGTTGTTCTTCTATGAACCTCAGGATTGGCCTCGTTTTCGAATTGCTGCGGCACAAAGTACCCATTCTCAGCAGCAATTGCATTTGCCTTAGCAATCGCACCTTTCATTCCTTCAGGTCCTGGTGTAAGTATAAGCTCGGCTCCGTATGCACGCAGCAAGTTTCTTCTTTCTAAGCTCATTGTTTCAGGCATTACAAAAATTGCTTTGTACCCTTTAGCAGCTGCAATCATTGCTAAACCGATACCAGTATTTCCACTTGTAGGTTCAATAATTGTGTCGACTCCAGGTTTAATTAAACCCTTCTCTTCTGCAGCTTCAATCATTGCTAACCCAATACGGTCTTTTACACTGCTTCCAGGGTTAAAATATTCAAGCTTTAAATATACCTCTGCACTGTTTTCATCTACTAATCTGTTTAATTTCACAATAGGAGTTTGACCAACTAAATCTGCAATTGAATTCGCTACACGTACCATTAGAGCACCTCTTCCTTATTCCGAGTATTTTTATTGGTATTATAGTAAATCTATCAGTTTTCTACTGGTTTTGTCAACCGTTATACTGTGTAAAAATTCCAAAATTATTAAATGAAAACACAGAAAAATATTTCTGTGCTTCTCTTGAGTTAGTCCTCATTTCCGTAAAACCAATCTACTTTTGTTTCTTCCCAAAAGGTTGTGGCAGAGGCTGATGTTTTCATTTGTTCAAGCGCGATTTCTCTGCGTATTTGCTGTTTAACATCCTTATAAGCGTACTTTTTCCCCTTCATTTCCCCTTCAAGCTTAACAATAGCATAGCCTTGTTCCACTTTAATTGGCTCACTCCAAGCACCCTTTTTTAACTTCTTTGCTGCATCAAGGTATTCAGAAGGATACCTTTCATCCCCATCCATAATATAACCGATGTCTCCGCCTTCATTGGCAGAAAATTCTTCAATGGACCTTTCCATCGCTAGAGCAGCAAAACTTGACCCTTGGGACAATTCTTTGATTGCCTTTTCTGCTTCATTACTTGATTTCACAATAATATGTGATAAATGATAGGCGGTGGGAATTGCAAATAGTTCCTTATTCGCTTCAAAATAAGCCTTCATTTCTTTTTCAGAAACCTTTACATCTCTGGTTAAGATTTCTTCCTGAAGCAGACTATTACGAATATGCTCTTTCCACTTTTTCTCCGTAGTCTTTTTGTTTTCAGCTGGCGAACTGTATGTAGTTTGAAGGATTCTATACTCACGATCTACATCATTCTCTGAGACCTTAATATTATACTTGGCTGCCATTTCTTTAATAACCTTTTGATCAATCATGTCTTTTAGTACATCTTTTCCGTATCGAGACTCTAACTCATTAAGCCACTCTTGCCTTGTAATTTCACCTTTCCCCACGGTAGCAACCACTTCATCATTATTTGTTTCTTTCCCTTTTGAAAGGAGAAAGACATTCGTTAGACAGTTCAATAATATAAGCGCTGCAATAACGATCCAAAGCTTCTTTCGTCTCAAAAACTCCTCCCCCCGCGTTGTTATTTTGCCTGGCTTTTTAGTTCTTCTAGTTCTTCTTTCGTGAAGAGATATTTTTCATTGCAAAAGTGACAATGAGCCTCTGCCTGTCCATCTTCTACAATCATATCCTCAATTTCAGCTTTTCCCAGGCCGACAATTGCATCTGCAAATCGGTTCTTTGAACACACACACCGAAATTGAACAGGCATTGTTTCTAGTACATTTACTTGCTGCTTTCCGAACAGCTCCTCCAAAATTTCTTCTGGAGTAAGACCTTGTTTTACTAATTTAGAAATTGGAGGTATCGTTTTTAAACGCTCTTCTACCTTGGTAATGGTTTCATCCTGTATTCCCGGCATTAACTGAAAAATAAACCCGCCCGCTGCTAGGATGGTATCATCCGGATTTACCAAAACACCTACCCCAACAGAGGAAGGCACCTGTTCCGAAGTGGCAAAGTAATAGGTGAAGTCTTCCCCTAATTCTCCAGAGACGATGGGTACTAAACCTGAGAAGAAATCACGAAGGCCCGTATCCTTTACAACCGATAGTGTACCGTCAGTGCCAACCGCGCGGCGAACATCTAACTTCCCATGCTCATTTGCTTCAAAGTCCACTTCGGGGTTTGAAACATAGCCCCGGACATCCCCTTTTGCATTACTATCGACTAAGATGACACCAATCGGTCCGCCTCCGTCAATTTTGATGGTTAATTTGTCTTCACCCTTTAGCATTGCCCCCATCATAACTCCAGCTGTTAGGGATCGTCCTAGGGCCGCTGAGGCAGTCCGCCATGTTTGATGCCGGCGCTGTGCTTCAGAAACTACCCCCGTTGTACGTACTGCATACGCTCTGATTTGGCCATTATAAGCCAAAGCTTTTACTAAATAATCAGTCATTATGTAACTCCTTTCTAGTTGCTAGTTCTTATGTTCTCCATATTTCTTTTATAGATAAGCTGTAATCCTTTTAATGTTAAAAATGGGTCAACGATGTCAATAATCTTTGATTCCTGTGCAATTAATGAAGATAAGCCTCCTGTAGCAATGACAGTCGGTTTTTGTTCACTCTGATCCATCATTCTTTTTACAATACCTTCAACCTGACCTACATAACCATAGACAATTCCAGCCTGCATGGCCGCTACTGTATTTTTCCCAATTACACCTTCAGGACGGGCTATATCAATTCTTGGCAGTTTGGCTGCCTTCGAATATAGAGCCTCCGTTGAGATGCCAATCCCTGGCGCAATAGCACCGCCCATATATTGACGTTGTTCATTGATATAGCAATAAGTTGTTGCCGTACCAAAATCAACAATAATCAACGGGCTCCCATATTCATGAATAGCAGCAACCGCATTAACGATACGGTCAGCCCCTACTTCTCTAGGATTTTCATATTTTATATTAAGACCTGTTTTCATCCCTGGACCTACCACTAACGGACTGATTTGGAAGTACTTTTTACACATTCTTTCTAGAGCAAACATAATAGGCGGAACAACTGAAGAAATGATAATTCCATCTATTTGGGAAAACGAAAGACCAGAAGCATCAAATAGGGATTTAATAATCATCCCAAATTCATCCTCTGTTCGGTTTCGGTTTGTTTCAACGCGCCAATGATACTTAAGTTCTTCCCCATTATATACACCTAAAACAGTATTTGTATTACCTACGTCAAATACGAAAATCAACAGAATCACTCACTTTTCTGATTTTTCTTTAGGGCTCTTTTTGTAAGAAAAGAGCTTGCAAACTTAATTTCAAGCACAAAGTAGTTTGTCTCGCGTTAAAATCGGCTTTAGGATTTTAACAACAATCTTTACGAAAATAACCTTTTTAACTATTCTGCAAACATCATATCATAATTACTTTTATCGTGAAAAAAAAAGAGTGCTTTTTTGTAAGCACTCTTTTTAAAACATTACTTATCCTCTGTTTCAGAAGGCTGACTGGCTGTATCTTCATCCTTCTTTGTATTGATCGTTACCTTCACGTCATCTGATTTTTTCGTATCAACTTGCACACTTTCTAGTTCAGAAGCAGATTCTGGCATACGGCCATTTTTAATTAAATAATCGATTTGTTCTGCATTAAGCGTTTCGACTTCTAGAAGAGTCTTAGCAATCAGGTCAAGTTTATCACGATTCTCAGTAAGAATTGTTTTAGCTCTTTCATAACATTCTTTAAGAATGCGTTGAATTTCTAGGTCAATTTCAAAGGCAATGGCATCGGAATAGTTTTGCTCATTATGAATGTCACGTCCTAAGAATACCTGACCGCCTGAAGCTTGACCGAATTGTCCTACTCCAAGCTTATCACTCATACCAAATTCAGTAACCATTTTACGAGCAATTCCTGTCGCACGTTGGAAGTCATTGTGAGCTCCAGTACTTACCTCACCAAAGACAATCTCTTCTGCAACACGACCACCCAATAATCCAACAATTTTATCGAGTAATTCAGGCTTCGTCATAAAGTAACGATCTTCCCTTGG
The DNA here is from genome assembly GCF_055502545.1 of Bacillus sp. CZDM1. Classification (NCBI taxonomy): domain Bacteria; kingdom Bacillati; phylum Bacillota; class Bacilli; order Caryophanales; family Bacillaceae; genus Bacillus; species Bacillus sp. CZDM1. Next base: position 41,469 of record NZ_JBUESO010000023.1, on the reverse strand, counting down.
AAGCATCACTGCGTATCCACCAGCTTGACCTCGAGGTACGATTGTAACCTTATGAACCATATCTGCCTCATTAAGGATTAAACCTATTACTGTATGCCCGCCTTCATGGAAAGCAACAATATTGCGTTCTTTCTTTGAGATAACCCGAGTCTTTTTAGCAGGACCCGCAATTACCCTGTCCGTTGCTTCATCAATATCTTCCATGTCAACCTTCTTCTTATTCTGACGAGCAGCAACTAAAGCTGCTTCATTTAATAAGTTTTCTAAGTCTGCTCCAGAAAAACCTGGTGTACGCATCGCGATATTTTTTAAATTAACTGATTCATCAAGCGGTTTATTCCTTGCATGCACTTTAAGGACTGCTTCACGGCCATTTACATCTGGACGATCAACGGTAATCTGACGGTCAAAACGTCCTGGACGTAATAATGCAGGGTCAAGGATATCTGGACGGTTTGTAGCAGCAATAATGATAATTCCTTCATTTGCCCCGAATCCATCCATTTCAACTAGTAATTGGTTCAAGGTTTGCTCACGCTCATCGTGACCCCCGCCTAAACCAGCACCACGTTGACGGCCGACTGCGTCAATTTCATCGATAAAAATGATACATGGAGCATTTTTCTTGGCATTTTCGAATAAATCACGTACACGTGATGCACCGACCCCAACGAACATTTCAACGAAATCAGAACCACTAATAGAGAAGAAAGGAACACCAGCTTCACCTGCTACTGCACGCGCAAGTAATGTTTTACCTGTACCTGGAGGACCTACAAGAAGTACTCCTTTTGGTATACGGGCACCAAGTTCCGCAAATTTTCTAGGATCCTTGAGGAATTCTACTACTTCGACTAATTCTTGTTTTTCTTCATCTGCTCCAGCGACATCCTTAAATCGAGCTTTCTTCTTGTCATCGTTGTAAAGCTTGGCTTTACTCTTACCAAAGTTCATGACACGACTTCCGCCGCCTTGAGCTTGATTTAATAAGAAGAAGAATAAGATAAAGATAATCACAAATGGAATAATGGAGGTAAAGAATGTTACCCACCCACTAGTTTCTTTAGCAGGCATAACTTCTACTTTCGAACCTGCTTCATCAATTCGTTCTAGAATTTTCTCACTGTTTGGTACATATGTTAAGAAGTTCTTACCGTCTTTTACCCCTTTTTCAAACTGCCCCCGAACTTCAAATACACCACGTTCAGGCTGCATAGAAAATGAATCCACTTGATTGTTTTCTAAATGTTCTACAAACTCATTGTAGGAAATGTTATCCGTAGGTTCGTTGCTGCCATTGAAGAAGCTTACCACGCCAATTATGACTAAAAATATCAATAAATAAAAGATGGTATTACGGAAAATCCGATTCATCTCTTACCTCCTCCCGCGATAAAAACTTTTTTAGATAGTATCATAGAAAATCATTCCAATTCTTAAATTACTCTGTTTTTAGTTTCACTTAAAGATTATCGCTATATACTTCCGGTTTTAAAACACCAATATATGGAAGATTCCGGTATTTTTCGATATAATCTAAACCGTATCCAACCACAAATTCATCTGGAACAATAAAACCTACATAATCTGCTTTTATTGCACTCTTCCTTCCTGTTGGTTTGTCAAGCAGGGTAACAATTTTGATTGATTTTGCCTTTCGGTATCGGAATAAATCAACGAGATAACTTAATGTTAAGCCGCTATCGATGATATCCTCAATAATTAAGATGTCTCTTCCCTCTACTGAAGTATCTAAATCCTTTAGGATTTTCACTTCTCCAGAAGAAACCAAACCAGAACCATAGCTTGAAACATCCATAAAATCCATTTCTAGATAACAATCCATTCGTTTTAGTAAATCAGCCATAAATGGCATTGCACCCTTTAGAACACAGATAGCAAGAGGAACAGTGTTTTTATATTCCTCCGTTAATTCAGCCGCTAATACCTTAATTTTTTCCTGAATTTCTTCTTCAGAAACTAACACCTTTTCAATATCCTGATTCATCATAAATTGTGCCTCCTAGAAGATCATTACTTATTATATGTGAGTAGTATATACTGACTTGTTGAATCATTAATGCCTTCGATAGCCGATTTTTTCAATCCAGGAAGCCATAGAATCCACCCATTTTTGTCAGTTATAACAGGCCATGAATCTCGATCCTGAATAGGAACTTTACTATCGATAAAAATATCTTTTAGTTTTTTAGTTCCAGTCATTCCTTTCGGGTTCATGCGGTCCCCTATTTTTCTGTTTCGAATCTCGATGGGTAGCTTAATCTTGTCAGCAGGAAATAGTGCATAATATCCCTTTGTTTCCATGTTTTCTTTATCATCCATTACATCCATTCTAATACTTGCCCCATTAGGTAATTTAATCACACCAGGTCCTGATAATTCAAAGGAATACGGTGTACTCGCTTTCACATCAAATTGGAAGGAAAGCTGTGAATAAGAACGAATCACTTTTAATCCATTGGGAAGGTCAAGTGCTCCAGAAGGATGGCGATTTCGAATTAAAGATAGAATATCATCAATATGTAAAGCAGAAAGTGACACTGGTATTACTTTGTAAAGATAGTTTAATATTAGTTGAATACCTCTTCTTTGTAAAGGAATTGGCATTTCTAGAAAAGGGATAATGTCAATGGTAATTTTATTTCCATCTCCCATTTTCATTACTTTATTCATTCTTTGGACAGTTAATTCCTGAAGAAGTATTTCATCATTCTGAATATCTTCACTAAAACGTTGAAAATGTTCATGGACATTTTGATTTTCTGCTTTTAAAAAGGGAAGAACTTCATTTCTAAAACGATTCCTGCTATAAATACTTTTTTTATTACTTGGGTCTATTCTAGGTACTAAGTTTTGCTGCTGACAATATTCTGCAAGCTCCGCCTTCGTTAAAGATAGGAAAGGGCGAATAATAAATCCATTCCCAAAGGGTCTCGTGAACGGAATCCCTGCTCTCGCAGCACCAGAACTCCCCCTAGTCAATCGCATTAAAATTGTCTCAACTTGGTCGTCACCATGGTGACCCACGGCTAAAAAGTCATAATCATATTTTTCCATTATTCCTTCAAAAAACTCATATCTTGCCTGCCTTGATGCCAGTTGCGAGTTTTTCTTTGTTCTCTGAATGATTTCAGGAACATTTATTCGTGCCATTTCAAAAGGGATTTCCCTTTGTTCACAATAATCTTTCACGAATAAAGCATCTTCAAAAGATTCTTGACCACGGAACATATGATCTACGTGTGCCGCTACAATGGAAAGGTTTTTCCTTTCCTTTTGCATCCAAAGGAAATGAAGCAATGCCAATGAATCTGGGCCGCCAGAAACTCCAACCACCAACTTTTTATTTTCTATTTGAAATGAAAGGCGATCTAAAAAGGCAGCTACTTTTTCTTCTAACATTTTGCATTCTTCCTTATAAAGATTCTTTGAAAATTATTTTGAATATCACTAGCTTACCACTTTTATGACAAAAGTATCAAAAACAAAGACCTAATTGATTAGGTCTTTTTTTCCTTCCCTTTTATACGAAATATTGAACCTTTGGTTTCAAAAATTTATAAAAGTTTTTGAAAAATATACAATAAGTATAAAAGTGCAATGAAAATTGTAATACTGATGGTTTCGAACCAGCGGCTTTTTTTCTTCTTTCTACGGTAAGTCTGCCTGCTTTTAGGTTGGCTTACTGGCTGGTTTACCTTTTGTTTTTGATGGGTACTAGTGGTACTAGTCACTGGTTGTTTAGCTCCAGGATGCATATTTTTGTTATCCATTACCAGTGATAATAACTCTGCTCTCATTTGGATCGCATTCGAGTATTGTCCATGAAGTGCTTTTACAATGACCTTTTCTAGTGGAAGCAGGTCCTTCTGTTTTCGAATGGCTTCTCTAAGCTGGGAAATTCCACCCGTTGTTTTATTAAAACGTTTTGGGTACGCAGTATTAATCATAATCATTGCGACAGCAAATAAATCATAAGCGTGATCGGCTTTTCTTGTTCCTAATCCCCAGTAACCTCTATCATAAAACTCAGTAAACTCTTTAATGGCTCTTCCTTGAAGTGTTGTTCCACCGACATCAATGCACCTAATTCTAGGGGTTGGTCCAGTAACAATTAGGTTTTCTGGCTTTAAATCCCCGAATACCCAGCCATTTTCATGCAATTTATTTAAGTCATTTAACAATTGCAGTAAGAGAACATGGGTCCACGATTTTCCTTTTCTTTGAAGAAAGGTCAGCAAATCAGGTCCTTGAATATATTCCATGGCATAGAATGAAATCTGCCCTCGGTTACTATTCCAATCATCTACATCAAGCAAAGAAGGTCCGAGGGTTGACCCTTGGACCTTCGCAAACGACCTTAATACATTTACCTCAGAGGTAATAGACATCCCGTTATCACTCATCTTTAACGCTACTTGCGTGTTCTTAAACTTTGCAAGGTAGACGATGCCGTTTGCTCCAAATCCGAGTTCCTTTAGAACTGTATATTTGTTTGAATGCCACTTTCCAGTGATTATAGTGCCAGGTGATACCTTACATCGACTCTTCAATGAATGATTCATCATCACCGGTCAAAAGACTCCTTAATGAACGTTTTGAATTAAATGACGTTAGTGCTGTACGAATTGCAGGACCTGTTGGAGTAATTCCTCCTGTAGTAAGCTGGGAGAAGATACTTGTCAAAGATTGTAGCTTTGGAGTCCAGTCTAGAATTTTTTCGACATCATTCTTTTTCCCGGGAAATACAAAAACTGCAAACTGATTATCACCTGTACGTGCGTTCAAGCTTAATGAAAGGTCAAGTAGAGCCTCTTTTACGGTAGGAAGCTTGTGTTTCATACTTGCGCTAGTATCGACAAGAATCAACACCTCTAATTCGACAGTTTCTCCAAGTTCATCGACCACTTCCATTACTTCTCCTCTTTTCTCAGGAGGAAGATCTTCAATGGTCTGTGAGCGGCCAAGAATTTGCTGTAATTCCCGGTTTACTACACCTTGGATTGTCTGGGTCATTGCTTTCCTTGTAACCATTTGGACCGTTTGTGAGAGGGCTTGAGCATAAACGATTTGACTGACTCCGCCGCCAGACATGGCTATTCCTTCAATTTCCGTCATTCCCTTTTCATCAATTACATCCTGCTCCATAACACCGATAACATTTACGGAAATACCTTGTTCTTTAGCAAGCGCCGCCATCGCAATAGGATCTTCCCCTTGATTTGAACAGCCGTCCGTTATTAATAGAATCTGACGAATTTTTCCTGTATACATACTCATTCTCCCTCCACTTTTCGAGTTACCTTCATTTTCGACACGGTGGATGGGATTTATACATAATCAAAGGATAAACAGCATAAAATAATTGATTACGCTTGTTTCTTCATTTTCGTAACAGGAATACTAGCCCATTTAGGTGTATTGTGTTTTATTTTTGCCACTGCAATAGTCATATCATCTCCAATTAAGTTATCCCGAGAGCGAATTACTTCTTCTAGTATTAAGTCGGAAATTTCCTGTGGGTCATTTGTTTGTAATTCTTGTATTTTTCGTTTCATCCATAAGTCGTAGTTTTCTACATGTTTAGGACCCTCAAATATTCCATCACTCATCATAATGAGCAAATCGCCTGCCTTTAATTGCTCACTAACCACATCTACTTCAAATTCTTCTAGTATACCAATTGGCAGATTACTAGCTTGGATTTTAATTACCTTATTTCCCCTTTTTATAAAACTAGGAGTGGAGCCAATTTTTAAGAATTTCGCTGAAGCATTTTGCAGGTCAATCATGGCTAAGTCTAATGTCGAAAAAATTTCATCTGTCGTTCGAAGGGAAAGGATTGAATTTACTGACTTAATGGCAACTCTTTCTTCAATTCCGGATTGCAGTATTTTTTGTAAAAGCTGCAGTGTCTCTTTGCTTTCATAATGAGCTCTTTCCCCATTCCCCATGCCATCACTTATCGCGATTGCAAACTTCCCAAGCCCTAATTCCATAGTTGAAAAGCTGTCACCTGATACAAAACCACCATCCATGGCAGCGTGAGCCATTCCTGTTTCCACCGTATAAGCTTTTGAGGAACGAAAGATTACATGGCAGAAACCGTTCGGGTATGCGGCGCATTCCTCAGAGCTGACGATAATCTGCTCACCGAGGATATCAGAAAGCATAGGTGCAATTAATTTCTCACACTCACCATGTCCATTACAGAAAGGAACGGACATTTCGATATCCACATTTCCCGACTCTAGACTATAAATCTCGACATGTTCAACATGAACACCAAACGCTTGAATCGCCTCCATAATTTGTTCCTCTTGTTTGTGATGGTTTTCTCTTTCGCGCTGAATCTCCTTTGCGAAGTTATCCATTACCTCTGACACCCCTAGTAGTTGATCGGCAACAAGCTTTCTACTTTCCTGAACCTGTTTCTTTAACTTTTGGTTTGCTTGGTAAAAGGTCAACTCTTGCCCGACTGCTTCATACACTCTTTTTGACCGAGTACAGTGCTTATCCCACTCACGAGATAATTTGGGTGAAATGACGCCATCATTTTGGTCCATTTCATGAATAATTTCTTCCAAGTATCCATAAGTGGTATTAAAATTTTTCGCCCAACACTGCTCCTTCTTAAAGCAGGTGTTACATGTTTTTTCCGTTACATGACTCATAAAAAAATCCATTTCACGTGCATCTTCGTCAACACTAGGCTTTACTTCCATTTGTGAAAAACTTTTTGAAAGTGCATGGAAGACATTAGAGAACTGAGCAACCCGCTGTGCTGTCACATCACGCATTTTCCTCATATATTTTTGTTGTTCGGTTGTGTATTCTGGGGTACCTGGTATATATTTGGCTAGCTTAGAGGTAAATATCTGGGGCGTTAATAGGAAAAGTAAAATAGCTGCTCCGGACTCTAAAAGTGTAATGGTTAAGGAACCGGTACCGCCCTCCTGACCATACATTCCAATTAAGAGTGTTGAAATAAACAAGCCAATTGCAACCCCTATTTTTTTTCCTTCTTTTAACAAGCCGCCTAATACCCCTGAAAAGGCAAGTAAACTCATATGATAGAAACTTGAAACACTTGCAAGGCTAAAGATTAAACCGGTAACGACCCCAACCGTCGAACCAACCGTTGCTCCGGCAATAAAAGAAAATACTAAAACAAGGTAGCGTGACAGAATATGCTCAAGTGATAAATCGTAAATCTTCCAGCCGATGGTTCCTGTCATAATAGAAGCAAGCATAATAATTAAGCAAACAATCTCCTCTGTTTTTAACAACTGCCTGCGCTTATTTAAAATTAATAAGGGGATGCTCTGTAAAAAGATAAGCGTTAGGATAAAGGCAAGACTAGCCTGAACTCCAACCATCATAGCGTCATATAATGCAAGCTGCTTAGAGATAATAAAAGCTTCGGCTAATTTTCCTGTTCCTAAAATAATGGCCACAAAAAAGGGAATCATTCTCATCTCATTCTTAATCCATCTTTCACTAATTCGGTAAATGATTAAAAAAAGGATGGACACCAAAAAGGTAAAAGCGGCATTCTTTAAGGAGACAGTTGCAGCACCCGCAACCAACCCTACTAAGGCAAGTGGAGACCGATCTCTTTTTATCAGAAAGACTGCTGCGAAAAACGGCAGACTAAAGGGAGCAAGCGTGGACAATATCAAAGCTCTTCCTAGTAAGAAACCTACTATAAGTAAAAGGTAACCCTTTACTAGGAAGAAGGATTCAATTTTTAACTGGAATTTTTTCAAGACGCTGTCCCAAGACCATTTAGAGGATTTAAAGTTAACCTCTCCGACCGGTTCTAGTAAACTCCGTTCTAGCTTTTCCATAACTCACACTCCTCTACTAATTCTTGTTAAAGACTATTATAGAATTAATAGATTCAAAATTTTGTCAGATTAGTGAACGTATGCAAAGTTTCGTTCGACGGTTTCCACTATATTTATTCAATTAATGTTGACAAATTGAAATGATGTCGGAATATTGGAGCAATTAAATAGGTATTTCCATTTAAATAAAAATTCATTGACACCTTGTTTTATCCTATGTATTATATAACTTGTGTCTTAAATACTTGGCGGTGTAGCTCAGCTGGCTAGAGCGTACGGTTCATACCCGTAAGGTCGGGGGTTCGATCCCCTCCGCCGCTATAACGAAAGGAAGCATTGATTATTTCAATGCTTTTTTTTATTTATAAACAACAAAAAAGACAAGCCGCTAGACCTGTCTTTGATAATTAATATTTTAATATAAGCAGCAAGTTAACCCCTTTTAGCTCCTCTTCCGCCACGCTTAGATTCAGTATGACGTTTTAAAGAAGTTAAACGATCCTCACTATCTTTTAAAAACTTCGCCATTTTTGACTCAAAAGTCTCTACTTTAGGAGCATTTCGATCGTTTGACCTGTTCTGACGAGGGCGTTGTGAATGTGAGCTCGATTGTGAGCGGGATCTTTGCGGCGCCTCTGGTTTATCTATTGCTTTTTTTATAGAAAGTCCAATTTTCCCATCTTTTTCAACATTCATGACTTTAACTTCTACTTGGTCACCAACTTTAAGATGGTCATTGATATCTTTCACATAACTGTCAGCAACCTCACTGATGTGTACGAGTCCAGTTGAGCCATCAGGCAGCTCCACAAAAGCTCCGAAATTTGTAATCCCTGTGACCTTTCCTTGTAACTTGCTGCCTACTTCGATTGACATAAAAAGAATTTTCCTCCTTAAGAAAATAAAAAAATCATACTTACTTTATATTATACAAAATGGGAAAAATAAGTGTCAATAAGACTAGTTATTGGTTGTTTTTACCTTTATTTTCTTCCGGAATGTTAAAGATGATCTCACCGTTTTCTGAGAAGAAATATTCTTTTCTGGCAAGCTTAGCAAGGTAATCATCATCATTTAACTTAACGATATCTTCTTTCAAGATTTCCTGTTGTTTTTTTAATTGAGTCATCTGTTGTTCCAGCTGTTTCTTTTGTGCCACTTTTTTATCTAATGTGGAGGACTGGGAAATAAAGCTAGTAATCATTAAATAGGACATCAAAGCAGCAAAAACTAAGAACAAGGAAAGTCTTCTGAAAAGCAGCTTTCTTTTTCTAGCTGATGCAATTTCTGCAATTTCTTGCTGGTGTACATAAGTGGTTTGCATTTTCGCTATATTCTTATCTCCTACTGAACTCATTTCCCTTCCCCCCTTATTTTTTTGGTTTTTTCCATTTTTTAATTAACTTTAGTAAATAATTCTTGATTTCCATAAAAATCCCTGCCATTTTATTATATAACTTCTCGACGGATTTTTTAATAGTTTTCGGCAAAAGTTTCCATAGAAGTAACATTATTTTTACAATTGGTACCCAAATTACCTTTAGAACAACCAGTAAGATCTTTAAAACAAATTTGACAAGGGAAAAGAGCCCCCTGCCAAGTAAGATGATAATCGAAATAACCAACTGGATGAGACCAAGGACAGGTTTATAGATAAGTAGTTGAAACGCTCTTCTCATAAATCTATAAATAGAAATTACTGTGTTGATTATGACTTCAAGCAGTCTCAGATAAGTAGCTTTAATTAAACTTTGATAGGCAGCAAAACCACAAAGAAGGGCAACAAAAGTGTAAAAACGTAATTCTCCATTGTTCACAAGGAATAAAATATAAAAGATAATCAGTGCTTGAATGACCCAAAATAACAGGTCATTAAAAAAAACAATCCATGACTTTCGATTAGGGCGATTTAAGAAGCGCTGGTAGGTATCAAACATTACACCAAACAGTGAACCCATCCCAATCATCGAAAGCATGGTGAGGAATTGAGTGGAGAGGGTCATCGGAATAACTTACTAAAGAACCCTTTAGCTTTCTCCCCATGCTGTTCATCTAAGTAAACTAAATCAAATACCTTTCCCTTAATGGAGACAATTCCTTTTTCAACATCCAAGTTTTTCATTTGAAGATTTTGCCCTTTGATTGCTAAAAAACCCATAGAGGTTTCTAATAAGAACTCCTCATTATCAAAGCTTTCTACTTGTTTAACACCTGTTATATCGAGAAGTTTTCTTCCTCTCATGATGACATCATGCTCTGGAACAGTGCTTTTAACAGGGTTTGTTTCATAATATTGGCTCATTATTCATCCCTCACAATCATTTGTACAACCTTTATTACATTTTTATGTAAAGGGTAAATGAATTAGAACAAGCCTTTATAGTTGTTACCATTAGAACTGTGATTCTCCGATTCTTTCTTCTTTGATAATCGTGTACATTTCAGCAGCAGCTTCTTTTCGAGTGGTATCTTGGATCTGATCGATTCTTGCTGTAACCATTCTTTGACCAAGACGAATGGTCAGTTCATCACCAACTTTAACCGTTGAACTGGCTTTTGCCTCTTTTCCGTTTATGAGAATTCTCCCCTGATCGGATACTTCTTTTGCCAATGTTCTTCTTTTGATTAATCTCGATACCTTTAAATACTTATCTAGTCTCATTTAATAATCCCCCAATTCTATAATCCCTTTGATTTTGCTTCATCCCAAAACCGGTCGAGCTCCTCTAAGGAATGATCCTCTATCGGCTTTTCGCTATTCTTTACCTTTTCTTCAATATAACCAAACCTTCTAATAAACTTTTCATTGGTTTCAAATAATGCTTCTTCAGGATGGATTTTCAAAAACCTTGCTACGTTAACAAAAGCAAACAGGATATCGCCAAATTCTTTTTTAGCATTATCAAGACTTGCTGTCTTTATCTCATTCTCAAATTCCTCAAGCTCTTCTTTCACTTTCTCTAAAGCTGGTGTTATTTCCTGCCAATCAAAGCCAACTTTCGCGGCTTTCTTCTGGATTTCGTATGCTCTTAATAAATTGGGCATTGACATGGATATCCCATCAAGAAGAGAGGTTTCTGTCTCACCTTTTTCCTGCTTCTTTATTTCCTGCCAGTTTCGAAGGACTTCTTCTGAGTCTTCAACTACTCTATTTCCAAAGACATGTGGATGTCTGCGAATCATTTTTGTAGAGAGCACCTCTATTACATCTTCGATTGCAAAATAGCCTTCATCCTCCCCAATCTGGGCGTGAAGCATCACTTGAAGCAAGACGTCCCCAAGCTCTTCGACTAAATGATCAATATCCCCGCTGTCGATTGCCTCAATTACCTCATACGTCTCTTCAATCAGATATTTCTTCAAGGATTCATGGGTTTGTTCCTTATCCCAAGGGCAGCCATTTGGACCTCTTAATACTGCTATGATTTCTCGCAGCTTAGAAAAATTTTTCAGCAAGATTTGCTCATCTTGAACTGGAGGAACATAGACAGAAGTAAGGTTATCAAGAGTTACTTTTCGATCCAATTCATACAAAGGCACCCGCTCAAGTCTTTCATTGCTGCTTCCTGCTGCAGAAACAATGACCACTTCATAATCATCAGGAAGTCGTTCCATAAGCGTCAGCTTAATATTAGAGGCTACAAACTGATCATAAACCTGACTGATAAACATATGCTGATCGATTTGCAGCTGGCTGGAATGAAGAGAGGTTCCATCAAGAAGTTGAAAACCGTCCACTGGATCTATTTTTAGCGATTGAAAGAGAGCATCAACAAAGCTTTGACCCCCGCCTATGATGATATCAATATCGTCTTTAGGTCCATACTCCAAAAGTAACTGGACGGTCCGCTCGGCAACAAGTGGATGACCAGGCACTGCATACGTCACCTGTTCTCCGTTTGCTTTTTGAAGTAAGGTTTGGACAATCTCCTGATATACTTCCTCAAATTGGTCATGCTTTTCATAGATGGAATCAAAGGATGTATAGTTCAGTCCCTCATGAACTAATTCATCGACAACAGGATGTTCTTTCGTCCTTAAATAAACATGTTTTGCACTCTTTAATTTTTTGTAAACACCAAAGGGGAGCTGTTCAAGGTCGCCCGCCCCCAAACCGAGTATTTCAATTGATTTGCCCATAATTATTTAACTCCTATTCTTCTTAGGTAATAAAAGACTTAATTTGCTGCCGAAAGGAAATAGTGATAGTTCCTTTTCTAAAAATACTCCTCCTCTAATAATAATAAATAAGAAAAGGAAGCCTCCAGAAAAGGCACCGCCTAAAGCCTGGACGGCTGCCATTAATCTTTCGGTACCAGCCGGTATTGTAATCATATTGGTTAAGGCCAAGCAGCCTTTTAATAGTAAAACCATCAATAATGCTGCTGTCAAAAGTGTTCCTAGAAAGTGAAGTGTCAGCAGCGTACTAGACTGCATATTTTTAAATTTTACATATAAAAGCAAACAAACCAATGCTAACGTGATTAAGGTAGCGAAAGCCGCCCCCATTGTCCCAAATAGCGGAACGAATAGAGCATTAAGAATATATTTTAAAGGAAAGCTTGCTAGTACAGCAGCTGCTGGAAAAAGTAATGACCCCAGCCCCTGCATAATCGCAATAATCGTTGTAATAATGGAGCTAAGCAGAATCACAAAACTTAAAATTCCTAATACTGACGTGCCTGAGTTATCCTCAAATAACATGATATTGGCTGGTTCAATAATGGCCCAAAGACCAACAGAGGCTCCGACTCCAATGACGATACTTATCCTTATGGCCAATTGAATTTTATCCTGTAAGAATGAAATATCCTTTTTAATTCTTGCACTTGTTATTAATGGTACAAGAGATAAAGACATCGAAGCAGCAACAATCGTTCCTAATTGAATTAATGGCTGTCCGCGGTCGAATACTCCTTTTACTGCCTTTGCCATACCCTTTTCATATCCGTTTTCTGTTAGTAATGCGTATAGGTTCAGAGCATCTGCCATCTGTATAAAAATCATTAGCATTCCACTTATACAGATTGTTAGTCCTTGAAAGGTGAGAGTTTTAAAAATAACACTCACCTCTTGATAATAACCGTTAAGCATCCCTTTTCTTGGAGCAATTATCCTCCATTCTTTACGTATCCATAGGAATGTAAACAAAATAAGCGCTGATACCATACTGCCTGTAATTGACCCAAACATGGCACCGCCCCCGATAAGATACAGGGGATATCCTAACTGCGTGAGCATATAGGCCAAAAAGAGAATCGTAAAGGCTCTTATTAATTGTTCACCAACCTGTGAAAGTGCAGTGGGCAGCATATCCCCTTTTCCCTGATAGTAGCCTCTCAAGATTGAAACAATCGGAAATAACAAAAAGACAATGGAAACAACCCTTAGTAAGATGGCTAACTTCTCATCGTTCATCCAGCTGGCAATATAACCAGCACCAAAGTAAAGGATAAGGAAACATAAAAGTCCAAATAGCTGCAGGATAATAAATGAGACAAATAAAAGTCTTCTTGTTTTCTCAGGATCCCTTTTTTCCCTTTGCTCAGCGTACAGCTTAGAGATGACAACCGGAAAGCCTGTTGTCGCGAGCACCATGGCGAGACCATAAAATGGGTAAACCTGCTGATATATGTAAAAGCCAACGTCCCCGACAATATTTTGAAACGGGATCCGATAAACAGCACTTAGGATTTTTGTTATCAGTGCTGCAAGTGCTAAAATAAAAGCCCCTCTAAAAAGAGCCTTCGATTGATTCACGGGCTTCATTTCCTATCTCCTAACTAACCTAAACTCGTGTTGATTATAGCATATGAAGCAAATAAAAAAGACAGCGAAGGCTGCCTCTTTTATTTTTGTGTATAGTATTAATTCTAGGATTCCATTTGTCTTGCTAAAAATCCAGCAGCGGTTTCAACAGCCTTTTTCTCGACTTCACCAAGTGTACCTTCTTTTGCATAAATAATAACAGCTCCAATTGGGTCGCCATTTGCAATGATCGGTCCAATTGTATAAGATGAGATGGCTTCATCATTCCCATCCGCTAATGCAATATCACCTTGCTGTGTAACTAAAACGGAATTACGGTCTTCCATTGTCTTTTCCACTAAATCGCTTATATTTTTATTTAAATAATCTTTTTTAGAACTTCCTGCTAGTGCAATATAACTGTCTCTATCACAAATTAATACCGGGTTTCCGAGGCTGTCAAAAAGGGCTTCTGCATATTCTTTGGCAAAATCGCTTAACTCGCTGATTGGTGAATACTTCTTTAAAATGACTTCTCCATCACGATCTACAAAGATCTCTAACGGATCCCCCTCACGGATACGCAGTGTTCTGCGTATTTCTTTGGGAATGACAACACGACCCAAATCATCGATTCGACGAACTATTCCAGTTGCTTTCATCCAATGTTGCCTCACTTTCATCTGATGATTTTACTAACTTGGTAATGAGAATTTTTCCTTTTGTAGGAATCATCACCAACTTTGAACTTAGTATCTTTCATCTGGAAAGTTCTATACACATTCGCATTATTTTTTCACAAACAGTAAAATTATCCAATTTTTATAATGGTTAAACAGGATTCTTTTGTCCTTTTTTCGCCTCTTGAAGACCTTTAATCATTTCAAATGCTATATTCAGCCAATATGCCGGTTCTTGCCCTTTAATCTGAAGGGTCATTTTAAGCTTCTGACCTTCCATTCCCAGCCCAATCATTCTTGGATACTTACTGCTGATAGCAAATACCTTTTGTCCGTCAATCGCACTGCTCGCTCGCTCATTTACAATAATGCTTACTTCCTGTTTCGCTTGTTTTATCATTTCGATACCCGCAAGCAATGCATAAACTTTCATTTCTGCCACTTGGAATAGATAATCAACTTCTTCGGGATATTCACCAAAACGATCGAGCATTTCCGCCTGAAGTTCCTCAATATCCTCTAATGTTTGCACTCCTCTAAAACGCTTATACATTTCAATCTTTTGATGGCCATCTTTAATATAGGTATCAGGAATGTACGCATCAATTTCTAAATCAATCTCCACAGTAGCTTTTTGCTCTGCTTTTAAATCACCTTTTCTTTCTTCAATCGCTTCTTTCAGCATTTGTGAATAAAGGTCAAATCCTACAGAGTCAATAAACCCATGCTGCTGTGCACCTAATAAATTTCCTGCCCCCCTAATGGATAAGTCACGCATGGCAATTTTAAAGCCAGAACCTAGTTCAGTAAATTCTTTAATAGCCTGAAGACGCTTTTCTGCCACTTCTGTTAATACTTTATCCTTTCGGTGCGTGAAATAGGCATACGCAACACGATTTGACCTTCCAACACGGCCGCGCAGCTGATAAAGCTGGGAAAGTCCCATTCTATCGGCATCATAGACAATCAGTGTGTTTACATTCGGAATATCTACCCCTGTTTCGATGATGGTTGTGCTGACCAACACATCAAACTCTCCCGATAGAAAGCTAAGCATGACTGATTCTAACTCATTTTCTGACATTTGCCCATGTGCGAAAGTGACTCGTGCATCTGGAACAAGCATCGATATTTCTTCTGCCTTACGCTCAATATCCTCTACTCTGTTATATAAAAAGTATACTTGTCCCGCACGAGCCAGCTCCCTTTCAATCGCCTCTCTGACAAGCGATCCATTGTACTCCATTACATATGTTTGTACGGGGAAACGGTTCTCCGGCGGTGTCTCAATTACCGATAAATCACGAACGCCAAGCATGGACATATGCAGTGTCCTCGGTATTGGAGTTGCTGTCAATGTTAAAACATCAATATTTGTTTTCAATCTTTTAATCTTTTCTTTATGGGTAACCCCAAATCTTTGCTCTTCATCGATTATTAATAAACCTAAATCACGATATACGATATCTTTTGAAAGAATACGGTGTGTTCCAACGACTACATCGACTGTACCAGCTTTTAAGCCTTTGATGGTTTCAGTTTGTTGCTTTTTCGAACGGAAGCGACTTAACAGACCAATATTAATTGGGTAGTCTTGAAATCTTTCTCTCATCGTTTCATAATGCTGCTGTGCTAAAATCGTTGTTGGGACAAGGAGTGCAACTTGCTTGCCATCAGCTATCGCTTTAAAGGCGGCTCGAATGGCTACCTCCGTTTTTCCATAACCCACGTCGCCACAAAGCAAGCGGTCCATGGGTCTAGCTCTTTCCATATCCAGCTTAATTTCATGGATGGAGCGAAGCTGGTCTTCTGTTTCCTGGTAGGCAAAGGCGGTTTCAAACTCCCTTTGCATGTCACCATCCGGAGAAAAGGCATAACCAACAGCTGCTTCACGTTCTGCATAAAGCTTGATTAAATCATCAGCAATGTCTTGGACCGAGGATTCAACTTTCTTTTTTACCTTTTTCCAATCACTGCCGCCAAGTTTATAAATTTTTGGCTCTTTTCCTTCGGAAGCCACATACTTCTGAACAAGATCTATTTGTTCAACTGGAACATACAGCTTATCTGTTCCATGATAGCGGAGGTGGAGATAATCCTTATGAACACCGTTAATAACGAGAGTTTCAATTCCTAAGTATTTTCCTATTCCGTGATTAACATGGACGACAAAATCGCCAATTTTAAGCTCCGAATAACTCTTAATCCTTTCGGCATTTGAGAGTTTTTGTCTGTTGGCAGACTTTTTGACACGTTTAGTAAAAAGCTCCTCCTCCGTAATGACCGCAATCTTCTGAATGGAAAGCTCAAATCCAGTTTGCAGGTTCCCCGTCATGATCTGCACTTTTCCAGGTAAAAGCTGCTGATTGCTGCGTGTAATAGAAGCTTCTATTTCATAATCCTCTAATACTCGTTCTAACTTTTTTACTCTTTCATCATCTGGACCTAAAAAGAGAATGGAGTAATTCGCTTTTTTCCACCTGTCAACTTCTGCTTTCAGTAAATGCATTTGCCCATGGAAATTCTGCATTTGTTTACAAGAAACATTTATGATATTTTGCGGACTTGTATTTGCAACATGGCGTAAAAACAAACTCATATAAAGAATCGGAAACTCTTTTTTATGAAGCAAATTTGGTATGTCATGGGAAATAGTCAAATCATGAATAATTTGGCCCTCACTTAAGAGAGAAGTATACCATTCCGCCTCCTCTTTAATTAAGGAATCATTCATCTCTTGAACCCGGCTAATTTCATCAATAAATACCATCCCATTACGCGGGAGATAGTCTAGTAAACTACTATCGCCTTCATATGCCAGCGAAAGATATTTAAATACTTGGTCTGGTTTATGACCATTTTTAAGCTGTTCGAGCTCAAAACTAATATTTTGCGAGAGCTGTATCTTTGCTTTATCGTCCTTTAATTTTCTAAGACTTTTACCTAACCCATCCTCAAGCTTTCCAATTAACCTGCTATAATCCTCTGCCTCAAAAAGGACCTCCGTTGCAGGGCCAATCAAAACTTCATTTGTTTTTTCGATAGAACGCTGGTCTTCTAAGGAAAAGTAGCGGATTGAATCAATCTCAGTATCAAATAGTTCAATTCTTATAGGATCGCTAACGGTAAGCGGATAAATATCAATGATCCCGCCCCTTATACTAAACTCACCTGGTGTTGACACCATTTCAGACCGAACATATCCCATCTTAACAAAAGTATTAAGTAACTTCGTAACATCTAAATCATCGCCTACTTTAAACGACAGCTGGTACTGTTTCCACAAAGATTTTGGTGGAATGACCTTCCTAAGTCCAGCAGCAGGGACAATAATAATTCCTTTGTCCTTTTTACTCAAATGATTTAAGGCTTCGATTCTTTGTGCCTTTAACTCTGGACTGGCAATACTCATCTCAGCTGCAATTAATTCATTGGCTGGAAATAGAAATACTTCATCCTCACTTAATAGATTTACAATATCGTCATAGAGTTTTTGTGCTTGCAATAGATTATGGGTGATAAAGAGAATCGGTCGTTTCATCTGCTCATAAATAGCAGCCGTTAGTACCGTCCTTGATGAACCTGATAATCCAGCAATTAGCTGCTCTTTCAAGCCTTCCTGAACTCCAGATATGATGGAGTGGACATCTTCCTGATCTAGAAATAATGATTTTAAGCCTTTCAAAAGCTCGTTCCTCCTCTCTTTGAATCTTTTTTTCGTATTCTGACTATATTAACCTTATTTTTGGTGTTTATTAAAAATAGAAAAATGCTTTGGAGGGCTTTCCAAAGCTAATTAATGAATGAGGAAATCATATTGGTGATAATCTGGATTTCTTTCTAATGCCTCCTGACAATCCTCACAAATGGCTGTAATATGAATATTCCCAGTCACATCGTACGCGACCATCTCTTGTCTTTCCTGCTCCGTTAATTTATGAAGACCAAGAGCTTCACTGTGTATCGATGACTGTTCAATGGAACCTAAATTTGTCCCGCAATGCCGGCAATGGTAATGAATAGCCACTTAGGTACCCTCCCTATTTTACTATTGTTAATAGTATTTACGTTGGAAGGGGAAGTTATTCATATGATTTCATTACGACAAAAAGAGAATTGGTTTATTTTATGAAAGGAAAGGTTATCCCATGAACCTTTTACTGATTAAATTCGTTCATCACCTGTAAAAAGGGTTTTTCTAACCATGTTTTACATGCTTCCGCACTCTTTTGTACGGACTCTTTTGTTAATCCTCTTTCCTCTTCATGAAAGCGCCCCAACACATAATCTGGAACCTTCATCCCATTCTTCGGCCGATCAATACCGATTCTGATTCTGTTAAACTCTTGCGTTCCAAGATGTGCTACTGTGGACTTGATCCCATTATGACCGCCAGCACTTCCTTTTTGACGGAGCCTGATTTTTCCGACAGGCAAATCAAGATCATCATAGATAATAACTAAATCTTCTAGATCAATTTCATAATAGTCCATTACCGCTCTAATGGATTCTCCAGACAGATTCATATAAGTCAGTGGTTTTAGTAAAATAACCTTTTCACCATTATGAAAACCCATTCCATACAGCCCTTTAAATTTGGATTGATTTAAAGGAATGGATAATTTATCTGCAAGCTCGTCAATGACTTCAAACCCAATATTATGTCTCGTTTTTTCATATTGTTTCCCAGGGTTTCCTAAACCAACAATTAATTTCATTCTTTCCCTCTCTTTCGGCCCAGTCCACCTGTTAAATAATTTTCGGAGCATCCGATTCTCTCCCACTTAATAATACGTCTTTTTTGTGACAAATGCGACAAAAGACGTAACCTTTTCGAGGTTACGTCTACATTATTATTCTCCCGCCGGAGCAGTTTCTCTGCCTTCTTCGTTATCAGGATGGCCGCCTTCTTGCTGCTCACCTGCGTTTATTTCCTCTTCCTGTCGAGGAGGAAGGATACTTGCGATTACTTCATCTTCCTCATGATTGATCGTAAACGACCCTTGATAAAGGATATCGGAAACCTTCATGGTTTCACCAACCTGGAGGTTCGTTACATCCACTTCAATTTGCTGTGGTATTTCATCTGGAGTGGAAGTTATCGATAATTCATGAACAGGCTGCTGCAGAACACCGCCGTCCTTTACACCAGCTGCCTCACCAGCTAGGAAGAGTCTTACTGTTACATTTATCTTTGAGGATTTATCCACGGCGAGAAAATCTACATGAATGATTTCCTTTTTAATAAAATCCTCTTGGTAATCAGATAAAACAACATCATGCCTGCTGCCGTCAATATCAAGTGAAATAACGCCATTCCTGCCTACTAACCGGATTGTTTTTGTTAAATCGGCTGAGCTGACGGAAACCGGTTTACTTTCAACCTTTCTCCCATAAATGACAGCAGGGATGTTTCCCGTTTCTCTAATTTTCCTTAATTCTGAACTGCGAAGTTCCTTACGTTCCTTTGCTTGTAAAACCGTACTCATGTGTTTAGTCACCTTCCTAGTTTTGTTCTTAACTGTCTCTATAAAAATTCCCCAAAACAGGAAGGTCTAAACAATTTTTTGATCAAAAGCAGAGATTAATCGAACAAAGTACTTACAGATTGTTCTTCGTGAACACGGATAATCGCTTCACCAAGTAATGGTGCCACTGAAAGATTTATAATTTTATCGGTTTTTTTCTCTTCTGGGAGCGCAATAGAATTCGTGATCACTAATTCTTTAATTTTTGAATTTTGAATCCTTTCAATCGCCGGTCCAGACAATACTGGATGTGTACAGCAAGCATACACCTCTCGGGCACCATTCTCGACTAATGCATTGGCAGCAAGAGTAATGGTTCCTGCAGTGTCAATAATATCATCAATTAAGATAGCAATTTTTCCTTCAATATTACCGACAATATTCATAACCTCCGCCACATTTGGGCGTGGACGACGTTTATCAATAATCGCAATCGGTGCTTTTAGGCGCTCTGCTAATTTTCTAGCTCTTGTTACACCGCCATGGTCAGGAGAAACAATGACAATGTCACCTTCGAAATTTCTCTTTTGGAAATAATCAGCTAATATCGGAACACCCATTAAGTGATCCGTTGGAATTTCAAAGAAGCCTTGTATCTGCGGTGCGTGTAAGTCTAAGCAGATAATACGAGTTGCACCTGCTGTTTCAAGTAGGTTTGCCACTAATTTAGCTGTAATCGGCTCACGTGCACGCGCTTTACGGTCCTGACGAGCATAACCATAGTATGGCATAACAATATTAATTGTCTTTGCAGAGGCCCTTTTTAGAGCATCAATCATAATTAGTACTTCCATAAGATTTTCATTAACTGGAGAACTAGTCGATTGAATAACATACACATCACAGCCGCGGATACTTTCTTCGATATTAATTTGGATTTCTCCATCACTAAATCTTGTTACAGAGGTTTTTCCTAGTTCTACACCAATCACTTTGGCAATCTCTCTCGCAAGCGGGAGATTTGAATTTAGACTGAATACCTTTAAGTTTGGATCTAAGTATTGATTCGACATAATGCCCTCCAATATTCTAGCTATTTTTTCAGATTAAGTTTATCGACATAATTTTCTTTGTTTACCTGCTGTGAACGTGCTATGGATAATGCATTTCCAGGTACATCCTTTGTTATGGTTGAACCGGCAGCTACATAAGCTCCTTTTCCAACGGTAACAGGAGCAACTAAGTTTGAATTACAGCCAATAAAGACTCCATCCTCAATCTTTGTTAAGAATTTATTTTTACCATCATAGTTAACGGTTATTGAGCCACAGCCGATATTTACATCACTTCCAACCTCAGCATCACCGATATAGCTTAGATGCGAAGCCTTACTTCCCTTACCAAAAACGGCCTTCTTGATTTCAACAAAGTTTCCAATTTTCACTTCATCATTAATAGCTGAATCTGGTCTAATATGTGCAAAGGGACCAATATTAACTAGCGATCCAATACTGCTATTATAGGCCGCAGATTGACGGATTACCGTTTCATTTCCAACCTCACAAGTATCAATCTCTGAGTTTGGTCCGATTTGGCATTCTGTTCCTATCACGGTCCTGCCTTTTAGGATCGTTCCTGGAAGGATTACCGTATCCTGACCAATAACAACATCTGCTTCGATGTAGGTATTCGCAGGGTCAATAATGGTGACTCCATTTCGCATATGACTTTCATTTATACGGCTGCGCATAATTCTTTCTGCTTCAGCCAAAGCAACTCTGTCGTTTACACCGAGAGTCTCTTCTAAATCTTTCGTTTGGAAGGCCGTAACCACTTCTCCCTGATTCTTCAGGATTTCTACGACATCCGGCAAATAATACTCACCTTGAACATTATCATTTGAAACCTTCTTTAATGCTTCAAATAAGGCAGCATTATCAAAGCAATAGGTTCCTGTATTGATTTCATTTATTTCTCGCTCTGCCTCTGTTGCGTCTTTATGTTCAACGATTTTTTCAACAAGACCCTCTTCATTTCGGATGATTCGGCCATATCCTGTCGGGTCATCAATTCTTGCTGTCAGAATGGTTGCCTTCGCTGATAATTCACTATGATGCTTAAATAATGACTCCATCGTTTCTGCTTTAATTAGAGGAGTGTCACCACAGACTACAATGGTAATCCCTTCTTTTCCCTCGAGCATCTCATGTGCCTGCATGACTGCATGTGCAGTCCCGAGCTGCTCTTCTTGAAGGGCATAATGGCTTTCTTCCCCTAATTGTCCTTTTACCTTTTCAGCTCCATGACCAATTACAGTAACCATTTCTTGAATATTTAGCATCTTCACTTGGTCCACTACATGTTGAACCATCGGCTTACCGCATACAGGGTGTAACACTTTATAAAGCTTTGACTTCATCCGGGTACCTTGTCCTGCGGCCAAAATCACAGCATAACGATTATGCATGAACAGTCCTCCAATTTACCTTTTTATCCATGGCTCTTTTCTAAGAAAAGAGCTTGCAAACTTAATTCAAGTACATAAATAGTTTATTTCGCGTTAAAATCGGCATTTGGATTTTAACAACAATTTTTAAAACAGCTTTATCCATTAAAAATATTAACGTAATTAGTCAGTCATTTCAAGGAATGTAAGAAAAGTGTCCAAATTTGTTATTTTGAAAAAAATTAGTGAAGGGATTATAGAGGAGATTAGTGAGGAATAAAAAAAGAGCACTACTTATGAAGTAGGCTCTAGTTGAATAGTTCTTTCTAGGAAGCTCCGGCTTCTTCAAATTCTACTTCTAATTCACCTAAACGATGATACTCAGCCAAAACAGCTTCTTGAATTTTACCACGCGTTCCAGAATTAATAGGATGCGCAATATCACGAAATTCTCCATCTGGAGTACGTTTACTTGGCATTGCGACAAATAAACCATTGTTTCCGTCAATAACGCGGATGTCATGAACAACAAATTCATTGTCTAATGTAATTGATGCAATCGCTCTCATACGGCCATCCGTGTTAACACGGCGTAATCTTACGTCTGTTACTTCCATGTGCTCACACCCTTTTCTTATGTTAAAAAGCTAGTGTTATTAATTCAACAGGGAATCTAGTAAATCCTTCTTTTATATTAAATTTTTTAAAAATATTTTAGGTAAAATAATGAACATTTTTAAAAGTCAGATATATTAATATTATCCATAGTGGAAATATGACAAAAAAAACGCTCGTGATTATTTCACGAGCGCAATTACTTCAATTTCAACCAAAGCATCTTTTGGTAACCGCGCTACCTCTACACAAGAACGTGCTGGCTTATTCGTTGAAAAATATTCACCATATACTTCGTTTATGGAAGCAAAGTCATCCATACTTTTAATAAAGACTGTCGCCTTAACAACGGTATCAAAGGATGCACCTGCTGCAGAAAGCACGGCAGCCAAATTTTTAAAAACTTGGTGAGTCTGTTCCTTTATACCGCCTTCAATCATTACTCCCTCAGCTGTTAACGGGATTTGGCCAGAGCTATAAAAAAGATTGTTTACAATGATTCCTTGGGAATAGGGTCCAATCGCGGCAGGCGCTTGGTTGGTTTGAACAACTTGCATATTTATTCCTCCGTTCTGCGTTTAAAGTAGTTTCCTTCTGTAACCTGAATTCTTTTTTCTTTTACATCAACATCAGTCAGTTTAACAAGTGATTTGTATTCCTCGACAAGACGTTCTTCAATTTTTTCAGCTTCAACCAAAACAGCAATTCCAGCTACTTGAGCATTAAATTCCTCTAGTAAGCTTATCATTCCCATTACGGTTCCGCCAGCCTTCATAAAGTCATCGACAACTAAGACCTTCGACCCTTGTGCCAAGCTCCTTTTTGAGAGCACCATTGTTTGAATTCTCTTTGCCGATCCAGAAACATAGTTGATACTAACAGTTGGGCCTTCGGTAACCTTACTATCTCTCCTTACCATGACAACAGGTGTATTTAACTGACTCGCGACAGCATAAGCAAGAGGAATTCCCTTTGTTGCTACGGTCATAACCACATCAATCTTCGTATTTACATACGCTGATGCAATGATTCGACCGGCTTTTTGAACAATGGCTGGATCCCCTAATATATCAGTTAAATATAAATAGCCCCCAGGCAAAAGGCGGTCTGGATGTGCAATTAACGAACATAATTCATTTACAAATGGTCTTGCCTCTTCATCACTGACATTTACAAAAAATTTAACTCCACCCGCTGCACCAGGTACCGTTTGTAAGGTCCCAATACCTCTTTGTTCGAAGGTTTCCTTCACGATTGCTAAGTCTTCACTGATAGAAGATTTCGCAGAAGAGTAACGTTCAGCAAAGAAGGTGAGCGGTACAAGCTGGCGCGGATGGTCAAGTAAATAGCTAGTCATATCTATCAATCGTTCACTGCGGCGAAACTTCATAACAATCCTCCAAAAAGACGAATATTCTACTAATAGGATATCACTAATGTACGTTTTTAATCAAGAGTATGTCGTTCACCGAGCATCCTTACAGCAAATACTTGATCACAAAAACCACGTAGACCATTATATATCCGGTGCATTCTCGAATCGTGCTGAACAATTCCAAAGACTGTTGGACCGCTTCCGCTCATTAAAACAGCATCCGCACCAAAACGCTTCATTTGCTCCTTGATTTGTGCTACCTCTGGATGAAGCTTTAACGTTACATCCTCTAGGACATTTCCGACATTATCACATACGCTCTGATAATCATTGTTTTCAATTGCCTTGACCATTTCGTTTATATTTGGATGCTCCATACCGTTTAAATCTAATCGTCGGTAAACTTCTGCGGTCGAAACACCAATAAAAGGTTTTGCTAAAATGACCCAGCATGTTGGCGGAGCAGGAAGATCTGTAATCATTTCCCCTCTGCCTTTGGCTAAAGCAGTCCCGCCATACACACAAAATGATACGTCCGAGCCTATTTCAGAACCAAGATTGGCTAACTCGTCCAACGTTAATCCGAGTTCCCAAAGTTTATTAAGTCCCCTTAGAGTTGCAGCTGCATCACTGCTGCCTCCAGCCAGACCAGCTGCTACAGGGATTGTTTTTTCAATGGTTATTTGTACACCTTTTTTCACTTGATATCGGTCCTTCAATAATTGAGCCGCTTGAAAGGCTAGGTTCCGTTGGTCGTCAGGAACATAGCGGTTATGGGAAAGAATATGTATTTTGTCCTGCTCTAACAATGTCAACTCAACTCGGTCCGCCAAATCAATCGTCGTCATGATCATTTCAACCTCATGAAAACCATCAGGACGCTTATACAAAACATCCAAGGATAAATTAATTTTGGCTGGTGCTTTTACTAAAAGCTTCACTACGCCCACCTACACTTCTATATCGATCATATATTTTTTCCTATTTTACCACAAAACTTCAAATAGGAAAAAAGTCAAGCGATAATATTTAAAGGCCAGGGGCTTTCTTCCCCCTGGCCTTACCGTGGTGTCTGATTTGTTTAAACATTGAGAAGCAAGTGCGGCTTAAGAAATTGTAACAGTGTGAACTACTTCTTTTACGTATTCCTGTTGTTTTTCATTAGCTGCTCTGATGCAAGTTCGACTGCTCTTTTCACCATATTTCCAGCGTCCTTTGCTCGAATGCCGCCCCAGCCCTCTTTTTGGACGACATCATAAAATCCAAGTTCTTTCGCAAGTTCTTCTTTAAACTGAGTAGACATAACACCTCTTCTTCTTCTTGCCATCTAAACAACCCCTTTTATCCACTCACGGCATTATTAGTATGTTATTTAGAAAGTATTTCATTAATTTATATTTTATAAATAGCAAAAGGCAGAAAATCAGATGATTTTCTGCCTAAAAAATTGCCCTATATTCTAACTTAAAGCTATGTTTCCTGCTGCGTCTTCATAGAAGGTTATTTGAACTGTTTCGGTAAGTACATCAGCGTAGCTGTACGAAACTCGTTCAAATGAATTCTCTTCTTGATCTAACTCGATTACAAAAACCGAAGGGTACGTTTCGGCTAATACACCGGATCGTTCGATTGTCTTTCTACGTCCTCCGTTTGCCTTCAGCAACAATCTTTTCCCTAAATTTGAATCAAGAGCCTTTTTAATATCGGCTAAGGTTTTTGGCATTCGGTCCACCTCACTGTGTAAAGTATATCACACTGACATAGTCCTTGTCAAATAAAAACATAAAATTATATCAGTCCGACAAAAAGATTGTCAATATCTTTTCTTCTACTTTTTCTCCCAATTTTCAACAATCATTATGTTTACCTTAAAATGGGAGGATTATGTGCACTAAAAAAAATAAGCCCTCACTTTTTCTCCGAAGGACTTATGATTCTTCTTCCTGGACAGGATTGTAAGGCATTCCTGTTCGTAAGACTCCTTTTGTTTCAATGCCTCCCAGTCCCTTTTCTCCAGTTAGCGTATTTCGTAAAACATCCCAAACATTGATACTCTCCATAAATGGCGTGAAACCGATTTTCGCAACAATATAAACGGGATCTAATGCATGTATATTAATTCGTGATGGTGAACTGGCAAAATTTGCACCTGCATGTATCAAAGATTCAAAGTGAGATTGGCAGGCACCAGCAAAGATAACGAGTTGATCTAAATGAGGAATCTTTCTTCGTGCTTCCTTGACGGTTTGGACAAAATGCTTTGAGTGGCGGTATGCATTAATGTCAGATATTTTCCCTTTTGACTTAGAATAGGCATCATGACCAGTAATGACTAAAATATCTGGACGAAATTGATCAATTAAGCCGCCAATTTTCTTCGGCATCTCCTTTTCGTTACAATGTACCCCATAGACAGGAATACCAATTTTCTCATATAAAGTCATACACTTTTGTAAGTAATCTTGGTCTCCATCTAAGTGAAGAACTTTTCCGGGGATTTGAAAATAATTGGCAGGCTGTACATAGCCGCCTGTCGCTTCATAATCCTGCCTTTGCTTGATTAAATCAACATCCTGTGCAAAGAGGCGAAAGGACTGCTCTTCTAGGGTTTTGTATTCCTGTATCATTTTATACCTTACATTTTTGTTAATGATCACTAAATCCTCGTAAGGAGCATCTGCCACTAAGCGAATATCTTCACCGTATAGGACTGCAAATTTCTGGCCATTTAGTATTTGAATATCAATAACCCGGAATAGAATATCACAGTTATAGGACCGTCTGCCGACAATATCCATCATCTTTATATTCACTGCTGTCACTCCAATTAGACCAGCATATAGGCCTTCCAAATAAAGTTTCTATTTGATAGGCTATGCAACTACACAAGTTAATGTGAATGACGAGTTGTTAATCGAAAAAAAATAGACCTAAAAAGGTCTATTGAAAATAGGTATATAATTCATCACTCAATTTTCCAAATTCCTCAACGGAAAGAGTTTCCCCTCTTCTCGTTGGGTCAATTCCAGCTGCATTTAATGCACTTATGATTTCTTCCTTCTTTTGTTTACCATCCTGAAGTTGACTAGTTAAATTATTTAGTAGTGTTTTTCTTCTTTGTGCAAAGCTCGCTCGTGTTACTTGGAAAAAGAATTTCTCATCTTTTACGATTACTGCTGGCTTTTCTCTTCTTGTTAAGCGGATTACAGCCGAATCTACATTTGGCTGAGGGACGAAAACTGTTTTAGGGACAATCATAACCGTCTCCGCCTTTGTGTAGTACTGTACAGCGATGGAAAGCGATCCGTATTCCTTTGTCCCTGGCTTGGCTGAAATGCGGTCTGCGACCTCTTTTTGAAGCATACACACGATACCTCGTATTGGAATCTGTTCCTCTAGCAGCTTCATAATAATCGGAGTCGTCACGTAGTATGGGAGATTGGCAACAACCATAAGATCAACAAAATCTTTAAATTCTGTATCTATGACCTCCTGAACGTCTGCTTCTAGTATATCCTTATGGATAACCTTTACATTTTCATACGGTGAAAGAGTGTCCGATAATATCGGCAGTAGTCTTTGGTCGATTTCAAAAGCAACCACCTTTTTACTCCTGCGGGCAAGCTGTTCTGTCAGCGCACCAATACCAGGGCCAATTTCAATCGCCCCTGAATTTTCACCTATCTCTGCAAAGTCAACAATTCTATGTAAGATATTTGTATCAATTAAAAAGTTTTGGCCCAAACTTTTCTTGAAAGAAAATCCATATTTCTCAAGGATGGCTCGTGTTCGAATCGGTGTAGCGATGTCTTTATTCATTTTTTTCCTCCTGTATCACAACTGCGAGTGCCTCTGCAAATTCCTGCCTGCTAATTTGAAACATCATCAATCTTTTATAAAGCTGCTTCCCATTGGTATAACCGATTTTCAAAAGTTTTCCCAATAGGATCCTTCGCTCTTTTGAGCCTGTTCCCCCAATGAGTCCTGCTGTAAGTAAGTCCTCTTGTGTGATTTCCTCTTTGATCGTATCTGACATGATTTGTGCGTCTCGTAATGCGTTTCTTATTGCTTCTAAAGAGGCATGTTCAACACCCAGGCCTTTTCCATTTTTAGCGATTGCGACTTCTTTTGGTAAAAATGCATGTTTCGCGCCAGGTACTTTTTCAGCAATCGTTTTCCTGATTTTTTCACCTGGGTAGTCGGGGTCTGTAAAGATGATTACCCCTCTCGTTTCTTGTGCTCTTTTGATTTTTTCGATGGTTTCTTCATTAATGGCAGAACCATTGGTTTCAATCGTATCTGCATCAACGGCTCGTTTAATCGTGGTGGTATCGTCTTTTCCCTCCACCACAATGAATTCCTTAATCTTCATTATTTCCTCCGTACATGATTAATAAAAAATTAAAAATTTGAAAAATAAATGAAACATTTTTGTAATGTCCTTCGTCTATATTAACAAATGCCTTCATATTATGAAGTAAATACCTTAATCTACTCGTTGTAAGTATAATGAATATTAGAGAAAAAGCAAAATGCAGAGGCTGATTAAACCTCTGCAATGCTAAGCTTATTGTAATATTTTGATTTTTACCTTTCTAACTCCCCAGCGGAAAGCCTCCGCTTTTGTTGGAAAGAAAACATCAATTTTGTGTCCTTTTATTGCGCCGCCTGTATCAGCTGCTACAGCATAGCCATAGCCTTCTACATAAACCTTTGTCCCCAGTGGAATCACACGAGGATCGACAGCAATTATCTTTGCATTTGGATTGGCACGTAAATCAAATCCTGTTGCAGTTACCCCTGAACAGCCATTACAATAGGCTGTATAGGCAGTAGTATTAACATAAAACTCAGTTCCAGTTTCTGCTCCACGGGAAACTTGAATATCTAATTCCTTCGTTCCAACAGCCACAACTTTATCGAGTTTCTCTCTAAGACTCTGCTCACTAATTAATTTTCTTGAAACTTCTTTACCGTTTTCCAAGATGACTTCATATTCTCTGGAAATTAGCCCCTGTCTGCCATCTTTAACAGTTACTTCTTTTCCTTTTTCTAAACTCACATCTTTCTTGGTGATCACGGCAAAGTGAACTGGTTCTTCCACTACATCGGTGACTTTTTCTACGCGTATGACGTTAATGACGTCATCCTTTTTCACTGTCTCTGATAATGA
This sequence comes from Bacillus sp. CZDM1, assembly GCF_055502545.1. Taxonomy (NCBI): domain Bacteria; kingdom Bacillati; phylum Bacillota; class Bacilli; order Caryophanales; family Bacillaceae; genus Bacillus; species Bacillus sp. CZDM1. The sequence goes on along the minus strand of NZ_JBUESO010000023.1, from coordinate 12,093 downwards.
CGGTTCAACTCGGTCAAATTCATTAAGTTTAATTCCCTGTTGTGTTAAAAAGTCAGCGACCGTAGCCGAAGTGGACCATACTTGCTTCTCTTTTCCGCCGTCAACTAGTGTAAGATGAAGAGCTAATTTAATACTGATTTCCATCTTATTTTTAATCGATTCCTGCGGTCTAGGTGAAATTTCATCCTGGTCGTTCAATACAATTTTCTGCTCTTTTAGGAGCTCAGCGACTGTACCTGCTGTTGTCCATATCGTTTTTTTCTCGTTGTCTTGGACCATTTGAACCTGTTTGGCTTGCTTCCAGACAATTTTTTGATTGTCTTTCACCTTTGCATCAGCTGAAGGTGACAAGTAGTCTTTTGAGTTTAATGATATACCCTGTTGAGCGAATATATCCTTAACCTTATCGGCATGTGTTTTTATAACTTTTTGCTGTCCGTTAAGAGTCAATGCAACGGTATACTTAGATCCTTCATAGTATGAAAAACCAAGAAGTGCTGCTAAAACTACAAAACTAGCAAAAGTGATTGCCAACCTCTTTTTACTCAAAGACTTGGAAAACAGGTTTTTCATGTTTTTGAATACGATGAAAAACGCCTCCTTCTCTCGGAGAGATTATTGAGAAACATGTTGTCGGCTGTCAACCCTTGCATTTGTTGTGAACGTATTTCCTATTATGCATATAATTGGGAAATTTGCAAAGGGAAACTTATCGACACGGTTATCCTATGAGGAAAAGGAGACGTGTAGAACTTTAAGTTATATTAAAAAATTCGGACAAGCTTCTAGGAACTTCGACAAGCTTGTCTATCAGTTTATGTCGAATAATTTTTTTGCATTAGCAGTCGTCACTTCAGCAACTTCTTCCAATGATATGCCTTTAATTTCAGCAATTTGCTCTGCTACTAGCTTTACATAACCCGGTTCATTGCGTTTTCCACGGTAAGGATGCGGCGCTAAATATGGGCAGTCTGTTTCAATCAACAGTTTTTCTAACGGAACGACCGCTGCCACTTCTTTGGGTTTTTTGGCATTTTTGAACGTAACCGGACCTCCTAGTGAGATAAGAAAATTCATTTTTAGACATTCTAAGGCAACTTCAGGGCTCCCACTGAAGCAATGCATGATTCCTCCAACTTCAGCAGCACCCTCCTCTTGTAAAATTTCAACAATATCCGCTGTTGCTTCTCGGTTATGAATCACAATCGGAAGTTTTACTTTCTTAGCCAATCTGATTTGCTTTCGAAATACTTCCTTTTGGATGTCTTTTGGAGACTTGTCCCAATGATAATCCAGTCCCATTTCCCCTATTGCCACTACTTTTGGATGGGCTGCTAACTCTTCTATCCAAAGCAGATCTTCATCTGTCATATCAATGGCATCTACAGGATGCCAGCCAACACAGGCATAGATAAATTCATACTCTTCTGCCAGTTCCATTGCCCTCTCAATCGTTGGCCGGTCGAACCCAACCACTGTCATATAGGAAACACCTGCAGCTTTTGCCCTCTCGATAACTTCCTGCAAATCCTCATCAAATTGTTCTGCGTTTAAATGGACATGTGTATCAAATAACATGACTACTTCTCCTTTGTTTATAAACTATGGTGGTGTCGAATGATTATGAGAAAAAAATAGAAATGTCTCGAAAATTGTTTCACGTGAAACATTAAGGGACATTTCTATCGTTAGATTATTTTACCTTTGAACCATTTGGAAGAGACTGATCAACTGTTGCCAGTGAGAGTTCTCCGTCCTTTGAACCTGCTAGAATCATTCCTTGTGACAGTTCTCCACGCAGCTTTACTGGTTTCAAGTTCGTTATGCAAATGACTTTTCTGCCCACTAAATCCTCAGGCTTATAATATTGGGCAATACCTGAGACTACTTGACGTTTTTCATAGCCTAAATCCAACTGAAGCTTTAGAAGCTTATCTGCTTTTTTAATTGGTTCAGCCTGAATGACTTCCGCCACTCTCAAATCGATTTTCATAAAGTCGTCTATAGCAATTTCATCGATTTCCTCAGGCTTTTCTTCTTGTTTTACTTCTTGCTTCTCCTCAACAATTGGAGCTGAACCTCCCATTTTAGCACGGATAAATTCAACTTCTTCTGCAATTTCAAGGCGCGGGAACAACGGATTTCCTTTCGAAACCTTTGTTCCATTCGGAATAGCCCCAAAGGTGTCTAAGCTTTCCCAAGATTTAAGTTCCTCATCGTTAACACCAAGCTGTTGAAAAATACCATTAGGTGTCACGGTTAAGAAAGGCTGGAGAAGAATCGCTGTTCTTCTTAAGGATTCAGCTAAATGGACCATTACACTTGCCAGTTCATCTTTATTTTCTTCTGACTTTGCCAATGTCCATGGCTTTGTTTCATCTATATATTTATTACTTCTGCTTACTAATTGCCAAATGGATGTTAGCGCAACTGAAAACTCCATTTTCTCCATGGCTTCCTCATATTTAGCAACTGTTTCACGATTGACTTGAAGCAGTGCTTCATCAAATTCACCTGTTGAATCCGAATAAGCAGGAATGACTCCATCAAAATATTTCTCAATCATCGCCACTGTACGGTTTAATAGGTTGCCAAGGTCATTTGCTAAATCGAAATTAATTCTTTCAACAAACCCTTCTGGTGTAAAGACACCGTCAGCCCCAAATGGCACTTCTCTTAATAAGTAATACCGAAGAGCGTCAAGGCCGTAGCGATCAATTAATGTAACAGGATCTACTACATTTCCTTTTGATTTGGACATTTTCCCATCCTTCATTAAAAGCCAGCCATGAGCAAAAACCTTTTTAGGAAGTGGAAGATCAAGCGCCATCAACATGATTGGCCAATAGATGGTATGGAAACGTACAATTTCTTTACCTACAAGATGAACATCAGCTGGCCAATAATTCAAGTATTTACTATCATTATCTGTACCATAGCCGAGGGCAGTTATATAGTTCGATAAAGCATCAATCCACACATAAATAACGTGTTTTGGATCGCCTGGTACCTTTACTCCCCAATCAAAGGTTGTTCTGGAAACAGCTAAATCCTCTAAACCTGGCTTAATAAAATTATTAATCATTTCATTTTTACGTGACTCCGGCTGGATAAACTCTGGATTTTCCTCATAGTATTGCAATAGTCGATCAACATACTTACTCATTTTGAAAAAGTAAGATTCCTCTTTAACAATTTCTACTCCCCTGCCGCAATCAGGACAATTTCCATCAACTAACTGGCGGTCAGTATAAAAGGATTCACACGGTGTACAATACCATCCTTCATACTTGTCCAGGTAAATATCTCCCTGTTCAAGCAGTCTAGCGAAAATCTTTTCGACAATTTGTTTATGTCTCTCATCCGTTGTCCGAATAAAGTCATTATAGGAGATATCGAGCTTTTTCCATAAATCCTTAATCCCGTCCACAATTTCATCAACATACTGCTGCGGGGAAATTCCCTTTTCCTCAGCTTTACGCTGAATTTTTTGTCCATGCTCATCTGTTCCCGTTAAATACATAACATCAAAGCCGCGCATCCTTTTATAGCGTGCCATCGCGTCTCCGGCTACTGTTGTATACGCATGGCCAATATGTAAATTTCCACTTGGATAATAAATCGGAGTAGTAAGATAAAACGTTTTTAATTTTCCTTGCATATGGGACCCTCCTAATATAGGTACATTGACTTTTCTACTAAATCATTATAGCCTTTTTTCACCCTCTTATATCATCAAAATATACTAAAAATCAATAAATGTGCAACAAACCCAACTAAAATCAAAAGATTTATTTTATTTTTTTCTTTGCTCCCCCCATAAAAATATATATTCCTGTCGAAAATTATACTAATAGAACAAATGAATATTGTAGTTTTTTGTCGAATGTTACAACTACACTAAAAACACTATAATAATCCAACAATAGTATTAAAAATCTATTTCAGATGAATGATTATTCATTATTCATTGATATATCAACATTCTAATAAACTGATAAAATTTGCCATTACTTTTTACTATAAAATAATTGACGGAAATGGGAATGGCTGGTATTATTAATTTATAAAAATAATGTCGAATAATGACGAATAGATAGAAAAATAAATTAATAGGTTTATATTGAGAGGAGCTAGTAAAAATGAAATCTACAGGTATTGTCCGTAAAGTTGATGAATTAGGCCGTGTGGTTATTCCAATCGAATTAAGAAGAACACTTGGTATTGCTGAAAAAGATGCACTTGAAATTTATGTTGATGATGAGCGCATCATCTTAAAGAAGTACAAGCCAAATATGACTTGCCAAGTAACTGGTGAAGTTTCCGATGATAACTTAGCACTTGCTGGCGGAAAACTAATCCTTAGCCGTGAAGGCGCTGAGCAATTAGTAAATGAAATCAAAAGCCAATTTGAATTAGTAAAATAATAAACAGCAAGCTTCTCCCAAGAGGGAGAAGCTTTTTTTTGGATATTAGTCGATATGGTAGGCCTGATACACTTCACGTTTGCTTATTCCTCGGTCCATTGCGGTTTGTTTGATAGCTTCTTTTGAGTGGATCCCTTTTACACTAATGTAGTGATTTACATGTTCTTCTATCGACAAGGTTTCCCACCAGTTCATTTCCTCTTCCTTTAATTTACTCTCATCCGCACCTTCAACAATTAAACAAAATTCACCACGAATTTCATCCTGATTAGCCCACTTTATTATTTCCTCTAAGGTTCCCCTGATAAATTCCTCAAACTTTTTTGTTAACTCCCGGCAAATAGCTACTTTTCGATTACCAAGGACATCATACATACTCGTTAAGGTTTCTTTGAGTCGATGCGGCGATTCATAGAAAACAAGAGTTCCTGTTTGTTTTTTTAAGTTCTCTAACTCCGTTTTCTTTTCCTTTTTACTTCGGTTTAAGAAACCATAGAAATAGAAGGGCTGACATGTAAGCCCTGAGGCAATTAATGCTGGCAATGCTGCATTAGCTCCTGGTAATGGTACTACAGTTACCTTCTCACTTATTGCAGCCTCTACAAGCTCATATCCTGGGTCTGATATAGCCGGCATACCCGCGTCACTGACTAAAGCAATCTTCATACCATCCTTAATCTTGTGAATGAGCTTCTCACCACTCGATTCTTTATTATGTTCATGATAGCTGACAACAGGCGTTTGAATTTCAAAGTAGTTACATAGTTTTTTTGTGTTTCTTGTATCCTCAGCTGCAATCAGGTCTGCCTCTTTCAATATCCTTACAGCACGAAAGCTCATATCTTCAAGATTGCCGATTGGTGTTGGGACAAGATAAAGTATTCCCTTTTGCGTTTCGTTCTCAAAACTCTTTTGCTGCCACACTATAACCACCCGTTTCTTTTATTCTCCATATAAAATTCTCCTGATATCTGCTGTGTACTCCCCTTCTTCATTATAGACAAATAAGGGAGGAAGTATTTTTAAATCAGGACTGCCATCCTTTATTGCTTCAACTAGCAGGGTATTGGCCTCTTTCCCTGGCTTTGGGTATACAAACTGAATACGCTTTGGTTCAAGGCGATACTGACGCATGACCGAAATAATATCCATTAACCGTCCTGGACGATGGACAAACGCCACCTTGCCGCCCTGCCTCACTAATTGACTAGAAGCCTTTACAGCATCCTCTAATGTACATAGTATCTCATGACGAGCAATAGCTAGGTGCTCATTCGGATTCATTTCTTCTTTTGAAGGAGTTGGAAAATAAGGCGGATTACAGGTAACAACTTCAAACTTCCCATGTCCCAGCTGCCTGGGCACCTCTTTTATATCACCATGAATCATCTGAAGGCGGTCCCCGAGACTGTTATATTCAATACTTCTTACGGCCATATCATATAAGCGCTCTTGTATCTCCACACCAGTAATCTTCCCTTTTGTACGCGCACTTAGAAACAATGGGATCACTCCATTCCCACTGCATAAATCAATTATATTTCCCTTTTGAATGGGAACATAGACAAATCGAGCCAATAAGACGGCATCAAGAGAGAAGGCAAAAACGGATGGACTTTGAATGATCCTTAAATTTTCTGCAAGCAAATAATCAAGCCGCTCATCATCTTTTAAATTAACCACTGCTATCCACCTCGAAATTATATGTAAAAAAATGAGGCTGACCTGGGTCACCCTCTTCTAAGTTATTTCTTATTAAGAAAGGAGAGACAAAATAAGCAATCGCCTTCCTTACGCAAACTCCCAAAATGCAGATTACAAATGTGGAATCCTTCTTGGTACAGACGAGCAAGGTTATCATAGCCTTCACCGATGTCCAATGTCTGATCGCCAGCAGACACGCGGGAAGTTGTCCCTTTTTTAACTTGCTCATTCTTCTTGTCTTTTTCCGTGGTTACATCTAAACGGCGTCTTAGATGTTCATTTTCAAGCTTTAAGTAATGATTCTCTTCTAGTATTTCGGCTAAATGCTGCTTTAATTCCCCGAGCTGTTGGTAAAGATGGCCAATTTGTGTTTCCATATTGCTTACTGATTCAAATATCTCTTTTTTATCCACGTCTCACACCTCTTAATCTGTGGATTGTATAGAAAAGGCACCCTCTTTAATGATTTCCTCCAATGTATACTCCAGAACTCGATCCTGTTCCTTAAGTTCCACCTGAAGTACCCGCTCTAATATATTTAATCCTACCACTTTTCCTCGGCCTTGAGGAGTTTCAATCATTTCCCCTAAATCAGGCAGCTGTGCTTTTGCTGCTTCATATTCATCATTTTCATATTTCAAACAGCACATAAGCCTGCCGCATAAACCGGATATTTTAGTAGGATTCAATGAAAGATTTTGATCCTTTGCCATTTTAATGGAGACAGGGTCAAAATCGCCTAAAAATGTGGAACAGCATAACATTCTTCCACAAGGGCCAATTCCTCCAAGCATTTTTGCTTCATCTCGGACACCGATTTGGCGCAATTCAATTCTTGTCCGAAAAATAGCTGCTAAATCTTTTACCAACTCACGAAAATCAACTCTCCCGTCAGCTGTAAAATAGAAAATCACTTTATTTCGGTCAAATGTATATTCAACATCGACTAGTTTCATATCTAGTTGATGTCCATTTACTTTTTCATTACAAACATCATATGCTTCCTGGGCAGCTTGTTTATTTTCTTCTACAATCATTCGATCCTTATGATCTGCAATTCTAACTACCTTTTTTAAAGGCAGAACGACATCATGCTCCTCAACCTGTTTACGTGGAACAACAGCCTTACCGTATTCAACCCCGCGAACGGTTTCGACTATCACAAAGTCGTCCTTTTGAATTGAGAGATCTCCTGGATCAAAATAATAGATTTTACCCGCCTTTTTAAAGCGTACTCCTACAACATCATACAAATGAAGATCCCTCCTGCAAATTTAACACAAGCTCTTCCATCATTAGCTGTGGGTTCATATTGGCCTGCAGCTTCCTTTTTGCCTCGAGAATAGCCGACATTTGATCCGATAACCGCCGTCCGGATGTTTCAAGAGCATACTGCCTTAACACTTCACTTTCAGCTTTAAAGACGATTTGCTCCTGTTTATCTAATTGTATATATAATAAATCCTTAAAAATAAGAAGTAAAAGATCTAAACCACGATTAATCTGTTCTTTCTCTTTAAAGTGTGAGAACCAATCTCCTTGAAGGGTTACCATTGCTTCTAAAGGATTTTTTTTCAACACCTCATATAATTTTAACACTATTTTTTGAGCTTGTGCAAACCAATCATCGACATTTAATTCATATGCTTCATCAAGACTATTCGTCAACTGTGCTAATAATGGCGCCTTCATTGGATTTACGCCATTCTCAGTCAACTGATTAATCATTGATTGTGGAGATAATGGTTTAAATGATAAAATTTGGCACCGTGAAAGAATGGTTGGTAACAGCTGCTGCAGCTGCTCTGTTAATAAAAAGGCAGTTGTTTGTGAGTTTGGTTCTTCCAAAAACTTAAGCAGACTATTTGCTGCACTCACACTCATTTTGTCAGCATCGCTAATCATATAAACTTTTCTAGACGATTCTACCCCTTTTTTGGAGAACTCCTCCTGAAGAGTTTGGATTTGCTGTTTTTTTATCGATAACCCATCAGGCTCGACCTTATGGACATCAGGATGATTACCGCTGTTAATTCGCCGGCAATTATGACAAGTCTCACATGGTTTATAGCCCTCCATTAAGGAATCACAAAATAATGATTTTGTGATTAATAAAGCGATTTCTTTTTTCCCAGTCCCTCTGATTCCCTCAAGTAAATAGGCATGGGCTACACGATTCTTCAACAAACTGTTCTTTACCATTTTTAGCACGGCCGGCTGCAGCTCTTCTAATTGATCCCATGTTTTTACCAAGTTTATCACTCACTTACAAAATAGTATCGTATTAAAAATGCATATATTGTTCAATTGGCAGTACGAAAACTGTAGCGCCGCCAACCTCAACTTCGACAGGATACGGTACAAAGGAGTCTGCATTTCCACCCATAGGAGAAACAGGTGCCACTAATTGATCGCGTGATTTACAGTTATCTTTAATGATTTGCAAGGCACGATCTACACGTATATCCTCTGTTCCAATCATAAAGGTGGTATTGCCAGATTTCAAAAAGCCACCTGTCGTTGCCAGTTTAGTTGCTCTAAAATTGTTATCAACCAGTGCTTTTGATAACCGGTTGCTATCCTGATCCTGAACAACAGCAATGATAAGTTTCATCTCAAACCAACCCCTTCATCCACATTTCATTTGTCTTTCCTATATTATAACAGGTATTTGTCCTTCTCACATTGATATTCGAAAGAGGCTCCAATTGAAAATTGTCTCCAAAAATAAAAAAGCCTTATTCAGAAGGCTCCTCGTTCTAATAATTTGCTTGTTAGTATTTCCATCGTTTTTATAAAGACGTCATTTACGTCGCCAGAAGCATCGATTTTCACGATTCTATCCGGAAATCTTTCCATTACTAGATGATATCCTTCTCTGACCTTATGATGGAAATCTAGTTTTTCTAGATCAAGACGGTTCACTTCCCGCCCTTTATTTTTGTTAATCCGCTCTAATCCAAGCTCAGGTTCAATATCAAAATAGATGGTGAGGTCAGGCATCATTTTTTCAATCGCAAACTGATTAATAGAAAATACTTCATCAATCCCTAATCCGCGGGCATGACCTTGATACGCTAATGAACTATCGACAAAACGGTCACATAGGACCACCTTGCCATCCTCTATGGCTGGCTTAACCTTCTCCACAAGGTGCTGCCTTCTGGCTGCAGCATAAAGCAGTGCCTCCGTCCGAGGGTCCATTGCTGTATTGTCTTTATCTAATATTACCATTCTTATTTGTTCTGCAATATCAATACCGCCGGGTTCTCTCGTTAATAATGCTTCTTTTAGTTCCTTTGCTACCATACTGATGATTGTTGTCTTCCCTGCACCTTCAGGGCCCTCAAATGTAATAAAATAACCGTTCTTCATCAAGAATAAACCTCCAAAATCTTAACTTGTCCTATATATGTCAATTTGCTTTTTATCTAGGAAGGCGCCCCCTTGAAATCTGGCACCTGCATTCATTAACTGGGTAAGAAGGTTTACTTTTCCCTCTGTAATTAGCTCACCCGTCAGCAAAAGAGGGCTGCCTGGCGGATAAGGAATGATGGTTTCCGCACTTACCTTTCCTGCTGCTCCCCCTATATCCACTACCATCTTTTCATAAAACGACCATTTTTCATAGGGTATCGCTAACTCAGAAATTTTAGCACAGCTACTTTGAAATTCTTCTTTTATGGAAAAACAGGGCAACTCCGCTAGCAGCTTCTTAATATTCCTGCCCGCTTCTACTAGTGGGTAGACTTGATTTTCCTTCAATAATGGAAGAATCAATAACACATTATAAGGATCTGCCAACTCTGTATAAATACCTGTCTCTTCGAACTTCTTTTGAAGTTCAAATCCGCTTAACCTTGATCTTGACTGTATGGTTACCTTTAATATGTCCCCTTGTGAGTCAGGATAGTCCAATACCTTAATACTAGGAATAGTAGACAGCTCATTTTTAAAACGTGCTATTTCTTTTTGTAAGTATTCCACATCGCTGCGTTGGTAGGTTGCTAAATAATTCCTCGCTAGATCAAGTGAAGCCATGATAACGTAAGATGGACTGCTTGACTGCAGCAATTGCAGGTACTCTTTGACTGTGTCGCTGTTAACGAGATTGCTGTTTATATGTAAATATGAACCCATTGTCATGGCTGGAAGAGTTTTATGTGCTGATTGGACGACCATATCAGCTCCTAATTGAATGGCAGATGCCGGAAATGGCTCTCCAATAATAAAATGAGGCCCATGTGCCTCATCTACTAATACAGGGATGTTATGAAGATGTGCAAGGTCAATAACATTTTTTAAATCATACACCATTCCATAGTAGTTCGGATATGTTAAAACAATCCCTTTTGCTTTTGGATAGAGGGAAATAGCTCTTTCAACTACTGCTGTGGAGACACCTGCTGCCGTCTTCCAGTCCTGATTATATTCTGGTTCTAAAAATACCGGGCGTGCCTTTGCTAGTTTTAGGGCATTTAGGACTGACTTATGACAATTTCTTTGTACCAGGATAACATCATCCTTCTTACAAAGTGATAAAATCATGGCTAGATTGCCCACGGTTGATCCATTGACTAAGAAAAAGCTTTCCTTGACCTGATAAAGTGCTGCTAAGAGCTCTTGCGCATCTTTTATTGCACCTTCAGGGGAGTGCAAATCATCCAAGCCAGATAATTCCGTGGCATCGATTTTTAATATTTCCTGAAATAAATTTTCTGAGTGCTGGTGAAGAATAGTCCCCGATTTATGCCCAGGAACATGAAATGAAATGGGATTATTGCTTTTGTGTTTATGAAGTGCTTCGTATAATGGAATTCGATTTTGTTTATTCATCGTCATACTCCTTATAAGTCTCATTCATTTTAACAAAAAACGACATCAGCTACCCCCTTTTAGGCAAAAAAATAAAGCCCAGATGGACTTTTTATGAAAGGCTTTTTTCTCAAATAGTATTTCCTTTTGAAAGTAAACACCATTGATTGTGCATTATTTACATTAAGTATAGCCTAAATTAAAGAGAAAAGAGCCTACAAACTTAGTTCTAAAGCTCAAAACAGTTTATTCCACGTTAAAATCGGCTTTAAGATTTTAACAACACTCTTTACGAAAACAGCCTTATGAAAAAATTTCAGGTGTTGTTATTTTTTTTAGTTGTTTTAGATAGTATTTATATTTTGGATCATGTGTTTCTGTTTGAATCAGGTCTTCTTCGCAGTCTGTACATATAAATGAAGTATATAGATGTATCCCTTTTTGTTTTTGATTTTCGCAAATTACGCACGTCTCCTGGTAATGACTATGTGCTAATGAACTCAACCACACCACCTCCATACACCTATTCTTCCCGATATTTTGGAATTGTATACAAAATTTAGAATTATCCTCATCAGGGCATCCCTCGGTATATCTTATGTTGGTAATCGCATTTGGGTGTATGTCTAGTAACGATTTATTGTAAAACACTTCGTACTTTTTTGTAGGGTGTGATTTGGATGGTTGGCTATTAGGGTTGGGGAGTGTGGGGGGATCTGGGCTTTAGCTTCTATTCGTTACCGTTTTCTCTAGAAGTGCTGCCGCACGGGCACGATTCTTCGAGTATCGTTACCGTTTTCTCTAAAAGTGTCGCCGCGCGGGCACGATTCTCGATCCACACATTTTATTTACAACCTATTGTCCTTTCGGACAACACAAAAAAGCACAACCCTAATCAGGTTGTGCTTCGTTTGCCTGGCAATGTCCTACTCTCACAGGGACAAAGTCCCAACTACCATCGGCGCTGAGAAGCTTAACTTCCGTGTTCGGTATGGGAACGGGTGTGACCTTCTCGCCATTATTACCAGACTCAAATAGAGTTGAGGTTTTGCTCCCTCAAAACTAGATAATCAGAAGAAGTGTGTAAAACGAGTTCGCTTTTAAAAATTGGTTAAGTCCTCGAACGATTAGTATCAGTCAGCTCCAC
>NZ_JBUESO010000022.1:0-59068 GCF_055502545.1 Bacillus sp. CZDM1 | reverse complement strand
GATCATATATATTTGACATAACAAAATTCGGTTGAAAACATTGTTTAGCGAATTTACACAAAATCAAGGGCTTGACTGAGGAATTCCGTCTATTTGCTCGAAAAACTCGAAAAGGGGTGATTTTCCTTTGCTTAAGCGGAAAATCTCCCCTTATATACTCCGAAACGAGCTCCATTCTGAATCTAAACGGAAAATCTCCGCTTATTTTTCCTAATAAAGAAACTCGCCACTATGGCGAGTTTTACGATTCAATCCGTTTTTTGTGTTTAGTATGGAACAATTATCCCATTTTGGATCGAGTGGCTGCAGGCTGGTATTTTCTCATCGGTCCATTTTCGAGTACTTCTTGAAGATAGAGATTTCCATTAGGACTTGTTTTTCTGAGCAGGTCCATGAGGTATGTAATATCGTCAAGTGCTCTATGTGTTTGGTGGTTTGTAATTTGGTGCGCTTGCAATAGTGTTAATAGTTTACCATTAGGAAAACCGTAGTTCTTCCATTTAACACCCCGCATTGTACAATACCATTTTAAATCATTCACTTCAGGGTACATATGATAGAGAAAGCTTCGGTCAAAGGAAGCATTGTGAGCGAAGACGGAGTCAGCACGGTGAAAATAAGTTTTAATCTGACCATCCGTGAAACTCTTCCCTTCTACTAATTCATAGGGGATCCCATGGATTTGGTATGCACGGTCATAGTTCCTTCTAGCAGAACTGGAAAGTGGTTCTCTTAAAAAGGAATCTTCTTCAATAATTTCTTGGACTTCCCCGGTATCTGTGCGATATGAAAACAATTTCAACGCTAATTCTATTACTTCATCTGTAGTCGGTCCTAACCCGGTCGTTTCAACGTCCACTACTAAACCTAACTTCTCAAATTTACGCATAAATTTCATTCCTTTGATCGAGATATTACTAATATTATAACATCTTATTTAAAAAAGAAGACTTGCCATTTGGCAAGCCAGTTGAATTTAGCGGAAATACGTATTGTTTTCAATAACTGCAAACACATTGGTAACATTTGGCTGATAAATATCCGCCATAACCTAGTTCTCACGCATACCATGAATAAACGCCTTTATAATGATTTCCAAGCTTTCATTTAGATCTAACGCCATTTTAAAACCGCCCCGCTGCTCCAGTGTAGAAAAGCCATGTAAAATGCTTCGGATTCCTCTTACTGCGTGCAAGGCGGTATCTCCTTCTAATCTATAGGCCTGTAAAACCCGAACAGTTAGGTCGACAATCTTTGAGCCTGCATGTTGTACATCTTCATCATCCATATCCGGTGCCATTAAAGTTGCCTCATACATTCCAGGGTGTTTCCGAGTAAACTCAACATAGGCTTTACTAATAGTAAGCACCGCCTCATCTCCAGACACTCCAATAGCAGATTGGGCTAAATCCTCATATAGTTGGTCCAGCCCATAAATTGCCATTTTCTTTCTTAACCCGCCCAGCCCATCAAAATGGTTATATAATGATGGAGGTCGGATTCCTAATTTTTTTGCTAGGTTTGCCAAGGTAACTTCCTGCATCCCAAACTCGTCCGCTAACTCCGCTGCTGCTCCAAGAATCTCTGTTAATTCAAGTCCAACCTTTGGTCTTGGCGACATTTTCATAAACCCCCTTTCAACTTCTGCTCTAGTCGATTAATAGCCTGTTTCATTTCCCCAATCGGATTTTCCAACATTTCACCGTGTCCGACTGCAAGAAGCTTAGGCTGATAGCTCACTAATTTCTTTGCACTAGCTAATGAAGTTTCTTCACTCCATGTACCAAATGCCGGAAACGGAAACCATGTCACGATATCACCCGCTACAGCAATTCCTCCTCTAGTTTGGTAAGCATCCCCTGCTATCAGTGCTTTTGAGCGAGTATCAATGAATGACATTGAACCCGGTGTATGCCCAGGAGTTTCAATTGCTGCCAAGGAACCGATTAAGTCTCCTTCTTTCAATAGTATATTCGCTCTGGTCTTAAGCTTTTTCGGAACCCCGCCCTTAATCGGGGTTTGGTGCTCATGCTCGTCAAGCGATGTGTCACCATGCATTATTCTATTATCTCTGACCGAAATATACACAGGTACATCTGGCAGTGCCTCTTTTATTTTATCAAGCGCCCCGACATGATCCTCATGCGCGTGCGTCAAAATTATTTTTGTAATTGGCTTCCCAATCGCTGCAGCTGCCTTTAATATTCCCTTCATACTATAAGGCAAAGCTGCATCAATTAACGTCAAACCGTCTTCTTCCTCAACTAAATAACAATTGACTGGAAAGACACTTGCCATAAATGATACCTGATACAAAAATCCCTTTTTGAGCATTCTCACAATACCCAGCCCCTTTAACTAATGTCGTTAGTTTTATTTTAACTAATATCATTAGTTTTATCAAGAGCTTTTATAAAAAATTAACTTCCCTTTCTGTATTAGATGGAGGTTTGACAGGGTTTCCGCATTGAAGTTCAGCTTTAAACCGTTTTGAAAGAAATCCTTGTTTACAATTTGTTCAAATCTTTTTTACAGATTTGTGAAATAATGAACAAACTATCCTCATTTCAAGATTCATTTGATATATTAGCAGTGTAGTAAATATATAAAACATATTTAACAAGGAGATGCTTCATAATGTTTATAAACTTTTTAAGAGAAAATAAAATTTCAGCAGCTATTTTAACTATTATTCGTTTATACCTAGGATACGCTTGGTTCACAGCAGGACTAGGAAAATTACAAAGTGGTGCATTTGATGCAACAGGATTCTTAAAAGGAGCAATTGCAAAACCAGTAACAGGTCCAGACGGCAGCATGGTGTACGGTTGGTATGTTAACTTTTTAGAAAGCTTTGCACTACCTAACATTGATGTCTTCAACTTCATTGTTCCTTGGGGAGAAACATTAATTGGTTTGGGACTTATGCTTGGATGTTTAACAACAACAGCGATGTTCTTTGGTCTAGTAATGAACTTCAGCTTCTTCTTAGCAGGAACCGTATCTCATAACCCAACAGATATTTTCTTAGGATTTATCATCTTAACAGCAGGCTATAACGCTGGCCGTATCGGTCTTGACAGCTGGGTGGTTCCATTCATGCGCAAAACTGTTTTCAAAGGTAAAGAAACTGCAAAACAACACGCGTAACAAAAAAGTCGCCTCAATCACAAAATGATTGAGGCGTTTTTATTAATATATATTATCTTCTTCTCCACTTTCAAAACCTACACGATCTTGATACCAATTTGTTATTTGGGTGAGTATAGAAAATACTAGGAAGAAATTCATGGCCCACACGTTAATAAAAGGTGCTAAGCCTCCGAACTCGATTCCATGATAACCCTTTAGTTTCATAACAATCAAGCTTTCAATAAAAATTAGAACAAAACCCAAAACACCCGCAACAGCCATTCTAATCATTTCCGTTCCCTCCATATCTCCCCATTAGGTTTACCCTATTTCTATTATTTCAAAAATATAAATTCGACAATTCTGTGAACACTTATAACTCTATTATAGTGCAAATTTCATGGAAACAACAACACAAAACATTTTGTTTTTATAAAGTATTAATTTTTTATCCAGCGGTATAATGATGTGAAGAATGTTAATGAAGAAGCATAAATGAGGAAGGTATAGAAATTAACAAAAATCGTATTTGTGTATTGATTTAACCATGGAAAGTGATAAATTCGGGATGCTTCATTCGTGGGGGGACCACCTAATTTCTGTATCAACTCGTTAAAATAAGATATTTCTAACACACTTACGGCAAGAAGGACAATAAAAGCACAAACTACAACATTTCGCCAAGTAGTCCTTTTAAAGGCTGCATCCTTAAATTTTAGAAATAATTCATATCCAAATAGACCAAACGTTAGCAGGACAAATGGAAATAAAAGAATGACGGGATTTCCGTTACCAGAAAAGGATTCCGGACTAAAGGAAAATTCCCTCACCATTAAAATGGCAACTAAACATAGCAGAAAGTATACAATTAATTGCCTTGATAACATTTAATCACCCCCTATTAAAAGGTATAAGGTCCTAATGTTTATATATTCAGTAAAAAGAGAGGTATTACAATTGAGAGAACATATCTTAATGGTTCTGGAACAAATTGAAAAAGATTATGATATTAAAATCCTTTATGCCTGTGAATCGGGGAGCAGAGCCTGGGGCTTCCCATCGAAGGAAAGTGATTACGATATCCGGTTTATTTATATTCATAAAAAGGAATGGTATCTCTCAATTGACCAGCGGCGGGATGTGCTTGAGGTGCCCAAACATGATAAGCTTTCTATTCCAGTGGACAAATTACTGGACTTAAATGGCTGGGAACTTACGAAAGCGCTGCGATTATTTCGTAAATCAAATCCGCCTCTCTTGGAATGGCTCCATTCGAATATTGTTTATTACCAGGCTTACTCTGCCATCAATAAAATGAAAGAGCTAGAAAGCCAAATTTTTTCGCCCATTTCTGGAATCCATCATTATTTAAAAATGGCAAAAGGGAATTACCGCGATTATTTAAAATGCGAGGAAATTAAAATAAAAAGGTATTTCAACATATTCAGACCGCTCTTGGCGGCAAAATGGATTGAAAAGCATAATGAAATTCCTCCTAATGGATTTAATCAGCTGATCGGGGATCTCCTTCCAACGGGAGAGATTAGAAAAATCATAGACAACCTTATCAAACAAAAAATGGCTGGTGAAGTTCTTGCCCTTAATCCTGGGACTGAAGTCATTAACCACTTCCTAGAAAATGAGATTAATCATTTGGAGCAATATGTAAAGGAATTATTAGTCGATAAATCCGACCCTACCGAACATTTTAATCAGATATTTCGAATGACACTTGATGAAGTTTGGGGATAAACAAAGAGCGCATTGCTCTTTGTTTATTTTAACCTTACCTTCTGCCCCCGAAGATCCATGTTTTGTTTTATTTAAAGAAAGGTTGAAATTCTGTCTAAAAACGAATATTATATAAAAGTTAATAAATAACGTTCGTATTTTGGAGGATCCTATGTTTAAACTTAAAGAAAACCAAACAAATACAAAAACAGAACTACTCGCAGGAATTACGACCTTCTTTACAATGGTTTATATTGTTGTTGTGAATCCAGTCATTCTTGCAGACGCAGGTGTACCATTCGAACAAGTATTCACAGCAACGATTATCTCTGCAGTTGTTGGGACACTTTGGATGGCATTATTCGCAAATTATCCAATCGCCATTGCACCTGGAATGGGGCTTAACGCATATTTCGCCTATTCAGTCGTTGGCGGCGGGCAAAATATTAACTATGAAACAGCCTTTGCTGCTGTTTTTATTGCTGGTATTATTTTTGTCATCTTGTCTTTAACACCTTTTAGAGAAAAATTAATTGATGCGATTCCAGAAAACCTCAAACACGGGATTACAGCAGGTATTGGTTTATTTATTGCCTTCATTGGTCTGAGACTTACGCAGATTATTACTGCTCATCCTACCAATCTTGTCGGTTTGGGTGATCTTACATCTCCTTCAGCCCTGCTTGCAATCGTCGGACTGGCCATTACATTAATTCTGATGGTGCTGCGAATCAATGGAGCTTTATTTTTTGGAATGATTATTACCGGGCTAATTGCCTTTTTTACGAACCAGCTTTCCTTTGATCAAGGGTTTGTATCACTGCCTTCTCTTCCTGAAGGGTTAATTGTAGGGAACCCTATTACAGCCTTAAGTGATGTCATTCAGAACAGTCTATATGCCGTTGTTTTTTCATTTATTTTAGTAACGATTTTTGACACCACCGGCACAATGATTGGTGTTGCACATCAAGCAGGATTAATGAAAAACGGGAAATTTCCGCGCGCACGTCAGGCCTTACTTTCCGACTCTGTTGCAACATCAATAGGTGCCATGTTTGGAACAAGCCCAACCACAGCATATATTGAATCTTCTTCAGGTGTTGCAGCCGGAGGTCGTACTGGATTAACTTCGCTTACTGTTGCTGCCTTGTTTATCCTTTCAGCATTCTTCGGACCTCTTGTTAGTGCTGTGTCAGGGATTTCTGCGATTACCGCACCTGCTCTTATTATTGTGGGCAGCATGATGATGGGAAGTATAGCGAAAATTAAATGGGACGAATTAGATGAAGCTTTTCCTGCATTCCTTGTGATTCTGAGTATGCCGTTAACCTCGAGCATTGCAACCGGCATTGCACTTGGTTTCATCAGCTATCCGCTTCTTAAGATAGCCAAAGGAAAATGGCGTGAGGTTCACCCGCTTCTCTATGTATTCGCCGTATTGTTCTTTTATCAGCTTGCATTTTTACCGCATTAAAAAAATGGAGTCCAATTATTCTGTTGGGCTCCATTTTTTTCATCTTCACAAATTCCACATAACTTCTCTATAACTTTTACAAATGTTTATCTTATTATAAAGATAACTTATTAAGGACTTAGGTTTTAGGAACCTTATTCTTAAAAACTTCCCATAATCTGATTGGTACTGAGTGTACCAATCTTTTTTTGTCTATTTTTGCTCAAATTCATCTTCACAAATTCCACATAACTTCTCTATAACTTCTACAAATGTTTATCATATTATAAAGATAACTTATTTGAGTCTTAAGGTTTAAGGAACCTTATTCTTAAAACTTCCCATAATTTAGCCTGGTACAAGTGTACCGGGCTCTTTTTTTGCCCTTTTTCTTATTCCAATAACAAAAAGATACCAAAAAGTGTAATTTTACACTATAATGTAAATAAAGTGAGATTAAGGGGTGTATCTTATTTATGAAGGCAAAAGCTATTTTTTTATCAATTATTGTTATTGTGCTGCTCTTGTCTGGTTTCATCTATTTCTTTTTTAATGGAAACCCTGTCACAAAGGAAAATAGCAGAGAGATCGTCTCTGCCTACCTTCAGGAAAGTTATCCTGAAGAGTCCTTTAAGATTACAAACATCGCCTATTATCCCGGTGAAGGAACTTATATCGTCCATGTTATTTCTAAGGATGGAAAGGTAGAAGGAAATATTGATGTTAGGGATGGGAGAATTATTACGGAAGGTTCAGAGTCTCCCTTTGGACAATAAAGTAAATAAAATGGGTTGGTGCCTTAATATGGCACCAACCCTTTATTTGATATAACTAACTTGATTTCTTCCACTGTATTTACACGCGTATAAACCTTTATCAGCCCGATTCAATAAAGAATCAATACTGTCACCTGGTTTAGCATTAGTAACTCCAAAACTTGCTGTAAGGTTTCCCGCACCTTTGAAACCGTGTTCAGAAACAACCTTTCTTAAATGTTCGGCAAGCTTAACGGTATCTTCACCAACTGTATTTGAGATAATGATGAACTCTTCCCCGCCCCAGCGTCCAAACAGCTCTCGATTGGTAAGCTGATGTTGGATGAGTTCCGCTAACTCTACCAGTACTTCATCACCAATTTTATGCCCATAGTTATCATTGACCAGCTTAAAATGATCAATGTCAAAGAAAATAACGGAAAATCCTTCTTTCTTCTCCGCAAAAACCTTGAGCTTCTTTTCCAGCCATTCATCAATCCGCAGGCGATTAGCAATTCTTGTTAATGAATCATAATAAGCATGCTTTTTAAACATTTCGAGATCAGCATAAGTCTTAAACACATGCTGAGCATAATAGAGAACAATAATGTAAACAAGATTGGCAAAGTAATATTGACCTAACGAATCAATTGATTCAGAGGAAAGATTATTTAAATACATAATCCCCATAACAAAGGTGGTAAGAAATATGACAATAGAATAGTATAACCCTCTTTTCGTTCCTAAAGTTAAGAAAAAGAACAAGGTAATGACCGGCATCCAGATAATAAAATCCCCAAGAGACCCGCCTAATACTACCATGTAGTTGCGGACAGCGTCAAAAAACGTCGTAACATGATAAAAACTGACTAAAGCCAGATTGGAGTATTCAGTAAATTGGACAAAAAGTCTTTTGTATAGTAAAAACCAACTGATGATAAACCATATTGAGAGAGTATTATTAATAGTAAAATTAAATTTATAAATCGCATCAATATTTTGTAGAAGTGTATTAGAGATGAGAGCAATAATAATACATGGGACAACCCAGAGATAAATACGTATCTTAAGCTCATTTAGTGATCCGAATTTTATTAACATTGGCATTTGTTCATCTCCCAACTAAGAAAAAGTAGTGACCTTACAAGGACACTACTTCTATAAACTATTATATCAAACATATTATTAGGAAAACTATATAGGATTCACTGTAAAAATTTATATTTATATCTACTCTTAATGCTTATTATCATTTGCATAGTACCTTCCTTTATGGACACATTAAGTTAAAAAAAGGGAAATGTTATGATAGGACTTTTAATCGCCATTGTCACCTTTAACTATTTTGGTTTTAAAACAAATAAATTGTTATCGGGCAATCAAATCCTTCATATTTGGTTATTTACGATTGCCTTTCAAGTTCTTTTCGATCTTTTTATTGAATTCAAATATCATGCATACTGGTACTTTGACAAAGATTTAGATTGGCGGGGATTACTCCCTCATGTGTTTTTAGTTCCACCAGTAAATATGATTTTTTTAAATTGGTATCCTTATAAACGAGGGTGGATTAAACAATTACTTTTTATCATTGTTTTTGTTATTGCAATTTTATTTTACGAAGTCATTACTCTGCTTCCTGAACCATGGGGATATTTTCATTATGGCTGGTGGAAACTGTGGTACGCAGCTATCCTTGATCCCATTCTATTACTTATCCTACTGGGGTTCTATAAGTGGATTTGTAGATTGGAGAAAAAAGCCTGCCTAAAATAATTTTGGCTAGCATCTATTATGATGACCACATGTGAAACCGGTCTTTAGTTTCATGAATTTATACATGACATTTGCGTGTCTGCCCTTTTTTGTATGGGGATTGATTTTGGAATGTAGGCAATCCATAAATCGTTTATCACAGTAACAAGGGGAGTTTCCACGTTCCAGACATAAATCATGTTTGTAACAGCAGGAATCCACATCATTGATAGGTGTTCCTGGACCGCTACAGCCCGGTCCGCACCATCTGTAACCAGGAAAAATACAGAATGAAAACGTTTTTTTTCTACAACTCATATTTTTACAACTCCTTTTATATAAAATATGAAATTGTAGGAATTAGGGGACATGCTCGTATCACGGGTTGATGAAAAAATAGGTATGATTGGTTAAATGCCATTCTTTTTGAATATAAAAAAAGGAAATCGTAAAGATTCCCTCTAAATTCTAAATAGTTTATTAATGGTTTTCATTGCATCAGGACAGCAAAAGGCTGCAAAATGGTCCCGTACCTTCATTTTCGCGTCTTCCTTTTCAAACCAGCTTTCATCAATTCTATGACTCTTTGCCCAATATGTCATTGTTTCAAATGAGGTACTGCTCCAGCCGTTTTTTTCTCCAGCTTCGTTTGTTTTTGCCTTTGTCCCTGAAACGACTATATCCATTGAACCCTGCAACTCCAGCAGGGCGTTATCAAATTGCTTCTTCTTTTCTTTATCCTTCATTCCCGCTTCTACTCTCAATACTCTAGTGTCTATTCTTTCATTCTCCTTAATAAGCGCAAACAGCTCTACAGCTTCTCTTGACATTAGCCCATCCCGAAACCGTTCTTCTACCGAAAGAGGAGATCCCAAAATAGCACGTATGAAAGGTAATAGTTCAGTAGACAGTAAAACGGATTTCTTCTTAACAAATTTACCGTATGCGGCTGCTCCATCTCCCGGAAACTTTGCACGCCACATCCATGGATCCAGCTCGGAACCGGTATGCCAATGTTCCTTCACAGTTACACTGTCGAGCGAAGGGTAATTAGGGATGAGTTTCGCCAATGGCAGAAACCCAATTTCTCTTATTACATATATAGCTTCTTCATATGTATGAACCTTATATTCCTTCATCCTAGGCCATATCCCTAAAAAGTTTATTGACTTCATTTCTTAATTCTGTAAGTAAATCAAAAGTGGATTGGCTCCCCAAACTTTCTACTACATTTGTGTAATACCACTTTTGTTGTTCCTTCCCTGCATTAAATCTGCCCCAAACCTCTTCGCCCGCTTGTTCATAATCTCGTATGATGGACCGAATATTATGTAGCTTATCTGCACAAACCACTGCACGGATATCCTCTGAGGCTGTTTTTAAAAAATCAATCGTATGCTCTTTCCTTTCCTTCCATGACAATGATTTATCAGGTTCTGAACTGCCTTCCACTATCTTAGCAATATTTTCTCCAAATTCCTTTTTGATTTCTTCAAGGGTTATGGTTGTGTCCTCTACAGTATCATGTAAGATTCCGGCTGCAACAATTTCCTCTCTGTACCCGTTCTTTAATAACACCATTCCCACTGCCACAGGGTGTGTAATATACGGAATATCGGTATTTTTCCGATATTGTCCTTCATGACTTTTACTTGCAATCTGTAGTGCCTTCTCGACTATATCCATCTTCGACCTTCCTTTCATCCATTCAAACATTAATCTATTTTCACCTTATTTCAACATATTAAAACAAATCTCCTTCTTCATCTATCCGGTAAGTGATTTTTTAAAAAATATGTATTTTGTCCAATCACATATTTTTGAACAAGCATATTTTATAGTACAAGCATGAAAGGGGGGATATGGAATGTCTAATGAAAGAAGACGTCGTGATGATGATGATCGCGGAAAAGTAAGAAGAGTCTTTATTGATGCAGAAGAAGTTATTATCCGTGCTGATAGAGTAAGAGTTCTTGGCGATGAAGACAGAAGAGATGACGACAGAAGAGATGACGACAGAAGATGTAAAAGAGACCGATTCTGGTGGGTTTAATTGATTCTTTAAAGGGATAATTACAATTCCCGCAGGCTGGTGAGACAAATCGATCTCACCAGCCTGTTTTTATTTCACCGCTTTTCTTACTAATATGGTAAATTAATGAAATAGAGTATGACCAATTGGAGGTGTACTTATGTTAGAAAAGTTTAATGTTACTATGTCATCGTTCAATCAGGAAAGAATGATAAGAGTGTATTTGCCGGTAAGCTATCATGAATCTCACAAACGTTACCCAGTATTGTATATGCACGATGGGCAAAATGTATTTGAAGATGAAGGCGCCATTAAGGGCGTATCTTTAGGATTAATGGATTACTTAAATGAAAACAAAGTGGAGATAATCGTAGTAGCAATCGATTTAAATCCTGAAGGAGAAGAACGCATTAACGAATACTGTCCATGGGTAAATGGAGCAATCGCTGAGAAAATAATTGGTCACCCCAGCTCTTCTGGTGGAAAAGGTGAACAATACTTGGACTTTATCGTAAATGAACTGAAACCATTAATAGACGATAAATACCGAACTCTTAAGGAACATACTTCGATGGCTGGAATTTCATTAGGAGGTCTTATTTCTACATATGCTGCCTGCACTTATCCACATATTTTTAAGCGTATTGCTGCGATATCACCAGGATATTATCGCAACCAAGAGGAACTCGAGGTATTCGTTAGGAATTCCGACTTATCTGCAGTTGAGAGGTTTTATATGGATTTTGGTACTCTCGAAGTCAGCGATGATAAAGAACTGAATATCCAGCTTACAGAAATGATTCAGTCCATCTATGAAATTTTGAGCAGCAAAATTGAAGATACCCGCTACCAAACGATTAAAAATGGTGAGCACAATTATACTTCGTTTAAAAAGAGAATTGGTGAAGTATTATCCTATCTTTATTCCGATATATAAATAAAAAAGGTATGGCTGTATGCCATACCTTTTATTTATATTAAAATGGTTTTAAAATCATTAAAGCTATAATGATAATAAAAATAACGTTTGCTAAATGTTCATATCTGAATAGAAATTTTGATAATCGATAATATTCTTCAGGGATTTCCTCACCCTGATGAGATGCTAATAAGGCCTTTACTGGCTTAGACCTCGGTGATAACAAAAGCGGTCCACTTGCTAGCGCTACTAAATAAAGTACAAGACTTGATACATACCAGCCCATTCGAAACAGGCTTGGATTCATGAAGCCCATTAGTAAACCTGTGACGAGTAAAAGCGTTCCGCCCACCATCACAAAGATATGCAGTTTATGTCTAACGGCATAGGAATGCCTTAATTCTGTCATTGTCTTTCCCGACTTTACAACGGTCGTAAGGATAAAACCTGGCCCCATTCCAATAATCGCCGAAAAAATATGTATAACTACGATAACTTTATAGAATGTAATCATTTTATTAGCAGCCCCCATTCTCTAGACCTCATTATTTTAACATAATGGTGGTTAAAACAGTTTTAATGTACTTAATCTGTCAAAAAACTTTCTTTATTAAAGTGGTATAATATAGATGTACATTGAACGAACAGGGGACAAAGTGATATGAGTAAAATTGTAAAACTTCTATATATTATTATCGGTTTTATTGCCTTGGGCTTAGGAGTTTTGGGGCTTATTTTGCCAGTGTTACCGACAACTCCGTTATTACTACTAGCTTCCTACTGTTTTGTAAAAGGATCTGAACGTTTTGAGATCTGGTTTAAGGGTACCACTCTCTATAAACGTCACTTAGAGAATTTTGTAAAAGAGAGGTCGATGACGTTAAAGCAAAAGCTCATAATTTTGTTATTCGCTGATGTGATGATTGCCATTCCTTTTTTCATCCTTGATAGCCTCATGATCCGCGTCATGCTTGCAGCCGTTATTTTTTATAAATATTATTACTTCATCTATAAAATAAAAACAGTACGTCAAGCAACAACAGAAATATAGACAAAAACCTTGCCATTTTCAAAATGACAAGGTTTTATTTGATTATTCTTTTTTTCTAAAAGCTGAACATAGAATTAAGAAGATGAGCATCCCTAAACAAACAAGCATGCTAGCTTGATTTTGTTCGCTGAATGCAAATGCCACACAGCTTACACTTAACGCTATGGCAGTAAATAAGGTAACATACGGAAATCCCCAAACTTTAAAACTTGGCAGGTTTGTATAGGTTTTTCGAAGCTTCACTTGCGCTAAACAAATGCTAATCCACACCACTGATACCGTAAAACCGGGTATGGCCATTAAATATCCAAAAACACGGTCAGGCGAGAAGTACGCAACAAATGTGCCTCCGATAAGGATAACAGCGCTAAAGATAACGCTATATAATGGAACACCGTTCTTAGAAACATATGAAAATAGTTTCGGTGCTTCCCCTTCCGCTGCAAGTGAGTACATCATACGTGTACATCCATATATCCCAGAATTAGCTGCAGACAAAACAGCAGTAATAAGGACAAAGTTCATGATATGAGCAGCCCCATCAAAACCGACTGCAGATAACACTTGCACAAACGGGCTTGCTTGGCTGCCGATTTCATTCCATGGAATCAATCCGCAAATGATTAGAATCGGGAGTGTATAGAATATGACAATTCTCCCAATAACTCCTTTAATCACTTTAGGCAATACCTTTTCTGCATCCTTCGTTTCCGATAAAGTCAATCCAATAAGTTCAGTACCGCCGTATGAGAAAATGACGATTAATAAGGCAGAGAATACCCCAGACCAGCCCTTCGGGAAGAAACCATCGTGTTGGACATAATTTTGTAAATAGTCACTTTCATTGCTCGGGATGATTCCGAATAAAATACCGGCTCCTAACACAACAAATAGGACAATCATGGTAATTTTTATTCCGGCAAACCAAAATTCAAACTCTCCGTAACGTTTCACATTCATAAAATTAATAGCCACAATGAAAACAGCACTTATGAAACTTAAAGACCACAAAGACATAGCAGGAAACCAATATTGCAAAAAGCTTCCCGCAGCGATCACTTCTATAACACATACAACTAACCACATAAAACAGTAAAGCCATCCGATTACAAAAGACACATTTGTTCCAAATGCCTTATGTATAAACCCTTTCATATTTACTCCAGGAAAAGCGATAGCCATCTCGGCAATTGCACTCATCACAATAAGAAGTAATAAGCCTGCAAACAAATAAGAAAAAATAACTGCAGGTCCCGCAATCGAAACGGTTTCAGAAGTCCCTTTAAATATACCAGTCCCTATTGCTCCTCCGAGGGCCATCATACGAATATGACGTGGCAATAAACTTTTTTGTAATTCCATACATGCACTTCCTATATTTTTTTCAGATAATAAAAAAGCCCCTGCTGATTATTTAGCAGGGACAATAAACATAAGTTATATTATAGTAGTATAGTTAATATTCTGTCAATTGTATTTCTAAAAAACCTCTCTTCTCAATTTTGGTTCATTCAAAAGTCAGTCGATAGGCTTTTACAATGATACCGTCGTCTGCAGGTTGAAAGTCGTATTGTGGTAATCTTTTGAAACCAATTCGTTCATATAGTCTCATCGCATTTTCCATAAATTCGCCGGTATGAAGCCCGATGGAATGGTGCCCTTTCTCTATTGAAAGCTTTATACATTCAGAAAGCAGGGCTGTAGCTACTCCCTTCCCACGCGCTTCTGGAGAAACCGCGAGCATTCGTATTTCAGGATAATCCACAACTTCAACGTTGCCTTCATAGGCATCTGTCTTTGCCGGGAACAAAGCAACACTTCCTAGAATCATCCCCTCTACTTCTGCCACTAGCAGCTCAACTCCTGTTTCTGAATCCACCTCTGATGAAATTGCCTGCTTCAATGCCTGCCAATGACCCTCAGGGATTATGGCAGCATGCTCTTCGTAAGAGAGTACTCTTTGTTCTCGAATAAATGGTAATTCACTTTCTAAAGCTTTCCGAATCATCATTTCCCCTGCTCCCTCCTTATCGAATGCGAAATTTTTCTTCCTTGCCACCTAATTCTTGGCGGTTATGCTGAGAAAGCAGTCCTGAAAGGTCCGGTCCTTTTGGCAAAATACCATTATGCCCCTTTTGATCATTGCTTGCTATATGATTCGATAAATGATAATGCTTTTTAATTGCGTCGAAATCTGTGGTATCACCAAAACCAGGAGTTTGATATAAATCTCGTAGATAACCCCATAGATGTGGGAAATCAACAATTCGATTTCGGTTTGTCTTAAATGCGGAGTAATAGGCAGCATCGAAACGGACTAATGTAGCGTATAGCCGTACGTCGGAATCGGTAATAAAGTCTCCAAATAAGAAACGTTGTGTTGAAAGACGCTTCTCTAATTCATCTAGTCTCGCAAACAAAGTATCATATGCCTGCTCATACGCTTCCTGAGATTGGGCAAAGCCGCATTTATACACGCCATTGTTCACTTCATGGAAGATGACATCGTTTAAGGTATCAATCTCTTCACGTAAAGATTCCGGATATAAATTTGGAGCATTTTCTTTATGAAAAGGTGCCCAGGCTGTTTCTAGATAGTTTGTTAGTTTAAAATAATCATTGTTCACAACTTTTTGTTCCTTCACATCCACGAAGACAGGAACAGTGGGTCTCCCCGAATAATCCTGATCTGTTTTCTTATAGATTTCACTCATATAGCGAATTCCTAATACAGGGTCTACCCCGCCCTCATCTAAAGAAAATTCCCAGTCTACATGTGGAAGTTTGGGACGCATCGGACTAGCCGTGCCCAAACTGATTACAGTCTCTAACCCTAGTATTTTTCGGACAATTACGGAGCGATGTGCCCAGGGGCAGACGGCTGACCATAGTAGTCGATATCTCCCTGCTTCAATAGGCAGTTCACCTTCACCTAATCCAAACGGTGTACTAAATCTATTTTTCTGCCGGTTAAACGACCCATCAGCCTTGATTTCAGCTGCTATACTTCCCTGTTTATTTTCTGTCATTGTATACACCTCTTTATTCTATGTTCATCTTGAACGGTTTCTCGTCTAATGGTAAGTTTCTTCATTTTAAATGCAGCACTCTATGTTCATCATCCAAATAAACACCATTCAGTTTCATTGCTTTTTCTTCAAGTCCAAATACTTTAAAGCCAAGTTTCGTATATAGCTTCTTCGCTGGTTCATTGCTTGCAACGACCGATAAATTAATTTTTTCAATTGCCTGGATTGATCTTGCTTTATTAATTGCTTCTGTGAGTAATGCTTCCCCCACGCCTGCTCCTTGTTTCCTTGGAGTAACATACATAGCATAAATGTTTGCCCTGTGCTGTATTTTTTCTGCCTTTTCTTGAAGGAGTGTTACAACTCCAATTAGGTTGTCACCATCAAATGCCCCATAAGTATAATTACCTTCTGTTGTGAGATTACTTACTACCTGAGCAATCGGATTTTCCCTTTTCATAGCATCTTCATAACTAGTTAAAAATGCTTCTGGAGCTTCCTTTAAGGCTTCTAACCTAAGAACCCAGTATTTTTCTGCATCTGAAGAGGTAAGTTGCCTAATTACCATGTGACACTCTCCCTTTACTTTTAAATGGTATAACTAATATATTACTAAAATTCGAAAAAGATAGATAATATAATTTATTTTATCTCCCTGGCTGGAATCATTCGATAGGAAACCGTTCATGGTGACCACTTTCTTCTTTTTATATGATTTTCGGTCACCATAGAGCCTTCATGGTTACCACTTTCCTCTTCTTAAATGATTTTCGGTCACCATAGAGCTTTCATAGTGACCACTTTCCTCTTCTTAAATGATTTTCGGTCATCATAAGCACTTCAATTATAAACGTCAAAAATAAAAAGAGGCTGTTCAGCCTCTTTACACTCATATTATTTTTCCTTCTTATTATGTGTTGAACTATGCGGGTTCCCTTCTGTTATGACTCGGTCAATATCAAGATAAGGCTTACCACGCAATGCATCATTAGAGATAATCTTATCAGTTTGTTGTTCGTTATTCATTCTAGCTACCTCCACATATTTTTTATTTAAAGGTAGTATGTGTAATCTTATCCAATTATAAAGAGAAATAGTAAAAGTAATTGGATTCCTTTTTGAAGCCAATTTTTTCGTATAGTCTTTGCGCTGTTACATTTTCCTGACCCGTTTCTAATGCTACCCCTTTGGCACCTGTCTCTTCTGCAAATTCAATGGCCTTTTGAATTAATTTCTCGCCAAAACCCTTCTTGCGAGCAGTCGTATTTACATATAAATCATTAAGGACCCATGATCTTTTCATACTAACAGAGGAAAATGTCGGATATAGCTGAACAAAGCCAACCGGATTACTCTCATCATAGGCCATGAAAACGACTGAATCCTCATTTAATAATCTTTCTTTTAAAAAAGCTCTTGCACCTTCAATATCAGAATCCTGTTTATAAAACACCCGATAGGAATCAAATAACTCTGTAAAAGGATTTAGTTCATTTAATGTAGCCTTCCGAATACTCATGATATTTCCCCCTTTATTTAAACTATGAATAGTGATGGATTAATTTTTTCAAAAGATTATCTAATGAAGAAAAACTGAACCCCATGGACTGAGCAAGACTTGTATTGACTGACCATGATCCAGGCAAATTATAGGGAGATGGGTCACCATCTACATTTAAGATCGCTTTAGTGCCAATTAGTTCCTCAATTAATCCGTTTAATTCACTCAAACTGATATCTTCCTCAGAACCTGGATTAATCGGACCATGATAGTCCGACTTCGACATACTTAATAAAAACGCAGCGGCTTCCCCTGAGTCGATAAAACTATATCTAAAGTTAGGTTGCTTAATGAACATCGCTTTTCCTTCTTTCACATGCTCAACATGGAAGTTTAACCGATTGGTATAATCGTCTTTTCCAATAATAATCGGAAAACGGACGGCCACCACTGGGAAGTCTGCATTCTGAAAAAGGATTGCTTCCGCCGCTCGTTTTGCTTCCTGATATCCTACATACCCTATGTAATCTCTCCTCGATTTTAATACAGGCTGAAACTCTATTGGATTAAAGCCTTCTTCCGTACTATTCGTCCCAAAATCATAAACGGCCTGGCTAGAAGTAAATATATATTTCTTAACCTTGCCATTCATTGTTTTTAACGAATCAAGGGCTTCTTGAGAGGAATAGCAGGTTTGATCAAATACAACATCCCATTTCTTATCCTTAAAAGCTTGACCCAAAGACTCTGTATTTTCACGGTTAATAATCAATCTAGTAACTTGATGACCAAAGGAATCAGGCGTCAAACCTCTTGTTGCAATGGTCACTTCTACCCCTTCATCTACTAATAATTGCACCAATCTTTTGCCAACAAATTGCGTTCCCCCGAGTATTAAAGCAGACTTCATCAAAATCTCCCCTTTTAATCATCCTATATCTAGAATAACTTAGACTACCAGATAAGTGATACTAACAGCATTACCTGATTGTTAGAAAAATTTCAGTATAGAAATAGGACTTTACCTACACCTAAATGTAAGTAAAGCCCTAACCTCCATTTCAAGATTAATTAAAAGGCACCTGCCATGATTAACAGCTGCTGTAGACCTGCGAGAGCAAATCGCCCGATAAAGCTGTAGGCCAAAATCGCAACGATTGGTGAAAAGTCAATCATACCTAAAGGCGGGATGAATTTTCTAAAGACAGACAAGTAAGGATTTACAATTCTGCCTATCAAGAGACCGACTTTGCTTGTTTGAAATTGCGGGAACCAAGATCCAAAAATATTAATCAAAATTAACCAATAATAAATATCATAGATATAATCTGCTACTATCATTATATTTGTGCCCAAATTTATTCTTCCTATCTATAAAAATTTTTTACACTACCTCTACTTGTACATATACGTATTATACTCAATAAGGTTTCAAATATATCTATATTTTTAACTAAAACTGTTTAATTTCAAAAATTTTCGTTAGAACCTTTGTATTATTAAACTATCAGAACTATTTTTATTTCATTTGGGAATAATATCTGTTACAGGGATGCTAAAAATAGCATCCTTTTTTATTTGGTGTTTTTTGACCGAAAAAGAATGTTTTTGAATTTTTACGATTGATTTTCACCGTTTTTAATTGTAGAATGAAATTAGAAAATAATGAAAGCGTTTTAGGAGGCGGTATCTATGTTAGAACCAGAACGCCATCAAATCATATTAGAAGCATTAAAAGTAAAGAATTCTGTTAAACTTCAGGAACTCGTTGAATTAACGAATTCCTCAGAGTCAACGATCCGAAGAGATCTTATACAGCTAGAAGAAGGTAAATTTCTCAAGCGAGTTCATGGTGGTGCTGCTAGGCTGCAAGGAAAGCTCCAGGAACCAAGTATGACGGAGAAATCCTCCAAAAACCTTCAAGCAAAACGTCAAATTGCTCAGTTTGCCGGAGGTTTAGTGGAAGAAGGTAATTGTATTTATTTGGATGCCGGTTCTACTATTTACGAAATGATTCCTTTTCTTCCAGACAATATTGTGGTTGTTACAAACGGACTATCACATGCAAATGAACTTTTAGAAAAAAACATAAAAACATTTTTAATAGGCGGTTATGCGAAGCCCACTACTAAAGCCTTAATTGGCCGAGGGGCATTAGATAGTCTGGGACATTACAGATTTGACAAGTGCTTTATGGGAGTGAACGGGATTCATTCGCAATTCGGTTATACAACTCCTGATCCTGAAGAAGCAATGGTCAAACAACTGGCGATTTCATTATCGAGTGAAGCCTTTGTAGTGGCGGATGAATCAAAGTTTTCGGAAGTCGCTTTTGCAAAAATCACCGATCTTCATCAGGCAACGATTATTACAAATGAGTTAGACCCTGATACGAAGGAGCAATATCACAGCAAGACAAAAATAAAGGTGGTTCCATCATGATCTATACAGTTACGTTAAACCCATCACTTGATTACATCGTAGAAGTTGATCAAGTAACGCTAGGTGAGTTAAATCGAACAAAAAATGAATCCAAATTCCCAGGCGGAAAAGGAATCAATGTCTCACAAGTATTAAAGAGATTAGATGTAGATAGTTACGCTCTCGGATTTTTAGGCGGTTTTACCGGTGACTATATTGAAGGCTTCTTAACCTCACATGGTATTCAAACTGGCTTTGTGAAAGTCGATGAAGATACGAGAATAAATGTAAAACTCAAGTCTGACAAAGAAACCGAAATAAATGCAAAAGGCCCCAACATTACAGAAGAAAACTTTGAATCCTTAAAAGGAAAAATTAGAGAACTAACAAGTGACGATGTTCTCGTTCTCGCTGGCAGTATTCCATCCACTATGCCGGAGAGTACGTATGAAGAGCTTGTAAAACTATGTAATGAAAATGGCACAAAATTTGTGGTCGATGCAGAAGGAGAATTACTGAAAAAAGTACTTCCCTTACATCCCTTCTTAATTAAACCAAATCATCATGAGCTTGGTGACTTATTCAATACCGTTATCAACTCATGCGAAGAGGTTATTCCTTACGGTAGAGAGCTTGTCAAACAAGGTGCGCAAAACGTGATTGTATCTCTTGCCGAAAAAGGAGCTGTCCTCATTAATAAGGACATAGCCTTAATCGCTACTAGCCCCAAAGGTGATGTAAAAAGCTCAGTGGGTGCTGGGGATTCCATGGTGGCCGGTTTTATCGCAGCCTATGAAAAAACAAAATCGATAGAAGAAGCTTTTCGTTTTAGTGTGGCAGCTGGCAGTGCGACTGCCTTTTCGATCGGATTATGTACACGCGAAAAAATGGAAGGCTTGCTCCCTCAAGTAAAAATAGAAAAGACAAACCAAAGAGGAGAATGACGATGAGGATTACAGAGCTATTAACCAAAGAAACCATCAACCTTTCATTAACTAGTTCAACAAAGACCGGCGCCATTGAAGAGTTAGTATCAGTTCTAGATCATGCAGGCAAGTTAAATGATCGCGCCGAATATAAAAAGGCCATTATGAAAAGAGAAGAACAAAGCACAACAGGTATTGGTGAGGGAATTGCGATCCCCCATGCAAAAACAAACGCTGTTAAACATGCAGCTATTGCGTTCGGGAGATCAAAAGCAGGTGTAAACTATGAATCTCTTGATGGTCAGCCCTCCCACCTCTTCTTTATGATTGCAGCTACAGAAGGGGCAAACAATACACATTTAGAGGCACTTTCTCGACTTTCAACCATTCTATTAAAAGATGAAGTACGCAAACAG
Source organism: Bacillus sp. CZDM1 (assembly GCF_055502545.1). Lineage (NCBI taxonomy): Bacteria > Bacillati > Bacillota > Bacilli > Caryophanales > Bacillaceae > Bacillus > Bacillus sp. CZDM1. Next base: position 37,947 of record NZ_JBUESO010000022.1, on the reverse strand, counting down.
CTTTTAGAAGCTAAAAATGCTGATGAAGTCTTAAACATTATTAATTCTCATGATCAAGAAGAAAAAGAAGAAGTACAATCCATGGCTGGCAAGAAACAGTTTATTGTTGCTGTAACGGCTTGTCCTACAGGGATTGCCCACACCTATATGTCTGCTGATTCGTTAAAAGCAAAAGCAGCAGAAATGGGTGTAGATATTAAGGTTGAAACAAACGGTTCCGGCGGTGCTAAAAATGTGCTAACAGCTGAAGAAATTGAAAATGCTGTTGCCGTTATAGTAGCTGCTGATACAAAGGTTGAAATGAACCGATTTAATGGCAAGCATGTCATTGAAACGGCTGTTGCCGATGGTATTCGTAAACCAAAGGAACTAATTGAAAGAGCTTTAAAGCAAGATGCTCCGATTTATAGCGGCAGTGGAAAATCCAATCAGGAAAGTGAACAAAATGGAAGAGGAGTCGGTTCCACTATTTATAAGCACTTAATGAACGGTGTTTCTAATATGCTTCCATTCGTTGTCGGAGGCGGTATCTTAATCGCCATCAGCTTTATGTTCGGGATTAATTCAGCAAATCCTGATGATCCAACCTATCATCCTATTGCTGAAGCATTAATGACCATTGGCGGTGGAAATGCCTTTGCGTTAATGGTTCCCATTTTAGCAGGATTTATTGCCATGAGCATTGCGGACCGCCCCGGTTTTGCAGCAGGTATGGTCGGCGGAATGCTGGCAACAAGCGGCGGTGCTGGATTCTTAGGCGGGCTTGTTGCAGGTTTCTTAGCAGGTTATTTAGTAGTAGGATTGAAAAAGCTTCTATCTGGCATGCCATCTTCTCTTGAAGGAATTAAAACCATCTTGTTATACCCTTTATTAGGGATTGCTTTAACCGGATTCATTATGTTATTTGTTGTAAACAAGCCTGTTGGTGCATTAAACACCGCTATTTCTGAGTGGTTATCTGGTTTAGGTACAGGAAATGCTGTTTTACTTGGAATTATTTTAGGATTAATGATGTCCTTTGATATGGGCGGTCCAGTTAACAAGGCAGCTTATGTGTTTGGTACTGGGTTATTAGCAAATGGTGTCTATGAACCCATGGCTGCCATTATGGCTGCAGGTATGGTTCCTCCATTAGGAATTGCGATTGCAACTACACTATTTAAGAAAAAGTTCAGCAAGCAAGACCAAGAAGCAGGTAAGGTGAACTATATTATGGGATTATCCTTTATTACTGAAGGAGCTATTCCATTTGCAGCGGCTGATCCGCTTCGTGTCATCCCTTCTGTTATGGCTGGTTCAGCAGTTGCAGGTGCTTTATCAATGATGTTCAGTATTGGACTTCGTGCCCCGCATGGTGGATTATTCGTTATTCCACTCGTTGACGGAAGCTGGATCATGTATTTAGTTGCTGTTGTGATGGGTGCAATTGTTTCTGCATTATTAATGGGATTCTTGAAAAAGCCCGTAAACATTTAAAAAACGAAAAGCCCAATTTCCTTTATCAGTTGGAAATTGGGCTTTTTATTATTTTACGGCGCTTTCTAGATGAAGATTTAATAAATGACGAACTGCATGAGCAAATCCATCTTCGTCATTTGATTTTGTAATAATGTCTGCTTTATTTTGAACATTTAGTGGAGCATTGGCCATCGCAACAGAAGTAGTTGCTACCTCGAACATGGCAAGGTCATTCCCGCCATCACCAAAAGCAATAATCTCTTCGAAATCAAGATTCATCATTGTCTGGTATCGCAATAATGCTTTTCCTTTATGTGCTTCGTTAGAAGTGATTTCTACATTATTGGGGAATGAAGAAGCCATTGAAATATCAAACTTCCCCTCAAGCGCCTTCTTAACCACTTCGACTTTTTCTAATTCATCATGATGGGTTAAAGCGATTAATTTATAGATTTTCAACTGATCTTTTTCAAGAACTTCATCATAGTTGAATTCCTTAAAAATAGTATTGAGTTCTTCTTTACTTTTTTTATGGAGCGGCGGTAAGGTGGATGGAAAGCCTCCATAATTGGTATAGACTAAAATGCCAACACCTAATTCCTTTAAGATTGGAAACAGTTCTTTGTATGTTTCAATGGAAATAGTTGCCTCATACAAAAGCTCTTTCACTGCCGAGAATAATACAGATCCATTGACACAAAAAATAGGAATCTCTAAATTTTGTAATGCTTCTATTTTTATGACATCTGCATAAGCGCGGCCCGTGTTCAAAATAACAGCATGACCTTTCCCACGCAATTCATTGATGGTTTGAAGGTTAGCTTCAGATATATCATGTTCAGAATTTAATAGCGTACCGTCTAAATCAATCGAGAAACATTTCATATAGTAGTCCTCCTATCTATCTCAAAGACTACTATATCAGATATTCGACGATTAAAAAAAGTTTAATTTTGGAAGGTACATGAAGACTCAGGGGACATTAGTTTGTGGAATGTCCCTGAGTATTTTCATTTTTTCTTTCCTTTAATATATCTTGAATGATTTCCATATGAAAAGCAGCCCAAGCTTTTTCGCGAAAATGGATTATCACACTAATCCCTAACATAAGCAGATAGACGATACAAAAGCCTGCCCAAAGCCAGGAGCCATCTTTGAATAGGTAGGAAGCTAATTGCTTCGAAAACAGCAGTAACAACCAAGGAGCAGAAGATACCAAGATTGGAATCATGCCTGAACCGTTATATTCTTTTATCATTCGGTAATGGATTAATTGCAGTGTATCACTATCTAGAGACAGATATAGAGTTTGAATCTCTTCAATTTCTTTAAATTCCTTTGTTTCCCTGATGATTTCGCCATTATGTATTGTCTTTTTCAATCGCAGAAAAACTTTATGGGCATCCCCTTTTAAAGAAAAAATCACCCGCACATCCCCTCCCTATCTTTAGGGTTTCCTAGAGGTCTATTCTTTTATTACTAATTTTTTGAAATACTGGATTCAATATTACCACTTGAGTTTTCGTAATTTTACAAAATCTACACCACTTGTTATTATTATCCACGATAGGAACTTTACAAATGATTAAAATAGAAGGTGTTGTGTATGCCGGATTGGTCTTATCATCCTTTAAAAAGACTTTTACTAGATAAATTACGGCCGAAAACGAGCCGAGAGTTTATTCATAACTCCATGAGCACCATTGCCTCCCTTCCTGGCGGCCGGAAACTTATTGGATTTTTAGGACATATGCAGCCCCCACAGGAATTTCAAAAAGAATGGAACGATACTACATTTCCGTCTCCTATTGGATTAAGCGGCCATATCGACCCTAATTTGTCAGGTATTAACGCCTTCCAAGAGTTAGGCTTTGGATTTGTAGAAATTGGACCCATCGTGCTAAATGAACCTAAAGCACGAATAGAACCCAGAATGGATAATGGCACTATTCTGTTTTCTGAGCATCAAGAGAAGGTTCCACTCAAACTAGTGATAAAAAAATTAACAAGCCTAAACATTCAAATCCCTATATTCGCTAAGATTGATGAACAAGTTAACAAAAATGAATGGGATATAATTATTCAGCATTTAACACCTTTTGTAGACGCTTTTATCGTAACAGATGAACAAGTGAGTGCATGTCTAGATAAAGGGGAGCGCAATTTTTATGTTTCAATTTCAACTGAGGAAATGAACAAAGAAATTGGAAAGTTTAAAGAGCATCCATGTATTAGTGGAATCGTCATAACCTCTCCTCGCCGAACCATGGACAGCTGCTGGCATGAAGCTGCTAATGCCAATGAATGCCTAGCCAAAACAATTAAACAGGTTAAAGACCTGCACCCTGAGCTAATCGTCATAACCTCCGGCGGGGTGGAGACACCAAATCAAGCTTGTACTTTGGTTCGTGCAGGTGCAGATTTGTTGATACTAACAGAAGGCTATGTAAAAGCTGGTCCAGGGTTACCAAAGCGGATTCATGAACGATTATTATATGAAGAATCTCGGCCTCTTAAAAAACCAAACTGGTATTGGTCATTTTTGTTTGGTCTATCCATCCTAATTGGAGGAATCATTGCCTTATATTTTGCATTCACAAGTATTATCCTCCCTTATGATGAAACCTTCATCGGTTTGACAAGGACAGAAATTTTACAGGTAAATCCACTCATCTTATCCTTTATGTCACATGATAGAATGGCGCTAGCTGGAACCATGATATCGGGAGGAATATTGTATATCCAGCTTGCTCGTCATGGAATTAAAAATGACATGCATTGGGCTAAAGTTGCTTTTCATAGTGCAGCAATCATAGGATTTATTGGGATTATTCTTTCAATCGGTTACGGTTACTTTGATTGGCTGCATGGTTTATTTTGGCTTATCTTATTGCCGATCTATTTTTTTAGCTTTAAGGAAGGTAAAAAAGTGGCAGGTTCCCCTTTTTCTAGTCATGGAAGTAATGATAGAGCATGGCAATACGGGCTTTATGGACAGCTCATGTTTATTATCATCGGATTTTTGATAGTGGCAGGCGGTATAGTGATTTCTACAATCGGTGTATCTAAGGTTTTCGTTTCAACTGACTTAAACTTCCTTTGTATGACACCTGAAATGTTAGAAAGTATTAGTAACAATTTAATTCCCGTTATCGCACATGACCGAGCAGGGTTTGGCAGTGCCCTTGTAAGTGTTGGTTTGCTTATTCTAATGCTTTCCTTGTGGGGTTTTAGAAAAGGGGAACGATGGATTTGGAATACCCTTGCAATTGGAGCTTTACCTGCGTTTATCGCTGGGATTGGAACGCATTTATATATTGGATATACAGATTTTATTCATTTACTTCCCGTTTACTTTTTAGTCATTTTATATTTGTTAGGATTAGGATTGTCTTATCCTTTTTTAAAAAAGAAGCTTCGTTAAATTTCATTTGTTGATTATTAGTAAAACGGTATAAAAGGTCGATGAAAGACAAATCTGGAGAGTCCCCAATGAGATTTGTCCTTCATAAGCATGATGAAAGACAAATCTAGAGAGTCCTCAATGAGATTTGTCCTTCATAAGCGGGATGAACAACTAATCAGAAGATTACTCTTTGAGTTTAGTACTACATAAGGATTTCAGTGAGATAAATCAACGTCTGTCTTTAACAGAGGCAAAAAAGAAATAATAAAGCCGTATCGACAACTCGATACGGCTTTATTTAGGTAATAGTCAGAAAGAGTGATTATTCCCCTTCATTGACGATAATTTTATAACCCTCTTGTTGCGGTCCATCTTCGTAAACTTCTCTTGAAACGATGTAATAGGTTTCTTCCTTTTCGTCAGTGATCACCATTTCACTTGGGCTCTTATCGACGGCCGCAGCATCTAAGCTGAAGTAGCCCATACCCAACATTGAAATATCAAATGGCATGTTCATCCCTCTTTTCTAGTTTTATTGCATTTTACCTTTTTTCATGTAAGGGAACAAGCTAAAATGTGGGATTATATGAAACATTTTGAAATCCAATACGTAAATAAGTGGAAAGGTTTATAACTGGAGGGATAATAATGAGCGAAAAAGGTTGTATAAAATGCGGTTCTAGAGATGCCGGACAAAAGGAAGTTGCCATGACTGGAACGGGATTATCAAAAATATTCGATCTTCAGCACAACACGTTTATCGTTATTTTCTGTAAAAAATGCGGGTATTCCGAATTCTATAATAAGAAATCATCCACTTCATCCAATATTCTTGATTTATTTTTCGGGGGCTAAGGTATAAGGAAAGGGGAAATTTTAGATGAGTGAAATATTATTGATATTTGTAGCTGGATACATTCTATTATCTTTAATATTAGTACCTTTTCAATATCGATATATAGAGCAAATGGCAAAGAGGCGCATAGTGAATGAGAAAAAGGGCAAGAGTCAAGGTGAAATGATGGAGGATATGGAATTTGAGGAACAATTATTGCACGCGAATGTGCAGGGGAACATGCTATTCATTCTCGCTAATATTATAGCTACGATAGTATATAAGGTAAAACATCGGAAAAAAGCGGAAAGATAACTACCATGTAGAAAAACGGTTCCACTTGTAAAGGGTTCCATTTTGGGGTGCTTTCTAAAAATTCAATCCAAATTGACATCTGTTTTGGTATAACAATTAGCATATAAAAAAGCAAAACTCACCACATAGATGTGGCGAGTCCTGCTCGATTATTATCCAACTTCTTCTTATATGATCTTGAACTTTAAAATGTTATATCATCTGTATCAGCTAAAGATAGTCCTATCAAGGAATGCACCCTATTGCCGAGTTATTACTTGAAATTTTAATTTTTATTTTCCTGTTTATTAATGAGAAAAGTGATTGGCACGAATAATAAAAAAGCAAGTAAAAGTAAGCTTCCGCCTACAATAAAGAACACCATTAAAAAGGTCTCATTAAGATTGAATGGATTTAGATTGTACATCCACATTCCTACGGTCAAACCCAAAGCCCCCACCATTCCTAGTATACTGTGAATGGGTACAAGTTTTTTGTATTTAATCGTATATACCTTATAAAATATCCCCCAGGCAAATACAGACAGCCATCCTACTAATAGAATATGAGCATGAATGGGTCTCAATGAATAATCCATATTTCCTGACATATGTGAGCCAAGAAAAGTACCGATTATACCGAATATTGCCGAGAATCGAATTAGCCGTATACTCCAAGTTTGTTCCATTATTTATTCCTCCAATTTTTTCTTCATAATAGGAAGTATAATTGTGAAGGTTGTCCCCTTTGCATCTTTGCTATCAACCTTTACTTCTCCTCCATGCAAGTCAATGATTTGTTTAACGATCGATAAACCAAGTCCAGTACCGTCACTTTTTCTAGATGAATCTACACGATAAAAACGGTCGAAAATTTGGGTGACGGCTTCCTTGGACATTCCGATCCCTGTATCTCTAACAATGATAGTTAGAAAGGATTCGTTTCTAGATAAGCTAATCCAAATACTGCCTCCATGTGTATTATACTTTATCGCGTTTGTTATCAAGTTGTCCCAGACGTTGCTCATAAGTTCCGCATCAACCTTCATCCGAACAGATGGCAGTTTATAAGAAACTTCAATTTCCTTCTCCTGCAGCCGCCATTGATACCTGCGGATAGTTTGTTTAATTTGTTCATCCAATTGGACCTCCGATATCATCATCGGATAAGCTTTCTGGTCAAGGGATGTTAATAGCAATAACTGCTTTGTTAGAATCGAAAGCCGCTTTGATTCATGATCAATAACCTGTAAGTATTCTCTGAATTCACGATCATTTACTTTTTGTGACAATAGAAGTTCTGCATAGCCTTGAATATTCATTAGTGGTGACTGAAAGTCATGTGACACATTATTGATGAAGGATTTTCGGGCTTCGTCATTATGTTGTAACTGCTTCTGCATGGTGTTAAAGCTTTCTACTAATTGTCCAATCTCATCATTACGATCATTTGTTAACGGATAATGAAAATTCTCCCGTGTAATCTCTTTGGTCGCTTCCGTTAACTTTGTAATCGGCTGGATAAGATGCTTCGCAAACAGGATTACCCCGCTGATACTGACAACAGTAACCGCTACAAAAAACCATGCTAGAATCATATGAATATCGGAAAAGAGTAGTTTATTATTTGGACGCAGGAACAAGCCGTATTGTTCCCCACTCATTGTGAATGGAATACCTACCGTATTCTCTACATCATTTGAGAAGTGTCCCATCATTAAAAACTTATGGGAAAAGTGGTTCATACCATGGTAGATTTCTTTTTTCGAAAGAACCTTCTTGGCTTCTGTCGGTAGATCCGTTTTGCTAAAAGGCATGCCAAAATAAGCTTCTTCCCCGGATTCGTTTACTACATATATCTGATATCCAAGATTTCCAATCGATTCCAAGAAAAGCTCAAAGGATGAACGATCAGAATGCATATTCTCAAGGTTTAGTGTAACATTTTGTGCAATCTCTACATTATGCTGATCAATCTTTTGTTTTGTAGATGTCATGTAAATAAAATTTGCTAGTATCATTCCAATCGTGACGCTTATCGTTAGGATCAATAGCGTTGCAACAATGAATTTCCGATATAAAGTTCTCATTTCGTTACCTCTAGCTTATAACCGATTCCTCGAACCGTTTGAATTTCCACCGTTGCATCGTATTTTTTTAAACGTTCTCGGATTCTGTTGATATGAGTATTTAGCGTTTGTTCTCCCCCTTCATAATCAACTCCCCATCCTTGTTCAACTAGGACGGATCTAGGGGTAATCTTATTTACACGTGATGCTAATAAACTTAATAGTTCAAATTCCTTTAATGGCGGAAGGACGGTTTCTTGATTGATCATTAATTCAAAGTTTTTCCGATCTATCATGAGATTTCCAACTTTTATGACCGTTTCCATGGCACGTTCGACACGTCGTAAAACAACAGCAACACGGAATAGGAGTTCCTTCACCTCAAATGGCTTAACGATATAGTCCTCTGAACCAGATAAGAAGCCTCGTTCCTTATCATCGATTTGTCCTTTGGCCGTAAGTAGAATAACGGGGATAGAAAAGTCGTTTGATAGGATCTTTGTCAATTCAAATCCATTCATCCCGGGCATCATGACATCGACAATCGCTAAATCAACTGTTTTTTCTTCCAACAAGTCTAATGCTTCTTCGGCATGATTCGCTCTATATACTTGATATCCTTCTCGGCTTAAGTGGATTGATACAAGCTGTTGAATATAGACATCATCATCGACAACAAGAATCTTCATAATACAAACCTCCTAAAAAATAGAATACAATGGAAGCCCAATGTATTCTATTTTATTGTCTATTTATTATGCGATGCTTGCTTGTCTTTTTCAAATAACAGTATCAAAGCCGGCAGGAGCATCCCGCGAACTAGGAACGTATCCCTTATCTGCAATCTTATTCCCTATCTCTGACGCCTTGTCATTGATTTTGGAAAACTCACTATTGCCAAGTCCCTGCTCTAATTCCATCGGAACAATCATCGTTGAACCATCTTCAGAGATAAAGCCTGTTTTGGTCCCGCACTTAATCCTACCATCAGGACGAGCCAAGCGATAATCGTAATCCACATCCACGTTTAGTTGAGACCCAATCTGTAATGGGAACTAACAGTTTTCTCAAAATGTAAACCTCCTTTGATATCTTTCAATTATGATCTTACTAATGGAATATAAATTTAATATCAACTTTTGTTTACATTTGTCGAGAAACGGATATTAGTTTAACAATAAATCCCACAAAAAAATGCGTTAATCCTTCCTGGATCAACGCACAGTTAGTTAAACTATATATTGTGACTTACTGATTCGAACCCCAAAATTTTGCATTTAATCAGGAAGTTCATCAGAAGCCACTTCGTTTTATGTATTTAAAAACCAATGTAAAAGGGATGATGTTTCTCATCTAAGCAATATTCAATTCTTTGCCTAAAGTTATTCCAGGTGACCATTTCTAAAGCTTCTTCTAGTTTGTAGAAACCTACTTCTAGGCTCTCCGGACTGGTTGTTAATTCCCCACCGATGGGTTTTCCTAAAAATAAGGTATTACAAATCGAATTCTCGATATTTTGAAAGATTCCACAAAACTTAATAACTTCTATATCTATTCCAGACTCTTCCTTTGTTTCCCTGATCACAGCATCCGTCAAGGATTCCCCTTCTTCCACCTGACCGCCAGGCATTTCCCATCCTCTAAGTGGTCCTTTAATCAGTAATAGTTCATTCTTTTCATTTAATACAATGGCCGCAGCTGAAACAATGTGTTTTGGTGTCACCATTATTTTCCACCCCCCTCTGTCTCTATATTATACTTCTTGAATTTGTCTTTTGCATTTCAACCATACTATTACTTGGAGGTGTATAAAATGCCAAAAAATAATCCTATTGAATATACTGGGAAAGTTCTTAATGAAAGGAATCAACTTACTGGTCCAGATGATTCAGGCAAGGCGTCCTATCCAGAACGACCGAACAATGTTTCAATTCAAGATTCAAACAGTAAAAAGCGACAATAAGATTCAAGCTGGGCTGCCAATCGATTTTGGCAGCTTTTATATTTTTTCATTTAAAATACCTCACTTACTTTAATTACAAAACGATTTATAAAGTAATATAAACTATTTTATATGTTCACAAAATTGTAATATATTAATAATTCAACAAATTGAAATCGTTTTCAAAAAACTTAATTAGGAGGCGTGGATATGAAAATTAATTTTAAGAGTCTCACTACCCAGGTTATTCTGGGGATTTTTCTTGGTATTTTGGTAGGTTTTGTTTTTCCTGAAATTGGCTCACAGCTAAAGGTGATTGCAGATGTTTTTATAAAACTAGTAAAAATGGTCATTGCTCCAATTATTTTCCTTACAATCGTCATTGGCATCGCAGGTATGGGGGATTTAAAGAAAGTTGGTAAAATCGGCGGGAAGGCATTACTCTATTTTGAAATCGTCTCCACCATCGCTCTTGCCATCGGAATTATTGTGGCCAATGTTTTTAAAGCAGGAAAAGGGATTGATGCAGAAGCAGGAAAAGGAGATATCTCGCAGTACACCGAAAAAGCGGCTGAAACTAGTCATGGGTTTATGGATTTCATCTTATCGATCATTCCTGATAGCTTCATCGGTGCCTTTGCTAATGGTGAACTTTTACCTGTACTTCTCCTAGCAATTTTATTCGGAGTTTCATTAGCTCATTTAGGTAAAAAAGGAAAACCAATTATCGAGTTTTTTGAAAAAACAGCTGATGTGTTTTTCGGAATTGTTAATATCATTATGAAAGTTTCTCCATTCGCAGCATTTGGCGCTATGGCTTACACAATCGGAGAATTTGGAATTGGATCATTATTGTATCTTGGAAAATTAATGGGCTCCGTTTATCTTACAATGGCTCTATTCATTATCTTGGTTCTCGGTGGAATTGCTAAAATGTTCGGCTTTAGCATTTTCAAATTCATTGCCTATATAAAAGAAGAAATCCTTTTAGTGGTTGGAACTTCATCCTCTGAGGCGGCGTTGCCAAAAATGATGGAAAAGCTTGAAAACTACGGCTGTTCAAAGCCTGTCGTCGGGTTAGTTCTTCCAACAGGATATTCCTTTAACCTTGATGGAACGTCCATTTATCTTTCGATGGCGGCATTGTTCATCGCACAGGCATACGGAGTGGATCTAAGTATTTGGCAGCAAATCACCCTGCTTGCGGTACTGATGTTGACCTCAAAAGGTGCGGCAGGCGTCACAGGATCAGGATTTGTTACACTAGCAGCGACTCTAGCCGTTTTCCCTTCCATCCCTGTCGAAGGAATGGCACTAATTCTTGGGGTTGACCGATTCATGTCAGAAGCACGTGCCATCACAAACCTCATCGGAAACGGAGTAGCAACCGTCGTCATCTCCAAAACAGAAGGCGAATTCAACCCCGTGCACCAAGTACCAGACAAAAAACAAATCACAGCCTAAACAAAAAAAATGTGAGCCCCACCGGCTCACATTTTTTTATTCCCTCCTCCCCTTCCTTCTCCCCTCTTATTCACTGTCCGCCTGAGGTGGACACTGTCCACGAGCGGTGCCTGTCACCAAATAATATTTCACCTAATTATGTCACTAAATTTCTATAATTTACATATCTTGCTATTTACCCACAGACTCTATTTTGATACCTTTATTATATTGTTAGATTCATAGGTTGAAGGGGGCTTTGTTCTCTTTAGATCTTATGGGAAGAAGGATTTATTATGAAGGTGAAGTTCCAATGGAAGTTGTTGTTTCAAATTTTTTGGTCGTTTTTTAAGATTAGTCCTGTTACGTTTGGCGGGGGTTTTGCGATGATCCCTTTCATCATAAAAGAAATAGTGGAAAAGCGAAAATGGTTATCTCATGAAGACATTACCGATGTGATAGCTTTATCTCAAACCGTTCCAGGTGCGGTTGCGGTGAATTCAGCCACGTTTATTGGTCACAGAATTAGCGGGATAAGAGGAGCACTAGCTGCGATGATTGGCGTTTCCCTGCCTACCTTTTTAATTGTTCTATCTTTAGGCATTTCTTATTTTTTCGTTCAAGATAATCCAAAGCTAGAAGCCGCATTTGTTTCCATAAGAGCGACAAATGTAGCCATCATAGTCTATGCAGCTATTAAAATTGCTAAAACTGCGATTTTCGATAAGACCACTTTCTTTATTATGGCTTTCGGTGTCCCGGTACTGTTTTTCATCCATCCTATAGTTGCCATTTTTCTAGGTGCAATTACGGGGTTAGTGGTTGTAAAAATCAAAGAGAAGTTAGGCTACACGATAGACTTGCATAAGAATAATAAGAAAGTGGATCCATCCACTGACCCTGACTATTTCATGGGTGCGGGCATTTAAGAGCGAGGAGGTGCTTAGAATGATCTTGTGGGAACTGTTTCACACATTTTTTATTATGGGATTTGTCTCATTTGGAGGAGGCTATGCCATGATACCTATCATTGAGACAGCTGTTACGGACTACGGATGGATGACTGCGGAACGGTTGACGAATATGATTGCGATTGCTGGAATGTCTCCAGGTCCGGTCGCTGTAAATAGTGCCATTTTAGTAGGATATTCTGCTGCAGGAATCAAGGGGGCTCTCGTCTCTGCGATGGCCATTTTGCTGCCCTCGCTGATCTTAGTCATTCTTGTTGCTGCTCTATTTACCAAACTCCATCATAATCCAGTGGTTGAAAAGATTTTCTATGGTTTAAAGCCTCTCGTAACGAGTTTAATTATCTTTGCTGCTCTTAAATTTGCGCTGGCTAATAACCTGATTACCATAAATATCTCATTCCGTTCAATAAGCTTAGCCATCATCTTTGGGCTCTCTCTGTTTGCCTTATTGAAACTCCGTTGGAATCCTGTCTATGTAATCGTACTTTCTGGGTTGGTAGGGATAGCCCTCTATTCTTAAAAAATCTCTATCATGAAAAACAGGTGGCTTAGCCTAACGGGTTCTGGGAAAATAATAGGTTATTTCGCACACAAAAAACACCGCAATTAACACGGTGTTTTTGTGTATATATAAATTTTTCTTGGTTTTATTAAAGCACCCCGTTTGTTTATTTTAATACTTCACAATCAACACCATTAATTTGATAAAATGAATTATGCAAATTTCAAAAATTTTTATTTAAGTATATTTTAGGAAACGCCTCTGTGGCTGAAGTAAATTAATTAGGAAATCGGTTCAAAATTTTTAACTTTACTTATTCTATTAGCTAATAAGTAAAGGATGAAATATATAGGGATGGAATAAAGAATATTCCAATCCTTTATAATGTAAAAACCTAGCCATAAAAAAAGTGGTTCGCCTATGAATGTACTTACACTTGCAAAAATCAATCCTTTTAGGATAGGAGAACTTTTAGGTTTAAATTGAATCAAGGTCATAACAAAAACAGGAAGTAGAATCCAATCCCAAGGTACATACGAAGGGATTGAAGGAATTACTTTTCCTGTATAGTACCACTTTCCGTATTGCACTCCTAAGAAATCTAACCATGAAGAAATAATAAAAACAAACATTCCTGTAAATAAAAGACGGCTTGAGCTTTCTTTTTTGCGAATTTTAATCCAAAAAATTATTGGTATAATAGTAAAAAATAAAGATAACCAAAAATCCCAATGAAACAACGTATGATCAAGCCAATATTTTAAGTAGTCCTCATTAGCTTTCGAGACTTCATTATAAAATTCACCGACTTTTTTTATTTTCTCTTTTGTTTGCAATGTTTTCATTTTAATCTTTCCTTGTACTTTTTTTTTAGTATTCGAAGAACATAGGAAAGATATTCCCTCTTAAACTAACCTGCTTCATTAGCTGCATAAGAAAAAAGCGTCTCAGTCTTGAAGAAATGCCCCTATCCTATTCATGTTTAACAGCAAGCTAGAATATACCATTACTCCGTAGGTGCTTGTTCAAATGTTTCTAGTAGTTTTTTGATTTCTTCTACCGAACATCCTTGGCTAGACACCTCATAAATAACCCCGTTTACTTTTGTAGAAAATAGATTATTATACGGAGCATGTCCATTATTAAGACTGTATTGAACCCATTTCATACCATTGGAAATAAATTCTCCGACTTTGTGGTTGGGGTCATACTGAAAATCACCATTGTAATCAGGATGGTTCCCATCTAAATCTTCAAATACATGCATTTATCCTTCTATAAATAAACTGCTCCGGGCACTTATGCAGCTGCGATGCACTGGATGCAAAATCAAAACAGAACCCGTTAAGCTGAGCCGCTATTTTTAAAGATACATATTTACTTGACTAAGCTTATCCTTCTTCAAAGTGTAATAATAAACCGGTCTGCCAATCCCATAGGTTAATGATTCTTCGAGGACACCGAGATGGGTTAAATATTTCAAGTACTTTCGGACTGATACTCTTGATATATAGGTACTTTCTGCAATATCATCGGTCGAAAAAAGGGCGCCTTCTTTTGATTTAATCACATGTATGATATTCTGCAGCGTACTACTGGTTAAACCCTTTGGCAAATCATTGATTGTTTCCCCAGCCGGCCTCTGCTCCGAATGAAGTATTCGATCATCTAATTCTTCCTGGTTAAAAACTTGTTTTTTTTCAAAGAAGGCGTATTTATCTTTATATTTCACCAAGGCCTGGTTAAACCTTTCAAACTCAAATGGTTTAATCAAATAATCGACTACGCCCATCCTTAGTGCAGTTTGTATTTTTTCTGTGTCTGCTGCAGCGGTAATGAGAATAATATCGATTGCCATTTTTTGTTCCCTAATAAAATGAAGCAGTTCAAGACCATTCGCCCCTGGCATATAGACATCCAGTAAAATGAGGTTAACTTGTTCCTTGTTTAAAAACTCCCTTGCATCCTTTACGTTATGGACAATGCCAGACAAACTAAATCCATTCATTTCTTTCAGATACCGCTTATTAAACTCCGCAACCATCGGATCATCTTCGACTATTAGAACCTTAATCATGATTCCCCCCCTTTGCCTCATATGGAATTCGTATATGAATCACTGTTCCTAGTAATGACTTAGAATCAATTGTCCATTCCCCGCCTAAGTTTTCAATACTTTTTGTAACAAGATATAGACCATAGCCACGATTTTCCCCTTTTGTGGAATAACCTTTTTCAAGAACGTTCTTTTGAATCTCATCAGGAATTCCTGGTCCCGAATCCAAAACTTCCATTGTTAATAATTTATCCGAATAATGAAGCGTAACTTCAAGTGTTTTATCGCTGGAATCAGCCATCGCTTCAATCGCATTATCAATTAAATTACCAAGAATGGTGATTAACTCATGGGCAATCCTAGGGTTCGCCGGCTCAGGAATCACAGTATTTACCTCAATGATAAACTCCACATTTTCTTCCCTGGTATAGCTTAATTTTCCCATCAGAAATCCGGCTAGAGCAGGGTCTTTAATATGTTGAGTGATGTTTCCTAATTCTTGATTTTGGTGGCCGACTAAAGTGCGAATAAAATCAGATAGTTCATCGTAATACCTCATTTGGACCATTCCAAGAATAACATGCAGGCGATTCATAAACTCATGAGACTGCGCACGGAGTGCTTCCGCATAGGTTTTCACGCCTGTTAATTGCTCCGCTAATTGCTTGACATCGCTCTTATCCCTGAAGGTTGAAATCGCACCAACCACCTCGCCATTTACAACTAATGGAGCTCGATTAACGAGGATGGAAACACCGTTAATCGTTTGTTCTTCATCTAGTTCTGGTTTACCTGTCTCAAGAACCTGATTAAGTTTGGTTGATGGCAAATATTCGTGGATTTTCTTCCCAATCAGATCTTCAGATAGCCCTGCCTTTTGAAAAATTTGTCGTGCTGATTGATTGACCAGTGTAATGGTTTGTTCTTTATCAACGGCAATGATTCCCTCGCGTACGGATTGAAGCATCGTACTCCGCTCTTCAAAAATCTTGGCAATGGCAAAGGGTTCAAGTCCGAATAGGATTCTTTTAATATACCTCGCTAGTAAAATCGCACCAATGATCCCAATAAATAAGCCTAATACCGTAACAGTAAGAATACTTCGATGACTTCTGCCGAGAGCTTCCTCTACACTTGTTAGGGATATGCCGACAGCAGCCACACCTATCTGTTCACCAGTCTTGTTATAGATAGGTGTAAAGGCACGCAAAGATTCGCCTAATGTCCCCCGGGAGCTTGATACATATTCTTTTCCCTTAAGTGCTTCCTTCTCATCCCCGCCGACAAAGTGCTTGCCAATTTGTTTTGGATTCGGATGCGATTGCCGTATTCCGTTCATATCCATGACAACGATAAACATCATATCAGTGGCAGATTGAATTTCCTTTGTATATTCTTGAATCTCATTTGCCTTCTGGTCGTCCTCCAAGGCGTCTATAATAATCTGAGAGGCTGCAACAGATCTCGAAACCATCCTCGCTTTCTCGTCTTGATGTTTTCTAATATTTTCACTGACTGTATTGCTTATTAATAAATCTGTAATCATTAAAGACACAAGTACTACTAAACAAACAAAGAATATGATGATTGTACTTAACTTAAACTTAAAACGTTGAGTTTGCATCGTAAAACCTCCGCAATTGGACCATTCAGCTTGCTCTATCTACTATTGTAACAATATTTTCACTGTAGATTAATTATTTTTAAGATAAGACCACAGAAGTAGAGAGAATTAAGGCTGTGGTTCATTATAAGATTATTTTCTCCCTATTATAATGAATAGTGCATGAAGCGGTATGGCACATTTCGATAAGGAAACTATTTTAAACAATGGGCAGCTTGGGGGTTTGAAAAATGAAGAAAATAGGACCTAAAGGTATGAAGTGGCTGAAGATTATCCACGTTTTTCTAGTAGTATTATTTTTCGGAGGAATTTTAAGTTCTTTGGCTTTAAATCTTCATATTGATTTCACAAAATATGATGAGTCCTATCTTGGCTATAAAAACATTATCATCATTAGCGATAATATTGTCAGATGGGGCGCGATTGGAACTTTATTAGTGGGTTTCACTTACGGATTTTTTACCAGCTGGGGGTTTTTCAAGCATAGATGGGTTGGTGTGAAATTTGTTCTATATATGATTCAAACAATCGTTGGAATTTTTGTTGTGGACGAATTAATGGTAGCTAATATGGAATTATTAGAAACTCAAAAGGAAATGGCCTTAAGTAATCCAATCTTTATTCAAAATCACGAGATTAGACAATATGCGGTCTACTTTCAAGTTCTTGTTACAATTTTCATATTTATTATTTCGTTTTTAAAACCTTGGAAGAAGAAAAAACTTCATTCAAAATAAAATACTTTATCAATCCAATGAAGGACAAAACCCTGTAGGAATACAGGAGAAATGTCCTTCATAAAGCCAATAGCGAACAGTGCCTGTCACTGTTCGCTAATGACCATGAGCTCTCTGCTATTTTGCATTTCGGTCACTCTAGCACCTCTGTGTAACTGTAATCTCTTCTCTTTTTTTGATACGAAGCATACATGCACCTACTATTGTTCCGAACCAGATAATAAATAATAGGCATGCAATAATTGGTAATGGTGTTAAAACAAAAACTGAGTGCCCCAATGCAGTTTGGATGCCTATCATAACAATCATCAGCAGCCAAGCAATGCAGCCAGCATGAATCAATCTTTGTTTTAAGCTTACATTTATCACAGCCTTTTCCAAAATCCAAGCAGGCAGAATCAATGTTTGCAGTGCATGAAATCCAATTCCATGTAGAATAATTATATTTCCAGTCACTCCTGTTAGCCGGTCCTGAAGAAGAATCATCCATAGACCAGCAAGATTCGCTGCTAGGACCGAGATAAATGCATATCGAATCCCCATTATTAACAAGGGGTGTTGAGAAGACTTTTTCATTCGAAAGAAATGGACTGTAAGTACTACCGCCAAGATTACTAATACTAGTGAAACAACTCCAAATAGGATTCCCGCAGCCATATCAACAACTGTTCCTTCACGAGAAAATCTCGGACTTATTCCTCTAAAGTTTTGAACCGTCTCTATGGTATAAGAATATAAGCTTGTAATAATAAATAACCACCGCACCGCTTTCCTTTTGGCAGTATTCAGTCTAGTTAAGGGCAGAATGGCAGCGATTGATAATATATAAATTCCGATAGCTGCATTAAAAGAAAAGGCATCCTTCACGTTTCCTTCAGGTAAAATAATCGAACCTCGAAAAAATATATAAATGGCAATTCCTGCCGAAAGTATAAATCCGATTATACCTGTGATAACTAGAGCCCTTTCTCCTTCAAAAAGTTTAACAGTTGGGCCATTTTCAATTCGACTAGCTTTCAATAACTTCAACATAAAATATCCCTGCTTTCTAATGTAATTTATTTATTTATCAATCAATAAATCGCTATTCAAAAAAAATAATCCGCATTTCATTTATTTATTAGTCAATAAATAAAACTTTTAAAAAAAGAGAGCCATAAAGCTCCTTTTTTAACAATGATCTTTTCCATGGGTTAATTGGGGTAAATTCAATACTTCAGCTAGAGTAATTAATAAACCAGTACCAATAAAATGGGCCGCTGTTTCCTTTGCATTTGGAATACCTGCATTTTCAAATTTCGAGGTTAAGGATTCGAAAATGGTAAGAAATAATTGACTGACATGTTCTCGAATTCCCGGTTCAGAAATGGCATGTGCCTGCATAACCATCAATACTTCATCACGATGGGTTTGGATAATTTGTTCAAAAGCATGCCCCATGGTTTCGATTAATTGATCGGCAGGTGCATGAACTTCAGCAAAAGTGTCATAGATGCGGCCAAATGCCCGGTCAATAACCGCCTTAAATAGTTCTTCTTTGTTTTCAAAAAAGTGAAACACATAAGGCTGTGTTACTCCAGCTGCCTTTGCAACCATTGCAGTGGTTGCTTTATAATACCCCCTTTCGGCAAAGACTCCTACAGCGTTTTCTATTATGATTTCTTTTTTATCTTCTCGGACTGCCACGTTTGCTCCAACCCTTTTTAGTTAATTTATTTATCAATAAATAAATAGTATTCAAATCTAAGGTATTTGTCAATCTCAAATGAACATAAAAATAAAGCGAACAGTGCCTGTCACTGTTCGCCATTCACTAAACTTTTAGCGCTTCCTGTTCAACCTTTTGCAGGAATTCCTGCACCACCTTATTGTTGCTTTTCTCGCTGCCGAGCTTCAACATGGCCCTTCCAACGAAATTAACTCCCTCGTTTTGTCCCTCATAAATAAATTTCGTTTGATTATCATTGATTTTAAGTAAGGTAAAACTTAGAGAAATCTTAAAAGCCTTACCTAAAACAAAACTTATTTGCTTATGCTTTTTATCTGGTTGATCTTCAAACGCTAATGTTTCTACAATATAAGTTTCTACACGCTTGCCTTCTCGGTATTTTTGCTCGTGCTTTGCCCCCACTTCTACTTCCGTTTTTTCAATAAGGGTATGTTCCTCGACCTTAGGCATTATTTTCTTAATATTTTCATCAAAAAATAATCGCCACACTTTTTCAATATTGGACTCTATTACCGTTTCTTCTTTCCACTGGATCATTCCTGTTCCTCCCTCCCAGACGCAATAAAATCATCAATTTCTTCAACCTGAAGACGAAGGTCTTCGATTTGCATCTTGATATTATCTCTTTTTTGTAATAATAAATCCTCTAAATGTGCGAAGGATTCATCTTCCATCACTGAATTCATTTCCTGTATTGTAAAACCAAATCTTCTTAGTTTTACTAAGAGAATCGCCAAAAAGTAGCTTACATCATCATAATAACGGTAATTATTTTCTGGGTTAATGTAGGCAGGTTCCAGCAACTTTACCTCTGAATAATATCGTAACGTTTCTTTACCTAACCCGGTCATCTTCGAAAAATCACTAATCTTGTACAGATATCTCCCTCCCCAGCTAAATAATAAACTGTGTGGTGCACCACACAGTCAACCATTACTTTTATTCAATATTTTTCTTCATAAGTTGTGCTATATGTATATCATTTTGATCTGCACTATTTTCTAATTGCTTAATGATTAACTCTTGTCTAGCTTCCGGATGATTTTGACTTAGTTTGGCTTTCCCCTCTATTTTGTTTATATTGATTTTAAAACCCACAATACCTTTACCCATGCCCTTAATATAATTTTCATCAACATTTTCTAAATGATAGGAACTATCTGGCCTTTCATATTTTTTTACCATGTCTGACAAACCCTCAAATAATTCCTGCTCATCCTCGCCAATCTCCAACTGTCCATAAACATGAATAGCAACATAATTCCAAGTTGGTACTGCTTGATTGGTCTCGTACCAGGATGGTGAAATATAGCAATGGGGACCTTGAAAGATAACGAGCACTTCCTGATTAGAGATATCCTTCCACTGCTCGTTTGGCCGGGCAAAATGTCCATACAAAAAACCTTTTTCTTTATTCAAAAGCAGTGGCAGATGAGTAGCGTACGGTTCACCATTATGCTGAGAAAACAATATAGCAAAGCTATTTTTTTCAATAAAGTCGTACATTACTTCATCATTATCCATTTTAAATTGTTTAGGTATATACATATCTTTCATCTCCACTCTAAAGGTATTTGAATTATTTCTCTTTCGGCTAATCAAAACCCTTTTAAGCCATGATAGTTTTAGAAATAGAAAAGGACTGGGGAGGTTAATCGCCAGTCCTTTGGGAATTCTATGCTAAAAATCAGCTTTCACTATTCAATTCCAACTGTGATTTCAATTCATCCTGAATACGCTTTTGTTCTGCGAGCGTTACAAGTCCATAATAGATATTTTCAATCATTTTTCCCTCTGAGTGTAATACCAGCTGTTCAATGTTTCTTCCCGCATCTTTATAATTCTTTTGGATATCCATCATTTCATCAAAAGTAAGATTCGTTTTGACATTGCTGCCAATCGCATGGAAGATATCTGGTGCTTTCGCTAAGCTTGATAGACTTGCGCCCTCTTTGATCACGGCTTGAATCACTTGGCGCTGGCGTTCTTGACGGCCGAAGTCCCCATTCGGATCATCGTATCTCATTCTAATAAAGGTTAGAGCTTCCTCGCCATTCAGATGAATCTTTCCAGTGGGAAAATTATATTCACCAACATTAAATGCAAAATCATTCTCGACATTAATCCCACCCACGGCATCAACAATATCCTTAAATCCTTCCATATTGATTTTCACATAATAATCAATCGGAAAATCAAGGAATTTCTCCACAGTATCTACCGCCATTGAAACACCGCCAAATGCGTAAGCATGGTTGATCTTATCTTCTTTCCCCTTACCGACAATCTCTGTCATGGTATCCCTTGGAATACTCAGCATCTTTACAGAATTATTATTTGGATTTACTGTTAACACAATCATCGTGTCCGAACGTCCACTATCTCCTTCACGCTCATCCACACCAAGCATTAAAACAGAAAATGGTTCTTTCTTTTTTATAGCTTCAGTCTGCTGCTCCTTACTTTGCTTGTCACCGAGCGGTTCATGCATGGTTGCTACTGCTTTATTAAAAGATTTATAGATTGTAAATCCATAGATGCCGCCAGCGATTAAGATCATAAATAAAAACAACCCTATTATATTTCGCCAGTTAAGCCTCCGCCTTTTTCTTCTTCTCATTTCATTGTCTCCTAAATAAAATCAGCATTATTAAAATAGGTTACCAAAGAGTTGTGTCAAAGGAATTACAGGGATATGTCGATTTATTGTTTTTTACTTTACATAGTAACTAGATTATCGACATGAATTGAAGGAAATATTGTTAAACAAACGTTTGATTACAATCATCATCGAACCTATTGTAAAACGAAATTTTATTTATTTCCTAGAAAATTTTTTGTCGATTAGGGAGTTTCACTTTTTGGCTATAAATCTACAAATACTACGAAATAAATAAAACTTTCTAGATTCACAAAAAAGCTTGAGGAAAAAATTTTCCCCAAGCTATAATGACTAGATCCTATTTACCAATAAACTCCTGTGTCCAATAATTGCCTTGGGAGACGTAACCAACGCCAATATAGTTGAAGTTTGGGCTAAGGATGTTCTTGCGGTGACCTTCACTGTTCATCCATGCTTTTACCACTTCTTCAGGAGTTCGCTGCCCCATGGCAATATTTTCACCAGCATAACGATACGAGATCCCGTATTTTTTCATCATATCAAACGGTGAACCGTATGTTGGGCTTGTATGGCTAAAGTAGCCATTCGCAGACATATCACGAGATTTTTCATGTGCCATTTTGCTAAGTGTCAAATCTACTTTTAGTGCAGGCAACCCTTTTTTTGCACGTTCTTGATTGGTAAGGTCGACCACCTTTTGCTCATAAGCACTTAAAGTACTTGTATTTTGTGGTGCAGCTGGTTGTGTTGATGCCTCAGATGGCTGCTCTACAGGCTGCTGCTGTACTGGTTGTGGAGTAGTTGTCTGAGCAGGCTGTTGTGTTGGTTGACTTGGTTGTGTCTGGACAGGCTGCTTTACGGTAGTTTTCGGAAGTGTAATTCCAAAGCTAGCAAGATATTTTTCTATTACAGTATTAATCTCATTCATATTTGTTCCTTGGTATACATAGACCTTTTCCTGTACTACTGGATTAAAGGTAGCAGCATCTGCTTTATTTAGTGCTGGATTGGCCATTACTACTGCCGCCGCAGCTACTACGGTTAAAAGTGCTTTCTTTTTCAACATTTTTAAATCCTCCTTAAAAATTTCCGTTATTTGCAAATTCATCGTACCATATGATTTTCGTCATATTTAAGGAAGGATTTTACAGGCGAAAACACGAAAAGTTCTCTCTACTGCCGTTATATTTCTTTTACGCTTACAATAGTAGCCTTTGCAAATACTTTGTTAATATAGCTCCTCTATATCTAAATCTACCAGTTCCTTGAAACACTACCAGTAATTATGGTAAAAAAGGAGATTGACAGCAATCTAAAAACGGAACCTTTTTAACAAATGTTTCAGAAAAATATCAGTATTAACAGAAATATTATTCAGTTATTATTGAAAACACTGTTAGAATAGAGCAGAAAATGACAGGATTTAAAAATAAGGCGTTGTTACGATATACATAAGGAGTGAGCGATATGGGATGGGTAGAATCATTACAACAAGCAATCGACTATATGGAGGAACATTTACTAGAAGAAATATCGATTGAAGACATTGCTAAGCAAGCAAATGTATCAGAGTTTCATTTTCACCGTATTTTCTCTGTGCTTACAGATATTACTGTAGGTGAATATCTTCGTCGCAGACGTCTAACACTGGCGGCCCAAGAACTTTCTACAACTGAAGGCAAAATTATTGATATCGCCCTAAAATATGGCTATGACACTCCCGAATCTTTCTCAAAGGCTTTCCGCAGGCAGCATGGCATCACACCCAGTCAGGCACGTAATTACACTGGAAAGCTGAAATCTTATAACCGCCTGACCATTCAGGTGAATTTGAAAGGAGCAGAACCTATGAATTACAAAATCGTGGAAAAAGAGAGTTTTAAGGTTGTCGGTGTAAAGCGGGAGTTTTCATGCCAAAATGGGGAGAATTTAGCCGGAATCCCTAAAATGTGGGATGACGTCCATGTGGATGGAACCAATGATTTATTATTTAAATTAAATGATGGTCAAATTAAAGGGGTACTTGGAGTATGTGTCGATAAACGCGCACCTGGTTCTCCGTTAATGGATTACTGGATTGCCACTGCTCATACTGGAAAAGCTCCAGAGGGCCTTATGGAACTTGAAATACCTGCTTCAAAATGGGGGGTATTTGAAGTTCACGGTGCTATGCCTGATGCCATGCAAAATGGTTGGAAGCAAATCATCTCAGAATGGTTTCCATCTAGTCATTATAAACATGCCGGTACGCCCGATTTAGAAGTCTATTCAAATGGAAATCCATCAAGCCCTGATTATTACTCTGAAATTTGGATACCTCTGAAATAAAGATACTAAATAAATCGGCTGCCATTGTCCTATATTTAGAATTTTTAATAAGCCGAAAAAATACAAGTTTTTTTCATCGCTTGTATCTTTTCGGCTAATTTTCATTCAATAAATATAATGTTATACCCACTTTTGAAACATTAGTGCCTTTTTTGAGCCCTTTTTTGAGTTTTTTATAAACAAGCTTCCTAGAACCCCCATACAATAATGTTGAACAACCATTGACTGGAGGTGAATTTCTATGAGTCATCATTGTAACTGTAGCATTTTTGGAATTTTCCTTGGATTTTTAACAGGTTTGTTATGGCTGCTGTTCGCATTATTGGGATTCATAATTGATTTCTTTGTATTAATCGGTCTTGGAGGAGTTCTTGGAAATATTTTAAACATCCTAATTGCGTTAATTGGATTCTTAGCATTTCTTTTCTTTGGATTTTGCTTATTCAAGAAAGCGTGGAAATCTTGTAAGTAGGTTATTTTAAACGGTTTTATTCATTTTTTAAAATAAACAAAAGATTAATACACTTGGAGTAGAAATTCCAAGTGTATTCCTATTTAATTAAAGTTATTTGACTTTTTCTTACTAAACGATACCAAGTCTTTTCGTCGGTATACACTTAACACAACCCCTATTAATATTGCATTAAGCAAAGTAGGCATTAACCCATAACTAATAAATGGCAGAGACATTGAGGTCAAAGGGAAGAATCCAAGCACCATACCAATATTGCTAACCAGCTGGATACCGTAAAGGGCAACCCCGCCTATAAGAAGTAGTTTTCCATAAGGATCCTTAATCTTTGGATGGATGGCAATCATTCTAGCTGCAAAAAGCAGGAGAATCGTGATAAGTAAAACTCCGAAAAGCCAGCCGTAAGAATAGGTAAAGCTTACAAATACAAAGTTCGTATGCGCTTCGGGTATAAATTCCCCTATCCTAGGTTGTCCGAACCCGCCAAACCAGCCAAACCAGCCAGCTTTTGCCATGAGTTCCTGACTCTTTAGGATTATGAATCCTGCCCCATCTGAATACTTTTCAGGTTCGATAAACGCTAACAATCTTTCAATCTGGTAAGGTTTTATCAATGGCCAAACGATTATGCCTGTTAATATAATGGAGCTAAATGTGCCAGTTGTCATCATCCATTTAACCTTTTCACTAAATTTACTCCACCATAGCATCACAAATACCATCACAGAATATAGGTAGATGGTTGATATACTCGGTAAGGCGAGAAATAGCAGGATTGGGCTGAGAAACAATAATAGAAACTGCCAAATCCTGAATTTTTCATTGTTGAAAAACGATGCCCAAGCCAGATAGAAGAACGGCAAAGCCATCAGACTTTCAATTGTAACGGGTCCAAGCTTTATTATCTTCAGCCCATTTATCATAGTGTTGGAGAAAAACGCAAGGAAGACTAGCAGCAAAATTCCTATTATGTAAAATAACCATCCGAGACTTCTCCATTTTCGATAATCAAACAGCATTACACCCACTGTTGCAATAAATCCAAGAACGACAATGAGAATTTTATAGATGATATAGTGAGAGTCATTCATATATCCAAGCGAAAACATCGGAAGAAAGCTTAATCCCATAGCTGTAGTTACAAGGAAAACCAGCCACCAATCCACCTTTGGACGATGGAGCTTGTTCATTTGAATACCTAGTTTTGTAGGGCTTCCCATTTGCTCCACCGCTTTTTCTTCCGCCTCAGTCTCTGATAACCCCTTCATCATCCATGTATTTTTCGCTTCCTTTAAATGATAATTCAACTCTTTTGCGACATATGTCTTTGCTTCCTTTGATTTAATTTGATTAGTGACCTCATTTAGGAAAATCTGCTTTTTATTATTCGCCAATGACCGCTCACCCCTCTAGCAATTCTTTAAATACAACTCGTTGTTTTGTTCGCTTTTGTTCAGCTTTGTTTAATAACTTCCTGCCTTTATCCTTTAACCAATAATATTTAGCCCCAGATTCGTCCCAGTTGGTTTCGATGCACCCAGACTGCTCTAAACGATGTAACAGGGTATACAAAAAGCCCTCGTTATTTTCGAATTTCTGGATTCCCCGCCCTCGAAGAAGCCCTATTAATTCATGTCCTGTTTTTTCTTGAACAAGAAGCTGCATGACTGCAAGAAGAATTTCCTCATTGCTTACCTCCAATTGGTTTATTTTCTTGTGTACTGCCTTTTGGTGCTGATCTGAAAATTCCAAGTCTCTAAATGTTCTTTTATCCATTACTTTCTTTAAATTCTTTAAGCGATCTTCCACACCTATTCCTCCAATCTTTCTTTCAGAAGTTCCTTGGCCCGCCTTAGTCTTGTTTTCACAGTATTAATACCTGTATCCGTTACCACTGCGATTTCCTTAAGCGGCATCTCCTCATAATAAAATAGGTAAATTACTTCCCGATATTTAATCGGCAGAGTCATAATCGCTGCTATTAATTCATCGTCTTCTTCCTGTTGGATAACTGCCTGCTCAACAAGCTCTTTTTTGGTACCATTACTAGGCATTTCTTCACCGGCAATGACCACATTTTTGTTGTACCAGCTTCTATGAAAATCCTTACAATGATTGATGGCGATTCGCCACAGCCATGTCCTCAATTTAGATTTTCCGCTATATGTATGGAGGCTTTTATAGCATTTAACGAAGATATCCTGCGTTAAATCCTCCGCAACCGCTCTATTATTCACATAGGAATAGGTCAGCTGTAAGATCTCCTGACCATACTGACTCATAATTTCATCTATTAGGAGCTCTTTATTTTCTGATAAAAATCCATCTAAAATCAAATCTTCCACTATCTTCACCCCTTCCTATACTTAGACGAAGTGTCCTGTAAGAAGGTTTTTTAGATTTTTGTTATTTTGGCTCTGTTATTATTCATTGTTGATTTTCGTGTAGGGTTGAGAATTCATAGGCGGAGAATTTCCGGCTATTGTATATAGAGCATGCGTAAGAAGGTGATATAAACGGAGATATTCCGGTTAACTGCTTAAAATATGACTAAATCTATGGATTTGGATACAATAAGCGGAAAAACTCCGCTTATTTTTAAGGTAAATTGGCTATTTCTCAATTTAAACGGAAATTCTCCGCTTATTTTCTAAACACAGTGAAATCAACATTCAGTTTTAACAGAGCCTTTATTTTATAAAAACCACTAAACCTCATATATATTTTCCCAAGCACCATTCTTTAGTTTCTTGGTCGGCAAAGGATGCTTCTACACTATTTAAATACATTTGCCGGTAATCTTCTTCGCTAAGATTAAATTCTTTGTTAACTAGATGGATTTCTTTTGCCATTGTAGTATCAGATACTGTTCTGTTATCCGTATTAATCGTCACTTTTACACCATCTTTATGAAACTTATAAATTGGATGTTCAGAATAATGTTGAACAGCTTTCGTTTGCACATTACTGGTTGGACACATTTCAAGCACTACCTGTCTTTCTTTCACGATCTTATAAGCCTCATCACATTCTTTAATGAATACTCCATGTCCTATTCTTTCAGCACCCAAAAGTTCAACAGCTTCTAGGACGTTGTTGCCAATTCCCGTTTCACCAGCATGAATAGTGACTCTGTAGCCATATTCTTTGGCTAAGCGAATCGGATCTACGAATCTTTTACAAAAACCTTCTTCCTCTGAAGCACATAGGTCAATTGCCACTACACCTTTTCCAAGGAACTTTTTCCCCTTCTCAACCACCTCAAATGCGCTTTCTACCGACATCGTCCTCATGCAGGATAAGATTATATTTCCTTTTATTTCGTAACAGCCTTCAGCTTCCCTCATCCCCTCTATAACAGATTGAATAACTTCTTCAACACCAAGATCTTTTAATGTGTGAAGTAACGGGGCAAATCTGACTTCCATATATTTCACATTTTCCCTTGCTGCATCCTCAAATAGCTCAAAAGTAATTCTTCTTAAATTCTCCTTGGACTGCATGACCAAATTAGGAAGAGAAAACCTTTTTAAATACTCATCAAGGGATTCACATTCTAACGGAGCAACCAGTTCCTTTTGCAGCTCATCCTTATCATAGGAGGGTAACTGAATGCCTTCCTTCTGGGCAATATCGATAATCGTTTCAGCCCTAAGGCTTCCATCCAAATGACAGTGAAGTTCAATTTTTGGCAATGCTAAAAAGTTCATTTTTGTCCTCCTGAAATAATTTTTAGATTAGAATTCAGAAAAAAAAAATTCCTGACTACGAAGAAAATACAAATCTTGTACTTTCTTCGTAATCAGGAATTTCGGTTCCTGGTAGAGACCTCCAAACCATATTATTGGAGTTATACGAAATTTTATTGAATTCTTTAACGTTTTTTAAAGGATAATAAAAAAAGTTTAGATTGTCAACAAGGTGCCTACACGAATAATTCATTTTGTTTATTGTAAAAGCATTTTCTACAATAACAATTATTATTTGCCTTCCAACAAACCTGACACTTGCTATTTCTAATATTTCACCTGATTCATACTTGCAAAAACTAGAATAAGAAGCGGCGCAGGACACAAACTATGCTAAAAAGGAGGGTGTATATCATGGATGAAAAGGGTTTAAAACAGAACGCCAGCAATACTTTACGCACGAATAAACTGAAACCTTTAGATAAAATAGCAAGCATTGATGAGCTGAAAAAAGAGCATGAACCAGAGTATGTATTCTTATATTGGGATCAATGAAGATAAGTATCTTCAGAAGAGAAAATGAAATGGATTATGAATAGAATAATACCAAAATAAAGCAATTCTTCTTATAGAGAATTGCTTTCAATCTGCCAAAATTAGCAGGAGGATATTAAATTAATGCACCCTTACTTCAATAAGCTATTTGTTTCACTAAATATTTTTTCCGAAAACCTGTTGAATCTACTTTCAATATGTAAACAGTGTCTAATATTGTTTTTCTCCATCACTTAAGTAAATTATGCTAGTTGTCTGAGAAATTCCGTTTACCTTCAATAATGTATTGAATCCCATACAACAAAGGGGCTTTGTAAAAGAAATACAGAAAAAAAGGAAAATTATTTATTCGAACTAATTTAGCTACTTTTAACTTTTCCAGTAACTTTATTAACATAAATGCAAAAAATGCATTAACAGTGGCATTAAGTAAAATAAACTGTTTAAAATTCCCATATGTCCATTTTAATATCCACATAGACCCTATCAAAAACGGACCAATATTAAAAGGAAATTCGTTAAATAAATAAGAATTGGGTTTATTATAAAAAACCCACCATTTACGTCTTTTCCCAATTAGTACATTAATAAATTCAAAAAATACAATCAGGAGTGAAGCGGGAGCAAATCTTTTTATAGTATGTAACCCTAAAAAAGGTAGTGTAGACCACGCCAGTATGACCATAGCAAGATTTAACAACCTACGAATCGTTATTGACACATTTATTAACCTCCCATTCCAAAAAGCTATTCCTACCTGATAAAATCTCCAATCAAATATACTTGTATGTAGTTATTCTTAATTAAACCTGCTGCGTTTGTTCTATAAAAAATTCAACAAAAAAGGCGGTTAATCCTTCCTGGATAAACGCACCTGTTACTTAATGTGAAACCGAAAGTCAATATGAATATGATAATACAATCACTACTGTTATTGATATAGCTTACAATGTCATTGCTTATACTAGGCATGTACCATAAAATGATTTAGTAACAAGATAAATGATAAAGAGGTAAAAAAATGAGATTAGATTCACATTCTAAAAAGAAGATGCGTTTTACATCCGTACAATTGCTTGTATTGTTTTATTTTGCAGCAGTTATCCTTTCGACTATATTGCTTCTTTTTCCCATTACATTGAAGGACGGAGCAGAACTATCACTATTAGATGCTTTATTTATCTCTGCAAGTGCTGTCAGTGTTACAGGGCTATCGACTGTATCATTAACAGAAATACTCAGTGTTCCAGGTACGTTTATTTTTGCATTTATATTGCAATTTGGCGGAATCGGCGTAATGACGCTTGGAACCTTTATTTGGCTATTAATGGGCAAAAAAATTGGCTTAATGGAAAGAAAACTAATTATGACGGACCAGAATCAAACGAATCTCTCAGGATTGGTTATTTTAATGCGTCAAATCCTTCTCATCATGATTGCAATTGAGTTAATAGGGACGTTGATTTTAGGGTTTTATTTTTTAAACTATTTCCCTACATGGGAAGAAGCGTTTCTCCAGGGCTTTTTCGCTTCTATAAGTGCAACAACGAATGCAGGCTTCGACATTACAGGTGAATCATTGATACCCTTTGCCAACGATTACTTCATTCAAAGTATTAATATCCTATTAATGATTTTTGGCTCCATCGGCTTTCCAGTCCTTATTGAAATAAAGAACTATTTTATTACTAAGCGGAAGAGATCTTTCAGATTTTCACTTTTCACAAAATTAACTACCTTTACTTTTTTTGCATTAATCATAGTCGGATCTCTATGTATTTATATCTTTGAGTCCAATCATTTTTTTGCTGATAAAGCTTGGCATCAATCTTTGTTCTATTCTCTATTTCAATCCGTTACCACACGCAACGGTGGTTTAGCAACAATGGATATGAATGAATTTTCTACACCGACGCTTTTGGTTCTTTCATCTCTCATGTTTATTGGTGCATCTCCCAGCAGTGTTGGCGGAGGGATTCGAACAACGACGTTTGCTATCATGTTATTAGCTATTTATAGCTACGCAAAAGGAAAAAACAGTATTAAAGTTTTTAAGAGAGAGATTGATCCTCAAGATGTGACGAAAGCATTTGTTGTCATTACAACTGCTGCAATGATTTGCGGAGTTGCAGTTGCTCTATTGACCTTTCTAGAACCGAAAATGAGTTTACTTCAACTTTTCTTTGAAGTCTGTTCTGCGTTTGGTACTACAGGTCTTTCTATGGGAATCACGGCAGATTTAAGTATTGGTGGGAAAATCATTATTATTCTACTAATGTTCATTGGGCGTATCGGTATCTTTTCCTTCCTATTCCTATTAAGGGGTGAAACAAAAGAAGAGCACTACCGTTATCCTAAAGAAAGAGTCATTATTGGATAGGTTATTCAGCTAGGGTAAGTACGGTAAGCACTTTCTAGTTGTATAGGGTGATTAATTACCTTATACAAACACTCTATTATCATTATGGCTTCTGTTAGCAGTAACAAAACTTAACAATGTTTTAGCATATTGTATTTAATAGATATAAATAAAATAGCCTAGCTCTCGCTAGGTTATATTTCATTTAGCATTAACTTAATCGACTAACCTTCCCCGTTCGCCTAACAAGGATTAACAAAAAGGTGCGTTAATCCTTTACAGATAGACGCACCTCTTAAAATTGTATTTTTATTGTAGATTAAAGAAACAGTGTCCATCTAAAATATCTTGATAACGTAGTTGGGTTTTTTCGCCAATCTTCACTAATCCTGCAATATAACATTCTTGCTCACTACCTACATATAATTCAAAACTAAAGTCTGGTTCAGTTGTTGGTACGATATCACCACTATAAATATCTCCACTTTCACTTACCATATTAAAATTCATAATGCCATCAATCATAAAAGGCAGATTTTGCTTCTTCCCCACGTATAACCTCAGAAACAGTTAAATCGAATTTAATTAAGTCCCATTCATTATTTATCCGATTTTCTCTGCCAACTCTAAAATAATTCCCTCTGGACCACGAACGTAACATAACTTATAACTTTCTTTATATTGCTGTATCTCACTAAAGATTTCAGTGCCCTTCTTTTTCAATTTAGCAACAATAGCTTCAATATCCTCAACGGCAAAACAAATATGTCGGATACCCAGCGTATTTGCACAAGGTTGCTGAATATCTTTTTCATCTGACGGCTGATAAAATTTAACTAACTCTATCCATGCCTGACCACCTGGCATTCCCAATCCTACACATGCCGTTTTAACATCTTTAAGCCCCACTATTCTGTCCAACATTTCTCCATCCAATTCCCATTCCGCTTGCACTTCAAGTCCAAAATCAAGAAAAAACCCTTTAGCCTCTGAAAAATCATTAACGTTTATACTCACATGATCTATTCTATTGATCCTCATATCTCCTACCTCCTATGTTCCTGTTATTATCAATACCTGTATTCGTGTTAGTTTTGTTTGGTATTATTTCGCTTAAAACAGAAAATATCCTTCTTCAACAAACCTGGTCATTTACTTCAATGAGAAAAAGCCATTCTCCTTCATGAAGAATAGCTACCCGTATACATAAAGAAGGAATTGCGTATAGAAGTCCTTTTTTGTCTTATTGTTATAATACTCAATTCTTTCGTTCTCTTTTAGGTTCATCTCTCCCAACCGCTAATCCAAAAAGACCACCTGAAAAAAAGATTATAAAATTATTTAACTTTATTTCTCCTGTAATAATGGTTGTTATAATTAAAATGATTAAACCAAGCCCCATTATGATTAAGACTTGTTTCGCCCTAGCCCACAAAGTAACACCTCTTATATTTTAATAAATAATTCGGTATCAATCCTTCTTTTAGTAGCCTGCCCCGTTAATCGAATAAGAAAAAGTCTGCCTTTTTGAAGCCAGATCTTAAAGGAAACCACCAGTCAGTGAAGTAAGCATTACTTATCTTGATTAATATTTTTCATTTCGTTTTTAAAAGGCGATATAACCCATAACCAATTCCCCCCAAAATTACTAACCAAAGAATAAATGGAAAAATAGCACCAACCGTTTCCATTTGCTTCATTCCTTTCCTCTAAAGTCCGTTTTCCACTAAAGGGTTAGTTCAATAACAAAAAAAGATCTCCGCAGCGATCTCGTTCTTTAACCCTTGCCACCCGTTAGTTTAATAAGATATTTATTTAGTTCCATTAACAATTAGGTCTGCTCTTTCATAAGGTTTTTGTTCTTCAACATAAATGTCTTCTGAAATCATCCAATTATTTTCCCACATATCACGAGCCTCTTCCCCGTCTCTTTCAAGACCTCGTGAAAGTCTTAATTCTCGTGGACATTCAACCCATAGTGTAAAGTCGTATTTATTGGCTAATTCATTGCGAATGGAATATACACCTTCTATTATGACAATTCCTCCGATTGGAACAGTATGCCATTCTGCTAAATCATCCGTCTCCCAATCATATCGCTGATAACACCCCTCTTTGTTTTGACTAATAGGTTCAAGAACTTGATTTAGTACACGTTTCCAATCAATATCCGCACCAATGTTTT
Organism: Bacillus sp. CZDM1; assembly: GCF_055502545.1. Lineage (NCBI taxonomy): Bacteria > Bacillati > Bacillota > Bacilli > Caryophanales > Bacillaceae > Bacillus > Bacillus sp. CZDM1. Next base: position 4,671 of record NZ_JBUESO010000022.1, on the reverse strand, counting down.
TTTTTGCTGGATGTGTTTTTATTAGTTGTGAGGATGGTAAATAAAAATCATCCATATGTACAACAGTTACATTTGAACATTCATTTTTTAATCTATTTGCGAATGTACTTTTTCCTGAACCCCCACGACCATCTATTCCAATTAACAAGGTCGATTGTTTTTTGGGAATTGAATTAATTGAACGAACCAATTGTACAAAATTATTAAATTCACCTTTTTTAATTTTGAAACTCACTATATCACCACTTTTAAGTTTGTTAAATATTAGTTCTTCAAACATTTCTCAAAACCTGCTTATTGAAGTAAACTGCACCTTTAGTTGAAGAAGAAAAAAGCCTTACTCCTTATTGAAGTAAAGAAGCAGTTATATACAGTATCGGCAACAAAACCTTCGAATGGTGCACCTTTTATCTTTGTTTATATGTATCCATAGATAAGCGATTAAGATCTTGTCTTTGAGCCTATAGATGTATTGGGAAAAAATACGCTGTATATTTCGGAATATGTTTTTTGAAAGTAAAAAAAGCTAAAATATGCAAGTTGTGCATAAAAACCTGTATATTTTAGGCTTATTAATTTTATCCCTTACTGTGCTAAAGCACCCTTTAGTTTAAGTACATTGCTTCACAATCTTGCTATCAAAAAGTTACCACTGCATCCTCGGTTTGAAAAACCAATTTTATTAGAATTTATTTTTATGGATATATTAAGTATAAAATTAGGAGGGGTTACCATTAATGACTTCGAGTAGAGCTCCAATTACATCATCAGAATTAGCAAATTTATGGATGGCTTTTCAAGAAAAAACTATGATCATTAGAATATTGGAGCATTTTATGGAACACTCCAATGATACAGAAAAACCTTTATTACAGTCACATTATAATGGTGCTGCTAAAGCCGTTGAAATCATTACAGGTATTTTCCAAAAAGAAGGATGCGTATTTCCCATTGGTTTTACAGAAAGTGATGTACATAAAGGGGCTCCAAAGTTGTATGATTTCTTGTTTGATATCATGTATTTGCATATGATGACAAAGGTGGAAATGAGCCTTTATGCACTTTTTACTGGCATGTCCTATCGAAAAGATATTGAAGATTTTTTTATAGGTTTAACTGCAGAATCTCAAGCGATGAACAGCCAGTTAACTCAACACCTTTTAGAAAAGGGGGTTTTAGCACGCCCACCATATGTATCAATGCCAAAAGAGGTACATTTTGTAGAGGATAAAAATTATATGGGTGGATTTAATTGGTTTAGTGAAAAACGCTCACTAAATACAATTGAAGTTTCACTTATCCATCACGCGATTGAAACCAACCTTGTAGGTATGCAATTAATGATTGGATTTGCTCAAGTTGCTAATGATCATGAGGTGAAAAACTATCTTGCCAAAGGAATGAAATTATCCAAAAAAATCGAAATCGATTTAGGAGAATTTTTACGGAAAAGCTTTATTGAACCCCCAGCAACTCACACTGGTAAAGCAACTGCTTCAAATGTCGCGCCATTTTCTGATAAACTGATGATGTACAACACCAGCTTATTAACTTCATTTGGACTCGGTAGTAATGCCTTAGGTGGTGCATTTAGCTTACGAACTGACTTGCCAGCAAAAATGGCTCTTCTTGCATCAGATATTTTCACTTTTGCTCAAGAAGGTGGAAAGATTATGATCAAAAATGGCTGGATGGAAGAACCTCCACAGATTGAGGATCGAAACCAGCTAACTAAATAATCGTTTTATAAAACAGATAAAAACTAAAATAAGCCTTATAAGTAGTCCTTAAAAGATAATGTCTATATATCAGGAAACAAAAATAGAATCCAATCATTATTCCTGATTGGATTCTATTTTTGTTTTTGATTTTAAAGTTTAGATTTAAATCGTTATTTTGAGATTGGTTGCTCTTATTGCACTAACCTGCTCTTTAGTTTAATAACTTCAACAAAAAAGTGCATTAATCCTTCTTGGATCAACGCACTCCGTTAGCAAAATAAGAAAGGACCAAAGAATGGTCCTTTCTTATTGAAATATTCTATTGACCTATCATTCAGTTATATTTTTTATAACTGCCATTTCCTTACCGTACCTATCACCATTATCAATAAATCCCAAACTTGAGTATAAATTATGTGCTCCCAAATTTTCAGGATGATAACCTACAACAATATTTTTCGCATTGGGTAATTTAGCCATCTCTGAAAACATTAACTTTGTTGCAGCTTTGCCTATACCCTTGCCTTGGAATTCCTTATCAACCATTATTCTATAAACCCAATAACCATTAAGTTCTTCTTGAACAGAATTGTACATTAAAAAGCCAACTACTTTTTCTTCAGCATAAATAGCATATGGCTTTAATGTAGGCTCAAACTTTGACTGAGCTATTGATATAGCATTGGTCTCAATGTATTCTTTTTGTTCTGTTGATACTTCTAATTCACAACAGTCATACCAGTTTTCTGCATTTAATTCTACGATTTTCACATTTTCTGTACTCATAATTTTCCCCTTTCAAAATTCGGGGAAACGCTAAACAACTTCGTTAATTAGTCGTTTTCCCCTTGAAGTCATTAATAAGAATAATACTTTTGTTTGTCATAATGAACGCCTCCTCTAACAACTATTGTCTAAAAATTATACCAATTAATTTTTGACTTTTTAATTATACTATTTTTTCCTATTAAATTTCTTCTTATAATAATTTTTATTTTCTTCTTGAACTAACCTGCACGTTAGTACAATAATTTTAACAAAAATAAGCGTTAATCCTTCATGGATCAACGCCCCTGTTACTTTAAGTGCACTATTTCACAATTTTTTTGTGAGATTAGAAAAAGGCAAACTACATCTTGAAGAATCACACCAGTTAAGCTATAAATGTATCCCGATAATAATCGGAATTACTGAACCACCCGCATCGAACCATGTTGAAGTTTCTTTATAAAAAACTTCCATAAATACTGTTTTTATCAAAACTACACCTTGTTTCTCATCAGTAAGATCTTTTGATTTAAGAGGTTTCTAATTTTTTACATATTATTCACCTCTGAGAGAACAATAAAAAAATGTAAAAGTTCGTTTATTGGAGGAAAAATCTTGGAGACAAATAACCCCATTCGATTAACTGCTCCAGAAATGGCAAGCCTTTGGACTCAATACATTTTTGATACCATGTCCATTTGTTTTTTTCGTTATGCACTGGTGCATATCGAAGATCCTGATGTCAAATCGATTTACCAAACATCCTTGGGAATATCCCAAAAGCATGTTCAAAAAATTACAGAATTCATGTTAAATGAAAATTATCCTATTCCACATGGGTTTACAGAAAAAGATGACGTAAACATTCAGGCACCTCGTCTTTTTCAAGACCCGTTCTACCTAAATTATATTTATATCATGACTTTGCAAGGCATGACTGGATATTCTTTGTCTGTTGGTACTTCCGTTCGTTCTGACTTACGGAAGTATTACATAACCTGTATGTCCGAAACGATGGAGCTTTTTGATCAATCCATTGATTTAATGCTTTCGAAAGGACTTTTTGTACGACCTCCTGTTATTTCACCACCCGAATCAATCGATTTTGTAAAGCACCAAAGTTTTTTAACGGGATGGTTGGGAGATCGTCGTCCTCTGAATGCTATCGAAATAGGAGATATTACTTTCAACATGCTAAAAATGCATTTACATGCTGCTTTAAAAGTGGGATTCATACAAGTAGCCCAATCCAAAGAGATTCGTCAATATTTCATGAGGGGTCTTGACATTGCCAATAAACACATAAAAATATTTGAATCGGTATTTAAGGAAGATAAATTGAATTCGCCTGTTTCTTGGCAATCGATGATCACGAGCTCTACTTCTATGACCTTTTCAGATAAATATATGATGTACCAAATTCTATTGTCTACACAATTATCCCTTTCATTTTATGGTTCCGCATTGAGTGTCAATTCAAGAAGAGATTTAGGTGCTCATTACATACGACTAATTTTAGAGCTTTTACAATTTGCAGAAGACGGAGCAAACCTAATGATAAAAAATGGATGGTTAGAGCAGCCTCCAACAGCAAGTGACCGTGACTCGCTCGCCAACAGGAAGGAGAAATAAATAATATGTAAAAACTGGACGCTAGGAACGATTCCTAGCTTTTTCATTTGCTGCTCATAGGGCAAAGAAAACAAAAATTCCATCTCCCTTGTTCCACTAAACTGCACCGTTAGTACAGTAAAGCTGCTTCAGAAATATGTATAAATATTAACAATTATACAGTTGCTCTTGGAGATTTAATTCGTAAGATCAATAAGAATACTGCCAAAACAGACATCATTTAATTGCCAGAAACACCATGTTTGTTAATGTTAATAACTATAATTACTTACTGTATATAATGCTTCTACAAAGATAGTAAACTCACCATTTTCGTATCTTTGTTTACGTTTAATACGGTGGAAAATCATACTGTATATAACTGCCCTATAGTTTAAGTACATTTATTCACAATGTTAGCTTTCATAATATAAAAAGCGCTTATTTCTCATCTCAAGCTTTATTTCATTTCACTAATTTTCACATCAAAAATGCTTAATAACAATACTATAATTATTATTGATAATAGCCAAGCAAACAAAGGTTTTTTGTAATGAATAGGCAAGATAAA
>NZ_JBUESO010000021.1:0-59374 GCF_055502545.1 Bacillus sp. CZDM1 | reverse complement strand
AAGATGAGATTTCCCATAGCGTCAAGCTAGTAAGAACCCTGAAAGATGATCAGGTTGATAGGTCAGAGGTGGAAGCGTGGTAACATGTGGAGCTGACTGATACTAATCGTTCGAGGACTTAACCAATTTTTAAAAGCGAACTCGTTTTACAACTTCTTCTGCATTATCTAGTTTTGAGGGAATGATACCTCAATTTTATAGTCTGGCAGCAATGGCGAGAAGGTCACACCCGTTCCCATACCGAACACGGAAGTTAAGCTTCTCAGCGCCGATGGTAGTTGGGACTTTGTCCCTGTGAGAGTAGGACGTTGCCAGGCAAAACGAAGCACAACCTGATAAGGGTTGTGTTTTTTTGTGTTATCCGAAAGGACAACAGGTTGAAAATAAAAAATGGATTGAGAATCGTGCCCGTGTGGTGGTACTTTTAGAGAAAGCGGAAACGAATAGCATCTATTCATGCCCGTTCAATGCCATTATCAGTGATAACGGTAACGAATAGCGATTAAACGGAATCAAACGCTATTTTTTTACTGATAATACAAAAAACACTTTAATTAATTAAAGCATTAAGAAGGATAAAAAGGATGGAATAGAGAAATCTGTTGGTAAGGAAGCTCAAATCAAGGAGGATAAATATTCAATGAAACTAGTAACGATAAAAAAAGAAGGCAAGTATGTGTTAGGGGTTAAAACTGAGAATGGTCTAATTGACCTTGAAGAGGCGTTAAAAGAAAATCCAAATAATCAAGTACATACAAATATCATGGAGGTAATCGCGGGCGGAAAAGAAGCTCTTACTGCAATCAAGGACTATATTGCAAATCTGCCAATTGATAGCAAACCAAATTATGTAAAAGATGAAGATGATATAGAGTGGGGACCTTGTGTCACGCAACCGAACAAAATTATTTGTATAGGATTAAATTATCGGAAACATGCTGACGAAACAAAGTCTCCCTATCCGGAAGTACCTATATTATTTAGCAAATTTAATAATGCATTAACAGGACATAAATGTGAGATAGCTGTACCAAAAGTGACCCTAAGGCTGGATTACGAAGTAGAATTAGGGGTAGTTATTGGGAGAGAAGCGAAGTATGTAAGTAAGGAAAATGCATTAGATTATGTATTTGGTTATTGTACTGCTAATGATTTATCAGCGCGTGACCTCCAAAAAAAGACACATCAATGGTTACTTGGAAAAACATGTGATGATTTCAGCCCTATAGGTCCATATCTTGTTACAGCAGATGAAGTACCTGATCCTAACCATTTACAATTAAAAACATATGTGAACGGGGAAAAACGTCAAGATTCCAATACCTCGGATATGATTTTTTATGTAGATGAAATTGTCAGCTATATTTCTCAGCACATGACTCTCACACCGGGAGATGTCATTCTTACTGGAACTCCAGAGGGGGTTATCATAGGTTATCCACGGGAAAAGCGAGTTTACTTGAAGCCTGGTGATGTCGTAACGGTTGAAGTTGAAAAATTAGGTACACTAACCAATAAGTTAATTGAAGAATAACATTGGGGAAAGAGCCGGGCACTAAAACCTGCCTGGCCCTCCAATCAATTAGCGTCCTGTATATAAACTAAATACCTCATCCCAGCTCCATTTTTCATAATAGGAGCTCCCCAAACTAATATCTTTAATCCAAATTGTTTCTTTCATTTTATAGGTTGGAGAAACCATCACATGGGCATTTTTTCTATCAGTTCTAATCCAAAATAGGTTATTCCTGACGATTTTTGGTCTGAAATCGCCATCTTTTTCTGATGGAACAGTGAGTGGAGTCTGAGTGTTATCTGAAAGGTTTATCCTATATAGGCTTGGCAATGCTCTTTGCTCCAAGTCCGCTGATCCATTTTCCTTTGAACGCGAGACAACTATGGTTCGATTATTTTGCCAGGTAAAGTCACGATCTACAGAGCCCCTTGGTGTATACAAGACCGTTTTCATAGATGGGAGTTTGATAACCTGCATTCTTTTATTGATGGCTGCTTCTCGGCCAACACCACTTACATATCCTAACAGCCCATTAAAGGGAGCCCATTGGATCCAAGCAGGTTCATTTAACATTTCATCTGCCATTTGAAATATTTTTCCGTTAGAGGAGAGGATACATAAAGTATTCCCGTCAGCCGATAGAGATGCGGTAGGAATTAACAGAAAGCTAATCCACTTCTTATCATTTGACCATTTAAATTCACTTGTAGAGGCAAAGGTTTCATTTTCATCAATCTTAATGGTATAAAAATGGTTAATAATAGGCTTTTCTTTTTTTCTCAAGATAACTTTTGATAAAATAATATCTGAATCAAGTTTTGGACTTTTCTTTGTTGACACAAGCAAACCACTGCCAGTGGGCTGCCAAGAGAAATTTTCAATGTTTTTGGCTATAGGGATGAATAAGCCTAATTGGCTGGTATCTAAAATAAATAAATTCTTTACAACTTGGAAACCAATTTTATTTTCACTGTGTGACCATTGGAAATTATCACCAACATTTTCTTTAACCTTAAAATGTCGATTGCTCTTACTGTTGTAGAGCCAAAGGTCCATAACATCCCCTTCCTTGGCTCCCTTCAAATAGGCAACCCAGCTGCCATCGAATGACCATTTTGGATATCGTATATAGCCAGCATCAGAAATTCTCACTTCCTTATCCCTTATTTTTAGCCATAAATGATCGTTTCTTACAAAAGCTGCTTTCAGATTTTCCTTTGGTTCTGCTGATGCGGAAACTGGAAGGAAGATAAATATCGTAAAAATCAAGAAGAGAATCTTTTTCATTCGTACACCCGCCTAAAATATCTTTAAATCTTATAATTCCCAAAATAAGGAGAAAAATATGTTCAAAATTTTTATTGTTGAGGATGATAAACAACTTGTAACGCTGCTTGATGAACATTTACATAAGTTTGGCTTTGACACCCAGCCAATTAATCAGTTTGATTCGGTTTTAGAGCAATTTGAAAGATACTCCCCACACCTGGTCTTACTTGATGTTAATTTACCTAAATACGATGGCTATTATTGGTGCCGGCAAATTCGCAAGGTATCCACATGTCCAATTATTTTTATTTCTGCCCGAGAAGGAAAGATGGACCAGGTGATGGCTCTGGAAAATGGTGCGGATGATTATATTACAAAGCCATTTGATTACGATATAGCGGTAGCCAAAATCAATAGCCAGCTTCGTCGTGCATACGGGGAGTTCGCTAGTTCTCAAGGTGATCGATTCATCGATGTAGAGGGATTAAGACTAGATATAGAAAGACTAACTTTGAGTTATCAAAATCAAAAGATAGAAATCAGTCATACAGAGGGCAAGATTTTAGAAGAATTGATGAGGAGGTCTGAGAGAGTCGTAAGTCGTGACCGTTTGCTTGAAAAAATATGGGATGATCAAGTTTTTGTTGATGACAATACGCTAAATGTATACATTACACGCGTACGAAAAAAGTTGATAGAATTGAATATTGTGGATGCTTTGCAAACGATTCGTGGACAAGGATATCGTCTTTCTTCTAATTGGGGGACACACTTTTGAAACTTTTCTTAAAGGAACAAATTCCCCTAATTATTATCTATATCACTCAATTAGTTCTTATCTTATTTGTTTTTTGGCTGGATGGGTACCGAAATTTTTCGATTAGCTTGTATGCAGGAATCCTCAGCGGCTGTTTGTTTACCGGGTATCTGATTTACAGGTATCTAACCCATCGAAACTTTTACAAGCGTTTAGAAGAACCACACACCCCTTTGGATGAAATTCCCGAGGCTGGTTCTAGGGCTCCATTAGCAGCAAGTCTACAACTGTTATTGAAAAGCCAATACCGTCAGTATCAAAATGGTTTACATCATCATCAGCATAAATTAAAGAATCATATTCAGTTTATTAATCAATGGGTGCATCAAATGAAAACCCCCTTGTCTGTTATTCATTTGATGATACAGGATGAAGATGAACCACGCTTCACGGCAATCGGTGATGAACTGGACCGTTTGAAAAAAGGGCTGGATATGGTGTTATATACAGCCCGCCTAGATGAATTTGAACATGATTTTTATGTAGAAATGCTCCCTTTAGAAAAGGTTGTACGCTCGGTTACCTCCAATCAAAAACGATTATTTATCCGAAATCGTGTTTTTCCTTCTGTAGAGGTGGATAAGAGTTTGATGATTGCCTCCGATGAAAAGTGGCTGAGCTTTGCCATCACTCAGATTGTTACGAATGCGGTGCGTTATACATCTGGAGATAATCGAAAAATTCACCTTAAAGGCTATAAACGGAGTACGAACGTTGTGTTAGAAATCGAGGATGAAGGAGTCGGAATTCCTAAGGGTGACCTGCCAAGAGTCTTTGATCCCTATTTTACAGGTGAAAATGGCCGGAACTTTCAAGAGTCAACCGGAATGGGGCTCTTTCTAGTTAAGCAGATATGCGATAACCTCGGACATCAAGTGGAGATAGAGTCCACGGTAAATAAGGGAACAACTATCCGGATTATTTTTTAACAATCTACCTTACAATCTTGTAAGCTAACTGTAAGTTTAGGAAATGGTTAGGACCGGCCTTTACAAGCTAGAATAAAGTCAAGAAATAAAGAGCAGGGAGTGAAGGTCTTGTCTATCTTAACTGTAAAACAATTAGCAAAGATATATGAGGGAAAAGTGGCGCATAAAGCTTTAGAAAATATTAATTTTTCAATCGAAAAAGGTGAATTTGTCGGGATTATGGGGCCGTCAGGGAGCGGAAAAACGACCCTGTTAAATCTAATCTCAACCATCGATCAGCCCAGTTCTGGTGAGGTATTAATCAACGGTAAAAATCCACATCAATTAAATCGAAAGGAAACAGCTCTTTTTCGCAGACATGAACTTGGGTTTGTCTTCCAACATTTTAATTTACTAGATACGTTAACCGTAGAGGAAAATATTGTCCTTCCACTAACGCTAGATGGAGTGAAGGTCAGTGAGATGGATAAAAAGCTTAATTATGTTGCGCAAAAGCTCGGGATTGATTCAATCTTAAAGAAACGCATATACGAAGTTTCTGGAGGGCAGATGCAAAGAACGGCAATCGCTCGGGCGATTATTCACCAGCCTTCGCTTATCTTAGCGGATGAACCAACTGGTAACTTAGATTCAAAATCTGCTAAGGATGTCATGGAAACCATTTCGACGATTAATAAAGAAGATAAGGCGACGGCATTAATGGTAACCCATGACGCGGTTGCAGCGAGCTATTGTCACCGAGTTATTTTCATAAAAGATGGACAGCTATATAATGAGATTTACCGGGGAGACAATCGCCAGGCATTTTTCCAAAAAATCATCGATATGCTGGCGCTGTTAGGGGGGAACAGTCATGACCTTTCAACAGTTCGCCTTTAGAAACGTTATCCGCAATAAACGGACCTATGCCGCCTATTTTTTAAGCAGTGCATTTTCTGTGATGATTTTCTTTGTTTATGCTCTGTTTATCTTTAATCCGGATATTAATAAGGGTGTAACAGCTGCTGCAGCGATTGAATTAATGACAGCAGCTGAAGTGATTATGTATATTTTCTCCTTCTTATTTGTCCTGTATTCTGTCAGCACCTTTTTGAAAACTAGAAAGCGGGAATTTGGGATATTGATGATGCACGGCATGACGAGAAGCCAGTTGAACACTATGGTTTTTTTAGAAAATATGCTGATTGGCGTTGCCGCCATTATTACGGGGATTGGTGCAGGAATCATCACAGGTAAATTGTTTTTGATGATCGGCTCGAGAATGATTGGGATTGAGTTACTGCCATTCTATTTATCAGGTAAAGCACTAGGATGGACGATCGGAGCCTTTTTAGTATTATTCCTATGTATTTCTATTTTTACCACGGCCTTGGTTAGGGTTAATCAGTTAATTGATTTATTTCAGGCAGGAGAAAGGCCTAAAAAAGATCCAAAGGTTTCTAAGGTGCTTTCCATTTTGTCTGCAATATTATTAATCACCGGTTATTATTTAGCAGCAACAACCACGCTTCAAACGATGTTTATGCGAATACTTCCTGTTATTACAATGACCATTATCGGAACCTACTTCTTTTATACCCAGCTGTCGGTGTTCCTTACTAAATTGCTCCAGAAGAACCGATCATTATTTTGGAGAAAGACAAATATCATTACCTATTCAAGTCTTGCATATCGATTAAAAGATAATGCCCGGATGTTTTTCATGGTCACGATTGTTTCCACAGTCGCTTTTTGTGCGGTGGGGACACTTGCATCCATGAATGTGATGACTAAGGAATTTCGCGAGAATTATCCCGCAGCAATAAGTTATATTGCGAAGGGTGAACACCCTATCCACCAGCAAAACCTACAACAAATCGAACAGGAGTTAGAAGAGAAGAAAGTAGATTATTCTACATTAAAAATTCCTATTAAATATGTTGAAATAACTGATTTATCTGACGAATATGCACGCGAGTGGGTACCTGTCGTAGCCTTTTCTGACTATAAAAAATCCTCAGAAATGGCTGGTTATACTTTTACGGAACAGGATTTAACAGGGACTGAAGGCTTAGCCTTGCTAACATCGTCACTAGAGACCTTTGATCCGCAGACCTATACGTTAAAACAAGAGGAAATTAAGCTTCTACAAAATAAAGAAACAGAACATGTTGTTTTTCCTTATCAAATTTTGTTTAGTGAAGGTCTTGTGATTAGTGATGAATTGTTTCAAAAACTTTCAGCGGTAAGCACGGATACATTTACCGGCTTTTATACAGATGAGTTTGAAAAAACAGAGGGAATCGCCGATCATCTTGTAGAAGATGGAGCTGCTTATGCTCCTAGAGATGATGAGGCTATTGATTCAAAAGAATTCGCCTTAATGGTTAGCGGCACCTTATATAATCTTAAAATGAGCATGTATCGGATGAGTTTGTTTGTGGCCTTGCTTATCGGTGCAGTCTTCTTTATTGCAGCCGGAAGCTTCCTTTATTTCCGTCTGTATGCAGACCTAGAATATGATCGCCGCTTATATTTAACGATTAAGAAGGTGGGATTGACAGACGGGGAGCTTAACAAGATCGTTACGCAGCAGCTTGTCCTTCTTTTCTTTGTTCCCATCATCGTAGCAATGATTCACAGTGTTTTTGCATACATGGCATTGCAAAGCCTTTTCACGATGTCGATTGCAACGGAGATGATCATAGTCCTTGCATGCTTTTTTATTGCGCAAGTCATTTATTTCTTTTTCATTCGCCACAATTATTTAAGAAACCTGAAAAAAACGTTAATTTAGAAGGAAGAAGTGGGGACCTGTCAAAATTGTCAGGTCTTTTTTTAAATTAATGAAAAAGTTAATAAAAAGGGTTAAACTAACAAAAACGATATTAAATATGTGGAAGAGGAGGGTATTTGTGTTAGAGAATAGCTTTATGATGGTTGCGATTATCTTGGTTATCAATATTGTATATGTATCTTTTTTTACAATAAGAATGATTCTAACGTTAAAAGGTCAGCGGTATTTGGCGGCTTTTCTTAGTATGATTGAGGTCGTTATTTATGTGTTAGGCCTCGGTCTTGTTTTAAATAATCTTGATGAAATCCAAAATCTGATTGCTTATGCGATAGGTTATGGAATTGGGGTTATAGTCGGTATGAAAATAGAAGAAAAGCTGGCATTAGGCTATATTACGGTTAATGTGATTACAAAAGAATATGATAAAGAATTGCCTAAAGTGTTAAGAGAAAAAGGTTATGGTGTAACAAACTGGGAGGCGAATGGTCTAGAGGGAAATCGGATGGCCTTACAAATCTTAACACCTAGAAAATTTGAACTGAAATTATATGACTTGATTAAGTCGCTGGATCCAAAAGCCTTCATTATTGTCTATGAACCAAAGTCAATCCATGGGGGATTCTGGGTGAAATCTGTGAAAAGAGGGAAATTATTTTCATGAGTAAAAAGAAAATGCAATTTGAAGTACAAGAAAATGAAAGTATCGAAGCTTGTTTGGAGCGGATGAAAAAACAGGGGTATGTTCCGGTGCGCCGTACGGAAAAACCTATCTTTCAGGAGGTAGTTAATGGAAAAGAAACTACCTACGAACCGGTTGGAAGGCAGATTGTATTTGAGGCTGTTAGTCCGGAGTAAAAACGAACGTTATTTTTAAAAGAAATAAAATCGTTCGTTTTTATTGACCATTTGCGCCTAAAATTGTAATATAAAGGTGTCAAAAAAATATATAACGTAACACCCTCGTATAATAATGGGAATATGGCCCATAAGTATCTACCCAATTACCGTAAATGATTGGACTATGAGGGGAAGTGGAAATGCCGGAAACGTTCACTCGTTTCATGGTCATTTACTGTGCCGATTTCAGCCCGGACAGACTACTTTCTCTCATTTCATGAAATTGGGGAAGTATCTGTTTGGGCTTTTTATATTGGTAAGTAAGAAAAGCGTACGCGCTAAACAAAGGGGAGAGAACATGAATCCGATTGTGGCGGTAATTATGGGAAGTAAATCAGATTGGGAAACGATGAAGCATACCTGTGAAATCCTAGACCAGTTAGAAGTTCCTTATGAAAAGAAGGTGGTTTCAGCCCACCGTACACCTGATTTGATGTTTGAATTTGCTGAGAATGCAAGAGCAAGAGGCATCCAGGTAATCATTGCAGGTGCAGGCGGTGCCGCTCATTTGCCAGGTATGGTTGCAGCCAAAACTACATTACCAGTGATCGGGGTTCCTGTTCAATCGAAGGCATTGAATGGAATGGATTCATTATTGTCCATCGTACAGATGCCAGCAGGCGTACCGGTGGCGACGGTGGCCATTGGAAAAGCTGGTGCAACAAATGCAGGGTTATTGGCAGCCCAGATTGTATCGATTAATGATTCGAAACTAGAAGAAAGACTAGAACAAGTTCGCTTGGAGTCTAAAAAGACGGTAATAGAAAGTAGTGATCAGCTTGTCTAATAAAACTATTTTACCGGGTCAGACAATAGGAATAATCGGCGGCGGCCAGCTGGGAAGGATGATGGCCCTTTCCGCTCGAGCAATGGGTTATCGAATCGCAGTTCTTGATCCAGTGGAGGATTCACCGTGCGGGCAGGTAGCAGACTATAAGGTAGTTGGCGACTATGATGACTTAGAAGCGATTAGGAACTTAGCCGCAGTAAGTGATGTCATTACCTACGAATTTGAAAATATTGATGCTGAAGCACTTGAATGGCTATGTAATCAAGCCTATGTGCCACAGGGTAAGAGTTTACTTGAGATTACTCAGGACCGAGTGAAAGAAAAAGAAGCAATTGGAAACGCAGGTGTTCAAGTGGCACCCTATGCCGTGATTAACTCGATTGATGACCTTCAGGGAAATTGTGAACGTCTTGGCTATCCCGTTGTATTGAAAACAGCACGAGGCGGCTATGACGGTAAAGGGCAATTTGTTCTTAAAGGACCTCAGGATATTGAAGAGGTTCAAGCGCTTTTAGTTAACGGCCAATGTATCTTGGAAAAATGGATTACTTTTACAAAAGAAATTTCAGTTATTATCGTTAGAAATTCAAATGGTGAAACAGCAGTATTTCCGGTAGGAGAAAATATTCATCGTGATAATATTCTCCACCAAACCATTGCGCCGGCACGTATTAGTAAACAAGCAGAGAACAAGGCAATTCAGTCAGCAATACAGCTTGCTAATGCATTTGAGTTAGTTGGGACACTGGCGGTTGAAATGTTTTTAACAGCGGGGGACATCATTTACATAAATGAACTCGCTCCTAGACCGCATAATTCAGGGCATTATACAATTGAAGCTTGTGAAACGTCACAATTTGAACAGCACATTAGGGCTGTGTGTAACCTGCCCCTTGGTAAGACAGAGCTATTAAAACCTGCGGTTATGGTCAATATATTAGGAGAGCATGTTCAAAACGTGTTAGAAAATGTAACAAACGTAACAGATTGGAAAGTTCATTTGTACGGAAAAAAAGACCCTAAGGTAAAAAGAAAGATGGGGCATGTTACGATACTATGCGATTCTCTTGAGAGTGTAATCGAAGAAGTTGAAAAAACCTTAATTTGGGAAGAAAAAAGTTTGGAGGCCAAAAGATGATTGATCGTTATACAAGACCTGAAATGGGTGCGATTTGGACGGAGGAAAACCGCTTTAAAGCTTGGCTTGAGGTTGAAATCCTTGCCTGTGAGGCATGGGCAGAATTAGGTGAAATTCCGAAAGAGGACGTAAAGAAGCTTCGTGAAAATGCATCCTTTGATATTGAACGGATTAAAGAAATCGAAGAAGAAACAAGACATGATGTGGTTGCCTTTACTCGCGCAGTTTCCGAGACGTTAGGGGAAGAGCGGAAGTGGGTGCATTACGGTTTAACTTCAACGGATGTAGTTGATACCGCACTTTCTTACTTATTAAAGCAAGCCAATGCGATTATCCGTAAGGATCTTGAAAACTTTATTGAAATCCTAAAGAACAAAGCAATACAACATAAATTTACCGTCATGATGGGGCGTACGCACGGCGTACATGCGGAACCGACTACCTTTGGTTTAAAGCTCGCACTTTGGTATGAAGAAATGAAACGAAACCTGGAGCGCTTTAATCAGGCAGCTGCTGGTGTTGAGTTTGGGAAGATTTCCGGAGCTGTGGGAACCTACGCTAATATCAACCCATTTGTTGAGCAATATGTGTGTGAAAAGCTGGGTACCCAGCCTGCACCAATCTCAACCCAAACCTTGCAGCGCGACCGCCATGCACACTATATGTCAACAATCGCTTTAATTGCAACTTCAGTTGAAAAGTTTGCCGTTGAAGTCCGCGGTTTACAAAAAAGTGAAACGCGTGAAGTGGAAGAGTTTTTTGCAAAAGGACAAAAAGGATCTTCTGCGATGCCGCATAAACGCAACCCAATTGGGTCCGAAAATATGACAGGTTTAGCGCGTGTGATTCGCGGCTATATGATGACAGCCTATGAAAATGTTCCATTATGGCATGAGCGCGATATTTCACACTCTTCTGCAGAACGGATCATTTTACCGGATGCAACAATTGCCTTGAACTACATGTTAAATCGTTTTGGCAACATTATTAAAAACCTAACTGTCTATCCAGAAAATATGCTTCGTAACATGGACCGGACGTTAGGATTGATTTACTCCCAGCGTGTCCTCTTAGCGTTGATTGATAAGGGATTATCACGTGAAGAGGCTTATGATACGGTTCAGCCAAAAACAGCGGAATCATGGGATAATCAAGTACCATTCCGCGGTTTGATTGAAGAAGAGCCGAAAATTACAAGCCTGCTTTCAGCGGAAGAAATTGCAGACTGCTTTGATTACAACTACCACCTGCAGCATGTCGATACCATCTTTGGCCGATTAGGGTTAAACGATTAAAAAATGAATAGGGGGTGCATTAGCACCCTTTACTTATCTTGAAGATTCCCAATATTGCAATTTTAGGAGGCATTCTTTATGAGAGAACTTCTTTATGAAGGAAAAGCGAAACGAATTTTTAGTACCGATGATGAACAGACTGTTTTAATTGAATATAAGGATTCGGCCACAGCTTTCAACGGGCAAAAGAAGGCAGATATCACGGGTAAAGGCCGTTTAAACAACGAAATTACAAGTTTGCTATTTTTAAAGCTTAAAGACCAGGGAATTGAGTCGCATTTCATTAAAAGAATTTCTGAAACGGAGCAGCTGGTTAAAAGAGTAACGATTATTCCGCTTGAGGTTGTCGTTCGTAATGTCGCTGCGGGAAGCCTTTCAAAGCGATTAGGAATCGAAGAAGGTAAAGAACTGACAAAGCCGCTAGTTGAGTTTTATCTAAAAAATGATGATCTTGGCGACCCATTACTAACCAGACCCCATATCTATGAATTGAACATAGCAACAAAAGAGGAACTAAACAGCCTAAAAGAAAAAGCACTAAAAATTAATACAGTTTTATCAAGCTTTTTTACCGAGCTAGGCATTAACCTCATCGATTTCAAGCTAGAGTTTGGTAAGGACCATGAAGGCAAGATTCTATTAGCAGATGAGATTTCACCAGACACCTGCAGACTTTGGGACAAAAAAACAAATGAAAAGCTCGATAAAGATGTGTTCCGTCGTGACCTTGGAAGTTTAACAGAAGCCTATGAAACCATTTTAGCCAGATTAGGGGGAAAACAGCATGTTTAAGGTAAAGGTGTATGTCACGTTAAGAGAAAGTGTATTAGATCCACAAGGTAAGGCAGTAACTCATTCACTCCACTCATTAAATTATCCGGAAGTATCCGATGTTCGAATCGGTAAATATATGGAACTAACCCTTGAAAAATCAGAGCGTGACCTTGATGTAGTGATCAATGAGATTTGCAGCAAGCTATTAGCAAATACAGTCATTGAAGACTACCGTTATGAAGTAGAGGAGTGTGTTCCTCAGTGAAGTTTGCAGTCATCGTTTTTCCGGGGTCTAACTGTGATATCGATATGTACCATGCGATTAAGGATGAACTTGGTGAACAGGTTGAATATGTATGGCATGACACTGAGAGCTTAGATGAGTTTGATGGAATCTTACTTCCTGGCGGCTTTTCATACGGCGATTATTTACGTACAGGCGCCATTGCCCGTTTTAGTAAGGTAATGCCAGCAGTCGTAAAAGCAGCGGAAGCAGGGAAACCGATTCTAGGTGTCTGCAACGGATTTCAAATTTTATTGGAAGCAGGATTACTGCCTGGGGCCATGAGACGAAATGAAAGTCTATCCTTTATCTGTAAACCGGTTGAATTAAAGGTAGTGAACAATCAGACGATGTTTTCTACCGCCTACCGTGAAGGGGAAACCATTTCAATCCCTGTCGCTCATGGTGAAGGAAATTACTATTGTGATGAAGAAACGCTCGTTAAGCTTAAAGAAAATAATCAAATCGTTTTTACTTACCAAGATAACCCGAACGGAAGTTTAGAAGATATTGCAGGAATTATCAATGAAAAAGGAAATGTCCTCGGGATGATGCCGCACCCGGAAAGAGCCGTTGATGTGTTATTAGGCGGGGCAGATGGATTAAAATTATTTCAATCGATTGTAAGAAGCTGGAGGGAAGCAAATGTTGTTAAAGCATGAACCAAGACCAGATCAAGTAAAGACAGAAAAACTTTATCAGCAAATGGGCTTATCCGATGAAGAATTCACCCAGATTGAAAACATTCTTGGCCGGACACCGAACTACACTGAAACAGGATTATTTTCGGTCATGTGGTCTGAGCATTGCAGTTATAAAAACTCTAAACCAGTCTTAAGAAAATTCCCAACGACAGGTGAGCGTGTTCTTCAGGGTCCTGGGGAAGGGGCAGGAATTGTTGATATCGGCGATAACCAAGCGGTTGTGTTCAAAATCGAAAGCCATAACCACCCATCAGCCATCGAGCCATATCAAGGGGCGGCTACAGGTGTTGGCGGCATTATCCGTGATATCTTCTCAATGGGTGCACGTCCTATAGCTCTATTAAACTCACTTCGATTCGGTGAACTTGATGAATCTGCACGAGTGCGCTACTTATTCAAAGAAGTTGTAGCTGGAATCGCTGGATACGGTAACTGCATCGGAATCCCGACAGTTGGCGGCGAAATTCAATTTGAACCATGTTATGATGGCAATCCATTAGTAAACGCTATGTGTGTCGGTTTAATTGATCATAAAGATATTAAAAAAGGTCTTGCACAAGGTGTTGGCAATACAGTGATGTATGTTGGGGCGAAAACAGGCCGTGATGGAATTCATGGAGCTACCTTTGCTTCTGAAGAACTAACAGAACAATCCGATGAAAACCGCCCGGCGGTTCAAGTGGGCGACCCATTCATGGAAAAGCTTTTACTAGAAGCCTGCCTTGAGTTAATTCAATCAGATGCCCTTGTCGGCATTCAAGATATGGGTGCTGCAGGATTAACAAGTTCTTCAGCAGAAATGGCAAGTAAAGCTGGAATGGGTATTGAAATGAATTTAGACCTGGTTCCACAGCGTGAAACTGGTATGACTGCATATGAGATGATGCTTTCGGAATCACAAGAGCGGATGCTGATTGTTGTTAAAAAGGGAAGAGAGCAGGAAATCAAAGATCTATTTACAAAATACGACCTTGAAGCAGTAGCAATCGGTACAGTAACAGATGATAAAAAACTTCGTTTACTGCAGCATGGCGAAATCGTGGCAGATGTCCCAGCAGATGCCTTAGCTGAGGACGCACCTGTTTATCATAAGCCATCAAGAGAACCAATTTATTATCAGGAATTCCAAGCATTAGAAGTAGAAGTCCCACAGGTTGAAGATTTGAATGAAACATTGAAACAAATTCTTAGCCAGCCAACAGTGGCAAGCAAGGAATGGGTATATAATCAATACGATTATATGGTGCGTACGAATACAGTCGTTTCACCTGGATCAGACGCTTCTGTTGTCAGAATCCGCGGAACGCGTAAGGCATTGGCAATGACGACTGATTGTAACTCACGCTATGTATTTTTAGATCCAGAGGTAGGCGGGAAAATTGCGGTTGCAGAAGCAGCACGTAATATCGTTTGCTCAGGTGCAGTGCCATTAGCCATTACGGATAACTTGAATTTTGGAAATCCAGAAAAGCCAGAAGTATTTTGGCAGATTGAAAAATCAGCAGATGGAATCAGCGAGGCTTGCCGTGTGCTAGAAACTCCAGTTATTGGCGGTAACGTCTCTTTATATAACGAAACAAGCGGAACAGCGATTTATCCAACACCGGTAATTGGAATGGTGGGCTTAGTAACAGATCTTGATCATATTACCACACAGAACTTTAAAACAAGTGGTGACCTTATTTACTTAGTTGGGGAAACTAAAGATGAGTTTGGTGGCAGTGAGTTACAAAAACTGCAAAACGGACGGATTTTTGGTAAAGCTCCTGAACTTAATATTCAACTAGAAAAAGAAAGACAGAATCAAGTGTTGGCAGCTATTCGTGCAGGAGTTGTTCAATCGGCACATGACCTTTCTGAAGGTGGTCTAGGTGTTGCGGCTGCTGAAAGTCTTTTTGGCGATGCTCAGCTTGGGGCGACTATCACGATTGAAGGTAACCCAGTAACTGCATTATTTAGCGAAACACAATCACGTTTCCTACTGACCGTGAAAAAAGAACATCAATCAGAGTTTGAAAGTTTAGTAGAAGCGAAACTGATTGGTGAAGTCAATGATACAGCCACATTAAAGGTAAATGTAGAGAATAACACGATTTTAGAAGCTTCAGTTAATGAATTAAAGGATGCCTGGAAAGGAGCTATCCCATGCTTGCTGAAATCAAGGGATTAAACGAAGAGTGCGGAGTCTTTGGTGTCTTTGGACACCCAGATTCTGCACAGCTTACCTATTATGGGCTTCATAGCCTGCAGCACCGTGGCCAAGAGGGTACAGGTATTGTTGTTTCTGACGGAGATAAGCTTGGAGTTGTGAAGGGTGAAGGCCTAGTTTCAGAGATTTTCACAGCGGACGTGATGGAAAAATTAAAGGGTACTTCTGCAATTGGGCATGTTCGTTATGCAACAGCTGGGGGCGGCGGCTATGAGAACGTCCAGCCCTTGCTGTTCCATTCCCAAACTGGAAGTCTTGCTCTTGCTCATAATGGTAATTTAGTAAATGCTAATTTCTTAAAACATCAGCTTGAAGCACAAGGAAGTATTTTTCAAACAAGCTCTGACACAGAGGTGTTGGCTCATTTAATCAGGAGAAGTGGTTATCCTCATTTGAAGGATCAGGTGAAAAATGCACTTTCGATGTTAAAAGGAGCCTATGCCTATTTAATTTTAACAGAGAAGGAATTAATGGTTGCTCTCGATCCTCATGGATTAAGACCCCTTTCGCTAGGCTGTCTTGGAGATGCCTATGTGGTTGCTTCTGAGACCTGTGCCTTTGATGTTGTAGGAGCAGAATACATCCGCGATATCAGACCTGGTGAATTATTGATCATCAATGAAGAGGGAATCACCTCAGAACAATTTGCGTTCAATTCAACTAAGTCGATATGTACAATGGAATATGTTTATTTCTCAAGACCTGATAGTAATATCCAAGGAATCAATGTTCATACAGCCCGTAAAAACATGGGGAAAAGATTAGCGGTAGAAGCACCGATTGAAGCAGATGTAGTAACGGGAGTTCCGGATTCCAGTATTTCTGCAGCAATTGGATATGCAGAAGCTGCAGGTATTCCCTATGAGATGGGACTAATTAAAAACAAGTATGTAGGCAGAACCTTTATTCAGCCAACCCAAACGTTACGGGAGCAGGGAGTAAAGATGAAATTATCTGCTGTTCGTGGGGTTGTGGAAGGAAAACGTGTCGTTATGGTTGATGACTCAATCGTTCGAGGAACGACGAGCAGACGAATTGTTAACTTGCTAAAAGAGGCAGGAGCGAAAGAGGTACACGTTGTTATCAGTTCTCCGCCGATTAAAAATCCATGTTTTTATGGAATTGATACATCATCGAAGGAAGAATTAATAGCCTCAGATAAATCAGTGGAAGAAATTAGAGAGCTGATTGGTGCTGATTCACTAACATTCCTAAGTACGGAGGGGATGGTAGGGGCAATCATGAAAACCGAAGGAACGAATGGATTCTGCCTAGGCTGCTTTACCGGGAACTATCCAACTGAGATTTATCCAGATACGCTCCAATATTATTATCAAAAATAGGAGGGACCATCATGGCGAACGCTTATAGAGAAGCAGGGGTAAACATCGAAGCAGGTTACGAGGCTGTTGAGAGAATGAAAAAGCATGTACAAAAAACAGCCAGATCTGGTTTGTTAGGCGGGTTAGGTGGATTCGGCGGAATGTTTGACCTATCAGCGCTTAACCTAAAAGAGCCTGTTCTTGTCTCAGGAACAGACGGTGTAGGTACTAAGCTTATGATCGCTTTTTGGATGGATAAGCATGATAGTATTGGTATTGATGCCGTTGCAATGTGTGTCAATGATATCGTCGTCCAAGGGGCAGAGCCTTTGTTCTTTTTAGATTATATTGCTTGCGGGAAGGCTGAACCTGAAAAAATCGAGGCCATTGTAAAAGGAATTGCAGACGGCTGTGAGCAGGCAGGCTGCGCACTCATTGGCGGAGAAACAGCTGAAATGCCTGGATTATATAGTGAGAATGAATATGACCTTGCTGGATTTACGGTTGGTGCCTGTGAGAAATCCCAATTGATTACGGGGGAAAATATCAAGTCAGGCGATGTGCTGATTGGGTTAGCTTCGAGTGGAATTCACAGCAATGGCTATTCACTCGTGAGAAAGGTGTTTAATAATTGGGCGTTAACAGAATACGTTGACGAGCTTGGCTGCAGTTTGGGCGAAGAATTATTAAAACCTACAAAGATTTATGTGAAACCGGTTCTGTCCGCTTTAAAAAAGTTTGAAGTAAAAGGAATGGCCCATATTACCGGGGGTGGCTTTATTGAGAATATCCCCCGGATGCTTCCGAAGGGTCTTGGAGCAGCGATCTATGAAAAAAGCTGGGAGATTCCACCGATTTTTAATCTAATCACTACGGTTGGACAAATTGAACCGCAGGAGATGTATAACATCTTTAACATGGGCATCGGCATGGTGATGGCCGTTGATAAGAATATCGCCGCAGATTTAATGGATCATTTAAACCAATCAGGGGAAACTGCTTATGAAATTGGTGTGGTGACAGAGCAAGAAGGAATTGACCTAGGTGGCCGCAGATGAAAAAAATAGCTGTTTTTGCCTCGGGAAGTGGAAGCAATTTTCAAGCAATGATTGATGTTGTGAAAACTGGAGAACTAGAAGCGGACATAGCGCTGCTCATTAGTGATAAACCTGGAGCCTATGCGATCAAGCGTGCAAATGCTGCGCATATCCCTGCTTTTACTTTTAATCCAAAAGAATATAGCTCAAAAGAAGCCTATGAAGAGGTTGTTTTGGAGAAATTAACAAGCTTTGGTGTAGAATTTATTGTACTTGCAGGCTATATGAGGCTAATAGGTCCAACATTATTAAGGGAATTTTCGGGAAGAATTATTAATATCCATCCGTCGCTTCTTCCTGCCTTTCCTGGTAAAGACGCGATTGGTCAGGCGCTGGCGGCAAAAGCGAAATGGAGTGGAGTTACGATTCACTTTGTTGATGAAGGAATGGACACTGGACCCGTTATTGTCCAAGAACGAGTCCAGCTCAGTGAAAAGGAAACAAGAGAAAGCCTGCAGCAGAAAATACAAAATATCGAGCATAAGCTTTATCCATCTATCCTGCAAATGCTGTTAACGAGAGGGGAAGTTAAAAGTGACAAAAAAGCGCGCACTTATTAGTGTTTCTGATAAAAATGGTATTTCTGAGTTTGCTAAAGAATTAGTCAGCTTAGGGTTTGAAATTATTTCAACGGGCGGAACGAAGAAAGCACTTCAAGAACAAGGTATTCCTGTCCTTGGTGTTAGTGATGTAACCGGCTTTCCAGAAATATTAGAAGGACGTGTAAAAACGTTAAACCCGTTCATTCATGGCGGCTTACTTGCAAAGCACGATGATAAACAGCATCAAAAACAGCTTGAAGAGCATAGCATTGATCCAATCCAAATTGTTTGTGTGAATCTTTATCCTTTTCAACAAACGATTGCAAAGCCGGATGTAACAACTGAGGATGCGATTGAAAATATTGATATCGGCGGTCCAACGATGTTACGTGCATCGGCTAAAAATCATCAATATGTAACCGTGGTCGTTGATCCAGCTGACTATAACCAGGTAATTGAGGAATTAAAAGCAGAGGGCAGTACAACGCTTGAAACACGCAGAAAGCTTGCGGCAAAGGTTTTCCGTCATACAGCAGCATATGATGCCCTAATTGCTGAATATATGACAGAGCTTGCACAGGAAGAAAATCCTGAAAAATTAACCGTTACATATGAGCTGAAGCAGTCGCTCCGTTACGGGGAAAATCCACATCAAAAAGCTGCTTTTTATAAAAAACCACTTGGTTCAACGTTCTCCATTGCGAATGCAGAGCAGCTTCACGGAAAAGAGCTTTCTTATAATAATATTAACGATGCAGATGCAGCTTTGCAGATTGTAAAGGAATTTACTGAACCTGCAGCTGTTGCCGTGAAACATATGAATCCTTGTGGTATCGGTACTGGTACCAATAGTTTCACTGCCTTTGAAAAAGCGTTTGCTGCAGACCCAGTTTCTATTTTTGGCGGAATTATTGCCTTTAACAGCGAAGTGGATGCAGAAACAGCTGGCAAACTCTATGGGATATTCTTAGAAATCATTATTGCTCCTTCCTTCACGGAGGAAGCTTTATCCATCTTAAAAGCGAAAAAGAACCTGCGTTTATTAACAATTCCATTCTCTGGAGCTAAGAAACCAGAGATGAAGCTGACTACCATTGAAGGCGGACTGCTTGCACAAGAGCAGGACACATTTACGTTAGAAAATGCGGAGATTAAAGTAGCTACGAAAAGACAGCCAACTGAGCAGGAATGGGAAGCATTAAAGCTGGGCTGGAAAGTAGTCAAGCATGTGAAATCGAATGCCATTGTCGTAACGAAAGAAGACATGACAATTGGAATTGGAGCAGGACAAATGAACAGGGTTGGCGCTGCTGAAATTGCTTTAAAACAAGCAGGTGAAAAAGCAGCAGGAGCGGCACTCGCCTCTGATGCCTTCTTCCCAATGGATGATACGGTAGAAGCCGCAGCGAAAGCAGGAATTACCGCGATCATTCAACCAGGCGGTTCCATTCGCGATGAGGATTCCATCAAAAAAGCGGATGAATATGGAATTGCGATGGTGTTTACCGGAGTCAGACATTTTAAACACTAAAATGAGGTGAGATGTGTGAAGGTTCTAATCATTGGTCGAGGCGGAAGAGAACATGCTCTGTGCCGAAAGGTAAGTGAAAGCACGCTGGTTGAAAAGGTATATGCAGCTCCTGGTAATCACGGAATGGAAGATGTTGCAGAACGTATTTTGATTGACGAAAGTAATCATGAGCAACTTATCCAATTCGCAAAGGAACAGGAAGTGGGTCTTACCATCATCGGACCAGAAGTTCCCTTGCTTGAAGGGTTAGCAGATAAATTTGAAGCTGAAGGTCTAGCTGTATTCGGACCGCGAAAATTGGCAGCTGAAATCGAAGGAAGCAAATCGTTTGCAAAGGAAATCATGAGAAAGTATGAGATTCCTACTGCTGATTATGCTGTATTCACTAATTATCAAGAAGCAAAGCAATATATTGAAGAAAAAGGCGCACCTATTGTCATTAAGGCGGACGGATTAGCGGCTGGAAAAGGCGTCACGGTTGCCTTAACTTTAGAAGAAGCCTTACAAAGTACCGAAGAAATGCTGGTTGGTCAAAAATTTGGTGAAGCTTCAGCACGCGTTGTAATTGAAGAGTTTTTGGACGGTGAGGAATTTTCCCTTATGGCGTTTGTGAATGGGGAAGTGGTGATACCACTGGAAATCGCTCAAGATCATAAGCGTGCCTTTGATGGGGATAACGGTCCAAATACAGGCGGAATGGGTGCATATTCTCCAGTTCCCCATATTCCGAATGGGACAGTTGAGACCGCAATTGAAACCATCCTTAAGCCTGCTGCGAGGGCTATGGTTCAAGAGGGAAGAAGCTTTTGTGGAATCTTATATGCAGGTTTAATTGCTTCAGAAAAAGGTCCAAAGGTCATTGAGTTTAATGCCCGCTTTGGAGACCCAGAAACACAAGTGATTTTACCAAGATTAAAATCCGATTTGGTTCAGACCATTTTAGAGGTTTTAGACGGCGGTACACCTGAGCTCGTTTGGGATGAACAAGCAATGGTTGGCGTTGTAGTTGCAGCCAAAGGATATCCAGAGCAGTATGAAAAAGGTGCTGTTCTAAAAGGATTAGCGGACTTTTCAAATGAAGTATATACCTTTCATGCAGGAACCAATAAAAACGAGTTAGGTGAATTTGTTACTGATGGAGGAAGGGTTCTCTTGGTAGGTGCAAAATCTGAAAGTTTAAAGGATGCGCAGGATACTGTCTACCGGGAGCTCGAGAAATTATCATGTGACGGAGTTTTCTATCGTAAGGATATCGGCTCGAAGGCTATCGGGCGCGTCTCTTATTAGAGCGTCGGATAAATACAAATAAAAGTGCAACAATATACCGTCGATAAAGCAGATTAGACTTATCTGGTAAATATCACCGAGACATTTTAAGGGCTGACCAACTAAACTAAGGTCAGCCCGCTTTTTTTATGATAATCGTTACCGTTGCTCCCGAAAAATTGAGGAAAGGGGCACGATTAGCGATGAATCGTTACCGTAAACCCCAAAAAGTCGAGGAAAGGGGCACGATTAGTGATGAATCGTTACCGTAAACCCCAAAAAGTCGAGGAAAGGGGCACGATTAGTGACGAATCGTTACCACAAACTCCAAAAATTCAAAAAGAGGGGCACGATTAGCATTTAATCTAAACTCTTATTTAAAAAGTTTAGGATGGGTTGTATGGCAGAACTTCATCTCCATCAATGTTGCTTGAGCCATCACCGAGGGCAAGCGGTGTTTGCTTCTCCATTTCCTGATATTTTTCGAATAGTGCGGTAACCGGACAGAAACGAACAATTCCCTCAGCAACCTTCATCGCACCACAAATGGCTATGAACAAATAAGAGTCTCTCCATGGAAACTTAACCATTTTAGCTGTACTCCAAGAAAGAACTGTAAGACCAATCGTAATCCTGATTAATGCGTTCAAAATTCCAATATTCTTCGTTATATTCATTTTGTTCACTCCTTCACAAAAATTTTACAGTCATTATCCAATTCTTTAATGCTTTAAACAGTAATATATGATAGTATAAAGTTAAATTCATTTTTGTAAGGGCTTTCTTTACTTTTAAATCAACATTCTTAATAGATAGATAGCTTCTAAGAAAGGGAGGGGTATCGTATGCTGGAACAACGTTATCGATGGAAAAATAAACATTTACGCATGCATGTATCCGTTTTAGATGGTAAAACTTCACCAACAATTTTGTTAAAAAATGCCTTATATTTAAATCAAATATTTCGCCAGTGGATGCGCGCAAATATTTGGATATATGAAGATCGGATTGTATATGTTGGCGAGAATTTGCCACCGAAATTGGATAACTGTGAAATCATTGACTGTACAAATGAAATTCTGGTTCCAGGTTATATCGAGCCGCATGCCCATCCTTTTCAATTATATAATCCCCATACTCTGGCGGCCTATGCATCCCAGTTCGGAACAACAACCATCATTAATGACAACATGTCGTTGGTTATGAATTTGAAGAAAAGGGAAGCGTTTTCTTTATTAAAGGACTTACGTTCCATCCCAACAACTATGTTCTGGTGGTGCCGGTTTGATCCGCAAACTGAAATTTTAAATGAAGAGGATGTTTTTTCACATAGCAATATTAAGTCTTGGTTAGAGCATGACGCAGTTCTACAAGGCGGCGAGCTGACTGGCTGGCCTAAATTGTTAGACGGCGATGATATGATGCTGCACTGGATTCAAGAGACAAAAAGGCTGAATAAAAAGATTGAAGGGCATTTTCCAGGGGCATCGGAGAAAACATTAGCTAAATTAATGTTGTTAGGAGCAGATAGTGACCATGAGGCAATGACAGGTGAAGAAGTATACAACCGCTTAATGCAGGGATATATGGTTTCATTGCGATATTCCTCCATTCGTCCAGACCTGCCGGATTTACTTGATGATATGAAACGATTAGGAATACAAGCCTATGATCGGTTAATGTTTAACACAGACGGTTCAACATCTACTTTTTATGAGCAAGGAATCAATGATCAGATGATTCGGATTGCCATTGAAAAAGGTGTACCGGTAATTGATGCCTATAATATGGCCACAGTTAATATCGCCCGTTACTACAACATTGACCATCATCATGGGAATATTGCAACTGGCCGTGTAGCGAATATCAACTTCTTATCAAGTATTGAAAATCCAACACCTCATTCTGTACTAGCAAAAGGGAAATGGGTAAAACGGGACGGACAAATGGTGGACGCTTACCACTCCGTTAATTGGAATGATTATGGACTTAAGCCTATGGAACTGGACTGGAACTTAAGCGTTGACGATTTACAATTTTCCATGCCATTTGGGATAAAGATGGAGAATTCAGTTATTACCAAACCATATTCCATTGCGATTGATGCTTCAGGCGAAGAGTTGTCAACCGCCCACGATGAATGCTTCTTCACGCTGCTAGATCGGAATGGCAAGTGGAGGATTAATACATTGCTAAAGGGATTTGCAACCAATCTTTCTGCACTCGCAAGTTCATTTTCCAATACAGGTGACATTATCCTGATTGGAAAAAATAAACGTGATATGATTGCTGCCTTTGATAGAATGAAGGAATTGGGCGGTGGTATTGTCATGGTTGAGGAAGAGCAGGTTGTATGCGAGGTGCCGCTCCGGCTTAATGGAATTATGTCAAACCTCCCGATTAAGGATTTAATAGAGGAAGAAAAGAAATTGCTTGTGGAATTAAAAGAGCGGGGGTATTCCTTCTCAGATCCGGTTTACAGTTTGTTATTTTTTTCGGCTACTCATTTGCCCTATATTCGAATTACCCAACAGGGAATGTATGATGTAATGAACAAAACTGTACTCTTTCCGTCGATAATGCGTTAAAATGTAAAAGTAAAAAAGAAAAGCGAATGCGCCTTGCCCCGAGCCTCTAGGCGCTGCAGCTAGACAGATATATATAAGATAAACTCGATTTCTTAGAGAATAGAGATAGGAGTGTACGCGAAGATGAAGAAATGGGCTGTTGCAGCAACAGCAGTTCTTTTACTGCTCTCTGGGTGCAGCGATAAAGAAAAGGCGAATGGACCAAAAGAGCCTGTAAAAGAAGTGGTACAGGAAGAAGTAGAGAATGAAATACCCTACCATTACCCATTAACTGGAGTGGGTTCAGAGACGGAGACAGATGGCAGGGCAGTGGCGGTTATGGTAAATAATCATCCAAAAGCAAGACCGCAATCTGGCTTACACAAAGCCGATATTGTTTATGAAATTCTAGCCGAAGGTGATGTTACCCGGTTCCTTGCTGTTTTCCAAAGCGAAAAACCCGAAAATATTGGACCTGTTCGAAGTGCAAGAGACTATTACATTGATCTTGCAAAAGGTCTGAATGCTCTTTTTATAGCGCACGGCTCCAGTGAAGAGGCACAAAAAATGCTCGAACGTGACTATGTTGATAATTTAAATGGAATGGTCTATGACGGTACACTTTTTAAAAGAGCAAGCTTCCGGAAAGCACCCCATAATTCCTATATTACGTATAAAAATGTTTTAAAAGGTGCAAAGGAAAAGAAGTACTCGATGGATCAGACTCCACCTGAATTTACATTTTTAACAGAGGATGAAAGTAAATCGGTAACGGGGGATGAAGCGAAATCGGTCAGTATTTCATATTCCGCCAGTGGTGTTTTCAATTCGATTTACGAGTATGATGCTTCAATTGGAAAATACAAACGCTATTCTGATGGGGAGCAAACCATTGATTATGAGACGAAAGAGCCCATTTTGTTAGATAATCTGTTCATTATTGAGACTACCCATCAGGTCATAGATGAAGTTGCTCATAAAGAAATTGATTTAGAATCAGGTGGATCAGGTTATTTACTGCAAAAGGGTAAGGTAATGGAAGTAGAATGGAAAAATGATAACGGTCTAATCGTTCCTGTGAGAAATGGTGAAGTTGTTCCGTTTGTTCAAGGGAAAACGTGGGTCAATGTGGTTCCAACGAATCCTGGTCTTCAATCAAGTGTTTCATTTAATGTAGACTAATACTTAACAATTAAAGGGGTAAAACATATGCAAATTAATAAATTACGCGGGAAAGAGCTTGATCAGTTATTCCAAGCCGTTCTTTCCTTGAAGGATCTTGAAGAGTGCTATGCATTTTTTGATGACTTATGCACCATTAATGAAATTCAATCATTAGCACAACGTTTAGATGTTGCGAGAATGCTTCGCGAGGGAAACACCTATCATAAAATTGAGACAGAAACTGGTGCAAGCACGGCAACAATCTCACGAGTAAAACGCTGCTTGAATTTTGGAAATGATACCTATGAAATGGTATTAGAGCGAATTAAAACAGAAGAAACAACTGAAGAAAAATAAACAAAGCCGAAGACATAGCTCTTCGGTTTTTCCTTTTAATCCAGCTCCAGCGCCTAGGGCCTCGGGGTCATAAGCCAATCCGTCAAGAAGGTAAAGACCAACCTTCTCGCCGGCTCGTCTTATGCCTGTCGCCCCTGTGCGAGGCGCTTCGCTTTTTATTTGGTTAACATTTCAATTAGTGTTTTCTTTTTTTATCGAATGTGCTAATGCTATAATGGTGTAATGTAGGATGAATGGGAGGATCTTGGGATGTATGATTTTCGCGAGTGGCGCCATGTGTTTAAACTCGATCCAAATAAAGAGATATCGGATGATAGGTTAGAGAAAATATGCGAATCCGGAACAGATGGTGTTATGGTTGGAGGAACAGATGGGGTAACCCTGGAAAAGGTTCTTGACCTTATGGCTCGAATTCGCCGCTATACTGTTCCTTGTGTCCTCGAAGTTTCAAGTATTGATATCGTTACCCCTGGTTTTGACCTTTATTTTATTCCGACAATTTTAAATAGCAATGATCCAAAGTGGATAACCGGACTTCACCATCGGGCAGTAAAAGAATTTGGTGAAATTATGGATTGGGAAGAGATTGTCATGGAAGGCTACTGCATATTGAATGAAGAATGCAAGGCAGCTAAACTGACATCTGCACTTGCAGATTCTACGGCCGAAGAAGTAAAGGCGTACGCGATGATGGCTGAGAAGATGTTCCATTTACCAATCTTTTATCTTGAATATAGCGGTAAATATGGAGACCCTCAATTAGTTTCGGAAGTGAAAACGGTACTTGAGAAAACGGTACTATTTTATGGCGGGGGAATTTCATCAGTTGAACAAGCAGTTGAAATGGCCGAGCATGCAGATGTCATTGTGGTTGGAAACGCCATTTATGATCATTTTGAACAAGCGTTAGCAACAGTAAAAAGTGTACGATGAAAATTTGCTTAATTGGAGATAAAGAGTTAAAATAAGAACAAATGTTTGGTGTGGTGGTGAAGGAATGCAATATTTAACAGACAAGCTTTTAAATGGGTTAAACCCAGAGCAGCAAAGTGCAGTAAAAGCAACGGACGGTCCGCTTTTACTAATGGCAGGTGCAGGAAGTGGAAAAACGAGAGTACTAACACATCGTATAGCCTATTTAATTGTTGAGAAACGTGTAAATCCTTATAACATTTTAGCGATTACCTTTACAAATAAGGCAGCTCGTGAAATGAGAGAGCGTATCAGGAATATGATGGGCGGCACAGCCGAAGATATTTGGATTTCTACTTTCCACTCGATGTGTGTAAGAATACTGCGCAGGGACATTGATCGAATGGGCTTTAGCCGGAACTTTACGATTTTAGACACCGGTGATCAGCAATCAGTGGTTAAAGGAATTCTTAAGGATAAAAACCTTGATCCGAAAAAAAATGACCCGCGGGCCATTTTGGGGGCTATCAGTTCAGCGAAAAATGAACTGATTGGTCCTGAGGAGTATGAAAAAACAGCTGGTGGTTATTTTGAACAAACGGTCAGCGATGTTTACAAAGAATATCAGAAACGGTTACGGAAAAATCAGGCTCTCGATTTTGATGACTTGATTATGATGACGATTCAGCTGTTTCAGCGTGTACCTGAAGTACTTGAATATTATCAACGGAAATTTCAGTATATTCATGTGGACGAGTATCAGGATACAAACCGAGCACAGTATATGCTGGTTAAATTTCTCGCCAATCGTTTTAAGAATCTATGCGTTGTCGGGGATTCTGATCAGTCGATTTATCGCTGGCGGGGTGCAGACATTGCCAATATCCTCTCGTTTGAGAAGGATTATCCGAATGCTGCGGTCATTCTCTTAGAGCAAAACTATCGTTCCACAAAAAGAATTCTACTAGCTGCAAATAAAGTGATCGAAAATAATGCAACTCGTAAAGCAAAGAACCTTTGGACAGAAAACCCAGAGGGAAACAAACTGGTTTACTATCGTGCAGATAGTGAGCAAGGTGAAGCACAGTTTGTTGTGGGTAAAATTAAAGAATTAACAAAGGGCGGCAAGTACAAGAATTCTGACGTTGCCATCCTTTACCGGACGAACGCTCAATCCCGTGTAATGGAGGAAGTGCTGTTAAAGTCCAATATTGAATATAGCATTGTCGGCGGAACGAAGTTCTATGACAGAAAAGAAATCAAGGACATGCTTGCCTATTTGAGACTTATTTCTAATCCTGATGATGACATCAGCTTACAGCGTATTATTAACGTGCCAAAACGCGGTATTGGGTCTAGCTCAGTAGATAAAATGGCTGACTTTGCTGCCATGCATGATATTTCTATTTTTCAGGCACTCGACTCCGTTGAGTTACTAGGATTAAGTCCAAAGATTACGAAGGGTGCAAGAGAATTTAGAGATTTAATTAAAAACTATACTCAAATGCAAGAGTTTCTATCTGTAACAGAACTGGTAGAGGATATTTTAGATAAGTCAGGTTACCGTGAAATGCTGAAGGCAGAGAAATCAATCGAAGCCCAAAGCAGACTTGAGAACTTAGATGAATTATTATCTGTTACGAAGAACTTTGAAGATGCGAGTGAAGATAAGAGTTTAGTTGCTTTCTTAACGGATTTAGCATTAGTTGCCGATATTGATTCGTTAGATGATGACGGTGAAAAAACAGATTCCATTACTCTTATGACCTTGCACTCTGCAAAAGGGCTGGAATTTCCAGTCGTCTTTTTAATTGGATTGGAAGAAGGAGTTTTCCCTCATAGTCGATCATTAATGGAAGAAGCTGAAATGGAAGAAGAGCGGCGCTTGGCATACGTAGGTATTACTCGGGCAGAGCAATCTCTTTTCATCACCAATGCTCAGATGAGAACATTGTATGGGCGTACAAGCATGAACCCTGCATCCCGGTTTATCAGTGAAATTCCGGAAGATCTTCTAGAAGGAGTGGAAAAACAGGAACGGATGAATACTCCTTTCGGCTCTAGAGGGACTTCTTTTGGAAGAAGCACTTCTGGAACGACAGGGACTTCTTTTGGAAGCCGTACTTCTGGAACGACAGGAACCTCCTTTGGAACACCGGTACCTAGAAAACCAGTCATGAGACCTTTAGCTGCTTCAACTGGCGGGGATACTGTCGGCTGGAGGGTCGGCGATAAAGCTGAACATGGTAAATGGGGAATTGGAACAGTGGTAAGCGTTAAAGGAGAAGGCGAAGGAACAGAGCTGGATATTGCTTTCCCTAGCCCTACCGGCATCAAGCGGCTGCTAGCAAAGTTCGCTCCTATTACAAAAAAGGTATAAATAAGTATAAAAAAAGAATTGCCCCTGTTATGGGGCTATTCTCGTATTATTTTACAATGAAAGGGCTGAATATATGGACCTTCAAACAGCGGAATTGAAAGTCAATGAACTAAAAAGCCTGTTAAATCAATATGGCTATGAATACTATGTTCTGGATAAACCTACAGTGCCCGATACAGAGTACGATCGATTATTGCAGGAGCTGCTAGAGATGGAGGCAAACTTTCCGGAACTAAAAACACTAGACTCACCATCTGTTCGTGTTGGCGGTAAGGTACTAGACTTATTTGAAAAAGTAGAGCACCGCACACCTATGCTAAGCTTAGGTAATGCTTTTAATGAACAGGATTTAAAGGACTTTGACCGCCGTATTCGCCAGGCGGTGGGAGATGATTTCAATTATGTTTGTGAATTAAAGATTGATGGTCTTGCTGTTTCCTTACGTTATGAAGATGGGTTGTTTATCCAAGGAGCAACTAGAGGGGACGGCACCATTGGCGAGGATATTACGGCAAACTTAAAGACAATCAAATCGATTCCCCTCCGTTTGCGGGAAAGTGCAACATTAGAGGTTCGAGGCGAGGCTTACATGCCGAAGAGCTCTTTTGAAGCATTAAATAAAGCAAAGGCTGAACGCGGGGAAGAGTTAGCGGCAAATCCACGTAATGCGGCAGCGGGGTCGTTAAGGCAGCTTGATCCAAAAATTGCGGCTTCACGGAACCTTGATGTCTTTTTATATGGAATAGGCGGAGGCAATGAGATAGACGCTGCTTCACATAGTGAGGGACTCGATTATTTAGATCACCTTGGCTTTAAGACAAATAAAGAGCGACGAAAGTGTCCATCAATTAACGAGGTCATTGAATATGTAAATAGCTGGGTTGATAAACGCCCAAATTTACCCTATGAAATAGATGGAATTGTTATTAAGGTAGATTCCTATGTACACCAAAGCAAGCTTGGAACTACGGCGAAAAGCCCACGCTGGGCAATTGCCTATAAATTCCCTGCTGAAGAAGTCGTTACAACTCTTTTGGATATTGAATTAAGTGTTGGAAGGACAGGTGTTGTCACGCCAACTGCCATTTTAAAGCCGGTTAAGGTAGCTGGCACTACGGTTCAGCGTGCATCCTTGCATAATGAGGACTTAATTCGAGAAAAAGATATAAAGATTGGCGATCAGGTGGTTGTAAAGAAAGCTGGAGATATTATTCCTGAAGTCGTTAATGTCCTTCTCGATCAACGTACTGGGGATGAACGTGATTTCCAAATGCCAACGCATTGTCCAGAATGCGAAAGCGAGCTTGTCCGTTTTGAAGGTGAGGTTGCATTACGCTGTATTAATCCGAAGTGTCCGGCGCAAATTCGTGAAGGACTTATTCATTTTGTATCACGGGATGCAATGAACATTGATGGCCTTGGTGAAAAAGTTATCAGCCAGCTTTTTTCAGAAAAATTAATCTCGGATGTTGCCGATATTTATAAACTAACCTATGATCAGCTGATAGCCTTAGAAAGAATGGGCGAAAAGTCAGTTACGAATCTGTTAAAAGCGATTGAAGCATCGAAGGCCAATTCATTAGAAAAGCTTTTATTTGGCCTGGGTATTCGCCATGTTGGTGCGAAAGCAGCTAAAACACTTGCACAAAGCTTTGATACTATGGACAAACTAGCATCTGCAACAAAAGAAGACTTGATTGGAATCAATGAAATCGGCGATAAAATGGCAGATTCGATTGTTGCCTTTTTTGAACAAGAAGAAGCGGAAGCTCTGCTTAAGGAATTAACAGAGGCCGGAGTAAACATGCTATACAAAGGAGCAAAACCAGTTTCAGTTGAAGAATCAGATAGTATTTTTGCTGGAAAAACGGTCGTACTGACAGGTAAATTGGAACAGCTCTCTAGGAATGAAGCGAAAGAGAAGATTGAGGCTCTTGGAGGAAATGTTTCAGGAAGTGTCAGCAAGAAAACACACCTTGTTATCGCGGGTGAGGATGCGGGTTCAAAGCTTACGAAGGCCGAGGAGCTGGGAATTGAAGTTTGGGACGAGGAGAAGCTTTTGGTAGAATTAAATAAATAAGAGGTGTATCGATGTGAGAAAACTCTCATTGCTCGCTCTTTCTTTTGTCATTCTGCTCAGTGGATGTGCACCAAACTTTCAAAAACAGGAGAATGTTGTGCAAACAAAAGAAGAGGCGGAAGAGAAAGCAATTATTCCGAAATATAATATTTCCGATAATTATTATCGGACGATTTTACCGTTCGAGCCTGGGGAAGCACGCGGATTAATCGTTGGGAATATTAATACTAGATATGACATTAATGAATTTGAAACAGGTTTGATGAGGATTGCGCAGCATCAATTTGACCCTAAAACCTATTTATTCCGTGAAGGACAGGAGTTAAAGCGTAATACCGTAAGGCTATGGTTAAATCGTAAATTTACAGAAGCGCAATTGAAGGAAGAGGGTTTAAAAGCAGATGAAAATATCGGCTTAAACCCGCTTATGGAAGACAGCGCAGATTTTCAGGAAGGAAATAGTAATAGTCCTATCTACTTAGCCCACATCTTAGAGCATGATTACCTAATCAAAGGTGAAAATGAAACAGTCAAATTGGGCGGTGTCGTTATTGGACTGGCACTAAATTCCGTCCATTATTATCGTACTGCAGTAGGTGAACCTTACTTTGAGAGGGAAATTGAATTTGCCGAAATGGAACGGGAAGGGAAAAAGATTGCGGAAGAAGTCCTTAAACGTCTCCGGGCAACGAAAAATCTAAAGGATGTTCCGATTACCATTGCTCTATTTGAACAGCAAAGCCGATCATCTGTAGTCCCTGGCACCTTTTTCACCTATGCCAATGTTGATAAGGGAAGCTCAACGATAAATGCTTGGGAGCCTGTTTCTGAAAAGTATTTCCTATTTCCATCAACCGAAGCTCAAGAGGCACACCGCGATGATGTAACAGCCTTTTTAAACTTTAAGCAGGATGTTGAGGAATATTTTCCAAACTTTAACGGGGTCATTGGCCGTGCCTTTTATATTGGAGATCAATTTACTGATTTGGATATTACGATTCCGATTCAGTTCTACGGGAAATCCGAGGCCATTGGGTTTACTCAATATGTAACCGGTCTTGTCCTCGAGCATTTTCCAGATTATATATCCGTTTCGGTAAGTGTTACTTCGGTTGACGGACCAGAAGCATTAATTGTCCGCAAGGCAAACGAAGCGGAACCATTTGTGCATATTTACTAGCCTGACTGACTTCTTGGTCGGGTTTTTTACCAAAATATTCCTCCTGGGTCTGCCCATTGATAGCTATAAAAGAAACATGTTAGAATGTACAAGGATGTAATGTTTTTACTACATAGGAGGTTTTAGACATGGTACAACCTTATAAGCATGAACCATTCACAGATTTTAACAATGAAGAAAACCGTCAAAACTATTTAAACGGTTTAAAGACAGTTGAAAGTTACTTAGGCAAGGACTACCCACTTGTAATCGGTGGGGAAAGAATAACAACTGAAGATAAAATCGTCTCTTATAATCCATCTAATCACAAAGAAGTAATTGGCAGTGTATCCAAAGCTAGCAGGGATCTTGCGGAACAGGCTATGCAGGCAGCGGTTGAAGCATTCAAATCATGGAAAAAGGTGAAAGCTGAAGTACGTGCGGATGTATTATTCAAAGCTGCGACCATTATTCGCCGCCGTAAGCATGAGTTCTCTGCCCTTTTAACAAAAGAAGCAGGTAAACCATGGAGAGAAGCGGATGCAGATACAGCGGAAGCAATTGACTTCCTTGAATATTATGGCCGCCAAATGCTGGCACTTAAAGATGGTGTTCCAGTAAATAGCCGTCCAAACGAATTTAACCGTTATAACTACATTCCGCTAGGCGTTGGTATTATTATTTCACCTTGGAATTTCCCATTAGCAATTATGGCTGGTACAACAGTCGCAGCGATCGTTGCTGGTAACACGGTTCTTTTGAAACCGGCTTCTACGACTCCTGTTGTGGCAGCAAAATTCGTTGAAGTAATGGAAGAGGCAGGTCTTCCTAAAGGCGTATTAAACTTTGTACCAGGAAGCGGTGCAGAAGTTGGGGACTACTTAGTAGACCATAAAGATACTCGTTTCATCAGTTTCACCGGTTCACGTGATGTTGGACTTCGTATTTTCCAACGTTCTTCTAAAGTAAACCCAGGTCAAGTTTGGATGAAGCGTCTGATCGCTGAAATGGGCGGTAAAGATACGATTGTAGTTGACTCAGAGGCAGACCTTGAGCTTGCTGCACAATCAATCGTTGCAGGAGCATTTGGTTTCTCAGGCCAAAAATGTTCAGCATGCTCTCGTGCGGTTATCGTTGAGGATGTTTATGATACCGTATTGAATCGTGTGGTTGAATTAACGAAGGAATTAACAGTAGGTGACCCAACTGAGCAAGGAACATTCATGGGTCCTGTTAACGACAATAATGCATTTAAGAAAATCATGGAATATGTAGAAATCGGCAAGCAAGAAGGTAAGGTATTGACTGGCGGCGAAGGAGATAATTCAAAAGGCTACTTCATTCAACCAACAGTGGTTGCAGACCTAGCTCCAGATGCACGAATCATGCAGGAAGAAATCTTTGGTCCAGTGGTTGGTTTCACGAAAGCAAAGGATTTCACGGAAGCAATTGAAATTGCGAACAATACTGAGTACGGTTTAACTGGTGCAGTAATCACCACGAATCGTGAACACCTTGAGCAGGCTCGTGAAGACTTCCATGTTGGTAACTTATACTTCAACCGTTCATGTACAGGTGCGATTGTTGGTTATCAGCCATTCGGCGGCTTCAACATGTCTGGAACGGACTCCAAAGCAGGCGGACCTGACTACTTGTTGCTTCATATGCAAGCTAAAACAACATCTGAGATGTATTAATACCCAATTTTTAAAGCCCAATTCATATGAGTTGGGCTTTTTCATTCGTGGATTTATGGTAAATAATGTCTAATAGTCCATAACCCCTTGAAAATAGTCCAAAACTATTAAAAAAAAGTCCATACCCTCTGGAAAAAGTCCATAACCCTCTGAAAATAGTCCAAAACTTTTTTTCTCCTACAATTTCGAATTTATATTTGACAATAATGTGAAATGATTCACAAACTAACAGTGAATTGTGAAGTACGTCACAATCAATCAGCCCCCTCAACATTTACAATGTTTTTATAGAGAAAAACATCATTAACGTAAATTCATAGATAAACCACTATAAAGGAGCGAATCCAATATGAAAAAACTAGTGATGATCGGAAACGGGATGGCGGGAGTTAGAACTATAGAGGAAATTCTTAAACTTTCACCAGAGCAATTTGAAATTACTATTTTTGGACAAGAGCCACACCCAAACTATAATCGCATAAAATTATCAAATATCCTTCAAGGAGATACGAGCTTTGAAGATATCATAATAAATTCATTAGACTGGTATAAAGAAAATAATATTCAGTTATTTACTGGTGAAGCAGTAACCAAGATTGATACACAAAAAAAGCTTGTACTATCCGACCAAGGCCGTGAAGTAGTGTATGATGAACTCATTATTGCCACAGGTTCCAATTCTTTTATCCTGCCAATTCCGGGTGCGGAAAAATTAGGTGTGACCGGGTTTCGTGATAAAAAAGATTGTGAAATGATGATCAATTCAGCGAATCACTATAAAAAGGCAGTGGTAATCGGCGGCGGGCTTCTTGGACTTGAAGCAGCAAGAGGATTACTGAACCTTGGGATGAAGGTCGATGTTGTACACCTTATGCCAAGTTTAATGGAGCGTCAATTGGATCCAATTGCTTCCTCGTTACTAAAAGCTGAGCTTGAATCACAGGGTATGAAATTTTTGATGGAAAAAGAAACGGTTGAAATTATCGGAGATGAGCGCGTTGCTGGTCTGCGTTTTAAAGATGGGACATTTGCGAGAGCGGACCTTGTAGTAATGGCAATCGGAATAAAGTCGAATACCAGTGTAGCGAAAGACAGCGGAATTTATGTAAATCGTGGAATTGTTGTTAATGACTTTATGGAAACAAGTGCACCGAATGTGTATGCTGTTGGGGAATGTGCTGAGCATAGGGAAATTGTCTACGGCTTGGTTGCGCCATTATACGAGCAAGGTAAAATTCTGGCGGAAAGAATCTGTGGGAAAGATGCAGCACCATATGAAGGCTCAGTAACTGGAATTCAACTTAAAGTGGCTGGGGTGGACCTTTACTCTGCAGGTGAAATTTTTGAAGATGGTACCACTAAATCCATTATGGTCTACAACGAATACGAAGGCATCTATAAACGGGTATTAGTCCGCAATAACAGAATTGTTGGGATTGTACTATATGGTGATACAAAAGATAGTACAAGATTGTTCCGAATGCTGACCAAAAAAGAGGATATCACTGGGGTGTCCATTTTTGAATCACAATGTTCAGCCGAAGTCGGAAGCGGCGACATTGCTTCGATGCCAAATGATGAATTGGTATGCGGATGTAACGGTGTTACGAAAGGTGCAATCGTTGAAGCAATCAAAACGCAGGGTCTGACTACTCTCGATCAAGTAAGTCATTGTACCAATGCCGGACGTTCTTGCGGACGCTGTAAACCGATGGTGAATGACATTTTAGCCTATACACTTGGTGACCAATTCGATGCAGCTGCGGCGCAAAAAACAAGCATTTGTGGTTGTACAACCATCAGTCGTGAAGAATTGATTGCTGAAATTAAAGAAAAAGGCTTAACAAGTGTTAAAGAAGTTATGAACGTTCTAGAATGGAATAACGAAGAAGGATGTACGAAATGCCGTCCTGCTATCAACTACTACCTAGGAATGATTCATATGGACGAATACAAGGATGATCGTGACTCACGTCTAGTAAATGAGAAAATGCATGCGAATATTCAGAAGGATGGCACCTACTCAGTCGTTCCAAGAATGTATGGTGGTGTGACAAGTGCGGCTGATTTGAAAAAAATTGCTGAGGTTGCTGAAAAGTATGAGGTACCATTGGTGAAATTAACCGGAGGGCAGCGGATTGGTTTGTTCGGAGTGAAAAAAGAAGACCTGCCAAGCATGTGGGAAGAGCTTGATATGCCATCAGGTTATGCCTATGGGAAAACACTGCGTACGGTTAAAACCTGCGTGGGAGCTCAATTCTGCCGCTATGGCACACAGGATTCAATGGCACTTGGGATTGAGCTCGAGAAGAAATTTGAACGTCTTGATACCCCGCATAAAGTAAAAATGGGTGTGTCTGCCTGTCCAAGAAACTGCTCAGAGGCTGGAATTAAAGACATTGGCTTTGTTGGAATTGATGGAGGCTGGGAAATTTATGTGGCTGGTAACGGCGGTGTCGATCTTCGTGCGGGTGACCTGTTAGCTACGGTAAAAACAGAAGCGGAGGTCATGGAATTGACCGGTGCCTACCTTCAATATTACCGAGAAACAGCGAATTACTTGGAGCGTACTTCTAAGTGGGTAGAACGTATTGGCCTAGAGCATGTCAAAGAGGTCCTTGCTAACGAAGAAACGAGAAAAGCATTAAATGAGCGTATTGATCAAACATTGAAAAAGTACATTGAGCCTTGGAATGAAGCAATCGAAAGTGAAAATATTAAAGATAAATATTATGCCGTACACACTGTCAAGGCAGGGGAGTGATTATAAATGATTTTAACAAAAACTCGGACTCTAGTTGCTAGTTATTCTGACCTCCCAGTAAGGGCAGGATATTCTGTGAAAATACATGATAATGATGTGGCGTTATTTAAGGTTACAAAGGGTAAGGTATTTGCGATTGAAAACCAAAGTCCGCATCCAAAAGGCGGTGTCATAAACGAAGGTCTAGTGAGCGGTGAGTTTGTTTTCTGCCCAGTTTATGATTGGAAAATCTCATTAGCGGATGGGAAAGTTCAAGCACCAGATGAAGGCCAGGTAAAGACCTATCAGGTGGAAGTAGAAGGAGATAACGTTTATATTATAATATAAGAGCTTTTTATAAAGCGTTTGGAAGGATGGCTGCAGGATGAAAACAGGAAAGGTATTTCTAGTAGGAGCAGGGCCGGGGGATGTTCGCTTAATCACGGTAAAAGGAATGGAGGCAATCCAGCAGGCTGAAGTTATTTTATATGACCGGCTTGCCAATCCAAAGTTATTGGAGTTTGCTCCTGATGATTGCGAGCTGATTTATTGCGGCAAATTACCTGACCGCCATATTTTACGCCAAGAGAATATCAACGACCTTTTAGTTGAAAAGGCACTGGAAGGTAAAGTGGTAGTCAGACTAAAGGGCGGAGATCCTGGTGTTTTTGGACGAGTTGGCGAAGAAGCAGCAGCCCTTGCTCATGATCAAATTCCATTTGAAATTGTTCCTGGCATTTCATCGGGGATTGCAGCCCCCCTTTATGCAGGAATTCCTGTTACCCATCGGGAGCATGCAGAATCGTTTGCAGTCGTAACGGCGCATGATAAATCAGTAGATGGCAAGCCGATGCTTGACTGGGAAGGCCTTGTCCGCGGCGTTGATACGATTGCTTTTTACATGGGCGTAGCTAATCTGCCATATATCTGTGAAAATCTTATCACGCATGGCAAACCAGCTGCCACGCCAGTCATTTTAATTCAGTGGGGAACATTCGGGCGCCAGAAGACACTACAAGGCACTCTAACAGATATTGCAGCAAAGGTATTACAGGCTAAGTTTAGCAACCCGTCCATTATTCTTGTCGGTGAAGTCATTTCCCTCCGTGAAAAAATCAGCTGGTTTGAAAAAATGCCCTTGTACGGCCGTCAAATAGTACTTGCCCGTACTGGTGAAAGTGTTAGTGGCATTGCGAAGGAATTGATGGAAAAGGGCGCAGATGTTATCGAGTTTCCAAAATGGAAAAAGACTATATTGCCTGTTGAGCTAGGTAATATTACCGAATACGATAAAATTTTGTTCGCATCCCCTGAAAGTGTCGGAGAATTTTTTAATGCAGTTATCGAAAAGGGGATAGATATTCGGAGGATACCTGCTGATTTCTATGGGTGCTCCAGCAAATCTATTAACGCATTAAGAGAGCGTGGTTTTCTTGCTAGACTCATCGAGGACATGCCACAGGAAGGTAGCTTGCTGGTTGTCGGAGAGAATAATAACTATGATTTTGAAAATGCCGACTTCCTAGTCACGAGTAAAAAAACGCTAGACCAGCAGTTTCTGCCTATTTTTCAACGAATGCTAGCGGAAGCTGACATTAATACGATGGTATTTCCAAGCGCGGCATCTGTTGAGGTATTTATTGAAAGCCTGAAGGAATGCGGTATAGACGTGTTTGACCTTTTAAAAAGTGTACAAGTGGTATGTATGGGACAGCAGACAAAAGAAGCGGTTGAACGCGCGGGCTTAGTGTTAGCTGGAATGCCTGATTCCCCAACAAGAAAAGCTTTGGTGGAATACTTAATCAGCCTGGAAATGCCTGAGGAAAGGTAGGATGAATACTTGAATTCGAACTATCCGATTATGTTACGACTCGAGGGAAAAAAAGTAGTGGTCATTGGCGGCGGCAGGGTTGCAGAGCGAAAAGTAACCGGACTGCTTGGTACGGGCCCGCTTATCACCGTGATTAGCCCCCAGGCTACCGATAAACTTAAGGGACTGGCAAGTAGTGGATTGATAGAGTGGCTTGAAAAGTCCTTTTCAAAAGAAGACATTGAAGGTGCGTTTTTAATTTTTGCTGCTACGAATGACAATGAGTTAAATCAGTCTATTAAAATGGCAGCG
The DNA here is from genome assembly GCF_055502545.1 of Bacillus sp. CZDM1. NCBI lineage: Bacteria > Bacillati > Bacillota > Bacilli > Caryophanales > Bacillaceae > Bacillus > Bacillus sp. CZDM1. The sequence continues at coordinate 21,038 of NZ_JBUESO010000021.1, read as the reverse complement.
GGCGAACAGCAGCTGGTGACTATTGCCGATGACCCAGATGGATCCGATTTTCATGTTCCCTCACAGATTCAACGGGGACGATTGAGCATTGCTGTATCAACAGGCGGTGCTAGTCCAACACTGGCAAGGAAAATCAGGGAACAGCTAGAAAACCAATTTGATGAACAGTATGAAGAGTATCTAGAATTCCTATTTACTTCCAGGCAGCGAATATTAAAAGAAGTGAAAGACCCCTCTAGAAAAGGAAAAGTATTAACCGCAATCGTAAATGAGGAGTTCTTGAAAAGTCCAAATCGCGAAGCTGATTTTGCAAGGCTTTTGCAAAACATAGAAAATGACGTGTGAATTCGCACGTCATTTCTTTTTATAAATTAATAGGGTTGTTATCGTACTCCTCTAATTGTTCTTGTAAATTCATAATGTAATTCATCATCGCAACTCTTACTATCGAAGGGTAATATCGGCTATTAAGTTCTTGTTCACATTCCTCTAAGTCCATCCTTTTAACAGCAATAATTTTATTTAATTCATCCACGCTCATTGCTATTCTCCCCTACTATCAAAACCTTCATGTTTCTCCACTCTCCTAATCTATTTTTATAGTAGTAAGCATAGACAACTTTTTCATAGTTTATACACGGTTTTTTTTGTATAAAAAGGCTGCAAACGGGTTAGAAAGATAGGTAAAAAGTAAACGGGGTTGAAATGATGAATGAGAAAATATTTCATAGCTATCAAATTTTAGATCAATTACGTTTGCCGCATGGATTGTATTTGGCCTCTTCGTCAAAGGACTATCATTATGTTTGGTTACGAGATTCTTTCTATATGTCCTTACCGTATTTAGAAAAAAACAATCAAATTTATGAAATGACCTACCACCGGATATTGGACTTATTTAGAGAATACGAATGGAAGTTGGATATTCATACCGTTCAAAGGCCAAGAGAGCAATGGGAGTACATTCACGCTAGATACTCTGCTTCTGAAGTAAGGGAAATAGATACACCTTGGGGACATGCTCAGCATGACGCCATTGGAGCCATCCTTTGGGGGATTGGGATGGGCCAAAAGAAAGGTAAAAATATCCTAAGAGACGATAAGGATCACGAGATTGTACAAAAGCTGGTTGGCTATTTAGGCTGTGTACAGTACTGGGAAGACGCAGACAATGGTATGTGGGAAGAATGGAGGGAAATCCATTCAAGTTCTGTTGGGGCGTGTGTAGCAGGCTTACAGGCTGTAAAAGATTTAGTATTTGTGCCAGGAGAATGGATTACGAAGGGCAGGCAGACCCTGGCTAATCTTTATCCACATGAAAGCAGTGACCGTCCATTTGATTTAGCGCAATTGAGTTTAATCTTCCCATATGGGGTATTGATGGGGGAGGAATCGAGAGTGGTAGTAGACCAAATTGAATCAAACTTATTGCGTGAACGCGGGGTTATCCGCTACAAGGGTGATTCCTATTATTCCACAGTTGAACATGAAGGAAGGCATCACGATTTTCCGTTTTATTATGGTACGGAGGCGGAATGGACATTTGGGCTGCCGTGGCTGGCGCTTTGCCATTTAGAGTTAGGCAATGTTGAAAAAGCAAATCATTATATAAATCGAACAGAAAAGGTAATGCTCAGTGACGGGAGCTTGCCAGAACTGTATTTTGCAAGAACAGATAGCTATAATTCCAATACACCGCTAGGATGGGGAAGTGCCATGTATATCCTAGCAAAAGAGCGTTATGAACATATTTTATAAGTGGAGGGCTGCCCGAGAATATCGGCAGCCCTTTTGGGTTCGTTCAGCATTTATTCCAAAGGAGAGGTTTTAGCTGAATTTTGTGCTTGTGTAACAGCCGATAATGCGGAAGATATTTCGTTGGAAGCCTGTTTCATTGCTTCCTGAGCTAGGGTTGGATCAGAATTTGCTTTTTCAATTGCTTGACTAAGCAGGGTTTGCGTCAGTGTTACATTCGCTTTCGCTTGATTTAATTGGTTGACATCAATTTGTGGCATAACATCTATTCCCCCTTAAATTAATATTGAATCACCTCTATATAATGACCTTCCATCTGCTAATTATTATTGGAAAAAGTCACCTTTTAACTGAACGAGTCAGATTGGAAATAATACTTAAGAAAACTTCAACAGGGAATTTGTACCTATTTTTGAAAATTTTCTGAAAAAGTAGTTCCATTTTGAAAATCATTGTTATATAATACAACACATGGATATACACTGTATTATAACAAAGAGGTGAATACGTTCATGTCGACGCAAACAACAGGAATTGAAGTAGTTGGTGCCAAGAAGGCGCGATACGATGAGGTTTTAACACCAGAAGGTTTGAAATTTATCGAGGAACTCGAGCATAGCTTTGGTGCAAGGCGAACTGAACTGTTACAGTACAGGCAAAAACGCCAAGAGGAATTGAATCACGGAAAACTTCCGGATTTCCTTCCTGAAACAAAGCAAATTCGTAATGGGGACTGGACAATTGCTCCATTGCCAAAAGACCTCCTGGATCGCCGGGTAGAGATTACTGGACCCACGGAAAGAAAAATGGTCATCAACGCACTAAATTCGGGTGCAAAGGTTTTTATGGCAGACTGTGAAGATGCTGCTTCACCAACCTGGGAAAATATCGTCGAGGGACAAATCAACTTAAGAGACGCAGTAAATCGGACGATTTCCTATGAAAATCAAAATGGAAAAAGATATGTGCTGAATGAGGAAACAGCAGTTTTATTTGTAAGACCGCGTGGACTTCATTTAGAAGAGAAACATGTGCTGCTTAATGGCAAGCCTATTTCTGGGAGCTTTTTCGATTTTGGAATGTACTTTTTCCATAATGTAAAAAACTTGCTGGCCGGGCGAACAGGTCCTTATTTTTACCTGCCAAAGCTAGAAAGCCATTTAGAAGCGCGGCTTTGGAATGATGTCTTTATTTTTGCGCAGAAAAAACTTGGGATACCACAAGGAACGATTAAAGCGACAGTCTTAATTGAGACCATTATGGCAGCATTTGAAATGAATGAAATTCTATTTGAATTAAAGGAACACTCAGCAGGCTTAAACTGCGGCAGATGGGATTATATTTTTAGCTATTTGAAGAAACTGCGTAACCATGAAAATATCATTCTTCCAGATCGATCCCAGGTAACGATGACGGTACCATTTATGCGTTCCTATTCATTGCTTACTATTCAAACTTGTCACCGACGGAAAGCACCTGCAATTGGCGGGATGGCGGCACAAATACCGATTCGCGACAATCCGCAGGCTAACGATGAAGCATTCGCAAAGGTCCGTGCTGATAAGGAACGGGAAGCATACGATGGTCATGATGGTACATGGGTCGCACACCCGGGTCTTGTACCGGTAGCACTAGAAGTGTTCAATCGAGAAATGCCGATGGCTAATCAGATTCATACAAACAAACAACAAAAGATTACGATAACAGCCAGTGATTTGCTCGAGACACCAAACGGTAAAATTACCGAAGAAGGTGTGCGCGTAAATATCAATGTGGGAATTCAATATATTGCTTCGTGGTTATCTGGAAGAGGAGCTGCACCCATTCATAACTTAATGGAGGATGCGGCAACAGCTGAAATCTCTCGGGCTCAAGTTTGGCAGTGGATCCGTCACCCAAAAGGTGTACTCACGGATGGAAGAAAAATAACTGCCGATCTGTATGAGCAATTTAAATCTGAGGAATTAGAGAAAATACAGGCTGAAATTGGATACTGCGCATATGAAAATGGCCGGTTCACTGAAGCGGTTGAGCTATTTGACAGCTTGATCCTAAATGATGAGTTTGTAGAGTTTTTAACATTACCTGGGTATAAGCTTTTATAAAAAAATAATAGATTAATAGGAGGAATTTAAAATGACAAATTCAAGAGCGAAGGAATTACAAGAAAGCTGGGAGTTAGATAAACGTTGGAATGGGATTACTAGACCGTATACAGCTGAGGATGTTATTAAGCTTCGTGGTTCTATTGATATCGAGCATACATTGGCTAGACGTGGTGCAGAAAAGCTTTGGCAGCAAATGAATGAAGAAAGTTACGTTAATGCACTAGGGGCGTTAACTGGGAATCAAGCGGTTCAGCAGGTAAAAGCTGGGTTGAAGGCAATTTACCTAAGTGGCTGGCAGGTTGCAGCAGATGCCAACCTTTCTGGAAATATGTATCCGGACCAAAGCTTGTATCCAGCAAACAGCGTACCGAATGTGGTAAAGCGAATTAACCAAGCACTTCAGCGTGCCGATCAAATTACTCATTCAGAAGGCGATGATTCTATCGACTGGTTTGTTCCAATTGTTGCTGACGCAGAAGCGGGCTTTGGCGGACAGTTAAACTGCTTTGAATTGATGAAGGGAATGATTGAAGCAGGAGCTGCAGGCGTTCACTTTGAGGATCAGCTTTCCTCTGAGAAAAAATGCGGTCACTTAGGGGGTAAAGTCTTACTTCCAACTCAAACAGCGGTTCGGAATTTAATCGCAGCTCGTTTGGCTGCTGATGTTATGGGTGTTCCAACGATATTGGTTGCACGCACGGATGCAAATGCTGCTGAGTTAATTACGAGTGATATTGATATGAACGACTCTCCGTTCATTACGGGTGAGCGGACGGCAGAAGGATTTTTCCGGACAAAAGCAGGTCTTGATCAGGCGATTGCCCGCGGCTTAGCCTATGCACCATATGCTGATTTAATCTGGTGTGAAACATCTGAGCCAAACATTGAGGAAGCGAGACGTTTTGCAGAAGCGATTCATGAAAAGTTCCCTGGTAAAATGCTTGCCTACAACTGTTCTCCATCCTTCAACTGGAAGAAGAAACTTGATCAAGAAACGATTGCAAAATTCCAGCAAGAGCTTGGAAAAATGGGCTACAAGTTCCAATTTGTAACTCTTGCAGGCTTCCATGCCTTGAACCACAGCATGTTTGAGCTTGCCCGCGGCTACAAAGAGCGCGGCATGGCTGCATACTCCGAATTGCAGCAGGCTGAGTTCGACAGCGAGCAATACGGCTACACAGCAACAAGACACCAGCGTGAAGTAGGAACAGGCTACTTTGACCAAGTTTCCATGGTCATCACGGGCGGAACATCCTCTACGACCGCGTTAAAAGGGTCAACTGAAGAAGAGCAATTTACAAAGTAATCTTACGGCAAATCCCCCTTCTCCGTAATGGAGAGGGGGATTTTTGGCTTGGCAGGAGAATTACTTGCGGATGGCGGAAAATACTTGCGGATGGCGGAAAATACTTGCGGATGGCGGAAAATACTTGCGGATGGCGGGAAATACTGGCGGATGGCAAGGAAACACTGGCGGATAGCAAGAAACACTGGCGGATGGTGAGAAACACTGGCGGATGGCAAGGAAACACTGGCGGATAGCAGGATTTACTCTCGGATAGCAGAAAATACTCTCTGATAGTGACGACTTTTTTGGAAATGAACATTTTTTAGGGTATTATCATACATAATAGTAGCCCTTTTAATGGAGTTGATCTGTTTGAAAAAGCCGAACGTGGAGGAAGTCCTTCAACAGGGAATACATGGACCTTTGGAAACGAAGCCGGATGAAAGGCGGAAATTTTTAGGTACCTTACGAGAACGCATCATTCTTGCTCTTAAGAAAAGTCAAGTGGCAGAAGCAACGATTTATCCCCAAGTGGAGAAGGAAATGAAGAAAAATCCTCAGGTAAATCTCTTGCTAAATGGAAATCTGGACTATACCGTCTTATCCAAGTATGTAAAATTAGCAGCCAAACACAATATTGAGCATAAAATTGTAACCAACAAAGAACATGATACAGAAGTGGGCTTATTGCTTGCGATGGACGAAGCGATTGATAAAGAAGATATTTACATCACCCAAAAAGAAATTAGTCAGCCTGAACCACAAAAAAGCAAAGGACTTTTTGCGAAACTTTTTAAACGATAAACACAAAGGAAGCAGTCTATCCCGACTGCTTCCTTTGTTATTCACAAGGTTCATTAGAAGGGGGTATTTTGAACTATATTTGGGTATAACTGGAATTTAACAAAAAATTAGAATATTATACTAGTAAGGAGATTACCATTTAAACCACTAATAAGGAAGGGAGTACACTAAATAGCAACCTCATAATGGGAACGAAAAGAAAAATGGTCAGGTAGGAAGTCGGGATTTTTTTGTCTTGTACTTTTTACTAGAGATTACTAGATTGCTAACCTCTGACCAATCTAGGAGGAGAATTATGAGAAAATGTAAATTACTCTTTATTGTGATTGTTCTAATGATTATACTTTCAGGATGCAAATATCCAACTCTGGAAAAAGCCATCGCAGAAACAATCCCTTTTGAAGTACAAGAAGTTTTATACAAGAAGAAAGTTGATGGAATCACTATAGTTCTGTACTCTACGAAAGCAGAAGGGGAAGAAGTTAAACACTTAAAAGAACCGGTACTGGGCGTTTCTTTCTTTGAAGGGAACGATGAAGAAGGATGGAAAAATGATGGTCCGAATGGGTGGGAGCATGCGGAGAGCGAAACCTATTCCATTTATCATGAGAACTACACCAAGTACGATGACAAAGGTAATGTTCTTAAGGATATTTACGTTGTGTTTGGAGAAATCAATAATGAGAATATTACAGCCATCGAAATAGCCGATCAGGATAGTGAAGAATACAAAAAAGCAAAGATAATGAAAGAAGGAAAAAAACGATACTATGTTGGAATAGGCTACCGGCCAAAGGTCAAGGCTTTAAATGGTAATGGCGAGGAAATTCCACAATAGTTTAATACATATTGAAATTCTGGGGATGGATATATGCTAGAAAATAAATCACTTTTGACTTCATCATTGATTTTATCGATCGGTATCATAATAGGCTGTTATCTGCTTGCTTCAAAACCAGTCTCAGAAGTAATTGATTCTTCCAGTAAATCCGAGGTACAAGGCAGCATACTACTGAATATAAAAGAAACATCTGTACTTTTAGGGATATCAGAAGATGAATTAAAAAAGATTATGGCTGAGGAAAAAAGAATATTAAATACTACAGGTTCTTATGATGGCCCCATGCTTCCATATATTGTTATTGAGGGAAAGCAGTATTTTGAAAGAACACAATTATTATTATGGGCACAAGAATCAGCGACACTGCACAAGGAATATGGATTGTAGATAATGGTTTGAAAAATCAGGAGCTGCGGCTCTTTTTTTTATGCTATCAATCTAAAAAGCGATGCTTTTGCCAATACTGATGAGGGAATCATTGCGGTAAAGCGGAAAAGTTTGGTATTATCAATAATAAAATGATTACACAAAAGGGATTGGGGGTAAAAAAATGACACGAATCTCAAACGAGCAAGTGAAACATGTAGCAAACTTGGCTAGATTAGCGATAACTGAAGAAGAGGCTGAGAAGTTTACGAAACAGTTGGACGCGATTATTACATTTGCAGAACAGTTAAATGAATTAGATACGGAAAATGTGGAACCAACCTACCATGTGCTGGATATGAAAAATATCTTCCGTGAGGACATCAAGCAAACAGGACTGCCACGTGAAGAAGTACTAAAAAATGCGCCAGACCACCAGGATGGACAAATTAAAGTCCCAGCAATCATGGGGGAGTAGGGGGAAAGATAAGTGAGTTTATTTGATTATAAAGTTTCAGATCTTCATGAACTTTTACATAAAAAGGAATTAAAGGTCACTGATCTTGTTGAAGAATCGTATAAAAGAATTGCTCAGGTTGATGACAAGGTACAAGCATTTCTAACGTTAGATGAGGAAAAGGCAAGACAAACGGCAAACTCACTAGATGAGAAGCTTACTGCCAACTCCGCAAATAACTTGTTATTTGGGATGCCGATTGGCATAAAGGACAATATTGTCACAAAAGGACTCCGGACAACCTGTGCTAGTAAGATACTAGAAAACTTTAATCCCATCTATGATGCTACGGTTATTCAAAAGCTGCAGCAGCAGGAAACCGTAACGATTGGAAAGTTAAATATGGATGAGTTTGCGATGGGATCCTCAAACGAAAATTCCCATTATCAAAAGACCCGTAATCCATGGGACTTAGAGAGAGTACCAGGCGGTTCATCAGGCGGCTCAGCGGCCTCTGTTGCCGCAGGCGAAGTACTATTTTCATTAGGTTCAGATACAGGGGGATCTATTCGTCAGCCGGCGGCTTTTTGCGGAGTAGTAGGGTTAAAGCCAACATATGGCCGTGTGTCACGATTCGGGTTGGTAGCATTTGCATCATCCCTTGACCAAATTGGACCGATTACAAGAACAGTTGAAGATAATGCTTATCTTTTACAAGCGATATCCGGTCTAGATCCAATGGACTCGACCTCAGCGAATGTGGATGTACCGAATTTCGTCTCTGCATTAACTGGAGATGTTAAAGGGTTAAAAATCGCCGTACCTAAAGAGTATCTTGGCGAGGGCGTAAATGAAACAGTCCGTCAGTCTGTATTAGATGCTTTAAAGGTGCTTGAAAAACAGGGGGCAGTGTGGGAAGAGGTTTCCCTGCCGTATTCTAAATATGCTTTAGCGGCCTATTATTTGCTTTCTTCTTCAGAAGCTTCTGCCAATCTAGCTCGCTTTGATGGCGTTCGATATGGCTATAGGACTCCGAATGCTGATAACTTACTCGATTTATATAAGAAGTCTAGATCTGAAGGCTTTGGTGACGAGGTTAAACGCAGAATCATGCTCGGTACCTTTGCATTAAGTTCTGGTTATTACGATGCTTATTACAAAAAAGCACAACAGGTTCGAACGTTAATTAAGAAAGACTTTGAAGATGTATTTGAAAAATATGATTGTCTAGTTGGTCCAACCACACCAACTCCAGCGTTTAAAATTGGTGAAAATATTGATGACCCATTAACAATGTACGCAAATGATATTCTAACGATTCCCGTTAATCTTGCAGGAGTGCCGGGGATTTCCGTTCCGTGTGGATTTGATAATGGATTGCCGCTTGGCTTGCAAATTATCGGCAAGCACTTTGATGAAGCGACCATTTATCGCGTAGCACATGCATTTGAACAGGCAACAGATTTTCATAAACAGAAGCCAGGATTATAGGGGGTGAAGACGATGGAATTTGAAACGGTGATTGGACTTGAAGTGCATGTAGAGTTAAAGACAGATTCGAAAATCTTTTCGGCCAGCCCAAACCATTTTGGGTCCGAGCCAAATACGAATACAAGTGTGATTGACCTTGGTTATCCAGGAGTGCTGCCGGTCCTTAACAAAAAGGCAGTGGAATTCGGAATGAAGGCAGCAATGGCCTTGAATTGCCAGGTAGCTACTCACACGAAATTTGATCGGAAGAACTATTTTTATCCAGATAATCCGAAGGCCTATCAGATTTCTCAATTTGATAAGCCAATCGGGGAGCATGGCTGGATTGATATTGAGGTAAACGGCTACACAAAACGGATTGGAATTACAAGGATTCATTTAGAAGAAGACGCAGGGAAACTGAGTCACGGGAATGGCTATTCATTAGTGGATTATAATCGCCAGGGAACTCCGCTTGTGGAAATCGTTTCTGAACCAGATATCCGTACTCCAGATGAGGCGTATGCCTATCTTGAAAAACTAAAATCCATCATCCAATATACAGGTGTTTCTGACTGTAAGATGGAAGAAGGATCCTTACGTTGTGACGCCAATATTTCAATTCGCCCAGTTGGACAAGAAGAGTTTGGTACGAAGACAGAATTAAAGAACTTAAACTCTTTTAACTTCGTCCGTAAAGGTCTAGAATTTGAGGAAAAGCGTCAGCGTGAGGTTGTCACTAGCGGAGGGACAATTGATCAAGAGACTCGTCGATTTGATGAAGCCACAGGAGCTACCTTACTGATGCGTGTAAAAGAAGGATCGGACGATTACCGATACTTCCCAGAACCAGACTTACTTGATATCTATATTGATGAGGAATGGAAAGCACGAATTGCTGCTGAAATTCCTGAACTTCCAGACCAGCGGCAAAATCGTTATATAAATGAACTCGGATTACCTGTTTATGATGCCAAGGTGTTAACAGTAACAAAAGAAATGGCTGATTTCTTTGAAGGAGCTGTGGCAGCAGGTGCAGAGGCGAAATTGGCTTCGAACTGGATCATGGGAGATGTATCTGCTTACTTGAATGCTGAGGGGAAAGAACTTCACCAAATAGCTTTAACACCTGAAGGCTTAGCTAGTATGATTAAGCTTATCGAGAACGGAACCATTTCTTCCAAAATCGCAAAGACTGTTTTCAAAGAGTTGATTGATAATGGCGGCGATGCTGAGAAAATCGTTAAGGAAAAAGGGCTTGTACAAATTTCAGATGAAGGAACACTGTTGAAAATCATTTCAGAGGTCCTCGACGGTAATCCACAATCGGTAGAAGACTTTAAGAATGGAAAAAATAAGGCAGTTGGTTTCCTCGTTGGGCAGCTAATGAAGGCGACAAAGGGGCAGGCAAACCCACAAATAGTAAACAAATTATTAAATCAGGAATTAAGCAAACGATAAAATAAGAAGCTGGCAGATATTATTCTGCCAGCTTTTTTGTCGAAAAAATCCCGACATATTTTTTTGAAGTTTTCCCGGGAAAACCCATTACCCATAGGGACTTGAATAAAACTAATCAAACGTTTAATTAGACGACATAATTCATCCCTTTTTTTATGGAAAGCTTTTAATAATTTGGCTTGAAGTATAATTTAATCAAACGTTTGATTAGTCTTGGCGCTGGGGATTATTGTCGAGTGGTTACCTGTTGGCAGCCAATAATGATAATGGACTGGATTCCAATCGATAAATCGACAATCATTTTAAATCAATTTAGGCAAAAGGCCTTTCGTTGAAGGGTTTTACCGCTATTTAATCAAATGATTAGTTACATGACAGGATTCTACCCTTTTTTTATAAAAAAACCTATAATATCAGGGGTTGAATCAAAACTAATCAAACGTTTGATTAACAAGAAAAGGAGGGAATTGTCGATCGGTCAGATTGAAAAAAATACCCGGATATTGATATCCAGGTATTTCTAAAAGTTTCTATTCCTTTGTTAATAAGCGGACACTTTCATCAAACTCTTTTTCAATCACATCATTTTTCTTATAGGTAACGAAGCTTACGATAACAGCGACGATTAGGTTAAGGACAAAACCCGGAACAATCTCGTAAAGTGTGTCGCCAAGACCAACATTTTTCCAAACAATAACGGTGACAGCACCCACGATCATTCCAAAAAGTGCTCCCCAATTGGTCATCTTTTTCCAGAATAGACTTAAGAGGATAACCGGACCGAAGGCAGCTCCAAACCCTGCCCATGCGTAGGCAACAAGGTCTAATATCGTACTGTTTTGCTTGAAAGCTAAAGCAGACGCAACGACAGCGACAAGAAGGACAGCCATTCTCCCTAAGAAAACAAGATGTTTATCCTTTGCTTCTTTATTCATTACCACTTTGTATAAATCTTCAACCAATGCACTGGATGTTACGATTAATTGAGAAGAAATCGTACTCATAATGGCCGCAAGAATCGCAGCCAGTGCGAAACCAGCAAATAGCGGGTGGAATAATATCTGACTCAATTCTATAAATACGGCTTCAGGGTTTTCTAGTACATGTTGAGGATTCTTCTCAAAAAAAGCAATCCCAATTAATCCTGTGAAAATTGTCCCGATAAGGGTTATAATCATCCAGCCCATACCAATTCTGCGGGCGCTCTTTGTTTCTTTAATCGTCTTAATCGCCATAAAGCGGACAATGATGTGAGGCTGACCAAAATAGCCGAGTCCCCATGCCATTGCAGAAACAATTCCTAAAAAGGTTGTTCCTTTTAACATATCAAGTTTAGTTGGGTCGATAGCGCGAATCGTTTCAAACGTTTCTGCAGGACCACCCGTACTGAAAATTCCAATAGCCGGAACAAGCAGTAGTGCTACCAGCATCATTAGTCCTTGAATAAAGTCTGTATAACTTACGGCTAAGAATCCTCCGAATAATGTGTATGCCACTACAACGCCGCCAACGATATAAAGTCCGGTATGGTAACTCGTACCAAAGGAACTCTCAAAAAAGACCGCTCCAGAAACCATCCCAGAAGAAACATAGAAAGTAAAGAAAATAAGGATAACAATACCAGATACAATTCGGAGCAATTTCGTATTGTCTTTAAAACGGTTTTCTAGATAGCTTGGAATCGTAATGGAATCATTGGCAACCTGTGTATAAGAGCGTAGTCGCGGTGCAACCAATAACCAGTTGAGATAAGCGCCAATTGTTAAACCAATCGCAATCCAGGCATCAGCTAAACCGGTTACATAAATTCCTCCAGGTAAGCCCATTAACAGCCAGCCGCTCATATCCGCAGCCCCAGCACTTAAAGCGGTTACAGCAGGTCCCAAAGACCTTCCCCCAAGCATGTAATCCGTTAGATTGCTAGTTTTTCGATAAGAATACCAACCGATAAAAAGCATCATGGCAATGTAAATTCCAATCGATACTAGCTGAAGTGTTTCATTGGACATAGATTTTCCCCCTATTGTAGAAAAAAATTAAAATAATATTATCTATATATAAAATATTCTATCAACTAAAGAATACTTTTTCCATTGTTAATTTATTACTTTCTTAAAATAGGAAAATATAATAGTAGGAAAGGGATAATCCATATGTTTGTACGGAAGGATTGAAAGGATTATGATAATAGTATGTTGAAGGGAGTGTTAATGTTGGAATTAAATTCTTGGTTTCAAAAGGGATTAACAAAAGATCAGTACATTAATACAATGACACGGAACAAAGAAGAAATGCTTTCCATTTATGAACGCTTTGAGTTAGGGGAAGAGGACAAACGAAAACTTGAAGCAGTCCAATCAAAAAAATTAAGAGCTATTGTTCTAACAGAGGATTGGTGCGGTGACGCAATGCTTAACAACCCAGTATTATTAAGATTAGCAGAAGCGGCTGGCATGGAAGTTCGATTTGTTCTACGAGATCAAAACCTTGAGTTAATGGACCAATATTTAACGAATGGTACATCTAGAGCGATTCCGATATTTATTTTCATTGACCAAGAAGGAAATGAAGTTGGAGTTTGGGGACCTCGTGCACCTGAAATCCAGGCTCTTGTAGAAAAGGGACGTGCTGAATTGCCTGATAAGGAAGCTCCGGATTTCCAAGAAAAGCAAATGACATTATATAAGAGTCTTGGGACATCTTATCAGAATGATTCATCCATTTGGCAAACCGTTGCCAACAGCATCATGACAGCCTTTTTATAAAAATAAATCCCTGGCGTGTTCAGCCAGGGATTTTTTACATTTTTAAACCGTTATTCTTAGGTGGAATTCGGTCGTTAATTAGATTCTTGTCATTTATTTTGGGTTCAATTCCAAGAATAAGGTTGCGTATATTAGAACGGTGAAGATATATCAAAAATAAAGTGAAAAATAAAAAGATAAGTTCATATTTAATTTCTGGTGAAAAATAAGAATAAATAAGCAGGCTAAGTCCTACAGAGATGGAGCCGAAAAATACGTATTTAGTTAAAAATATTACCAAGAAGAACGTTGCATAAGCAATTAAAGCCAATGGAAAATTTACTACTGCTAACGTTCCAGCAGTTGTAGCGATGGCTTTTCCACCGCGAAAACCGGCAAAAACAGGATAGCAATGTCCTACTACTGCCATCAGACCAAAGTAAAGAGGTTCAACACCAAGGCCGAAGTATAAAGGAAGGTAAGCAGCGAGTGCCCCTTTACCAATATCGACGAGTACCACGAAAATGGCAGACCCTTTTCCAAGAACCCTTAACGTGTTGGTGGCACCAGGATTTTTGCTTCCATGGTCGCGGATATCAACCCCATAGACCAGCTTGCCCACAATCAGTGCAGTCGGAATGCTTCCAATCAAATAGGAGGAAAGGAGCAGCAACCAGAGCATATCATCATTCCTTTGTCAGAGTATCTTTTTTAACAATAGCATTTTACCATAAATCAATGGTATCATTTTAATAATTCCTGAAATAGGAAATTTTAAAATGGCGACCGATATGGAACATATAAATCTTGGCCAAGTTGCTAAAATTTATGCGAAAGCAAGAGAAGATATTCCTATATACCTAGGACGTGCGACTAAATCGCGCGTTTTTTTTGTGCTACTATTTTATTATGTAAAAGAAAAATAATTTTTTAAAAGTGTAGGGGTTTGTAACAATCATCTCGTCTATTAAGGTGAAGGTCGCAAAAGAAAGGGGGAGAGAGCGATTAGTGATTCAGTGTTAATACAAAAAGTAATGGACGGCAGTGATCATGCCTTTCGCCTTTTGGTTGAGAAATACCGCAATGATGTGTTCCGGACCGTCTTTGCTGTTCTTCGTGATCAAAAGGAAGCGGAAGATGCCGCTCAAGAAGTATTTATGAAAATATATAACTCTCTCTCCCAATACGAAAGTCAAGGCTTTAAGACTTGGATGACCAGAATAGCCGTAAATCATGCAATCGATATAAAGAGAAAGCAAGCACGAAGGAAAGAAGAAGTGATGGAGGCTTTGGAGCAGCAGGCACTAGGCACTCCAAAGGATGCTGTTGAGAAGGAACTAATCGTTAATGAAAGGCAAAGGCTCGTAAGAAAAAGACTTGATGAGCTTCCTGAGAATTATCGAGATGTCATATATGGTTTTTATATAGCTGAAAAAAGCTATCAGCAATTGGCCGAAGAACAAGATGTACAAGTGAAAACAATTGAAACGAAGCTGTACCGTGCGCGTATTTGGATGAAAAAGAATTGGAAGGAGGACGATTTTTCATGATGCATTTTAGTTATGATGAGTGGTTGAATTACGTGAAAGATGAAATAAATGAAAAGACCCGTGAGGAATTTGAAAGTCACTTATATACATGCGACCAATGTCTGGAGCTTTATTTACAAGCAGTATCTGTCCATGAATCATCACTTCCAATCCTTTCGAATGAGTCCAGCTTTACAGACTTGGTGATGGCAGATATATCGAAACAAAAGGCAGCCGATAAAAAACCTGCGGCACCAAAACAAACGGTAAAGGCTAAAAAGCCATTTTATCAACAGGCGGTGTTTCATTATTTATTAGCCGCAGCAGCTACTTTATTGCTTACCTTTTCAGGTGTGTTTCAGTCGCTGGCTACGTATGCAAGTGCTGTAGAAGCACCACAGAATATGAAGGAAAAAAAGCCTTCGGTGACAGAAGGCGTTATTGATAAAACTTTTGCATGGATGGATTCTTTGGAGAAAAAGGAGGCAAATAAAAAATGAAAAGTTCAACTAAGGCGTTAACACTATCTCTCTTTCCAGGCCTCGGTCATATTTATTTCGGCAATATGTTTCGGGGAGTTTTCTATTTATTGTCTGTAGTTAGTTTAGCGTTCTGTACGGTGATCTGGTTGATGAATTACAATGGGGAAATTGCAGTACTGTTCTTTATGATAGGTATCTTTATCTACTTGGTTAGTTTTATTGATATGGGGGTTCAAATCTCTAAACAAAAGAAAGTTTTACAAGTAGCGAACCCGGATGAACCCCAATCACAGTCCGCTCAGGAATCAGAACGATTCTATACGATTGTGCTGTCGTTTGTCCCAGGCTTAGGCCATTTTCAACTAGGACTGATGAATCGTGGACTTACCTTGTTAGCAACATTTTTAGGACTTGGTGTTATGGTGATTTTCATAACGGCTCTTAGTAGTCGCTCAGAGTTTCTCGTTTTCTTAGCAGGGTTGCCGATTATCTGGGTGTACGGCTTTTTCGACTCAGTTCAGCAATTGAACAAAAGGCAGCGTGGTGAGGAGCTTATTGATCGAACTATTTTTGAAGACTTTGAAACACGCAGAGAAGATGGAAAGAAGAGCAAATCCATTGCCACTTTCCTTTCCATTTTCCCTGGTGCAGGTCACTTGTATCTTGGCTTACAAAAACGTGGAATTCAATTAATGGCAGCCTTTCTATTTTCAATCTACATCTTAGATATTTTACGACTTGGAATTTTCTTGTTCTTGATTCCAATTATCTGGTTTTATAGCTTTTTTGATGCCATGCAAAAGGTATCTAAATACGGAGAGGAAGAAATTGACGATATTCCGATTATTTCTTACTTAATTAATCATCAGAAGTGGGTTGGAATTGGATTAGTGGTTATGGGGATTTACTACCTATTCATGAATGTGGTGATTCCTGTCTTCTCTCCAATGATATCGAATATCATCCAAATTGATTTAATGTTTTGGATACAACGATATTTTCAAACGGGTCTCGTCTGTGTGCTGTTAATTGGCGGGGGTATAAAGCTGTTATCCGGAAGCAAGCAAAAAAGGGAGGAAGGGAAATCATGAAAAAATGGAAGCATACACTAACAGGAGTTCTTTTGATCGGAGCTGGAATTGGTTTTCTTTTTAGAAAAAGAAAGGAGGAACAGGCATGAGAACATGGCGTGTTGGTACGTTTTCGATGGGGGCCTCGCTTGTTTTCCTTGGCCTCATCTTATTTCTCTCGTATTTTCTAGGTTTTGATTTGGTCCATGTGATGACGGCATGGTGGCCGATATTATTAATTGTCCTTGGAATTGAAATTCTCCTCTACTTATTTTTCTCGCGGCAGGAGAAGCCAGTGTTAAAATATGATTTTTTAAGTATTGTCTTTGTTGGTTTGTTAGGAACGGTAGGAATTATGTTTGCGATGCTTAGCGCAACAGGAATCATGGAGAAAGTAGAAGATGTCGTTGCGAGGGAAGAACGATCTTTTGAGCTGCCTGACTTTTCCTATCAAATGGATGATAGTATCAAACGCGTTGTCTTAAGAACGGTAGGCTACCAAACAACGATTGAAGCAACCGATGAGCAAGAGGTCTCTATGTTTGGAACTTACCGGATTCAGACACCGAAAAAGGAAAAGCTCATAGCAAGTGCAAATGACTATGTGTATGCGAATAAAAAGGGAGATACACTTTATATAAATGTTAAGACACTTCCTAATGAATTGGGGCCATTTAATAGCCACCAGGAAATGGCCGCCACCATTCTAATTCCAAAGGGTGTGAAGCTTGAGGTAATAGGTAACGGAAATGAAATAATGTTAAACCCGCGGTCACTTGAAAATGACTGGAGTATTAATGGAGCTGGATCAATAGATGTAAAGGTTGAAGAAGATAGCAATTTGAACATTGCAGCAGTTGGTGTAGGTGAAGTCAATGGTAAAGATGGAGCGTGGAAGGTAACCGAAAAGGTGGATCCTAATGTGGAAGGTGTAGAAAGAAACGCTGTATACCAGTCAGGGGAAGGTAAATATCATATTAATATCACGAATACTTATAATGTTAGTTTAAATACGAATTAATTCACATCTTATTTTTTGCAAAAAAATAAAAAAAGGTTATGATAGGAGACGGCAGCAATATGGATAGAATAAGATATATTGCTTGGGTTAATAATTGTAAGCCAAAGGGTAAATTGGTAGAATATAGGATGGACCCATCATATGCCATTATTGATTTCAAAGAAATAGGATGATGAAAATGAAACGAGCACGATTAATATATAATCCCACTTCAGGACGAGAAATTCTAAAGCGACATCTAGCGGAGATTCTGGAGAAGCTTGAAGCTGCCGGTTATGAAGCTTCTTGCCATGCGACAACGGGTGCAGGTGATGCAACGGCTGCTGCTAGGATAGCGGTTGAACGCCAATACGATGTTGTGATTGCTGCAGGTGGCGATGGTACCATAAATGAAGTGGTCAATGGCCTTGCAGAGCAGGAGTACAGACCAAAGCTGGGGATTATTCCAGCGGGTACAACGAATGATTTTGCCAGGGCTTTGCACATTCCAAGAGACATTGGGGCAGCGGTTGATATTATCACCAGAGGCGAACGGATTCCTGTGGATATTGGTCGAATCAATGACAGGTATTTTATTAATATTGCTGGCGGCGGCAGGATCACGGAGCTTACATATGAAGTTCCAAGTAAATTAAAAACCATGCTGGGGCAGCTTGCCTACTATTTAAAAGGGATGGAAATGCTCCCTTCCATTAAGCCCTCGGATGTTAGTATTGAGTACGATGGAAAGCTTTTTGAAGGGGAAGCAATGCTATTCCTTGTGGGGCTGACGAATTCAATCGGCGGCTTCGAAAAGATTGCGCCAGATTCATCAATCAACGATGGTTTATTTTCATTGTTGATACTGAAAAAAATTAATTTGGCAGAATTTGTTCGAGTCGCAACTTTAGCAATTCGCGGTGAGCATGTAAATGATCCAAATGTCATTTATGCGAAAGCGAGTCGGATTAAAGTTCATTCTACTGAAAAGGTACAATTGAATCTTGATGGTGAATTCGGTGGATTGCTTCCCGCTGAGTTCGCAAACTTGTACAGGCATTTGGAAGTATTTGTACCGCTCGATGACATTCGTCCGCTCGATAAACCTACTGATTGGGTGCCGGGAACAAGGTACAGTTGACAAAAGTTCGTTCCACTATGGAGCGGGCTTTTTAGTTTAGAGGAATAAATGATTTCAGCACAGAAATATTATAGGATATAAAAGTGAAGGGGAGGCAGCGTAATGGAAAAGAAGGCATTCATTAATATTGATTATACATATGATTTTGTTGCAGATGCGGGGGCGTTAACCTGTGGTGAACCAGGGCAGGCAATTGAAGAGAAGGTTGTTCAATTAACACGTGAGTTTATTGATAACGGTGATTTTGTTGTTTTTGCAATCGATGTTCATGATGAAGGGGATTCCTTGCATCCAGAAACAAAACTATTTCCACCGCATAATATTCGTGGGACGGCGGGAAGAGATTTGTTTGGTCAACTGCAAACACTTTTTGAAGAGAAAAAAGAGCGAGAAAATGTATATTACATGGATAAAACACGGTACTCCGCTTTCGCAGGCACCGACCTTGAAATCAAGCTGCGGGAACGAGGAATTACGGAGGTACATCTAGTTGGAGTTTGCACGGATATTTGTGTTCTTCATACTGCTGTAGACGCATACAATAAAGGCTTTAAGATCGTGATTTATAAAGAAGCCGTTGCGTCCTTTAATCTAAAAGGCCATGAATGGGCATTAGGGCACTTTGAACAATCACTTGGAGCGCTGGTTAAATAGTTTTTATAATGGTAAAATTATTTAATATGTTGAAAAAGTAGTGGTTCGGAGGGTTAGAATGAAAAACATTTATCAGGATGATAGCTTAGCATTGCATACTGATCTATACCAGATCAATATGGTAGAAACGTATTGGAGAGACGGCAGATATAATAAACGCGCAGTTTTCGAATTGTTTTTCCGTAAGCTCCCTTTTGGGAATGGATATGCGGTGTTTGCTGGTTTGGAAAAAGTCATTCAGTTTATCCAGGGCTTCCGCTTTTCAGAGGATGATTTGGAGTATCTAAAAAACGAAGTCGGCTACCAGGATGACTTTTTAGACTACTTAAAGGGCTTGCGCTTTACAGGTACGATTCGCTGTATGAAAGAAGGCGAGCTTGTTTTTGGAAATGAGCCAATTTTAAGCGTCGATGCTCCGCTTTGTGAAGCACAGTTGATTGAAACGGCACTTTTGAACATCATTAATTATCAAACATTAATCGCAACGAAGGCTTCACGTATTAAGCAGGTGCTTGGAAGTGAAATTGCAATGGAGTTCGGTACTCGCCGGGCTCAGGAAATGGACGCGGCCATTTGGGGTACGCGAGCCGCTTACCTAGCCGGTTTTGATGGAACAAGTAATGTTCGGGCGGGTAAATTATTTCAAATCCCTGTTTCGGGTACACATGCTCACTCGATGGTTCAAGCCTATAAGGACGAATATATCGCATTCAAGAAATATGCTGAATCTCATAAGGATTGTGTCTTTTTGGTTGATACATATGATACGTTAAGATTGGGTGTTCCGAATGCAATTAAAGTCGCCAAGGAGATGGGTGATTCTATTAATTTCATAGGAATCCGTTTAGACAGCGGGGACTTAGCCTATCTTTCAAAGGAAGCACGAAAATTGCTTGATGAGGCAGGGTTTAAGGACGCAAAAATCTTTGCTTCCAGTGATTTGGACGAGTATACGATCCTGAACTTAAGAGCACAGGGCGCGAAAATCGATAGCTGGGGAATTGGGACTAAACTGATTACGGCCTACGAACAAGCAGCACTTGGGGCAGTTTACAAAATTGTTTCGATTGAAGGCGAAAACGGTAAAATGGAAGATACAATAAAAATCTCTTCCAATCCGGTGAAAGTAACGACTCCGGGGATTAAGAAAATTTTCCGTATTATCAATAATAAGAATAACCATGCAGAAGGGGACTACATTGCGCTCGAGGATGAGAAATTGCCGGAGAAGCGCCTGAGAATGTTCCACCCAACGCATACCTATATGAACAAGATCGTGACAAACTTTACCGCAAAAGAGCTTCATGAAGTGATTTTCTCTAAAGGTGAGCTTGTCTATGAAATGCCATGTCTGGAAGAATCGCGTGAATATGTAAAGCAAAATCTTGCTGCCCTCTGGGATGAGTATAAACGTACGATGAATCCAGAGGAATATCCAGTTGACCTTAGTCAAAAATGCTGGGATAACAAGATGAGAAATATTGAAGAAGTAAAAGAGAAAGTGGCTGAAATGAAGGCTGAATAGTATTTAAAAAAAGTAAAACTCGCCGCAGTGATGATTGGCGAGTTTTTTTATTAGGAATACAAAAAACCTTACTTTCTTGTGATACGGGTCACCGTAATGTAACAGAATGAGGTTTTCATTGATTTTTGAGATAAAGCTCATTCCCTTTTAATTAGAATGTTTTGTCCTTAATCGAGTAACCCGCAAAGGGTAAAATAAGCGGAGGTTTTCCACTAGCATTGCAAAAATATCCACAAGGGTATACAAATATTACTTTATATGGATTCTAAGTATAATTTTTCCATACTGATTTCTTGACTCTGAGCCAAAAAGTCAAGGGGTTTGTAATCGAACCCAGTTATCC
>NZ_JBUESO010000020.1:0-60144 GCF_055502545.1 Bacillus sp. CZDM1 | reverse complement strand
GGATAACTGGGTTCGATTACAAACCCCTTGACTTTTTGGCTCAGAGTCAAGAAATCAGTATGGAAAAATTATACTTATAATCCATATAAAGTAATATTTGTATACCCTTGTGGATATTTTTGCAATGCTAGTGGAAAACCTCCCCTTATTTCCCCCGAAACGAGCTCCATTCTTCATTTAACCGGAAAATATCCGCTTATTTTACTTTTGCTGGTGATCAAGCCACCCATTCACCATGTCATAAAGTGTTTGTCGAACCTCTTTTTTCTCCCAATTAAGGCCGGGCTGCTTTTTCGAAAAAAAAATATTGGCCAGTTGCTTTACCTCTAATTCTTCCGCTTACGACCGTAATAAATAAACTCTGGCTTCATACGGTTTCAATTGAAAACTTTTGATATTTTCATTACTTTCTATAACATAATTACCAATTAATAAATCATGAGATTTATATGTAATGGTTTCAGGCAGAATAAAAACAGGCTGTTCCGAACTAAAATTCGTTACAACAAGTAACATTTCATTTTTTAATGTCCTTGTATATGCAGCTATTTTTTCGTGGTCTGCATATAGTAAATCATATTTCCCATACACAATAATCGGATATGCTTTTCTTAACTGAATCAATTTTTTATAATAATGATAGATTGAATTTGGGTCAGAAATAGCCTTTTCAGCATTAATTTCCCTATAATTTGGATTCACCATCAACCAAGGCTCCCCAGTTGTAAAGCCAGCTTGGCCGGAATCATCCCATTGCATTGGCGTTCTGGCATTATCGCGGCTTTTTGCATAAATAGCGTTCATAACATCTTCAGGGTTTTTCCCTTGATTCTCCGTAGCATCCTTATACATGTTTAGCGTTTCAATACAACGATGATCATCAATCGCTGGAAATCTTAAATTGGTCATCCCAATTTCTTCTCCTTGATAAATATATGGAGTCCCCTGCATCATATGCAGCCATGTTCCGAGCATTTTTGCTGATTCCACCCGATACTCTTGATCATTACCAAAACGAGAAACAGGACGAGCCTGATCATGATTGCTTAAATATAAACTATTCCAGCCCTTACCTTCGAGAATCTTTTGCCATTTTGTCATGATCTGCTTTAACTCTTTTAAGTCAAAAGGTTTTACATCCCATTTTATATTATTTTTAGCATCGACTCTCATATGTTCAAACTGGAAGACCATGTTTAAGGTTCCATCGTTTTGATCTGTATATTTCAGTGCGTCCTCAGGATTAACTTCAGGCATTTCTCCTACAGTCATAATGTCATACTTAGATAACACTTTTTCTTTCATTTCCCGAAGATATTCATGAATTCTCGGTCCATTGACGAAATATTTCCCTGCCCACTGGTATTTTCCTTTACGGTTTCTTTCTTCAACGTCAGGAAAATTTGAGTCTTTAGAAATCACATTGATGACATCCATACGGAAACCATCAATCCCCTTTTCTAACCACCAGGTCATCATGTCATAAATTTCTTGGCGCAGCTTTGGATTTTCCCAGTTCAAATCAGGCTGTTTTTTGCTAAATAAGTGAAGATAATATTCATCCGAAACTTGGTCATATTGCCAAGTAGATCCGCTAAAAAAGGATTGCCAGTTACTCGGCTCCTCCCCTTTTTCACCTGGCCTCCAAATATAATAATCACGGTAGGGATTGTCCTTTGATTGCCTTGATTCGATAAACCATTTGTGTTCATCCGATGTATGGTTTACAACCAAATCCATCATCAGCTTCATATCTCTTTTATGTATCTCACTAAGCATAGTCTCCCAATCTTCAATGGTACCAAACTCATCCATAATGGCTTGATAGTCACTGATATCATAACCACCATCATCATTTGGAGACTCATATACGGGAGAAAGCCAAATCACATCTATCCCCAACTCATATAAGTAATCTAGTTTTTCAATGATTCCTTTAATATCGCCAATGCCATCGCCATTACTATCCTTAAAGCTTCGCGGATATATTTGATAGACGACACTTTCCTTCCACCACTTTTTTTCCAAAATTTTGCCTCCCAATTTCGATTTGAGTGTCTTACTGTTACTTTTGCCAATTCAAGCTGATATTACTTTTAGATAAAATCGATAAAATGCAGAAAATGATAAATACGCGATTAATGACCCCGTAAAAAAGGGAAGCAAAAACCAAAATACATTTAAACTGAGGTATAAAAGGATGCTATTACTAATGAGAATCGTTAAGAATAGTACCGGACTTCCAAATGTAATCAGTAAGGCATTTTTCATTGCAGGCACTACTTTCATGTGATAATGAGCAATAATCGAAAAGAAGTTGATGGAAAATACAAATAATACAATTCCTATTAGTAGGAAAATGCCCATAAAGATAATATTTTCCTTACTAAAATAGTAGAAATCCACTGCCCAGAAAGTCCAGATTGCCGTTAAGACTAACCCCCCAAGCAGACTTTTTTTGTAGTTTTCTTTATAGTAACGCCAATATTGCCTGATAGAGGTACTCTCTTCCTGGATAACCCAATCCCTTGCTGAAGCAAACATCGCGGTCGTTGCCGGAAAAAATAATAAAGGCAGCAAAATGATAAGCGGCACGAGTAAAACGACCAAGACCACTTTTTGCTCAACAAATATGATTGTCAATAATATGAAAACAATAGGAATATTAAATAGGAACCATAATAAATTGATTACAGTAAATCTCATAATCCATTCACATAGGCGGTATAATCCCCCCATTAGATCAGAAGATCCTTTCATTTTCCTCCTCCTTTACTCCCAACAATTTAAAAAAACCCTTTAAGTATAGATGGCTCGTGTCTTAACACAAGTTTACTTAAAGGGAGGCACTTTTTTATAGGGGTCCTAAGCCCACCATATATCGGTTGGGGTTTCTTCGATAATCACGCTTTTTAAATTTTTCACTGCCCGGCTGAAGCCTTCATCAATTGACATGATTGGGTCTTCATGCTCGATGCTGATCACGTAATCGTACCCATATGTCTTAAGGGCACTTACGATATTTGACCACTCTTGAATACTATGCCCATATCCTACTGAACGAAAAGTCCAAGCACGAGTTTGTACGTTCGAATATGGCTGCATGTCCGTTAATCCATACATATTTACATTTTCTTGATCGATGTATGTATCTTTCGCATGGAAATGATGGATGGCATTTTCCTTGCCTAGTATTTTTATCGCTGCAACAGGATCAATTCCCTGCCACCATAAATGACTAGGATCAAGGTTGGCGCCGATTGCATCACAAGTTGCTTCTCGTAATTTCAACATGGTATAAGGGGTGTGAACAAGGAAACCTGCATGAAGCTCCAAGCCAATCTTTACCCCATTTTCTTTAGCAAACTCACCTTGCTGTTTCCAATACGGGATTAGTTTTTCCTCCCATTGCCAGGTTAAAAGGTCAGAATACTCATTTGGCCATGGCGTTACAGGCCAGTTAGGAAACTTAGCTCCTTCCTGGTCTCCAGGTATTCCCGAAAAAGTATTCACTACTGGTACACTCATCAGTGCTGCCAGCTTAATTGTTTTGGTTAAGGTATCATGAGATTCTTTCGCAAATTGCTCGTCAGGTGAAATCGGGTTTCCATGACAGCTGAATGCACTGATCGTTAAACCACGGGAATGGACTTTTTCAAGATATTCCGCTCGCTTTTCTTCACTTTCAAGTAATTCTTCTAACGGACAGTGGGCATTTCCAGGATAACAGCCAGTTCCGATTTCAACGGCTTTTAAACCTGAAGCTTGGACATGATCAAGCATATCCTCAAATGATTTGCTAGAAAATAAAACGGTAAAAACGCCTAATTTCAATTCCGCCAACCTCCATTCTATTTGTTATATTGAACACTCTTCCCTGTTTCGCTGCTAATATAAATCGATTCGATGATTTTGTTTACCTTTAATGCCTCTTCCGGCTTCACCACAATTTCAGCAATACCCAGACACGCATCAATAAAGTTTTCTGCTTGCGGGACTCCTGCATCTTCTTCCCCAATGATGACAGCTGCTTCTGTATTTAAAAGCATTCCATTTTTAGCTTGATACAGCTCAAAAGGAAATACATTGATACCACCATTAACTCCAGAAATACTTAAATGCTCTTTATCTTCCTTTATATTTGCTGCCCATGAACATTCAAATAGAAGCGATGATCCATTTTCAAAGGTAATATAGCTTGTCACATGATCATCCACATCGAATGTTTCTGGATCGAATGAGCCCCATTCATTTACCTGATTCGGTATTTTGCTTAAACGGTTATAGGATTTACCGATTACTTGCACCGGTTCTGGGTCGCCTAATAACCATAATGCTAAATCAAGAAGGTGGCAGCCATAGTCAATTAAGCTTCCGCCTCCCTGCAATTCTTTGTTTGTAAATACACCCCAGCCAGGTACTTTTCTACGTCTTAATGCCTGTACTCTCGTTACAAGCGGCTCACCTACATCGCCATTAACCATCGCTTCCTTTGCAGCTTGCGATTGTTTTTTATGACGATAATGATAGGCAATGGATAAAACTTTATTATTTTTTTTGGAAGCCGCAATCATTGCTTCACATTCTTCCGTGGTAATTGCCATTGGTTTTTCACACAGGACATGAATGCCCGCTTCAAGCGCAGCGGTAACAATTTCAGCATGGGACTTATTAGGTGTACAAATGGTAACAGCATCTACTAAATCAAACATTTGTCGATAATCCGTAAATACATGTGGAATGCCATTCTTCTCAGCAACTTCTTGAGCCCTGCTCACATTTAAATCACTGACCGCAGTGATTGTCACTTTATCTGCCATTTTTAAATATACTGGAATATGTCTAATCTGGGCGATTCCTCCGACCCCGATGATTCCCATTCTAATCTTACTCATGCTTACACCTTACTAACCTTTGTAATTTGCTTGGATTCATTTGACTCGATTGCTGCAATAATCACTTCTAATGACTTTTTGCCTTCCTCACCACTAATAGGAGGTTCAGTGTCCGTTTCAATCGCATGAACAAAGTTTTCAATCACATGAGTATTCTTTTGTCCGCCCTCATCATTAGACTGAATCTTCCCTAATTCGTAACGGACGACTTCACCATTTTTATATTGAACAATCAAGGAATAATTTGGATCATCTTCTAGACGTAAGATGGCATTTTCACCATAAATAATAGTTGAATTATCTTCACCCGCCGTGTAAGCCCAGCTAGCGGCAAGTGTGCCAATTATTCCGCTCTCTGATTTTAGAATGAAAACAGCATTGTCATCTACATCAGAGCCTTCTTTTGCACTTGTTTCAACAAAGCTGGCAACTTCAACAAATTCTTCTCCTAACAAATAACGAAGAAGATCGGCTTTATGGACACCCAAGTCACCCATTGCACCAATAAAGGCTTGTTCCTTTTTAAAGAACCAGCTTTCTTTCCCATCTGCACTCCAGCCTTCAGGACCGCCGTGACCAAATGCTGTTCTAAAGCTGTAAATTTTTCCTACTTCACCATCTTCGATTAACTTTCTTGCTTTAACATGTGAAGGGACAAATCGTTGATTATGTGCAATCATTAATTTTTTATTATTTTTCTTTGCGGCCTCAATCATCTGATCCGCTTCTTCTCTCGAAGTTGCCATCGGTTTTTCACATAAAACATGGCATCCTGCGGTTAATGCAGCTATCGATACGGGCGCGTGAAGTGCATTCGGAAGACAAACACTTACTGCGTCTATCTTTTCATTTGCAAATAATTCCTCATAACTTGTGTATGCTTTTGCATTATATTTTTTTGCCATTTCATTTGCACGATTTTCAACAATATCACAAACTGCAGTGATTTCTACAGCTGGATGAGAATCGTATTCGACTAAATGGCGGTGTCTTGCAATACTTCCACAACCAATAACAGCAACTTTCAATGACATGGTTTCTCTCTCCTTTTAGCTCCGCGTAAATTTAAACATTTGCTTTTTCTGAGATTTTTTCTAATGGCTTTGAATTTCCGTATACAGGGACAGCAGTTTTAGAAGGCTTAGCCCAGTTTACACCGTTTTTAATCACTCTCTGAATTTCTGCATTATGATAAGTCTTATATGTCTCATGTCCAGGGCGGAAGTAGAAAATTTTCCCTTGTCCGCGTTTGAACGTGCAGCCGCTGCGGAATACCTCTCCACCTTCAAACCAGCTTACAAAAATAAGTTCGTCTGGTGTTGGAATGTCAAAATGCTCACCATACATTTCTTCCTGCTCTAATTCTATATATTGTCCAAGTCCTTCCGCAATTGGATGTGTTGGATCTACAACCCAAAGACGCTCTTTTTCGCCAGCCTCACGCCACTTAAGGTCACATCCAGTACCCATTAACTTTTTGAAAATCTTGGAGAAATGCCCTGAGTGCAAGACAACTAATCCCATACCTTCTAGAACTCTTTTGTGAACTTTTTCAACAATCTCATCCTTAACGTCTTCATGTGCTTTATGTCCCCACCATACTAACACATCTGTTTCATTCAATACTTCATCCGTTAAACCGTGTTCAGGTTCATCTAACGTTGCGGTTTTAACCGTAATTTGGTCTTCTTTTAAAAATTCGGCAATTGTACCATGAATCCCGTTAGGGTAATTTTCTGCAACCACTTGATTTGTTTTTTCATGTCGGTTTTCATTCCATACTAATACCTTCATATATGTTCTCTCCTTATATTAAAGAAATTTTATGTAAGGCAAACGTTTGCACTATTTTGTGCACGAATGCCTCTCTTAATTAAATAGAGACTTCTTCATGTCCATACACTTTACATGATTCTCTTTCCACAATAAGTGCAGGAATAATAATTCTTTTATTGATCGTTTCTGGTTCTTTTATCTGTTCAATCAAGCATCGCGCTGATTCATACCCCAATTGAAAGGTTTGGATATCTACCGAAGTCAAAGGAGGGGTTGATAGTCTTGAAATCATCGTATTGTTAAAGCTCACAATACTTATGTCATCAGGAACCTTAATATTGCGTTCTTTTAATGCTAATACTACAATTAGTGCATTTAAATCATCTGTAATGACGAATGCGGTTGGAGGTTCTGTTAAATTCAACAATTCATCAATCGCTAGTGTACCCAGATCCCGATCGTAAGGAAAATTCTTTATATAATCATCATGAATTTCCAAATTACTCTCTCTTACTGCCTCTTTATATCCGCTTAATCTCGCTTGTGTTACTTCAAACCTAGGATCTCCACCAATAAATCCAATCCGCTGATGCCCTCGTTTTATTACATAGTCAGTGGCATCCTTCGCGGCTTGTAAATTATCATTATCAACATACATTATTTTATTAGAATCGAATACAGGTTTTCCGATAACGGCAAAAGGAATTCCGGAGCTCATGAGAAAGGGGACCACTTTATCGTCCTTTTTTGAATATAATACAATAACTCCGTCCACTCTTTTCCCTTGGACCATTTTTTCCGTATCAACAAAAATGTCATCCTCTGTCTCCCCTGTGGTAAGCAGCATACTATATCCTTGTTTATGGCAATAAGCACTTATTCCACTTAACACTTCAGGAAAAACAGGATTAAGGAGAGATTGGCTTGTTGAATTCTTCATGACAATTCCTATTGTCTGTGTTGATCTTTGGACAAGAGTTCTGGCATTAAGATTAAGATGATAGCCCATTTCTTCCATAACTTTACGAACTTTCCGTTTTGTTTTTTCACTAATATTTGGACTATCAGACATAACACGTGAAACAGTAGAGGGTGCCACATTCGCTTTTTTAGCAACATCCTTAATCGTGACCGACATTTCTCTTCTCCCCTTTTATTGTGCTCAATGAAGATAGGGATAATCATTTTCTCTTCTCTAAGTTGTTCATTCTATCTCTTCAAAAAAACAACATATACCATTCCCTTATTATATTACTATTTGACAGCCCCTTCGGAAACACCTTTAATAATTTGTTTTTGTGCAAAGAAGTACGCGATAATGACCGGAATAATAGCAATTGTCAATCCTGCTAAGGCTAAATGCCATTGCTTTGTAAATTGTCCAAAGAAGAAGAACATTTTTAAAGGAATCGTCGCTGACTCTTCTTTCAGTACAAGTGATGGCAATAAGAAGTCATTCCAAATCCAGATTACATTTAGAATTCCAACGGTAACTGAAATTGGTTTTAACAATGGGAAAATAATATGCCAAAACACTTGGAATTTGTTCGCACCATCAATGTATGCAGCTTCATCTAGTGAATTAGAAATACCTGTCATGGCGCCATGATATAAGAATATGGAAAGACTGCTTCCAAATCCTAAATACATAAAGATCAATCCAACTCGATTGAGCATTTCAGCTTGACCGAAAATTGAGACAAGGGGAATCATTACGGATTGGAAAGGAATAAGCATCGCACCAACAAAAAGGAAAAAGATAATACCACTCAGTTTACTTTTATTTCTTGCTAAAGCATAGCCTGCCATCGATGAAAACAGGATAATAACCCCTACACCTAAAATGGAAATAAGAAGGGAGTTAATGAGAGAGCTAATAAAATCTAAATGATCAAAAGCTTCAACAAAGTTATCTGAGGTAAATTCATCCGGCATCCCAAGAACATCTGTGAAAATCTCCCTTTTTGTTTTAAAGGCATTGACAAGCATTAAGTAAAAGGGTGATAACCAAAGAATAGCTAATAGAAGGCCGAAAATTTCGAATAAAAAACGACTTCTTTTCTTTTGCTGCATTACAAGTCGACCTCCCGTTTCTTGTTATAGTAAACCTGTGTTAACGCTACGGCTGCTACAAGGATAAGGAAGATAACCCCTTTTGATTGTGCTAAAGCCATTTGGTTTTCATTAAAGGCCGTTTTATAAATTTCCATCGCTACCATCTGTGTAGAGTTGAACGGTCCGCCGCCTGTTAATGATAAGTTTTGATCATATATTTTAAAGGAGTGAGATACTGTTAAAAACATACTTACTGTAAATGCAGGAGCTACTAATGGGAAAATGATATTTTTAAATCGTTGGAAGCTATTAGCCCCATCAATTTCCGCTGCTTCAAGTAAGTCACCCGGTATATTCTCCAAATAGGCAATGTAAATAATCATAATATATCCAGCCCATTGCCAGCAATTAAGAATGACAAGTCCCCAAAAGCCTGTTTCTGTGGTAGATAACCAGCCCTTCAAACCTTCAATTCCCAGCAAATCGCCTAAACTGCTAAAAGCACTGACAAAAATAAACTGCCAAATAAATCCAAGAATTAGCCCGCCGATTAAGTTCGGCATAAAGAATACGGTTCTTAAGAAGTTGCTTGATTTTAATCCTTGTGTAACAAGTAAAGCGAGTCCCATACCAAGGACATTAAGTAAAATGACTGATACAACAGCAAATTTAATCGTAAACCATAGTGAAGCTCTGAATTCTTCTTCTTTAAATAAATCAATGTAGTTGCCAAAACCTAAAAACTCATCTGCAGTAAGACCATTCCAATTTGTGAAGGAATAAACAAATCCATAGAGTAATGGGATGATGACCACTAGCCCTAAAGCTAAAAGAACCGGTGTCACAAAAATCCAAAACGATATATCCCGATTTCTCACCTGAAACCCCCCGATACATTTCCCGACATATGTATGTGTCGGCAGTATTTTAAAAAAGTACTTTTAAAAGCTGATTCATTCTCTAACAAACCAGATAAACACGTTTTTTTAGGCTGTGTTAAAGCTAAATGTTGATTTTACTGTGTTTGGAAAATAAGCGGAGAATTTCCGTTTAAATTGGGAAATCCCCCTATTTCCTTCATAATAAGCGGAGTTTTTCCGCTTATGGTATCCAAATCATTGGATTTTGTCTTATTTAAAGCAGTTAACCGGAATATTTCCGCTTATATCGACTTTTTAATCTTTCTTTATATCAATAGACGGAAATTCTCCGCTTATGAATAATCAACCCTACACGAAAATTAACAATGAATAATAACACAGCCTTTTTTTAAAGAAGCTAACGAAGCATTAAGGTTATGCTCCGTTAGCTTATATTCCATTACTAGCTTGTTCAATCTATTTTAGAAAATACAGTCAAATCATGAGCCGAGATTATTGACGTGATTTTTCCCAAGATTCTTGAGCAGACTTTATTGCCTCTTCCCAAGAACCTTCGCCGCTTAAATATTTCTGCATGTTAACAGCTAATACTTCTTCCTGCCAACCGATAGGTGATCCTAAGAATACCCAGCCAATTGTGTTGCCTTCAGAAGAATATTTGTAAATTTCCTGTGAAAGTGGGTCAGCAATCTTCGATGTATCATAACCTTCGTATGCAGGGATAAATTTAAAGTCTTCCATTACAGCTGTCTTACCTGTATCAGATGTATACATCCAATCTAAGAAGTCCTTAGAAGCTTGTACTACTTTTTCATCACTCTTCTTGTTTACTGCCCAGTACATTGGAACGCCTACAGGAAGTTTTCCTTCAAATCCTTCAACAGGAATTGGAATCATACCAATATTGTTTTCAGCATGTTCTGGATCGATATCTAAGATAGAGTTATAAGTCCAGTTTCCTTGCTGAATCATCGCAACTTTTCCTAATGAGAATAATTGCTCAACTTGTTGAGAATAGTCTAGGCTTAATACAGGCTGTACAGAGTACTTAGCTTGCAGGTCAAGCATTCTCTTTAATTCTTCTGATTTTGTGAATGGTACTGATTTTGCATTAAATGCTTCTAGTACACTATGGTTGAAATCAGGAGCCATGAAAACGTTCGCTAAGTGATTACCAATCACCCATGTTTCTTTAGCCGCCAGCGCGAATACTGCATCAAGACCAAGTTCTTTCTTTTTGCTGTCTAATGTTTTAACTGCTTTTTCTAAATCCTCATATGTTTTAATTGCTGCTGGGTCTATACCTGCATCTTTAAAAACCTTTTTATTGTAAATATATCCGTAACCTTCTTGGTTAAATGGTAATCCAAGAGTCTCTTCGCCATCCTTAACGCTGTCAAGTGTACCTTCTAAAGCTGCCTGTGCTGCTTTTGTTTCTGACATATCTGCCAGCCATTCTCTATAATCTTCAACATCTGACGGACCGCCTACGTTAAAAATGTCCGGTTCATCTCCAGCAGAAAATGCTGACTTTAATGATGCACCATAGTCATTACCGCCGCCAACTGTTTTTACATTTATATCTATACCAGGGTTTTCTTCTTCATACTTCTTTACAAGTTCTTCAAATTGGTTTTTAAACTCGACCTTAAATTGAAAAACATCAACTGTTACCTTATCCCCTGAATCTGCGTTGTCTTTTTCATCACCAGCTGCACATCCTCCTAATACAACACTAGATGCTAAAAGTGTTGATAGAATTCCCGCATAAAATTTTTTACTCTTCATTCTTTTTTCCTCCTAAAATGAAAGTCTTTAATTCATTTTTTACTATGAATTCGTTTGCATAAATTTATGCACAACCACCTAGAGTAACCGTTTTCAAAACTAGTAATATTTTAAAGTAAATTGGGAACCCTATATAAATCTAGTAATTCACACCAATTTACCAATATAAAAATTTACGAAAACGTTTGCATTAAGTGAATGAATTTATATTAACACAGCATAACTAGAATCACAATACTTTTTAATAACGAATTTCTCGAAGAACTTTCACCCCAAAAAGAACACATTAGAATTCTTTGTGAAATTACTATTTGCCGTTTATTCTTCCTGCACGTTGATATCAACATTCCGATATAATAGAGTCATACGTGATTTTGGCTCTTCTCTAATAGAATGTTGTTTTTTGTATACAAATGGACCGTTCCTTTCCGCTACAGGTGCTTGCTTTCCGCGGGGAGGAAGTCGAGCCTCCTCGACGCTGTGCGTCTGTGGGGTCTCGACCTTTCCTCTACATCCCGCAGGAGTCAAGCACCTTTCGCTCCAATCCACTCCTTGCTATCAATATTGATAATGGCACAATCTTTCAGAAAAGAAGACTTTATTTTCAAAAACTTTAACGATTCACCGCGCTAATTCGATATAATATTTTTTATATTAATTGGACCATGTTTTTGGAGGAACATAAAGAGAAGGTTCAACTTAACCGACTTTCGAAGTCAGGTAAAGTACTTTACAAATTTAGAAAAGAAAAAGTAGAGCGAAGCTTCGCAGATTCGAAAGAACTGCATGGGCTTTGCTCTTGTAGGTTACGGGGGTTGCATAATGCGAGTGAACAAGTGTTACTCACCGCAGCATGCCAAAACATGAAAAAATTGCCACAGACTTAACGAGGCTAGAGAAAGTGTGTGGCAATTCTAATTTAATGCTCCCCTGTTGATTGGAGCGG
Organism: Bacillus sp. CZDM1; assembly: GCF_055502545.1. Classification (NCBI taxonomy): domain Bacteria; kingdom Bacillati; phylum Bacillota; class Bacilli; order Caryophanales; family Bacillaceae; genus Bacillus; species Bacillus sp. CZDM1. The sequence goes on along the minus strand of NZ_JBUESO010000020.1, from coordinate 47,803 downwards.
AAGGTGCGAAGACTCCTGCGGGAGTACGGGGCAGGGGGAGACCCCGCAGGCGCTTCAGCGCCGAGGAGGCTTCCCGGCACGCCCGCGGAAAGCGAAGCACCTGGAGTGGAAATCAACAGGCCATTGAGCAGACACGATTTTTTTAAAAATCGTAGGTTAGACTCTGATAAAATATAAAATTGCCGAGAAAATTACCCTTTCTCGACAATCTGAGGACGATTTCAATATTGAAATCGTCCTTCGTTTTGTTAAGCTATTTCATTCTATATACTCGCGCCTCATATGGCTGCAAGTTAACTGTCGTTTCTTGCTCATTCACATCATAGTTACTTAAAAAAAGATTGTGAATATCTACACTAATATCTTTAACCTTAACCGGTTTTACAGAAAGGTTTGCTATAACCAGTACCTTATCCTGGTTTAACTTTCTAGTGTAAGCGTAAACCTGTGGATCTTCAGCCAACAGCAAATCATAAGTGCCATAGGTAAACACTTCATTATCCTTTTTTAACTGAATCATCTTTTTGTAAAAATTCAGTATGGATGTCTCATCTTTTTTCTGGGATTCAACATTAATACTTTTATAGTTTGGGTTCACTTTAATCCATGGACTGCCTGTAGAGAAACCAGCATTTACTTCATCTGACCATTGCATTGGAGTCCGAGAATTATCACGGCCTGAAGCCCAAATTACTTCCATGATTTCTTCATGGGAAACTCCTTCTGCTTTTTTCAAACGGTACATATTCTTTGCAGAAACATCATTATAGTCATCAATAGAATCAAATTGGACATTTGTCATACCAATTTCTTGTCCTTGGTAAATGAAAGGTGTACCCTGCATCAAGAAATAAATGGCTGCAAACGCTGTTGCACTTTCGCGCCAGTATTCCTTGTCATTCCCCCAAGTGGAGACCACACGAGCCTTATCATGATTTTCAATGAACAGGGCATTCCAGCCTTTACCTTCAAGCCCCTTCTGCCAGCGGGATAAAACATCTTTCAGTTCAATAATATTAAGTTCTTTTTTCACTTCTGCATCCCAAAGATTAAGGTGCTCAAATTGAAAAACCATATTGAATTTTCCGTGCTTTTCTCCGACCCACTGATCAACATCAGCTGCATCATCTACCGTTACACCATTCGCTTCGCCTACAGTCATGATGTCATACTTCGAGAAAGTCTCTTCCTTTAACTCTTCCAAAAACGTATGAATTCCATCAACATTCATCATCTTATCAAAACAAGGAACATAGTTTAACCCTTTAGGATTTGGCATGTCCTCTAGTCCATCTTCTTTTTTAATATGGCTGATAGCATCTACACGGAATCCGTCGATACCTTTATCAAGCCACCAATTCACCATGTCATAAAGTGATTGTCGAACCTCTTTATTCTCCCAATTAAGGTCGGGCTGCTTTTTCGAAAAAATATGCAAAAAGTATTGGCCGGTTTCTTTATCATACTCCCAAGCAGAACCGCCAAAAATACTCTCCCAATTATTCGGCTCTTCCCCATCTTTACCGTCTCTCCAAATATACCAGTCCCGCTTTGGACTTTCCTTACCGGAGCGGGATTCAATAAACCATTGGTGCTCATCACTCGTATGATTGATCACTAAATCTAGAATCAGTTTCATACCGCGTTGGTGTGTCTCATGTAACAGCTGGTCAAAATCAGCCATGGTCCCGAATTCCTTCATTGTTTCTTGATAATCACTAATGTCATACCCATTATCATCATTCGGTGATTGATACATTGGACAAATCCAAATTACATCAATTCCCAACTCTTGTAAATAATCTAACTTAGATATAATTCCCTGAATATCACCTATTCCATCCCCGTTCGAATCCATAAAGCTGCGGGGATACACTTGATAGGCAACTGCTTCTTTCCACCATATTTTTTTCATGTTATGTCCTTTCTAATCCCATCTGGATTTGGCTTTGTGCATGATGAACGTTCAATTATTTGATGAGAAATGATTAAGCGTTTAGTAGGCTCATTGTTGTTTTCCACCATAACGATTAAATTTTTCGATGCCTGATAGCCAAGTTCAAATATATTGATATCCACTGAGGTCAGAGGCGGTCTCGCCAATTCTGCAAGCAGCACATTATTAAAGCTGACAATAGATACGTCATCTGGTACTTTAATTCCGAGTTCATCCAGTTTATTGAGAACACCTAAAGCCATAAAATCATCGGCTACAACCAGGGCTGTAGGCGGCTGCTCAAGTGCCATTAATTCACGGACAGCTCCTTGACCACCTTCTCTTAGAAACTCTTCATGAATCATATATTCGTTGCTAATAGTAAGATCAGCATTTTTCAAAGCTTGTTGATAACCCGCAATACGATCGACTGTGACCATAAGCTCTGCACTTCCGCCGATAAAACCAATTTTCTCGTGTCCATGGCCTATTAAATACTCCGTTGCATCTTTCCCTGCACGGACGTTATCATTATCAACATGAGTAATTTCCTCAATATCTGTATAAGGTTTCCCAATCAGAACAAAAGGAAACCTCTGCTCCTTAAGATAAGATATAACTGGATCATTAACATTAGAATAAAGAAGTATAACCCCGTCTACTCTTTTCCCTTGCACCATTTGAATCACGGCATCAAGCACTTCTTTTTTTGATTTTCCCGTTGACATATGCAAGGCATAATTTTTCTCTTGTGCTCCTTCACTGATTCCCTGCAATACTGTAGGGAAAAAGGGATTTTGAAATCCAACATCCTTAGAGCTCGGCATAACAAGGCCTAACACCTTAGTGGATTGGCTTGCTAGATTTCTTGCATTAAAATTCGGGTGGTAGCCAAGCTGCTCCATTGCTTTTTTCACTTTGCGCTTCGTTTCTTCACTAATTCTAGAGCTGTCTGCGATTACTCTAGAAACCGTTGATGGAGCAACATTCGCAAGCATTGCTACATCCTTAATGGTTACTGCCATATTCCTGACCCCTCTCAAAGGGTTTTTGTTTTTATTATAGTAGAAAAAGGTTTTTATTTTCTACCCCTCTTGTTCCAGCCTTAGCCTTTTGTTCCGCCAGCCGTTAAACCTGACACAAAGAAGCGTTGGAAAGATAAGAATAGAATTGCTATTGGGACTGCAATTAGAACAGCTCCTGCTGCGAACGTGGTAAATTCAGCTCCAAACTGCTTTGCCACCATTTCATATAAACCAACAGCCAAGGTGTAATTTTCTTCTGTCCTAAGTAAAATACTCGCGATAATAAAATCAGCAAATGGTGCAATGAACGAAAATAGGGCTACAACTGCAAGAATAGGTGTGGCTAGCGGCATAACAATTTGGAAAAAGATTCGTAAATGTCCCGCTCCATCAATTTTTGCAGATTCGTCCAATTCCTTTGGAATCGTGTCTAAATATCCCTTCATTAACCAGGTGTTCATCGGTATTTGTCCACCGACATATACAAGGATTAATCCTAAATGTGTATCGATTAATTTCGTTAAAGTCGCCAAAATATAAATCGCTATTAAGGCAGCAAAGTTAGGGATCATTTGCAAAATTAAAAAGGTCATCAACCCATTTTTACGCCCCACAAAACGATATCTTGAGAAAGAGTACGCCGTAAAGCTTACTAAAATGACTGTGAAAATCATAGTTAGAATACTAACCTTTAGAGAATTGATATACCAAAAAATATAGTTACTTTGATCGGTATCAAATAACTCTTTGTAATGGGCTAATGTTGCATTCTTTGGAATGATACTTGATCCAGATAAACTTTGTCCTGGGTTAAACGATGACCCGATGATCCATGCGAGTGGATATAGGATAATAACAAACATAATTAGGACAACTAAATACGTAAGGGTGAGTCTTGCAAAATTTTGTTTTTTCATATTACATCATATCCTCTTCTTGGAATGATTTTGTTCTTTTAAACTGCCAGATGGCAACTGTTATAACAATAATCGATAACAGCATGGTTAACGTTGCTGCCTTTGAGTATTGCGCTGAAGTCATAGTCAGGCGGTAAATCCAAGAAATTAAGATATCTGTTCCGCCGGCGTTTTGGCCAGTTATCGCTGGTCCGCCGCCATTAAATAAATAAATGATATTAAAATTGTTAAAATTAAACGTATATTGTGTAATTAAAACCGGTGCAATTGCGTATAAAACAAGCGGCAATGTGATGTTTTTAAACTTTTGGAAATTGGATGCACCGTCAACCGTAGCGGCTTCATAAAGATCCTGTGAAATGGACTGCAGGACACCTGTGGTCATTGCGAAAATGAATGGGAAGCCAAGCCAGGTTTGCATAAGAATTAGTGCTATTCTTGTGAATATCGGCTCTGTCATCCATGGGAGACCTTCAATACCGAAGAACCCTAGAATGTCTCTGTTAATCGCACCAAATGATTCATTGAACATTCCTGCGAAAACAAGAATAGAAACGAATGCCGGTACTGCCCAAGGCAGTATAAAGACGGTACGGATAATTGCTTTTCCTTTCAAATCCTTTTGATTAACGATAATGGCTAGGAATATCCCCAATGCTACTTGAAAGGTAGTTGCGACGAAGGTCCAAACCAAGGTCCAAGATAAAACGGAGAAGAAGGTTTGACGCCACATATCAACCTTAAAGATCTCAACAAAGTTTTTAAATAATACCCAATCCACAAGCTTAGCAGGCGGAGAATGATAAAGGTCGTAATTTGTGAATGCCAGTAATAATACGAATAGAATCGGAAAAACAACTACGAAAACAAGCAATAAAAATCCAGGAGACATGATTAAATAAGGAAAACCATTATCAATAAGATTTCTATATTGTTCCTTTACAGTACTAATAGGTTCATGATTATCGCGACTTGCCCCTACCTTATAGGCATCTCGGAGGTTAAATAAATAAAAACCAATCCCAAATACTAAAACAATAAGTGCTAGAATTCCGTAAACCAATAAGAAAATAGAATGATCTGTAAATGCAATTTCCCCCAATGTAACTAAACCCCATAATCCTATGTTTAATAAATCATAGAAAACATAGAAAAAAGCTGCACTCATAATGAGAAAGGAGGCTCCTTTTAAAAACTGTTTGTTATAAAGCTGTCCTAACCCAGGAATAACGGAAAGAATCAATGCTTTCTTACGGTGACTGGCTGCATAGGATAAATCTTTAGACATCCTAAACTCCCCTTTCTAATGTCATTTTATAAGCTTCAATGCTTTATCAAGGAAAAGATTTATTTTTCCTTCATAAAGCAGCAAAACCACTATAATTTTTCGGCAGTACCCCAAACTCTCTGAGGTACTGCCGATTTATCTATTAAACTACTACTTTGTAGAGGCAATATTGGCTTTTATTTGTTCAACAGCAGAATCAAGAGCTGCTTTTGGTTCTGTTTTACCAGTTACAACTGTTTGCAGTGATTTGGCCATTGGATCCCAAACCTGACCCATTTCTGGAATGTTTGGCATTGGAAGAGCATATTGTGATTGCTCAGCAACTGCCTTTGCACCTTCATTTTCCTTGATTGCCGGATCATCAACTAAAGCTGTATTTGTTGGAACTTCAGCAGTTTGTTCAAAACGGTATTTCGCGTTTTCATCATTCGTAATAAACTCTAAGAATTTAGCAGCCCATTCTTGGTTTTTAGAGTAAGCAGATACATGCCATCCTTTAACACCCATAAATGTTTTTACATGGTCGCCGTTTGGAAGAGTTGGAAGAGCTGCAACACCGATATTAATACCAGCATCTTTGTATGGCTGGAAGGACCATGGTCCGTTCATAACAGCAGCCACTTTACCTTCTGTGAAAAGACCGTCCATTGCAGATCCGCCATTTTCACCGATGATACCATTAGGGAATAATCCTTCTGAGTACCATTTTTGGATATATTCAGTACCATCAACAGCACCTTTGTTATTTAAGCCGATGTCTGCAGGATCAAGCGTTCCACCGTTATTATTGAAAACATATCCTCCCATACCGCCGATGATTCCATAAGCGAAATAGAAGTTATCCCAAAGTCCTAAGAAACCGAACTTTCCATCTTTCGTGAAATCTTTTGAGAATGCGTAAAGCTCATCCATTGTCTTTGGAGCTTCCTTCATTAAATCTTTATTGTAAACAAATACTGGTGTTTCAGAGGACTTTGGAAGTCCATAAACTTTCCCATCATATGTTTGTGCATCAATAGATGATTGCGAGAATTTATCCGTAACTTCTTTATCTAATTTAAGTTCTGCAAGAAGCCCTTCTGTTACCACTTGACCAATTTGATCGTGAGGTAATGTTACGATATCTGGGCCAGTCCCGGCTGGGCCGTCAAGTCGCAGCTGATCGCGCATTTTTGTTGCCATTTCAACTTCTTTATACTCAATTTTAATTCCATATTCTTTTTCGAAATCAGCTGCTACCTTTTCTAACCAGCCTGATTTATCTTTATCTTCCCAAACTACTAGTTTTTCTGGTTTTACTGTTTCTTCCTTTTTCCCAGTGTCATTCGTGCCTGCTGTTTCTCTTTTTGGTCCGCAAGCTGAAAGAACACCTAACACTAAAACAACCATCATGAAAATCGAAAGTGCTTTTTTCATTTTTTCTCCTCCTGTAATTTGAATAGGAAACATGCACATCGCACAAGTATTCGTTAGCGCTTTCATTTGCGAAAGCGTTTGCGCAACATAATTTCATTATAAGCCCATTTTTCAATTTTACAACTACTTTTTTTATAAGCTCGTTCATAAATTTCCAGAATTCCAATATACTCAGGTGACTCAACAATCTTATTTTTATACTATTGACAAGCTTATACGGGTGCAATAACCTTTAAATAAATAAGAATCAAGAAGGAGCTGTCTCAATTGTTAAAGGAAGCGATATATCATCGACCTAAAGATAATTATGCATGCGTTTGCGCAAATAATGAACTACACATTACAGTTCGCACAAAAAAGAATGACCTTAAAACGGTCACTCTAGTACATGGGGATCCCTATGATTGGAAGAAAAATCAATGGCAGCCAACAACTGCTCCTATGAGGAAAAGTGGATCAGACCAGTTATTTGATTATTGGTTTGCAGCTATAAATCCACCGTTCAGACGCCTCCGCTATGGATTTATTATGGATGATGGCACTGAAACTGTATGTTTTACTGAAAAGGGTTTTTATTCTGAACCTCCATTAGATGATACTGCATACTATTTCTGTTTTCCTTATATGAACAGTGCAGATATCTTCAAAGCACCTTCTTGGGTAAAGGATACTGTCTGGTATCAGATATTCCCTGAAAGATTTGCAAATGGAAATACAAAGCATGATCCTGAAGGTGTGCTAGATTGGGGCAGTGAAGATCCAACACCCACGAATTTTTTCGGGGGTGATCTAGAAGGAGTGATTCAAAATATCCCTTACCTAAAAGAACTAGGTATTACAGGGATATACTTTACTCCTATATTCAAAGCATATTCCAACCATAAATACGATACGATTGACTACATGGAGATAGATCCACAGTTCGGAACAAAGGAAACCTTTAAGGAATTAGTGACTGCTTGTCATCAAAATGGAATTAAAGTAATGCTGGATGCCGTATTCAACCATAGTGGGTTTTACTTCCCTCCTTTTCAAGATGTCTTGGAAAAAGGAGAACAGTCATTATATAAGGATTGGTTCCATATCCATGAGTTTCCGGTTATCACTGAACCACAAGCCAACTATGATACTTTTGCCTTTACACCCTTTATGCCTAAACTGAAAACGGAGAATCCAGAGGTAAAGGAATATTTGTTAGAGGTTGGGCGTTATTGGGTGAGAGAGTTTGATATTGACGGCTGGAGGCTCGATGTGGCGAATGAAGTGGACCACGCCTTTTGGAGAGAATTCCGAAAAGAGGTAAAGACTATCAAGCCGGACCTATATATATTAGGGGAAATATGGCATGACTCGATGCCCTGGCTCCGGGGAGACCAATTTGATGCGGTCATGAATTATCCTTTTACAACGAATATCCTTAAGCTCCTGGCAATGCAAACCATTACGGCAAAAGAATTTGTTGAGAGCATGACCGGTGTGATTCATATGTACACTAGGAATATTAACGAAGTGGCATTTAATCTAGTTGGCAGTCACGATACTCCTAGAATCTTAACGGAATGCGAGGAGGATATGGACAGGGTTAAGCAAGTATTTACCTTGTTGTTAACCTTCATCGGAACTCCTTGTATTTATTATGGGGATGAAATAGGAATGAGCGGCTCTCAGGATCCAGGCTGCCGAAAATGTATGGAATGGGATAAGGAAAATCAAAATACTGATTTGTTTCATCATATACAAAGACTAATTCAACTGCGTCAGGAGCATCCTTTACTAAGAAATGCCGGTGAACTTACCTTTATTGACCCTGGAAACCACGATAAATGCCTGGCCTATATGAAGTCAAATGATGATAATACTATCTTGGTCATCCTTAATACGAGTGAGAATTCGGTGGAATATCCACTGCCTGAACAGTTAACTGGAAAAACAGTTAAAAACCTTTGGGATGATACGGAAGTACAGTTATCAAATGATACTATCCAGCTGCAGGGCAATGGATTTGCAATTTTGGAATATAAGTAAAGGCTGTGTTAAAGCTGGTTGTTGATTTTACTGTGTTTGGAAAATAAGCGGAGAATTTCCGCTTAAATTGGGAAATAGCCATTTTTACCTTCATAATAAGCGGAGGTTTTCCGCTTATGGTATCCAAATCATTGGATTTTGTCTTATTTAAAGCAGTTAACCGGAATATTTCCGCTTATATCGGCTTCTAAAGGTTCCTTTATCTACAATAGCCGGAAATTCTCCGCCTATGAATGATCAACCTTACACGAAAATCAACAATGAATAAAAACACAGCCTAAGTAAAAAGGAAAGAGCTCTAGCAGCCCTTTCCTTTTATATTTATTGGCTGTGTTAAATTGGGCTGTTGATTTGTGCTTCAGGCGCTTCCTTTGTCGAGCCAAAATTCTATCATTTGGTAGATTTTTATGGCAACAAATATTTTAGTTTGCGGCCATTCGTATCACATAAATGGATACGTATTTCATAATAGGTATAGTGTTGCTCCTGAGCAATACAGATGTCTGGAATAATAGAAAAAAGAGGAATGAAAGCTTTCCCTCTTTTGGTGATAGTTTGTCCTATTTTCTTGGATCTACGTAATCAGGATAATCGGTAATAATTCCATCTACGTTCATTTCTAAAAGAAAATCAGCTGCTTCTTGGCTGCGAACTGTCCAAGATTGAATTTTCATTCCAAGCGCGTGCACTTGATCAACCAATTCTTTTGTTACGATTCCGTAGCTTGGGTTAAAGTAATCCGCATACGTTGCAAATTCTTTCAAAGCTTGTTCTGTTGTGTGGGCTCTATTGGATGTTAGGACACCAATCGGCACTTTTGGAAGTAAGCTGTTTGTTATTTTCATAGATTCAAAATTAAAGGATTGAATAATAATTTTTTCATTTTGCGGTTTATCGAGGTTTCGCTCTATTAGTTTCTGCGCAACCTGTGCTTCAATTCCAGGATAAAGTTCAGGTGATTTTAATTCTATTAAAATACCAGTTTTACCATGATAGCGGTCAAGAATTTCATCAAATGTAGGAATTTTCTCACCTGTAAATTGCTCGCCCTTCCAACTGCCTGCATCAAGACTTCTAATCTGTTCAAAGGTTAAGTCTTTCACATAGCCAGTACCATCTGTTGTTCTGTCAACCGTATTATCATGAATGATGACCAATTCCCCATCCTTACTTCTTTGGACATCAATTTCAATGTAATCAGCTTTCATTTCCACGCCTTTATCAAAAGCGGCAATCGTATTTTCCGGTGCATAACCTGTTGCACCACGGTGAGCAACATTATCCACTTTTCGCAGCTCCCCAGTTGTTTCTGCTGCAAAAGCCTGTTGAAAAGGACTAAATAATAAACTAAAAGCCAGGCCTGCTCCAATCACAAATGCCTTTTTCATTTTTCTCCATCTCCCTTTTATATGTCTGTTACTACAAATAAAATTGTATAGGGAAATTGTTTAGCCCATATGTAGTCACCATTTAGACTTGGTTAACATTCTGTAAATAAAGATAGTGAAATATTCATATATAAATTTACAAAAGTTTCATTCTTTTTCCTATTGTAAAAAAAAGAGCAGCAAAAGGGTGCCCAGTTTGTGGACACCCTTTTGCTGCTCTACTCTCTATCCGGACTATTAACCATTATCCCAGCAACTTGTGTTAACCGATCATAAAAAGCAAGCCCTGCTGGTGTATCATAAAGACCAATCTCTTGAAAGGCTTCCTTCATACAACGAAGCCAGCACTGTGCTCTTCTTGGTGTTACTTCAAAAGGAAGATGACGATGCCGCATTGCCGGCGGGCCGAATTCCTGGCTGTAAAGCGCTGGACCTCCTAAGAATTGTGGAAGGAACATTCTTTGCTTCCTCATAATTTCCTCCATGTCCCCTTCAAACAATGGTCTTAATTCTGGATCTGCATATACCCGAGGGTAAAAGGCTGCAACGAGCTTATCAATCGTTTCCTGACCGCCAATTTCACTATAAAGTGATTTAAAGTTATATTCCATTCCTACACCCCTTTTACTTTCTTTCGATTATAAAGATAAAAGCGATGGACTTTCGTGATGTATATCACACTTTCGAAAAATCCTTAAGCCATGCTTGGTGCAACTAGTTCTACTTTAATACGATCCGGGTCCTCGAAAAAAACAGCATAATAGTCTTTTCCACCGGCATACGGATGCTTGTCTTTGTATAAAATTTGTATTCCCTTCTCAAGTAGAGCCTGTGTTATTTCATCAATATGTTCCCTTGATTTGCCATGAAAGGCAAGATGATTCAGCCCTGCTCTGCAACGATGGAAAGGAACATCCAAATATCGTTCTTCGGCTTGTACGAATACAAGGTAGGTTTCTTGATACTTCCAGCTAATACCGGAATCCCATTTTTGATACTGTTCATATCCCAATTCAGGCAGCAGCCAGCCCCAAAATTCTACACTTTTAGAAAGGTTTGAAACATATATCTCAACATGATGTAACATATTATTCCCCTTTACAATGTACTTAATTAAATCAACCCATTGATGCCTAAGCCTCAATGGGTTGATTTCAATGTAATAAGGCTATAGATCTTCTGATATCTTAGATTTCTTGCCTTTACCAATTTGCTTCCATGCTAAAACAACTGCTAATGTCACAACCGTCCCAACGACTGCTTCTGGAATTCCACTCGTGATCGCAACCGTCCAAGCTACTTCAGCACCCATGTAACCTCTAACTACGGCCATGGTTAAAACAAGGACGGTATTAGTCAAGGTCCCTAAGAATGCTGCAGTCCCAATCGCAAGGTATTCACTCTTTCTACGAATCCCCACATATACAAGCCACGCGACAATACCAATAAAAAGTCTAGGAAGAATAGCTACTAATGGATCTTTGAACAGCGGAACGGTAGCATTTAAGAAAGAGGAAACACCAAAGATAACTCCGACGATGGCTCCTACAACCGGCCCCTGCATGATTCCGCCAATAATCGCAGGGATATGCATAATTGTTGCATTTCCAGCAGCAGTAGGTACGGGAATATATCCTAACCGAGTGACACCTAAAAGGATAGCAACTGCCCCAAGCACCCCAGCAATGACAATATTACGAACACTTAATGAACCTTTCATTCTATTTCTCCCCCTTTTATTTATCTAATATGGAAAGTGATAAAAAAGTAGTAGTGCTGAAAATAATAGCCCAATCATTAATACTAAGTAATCTCGTCCGATTGCTTTGTAAACGGAATAGGAACTCCTATCATTCCCAGGAGTATAGCACCGAGATTCCATCGCCAAAATTAAATCCTCTGCCCTAGATAACGCAATATTAAATAAGGGGATAATAATTGGCAGCATATCCTTGGTCCTCTGAATAATTCTCCACCATTCTCCCGATCCGAAATCCGCCCCTCTTGAGGCTTGTGCTTTAATCATTTTCTCCATTTCAATCGCAAAGGTTGGTACAAAGCGAATCGCAATGGTAATAATTAATGAAATTTCATGGACAGGAAATTTTATTCTTTTTAATGGACTTAAAAGACTTTGAATGGCATGGGTTAACTCCGTTGTTGATGTGGATAGCGTAAGAACACTGCTTAATAAAATAATTTCCACAAAACGTACGGCTGAAACGATCACAAGTCGAATACTCTCACTCGTAATCAAGATAAATCCATACTCAAAAAATACCGTCCCGCCAGAAAATACATTCCCTTGGAAGATAAGCTGCAGCACAGCCAATATAATGATAAAGGGAATAGCAGGTTTAATGCCCGATAACCCATAACTGACAGGGATTTTGGATGTCCAGAATAAATAAATGGATAATAAGAGTCCAAGAGCATTCCCTAGATAACTAGTGTTTAGGGCAATAGCTAATACAAGTATAGTGAACACTAACAGCTTTATTCTAGGGTCAAGACGATGTATAAAGGAACCCGTTGGTACGTATTGACCAATCGTAATATTTCTTGATAACTCAAATTCACTAGCCACGATTCTCCCCCTCTCCATTGGCAAGAACCTTTATGATTTCATTAGCTGCTTCCGAAATCGCGAACGCAGAAGTATTTACATTGTATCCAAGGTCTTTCAGCCTGTATAAAGCTTGTACCGTTTCAGGTGTTCCGATTTCATAACGCTGCAGACTTACCTTGTCTGTAAAAATATCCTCTGGAGAACCATTTAGCACATCCGTCCCATTTGCCATTACATAAATTCTGTCCGCCAAATAGGCAACTTCCTCCATATTGTGCGAAACGAAAATAACCGTTAAATTTTCCAGTTTATTAAGGGATTTTATTTTATCCAACAATTCATTGCGGGACCTTGGGTCAAGTCCTGCTGTTGGTTCATCAAGAACAAGTATCTTCGGCTTTAACGCCAGTATACCGGCAAGTGCAACTTTTCGCTTCTGTCCGCCGCTTAAAGCAAAGGTTTGTCGATCCTTCATTTCCTCAAAATCCAACCCAACCATATCCATTGCCCATTTAACCCGCTCCCTTACCTCTTTTAAAGGCAAACCAAGCTTAAAAGGTCCATATGCAATATCATCGCCAATTAGTTTTTCAAAAATTTGATCCTCCGGGTTTTGAAAAACGAGGCCAACCTTTCTCCTCAAGGCTTTTATATCCATTCGTTTCTTCGATAAATCTACTCCATCAATGGTGACTTTCCCCGAATCTGGCCGAATCAGGCCATTAAAATGCTGGATAAGGGTAGATTTCCCTGAACCGGTATGCCCAATAATGGCGATACATTCCCCCTCATTTACCACCATGCTTGTCCCCCTTAAAGCTTTATGCTCCATTGGAGTTCCCTTCATGTATGTATGAGATAGGTTTTCTATTTCGATGATCGGCATTATACTACCTCCCCGGTCCTCTCTTTTGAAACTCTCTTAACTTCATTAATCAGTTCATTCTCATGGATTAACTCTTTCGAAAATGTTGGAATTTTATTATGAATAATTTCAGCCATCTGACTAACAGCGGGAATATCTAATTGCAATTGCATTAAAACCTCTTTATGTTTAAAAATTTCACGAGGAATTCCATCCATCACAATTTTCCCGTCTTCCACTACGATAATACGGTCTGCTTCTGCCGCTTCTGACATACGATGGGTAACCGTAATAATCGTCATGCCCATTTCATTCATTTTTCTCATAACCTGAAGGACTTCGTTTCTGCCAAAGGTATCAAGCATACTCGTGGACTCATCGAAAACAATACAGTCTGGCCGCATTGCCAGCACTCCAGCAATGGCCACTCTTTGCTTTTGTCCTCCTGATAGGTGGTGTGGAGGTCTTTTCCGAAATTCCGACATCTTCACGACCCCTAAAGCCTCATCGATTCTTTGCTTCATTTCTGCTCTCGGTACTCCGATATTCTCTAATCCGAAAGCTACGTCTTCCTCGACAATGGTCGCAACAATTTGATTGTCGGGATGTTGAAAGACCATCCCAACTCCTTTACGAATGTCAAGCTTCTTGCTATCGTCCTTCGTATTGTACCCATGAACCCAAACATCCCCTGAGCCAGGTGTCAGGAGTCCATTAAAATGCTTGGATAATGTTGATTTTCCCGAACCATTATGTCCTATAATAGCAACATATTCACCTGGGAAAATAGAAAAAGAGATATCTTTTAGAACTTCTACCGAACTATTCTCATTGATTTTATATGAAAATGATACATTTTCTAAAGCAATAATGGGTTTCATCCAAACCCCCCTCACACTCTATTTTATTAATATTCTGAATATTATTCAACCATAGTATTGGATATACAAGAAATATAATAGCATGAAGTTTTAGATGGGGATATCCTCTAGCATTATTTTATCTATTTTTATAATAAATCTAGGCCAGAACACAATTACAGAGTCTGGCCTTTCGTAAATTATTTAGGATAAAATTCTTTTTATTAATGATCTAGGTTTTTCTGGATTTACTTTTTTATCAATCAGCCGCTGAACTCCATACATAATGACTGCATTTACCGAGAATAAAAGTAACCCCTGATAATTTTTCAATCGGATAAGCGAAGCAATTCCCATTCTTCTTAACCAAACCGCAAATATATAAATATGGAAAGTATCTACAACAAGATTTATTAAAGTGTACCGCAGGAATTTACCATATGTAAATTTCAAAATCCAAATAGCTCCAACATAAAAGGGTCCGATAATAAATGGAAGTTCACCTATCATGTTTGGAAATAATTGTGGATAAACTCGCCACCAGCCTTTTTTATGGGCGTAAACAGACTGTGCACCTACCAAGAGACCAATAAACAGAGAGGTTATGGAAAAGCGTTTTATCGCTTTTTTTCCAAGGAATGGTACCGTCAGCCATGGCAATAACATAATAACTAATAAATACTTTTTTTTATTATCCATAAAGTAGACTTCCCTTTTTTTACTATTAGAATGTGCAAAAAGGGAAATATTATCCATAAATATATACTTTACTGATAATAATTTATTAATCACAGGCGATAGTGCTTGCTTTGTATTGACGAGTCTATTGTGATAGATTAATATATTATTTTGTCAGAAAAACGTGGTTCGAAAACCTCCCACGTAAAAAAACTAAGGAGAGAACTGAATATGAAAATAAAAACACTTGTTGTTAACGCGATACTGGCAGCTTTATACATTGCTGTTTCCGGTTTAATCGCACCCTTTGGTTTCACAAATATCCAATTCCGTGTTTCCGAAATGTTCAATCATCTTATTGTTTTCAATAAGAAGTATATCTTCGGAATCATTATTGGAGTATTTTTATCAAACCTATTCTTTTCACCGATGGTCGCCTATGACCTTGTTTTCGGTGTCGGCCAATCACTATTAGCCTTATCGATTACAATTTTATCCGCACGTTTCATTAAAGGAATCTGGGCTCGTATGATTGTGAATACCGTTGTCTTCACCTTCACTATGTTCTTGATTGCTTGGGAATTAAACCTTGCCTTCGAATTGCCATTCTTATTTACTTGGCTGACTGTGGCTGTAGGGGAATTTGTTGTGATGGCAGTAGGTATGCCGATTATTTATTTCATTAACAAACGAGTTAATTTCGAAAAAAGAGTATAGATAAAAGAGATGCTGCTTGAGGGAATCAAGCAGCATCTCTTTTTATATCAATCTTAAATTGTGCAAATTTTTATTCTTTCGAGGATTTTCCGGCATAATCAGGTTTTCCTGTTTCGCCACCATGATCGGGCTTTCCTATCGCTTTACCTTGATTGTAGGAAAGACCAAATCCATACTTATATGCGTTACCAGATTTATTTACATAAGCATATGCAGGATCTTCTTCTGGTGCAAAACTAGGAACATCTCCGACTTCGTTGTCTACTGCTGTCATACTAGCAGGAAGCGCAAATGGAAGTTTTCCGATAGGATTAAATTCTCCACGAATAACATCAACGATAGCCTCAGCCTTTGTACCAAAAGTGCCGATTAATGCTGCTGCATTTGGTTCAATTTCATCAAGTATCCATGGATTGGTCATGTTTACAGCTGTGATAGTCGGAACCGTTTTTTGAATATCGATAATTCTATCGACATTAGTGATTCCTGTCTCAGGACCCACAGTGATTCTTGGATTATTATCCCAGTTTGACTGAACTGGTTTAACATAAACATATGCATGTGTAGCCTCTGCAAGATTATTAGTAATGGTAATAGAAGGATCGTGCTTTTTAATGGTCTCGATTAATCCCTTAGTGCTCGCTCCATCCGTTCCACCAGGGAACATCTCGACATATAGTTTTACGCCTTTAAGCTTTGCATCTTTCAAAGGCAATAGATTTTTATCATTGCGTAATAGAACAATGGACTTATGATGTGCTTCATCTGCTAGTTGCTGTACATCTGGATTATCTACCACATCTAGAGCATTTTGTGGATCTACATATGGGTCTTCAAATAGACCCAAATTCATCATTTCTGTTAGCAATAAGGATACAGATTCGTTAACTTCCTCTTCTGAAAGGATACCAGAATTAACTGCATCAATAATGAGCTGTGGATTAGAAGATCCAGAGATAATATCTGTGCCTGCTTTTATTGCTTTCGCCATTTTTTCTACCGGTGTTAAAGCTTCTGCACCCCAAGCATTATTTCCAACAGCACCCGTATCGGAGTTAACATATCCTTTGAAACCAAGCTGGCCGCGTAAGAAATCTGTTAAGATTGCTTTGTTTAATGCAAAGCCAACTTCTTCAAATTGCTTGTCTTCACTGTACCATGGCAATCCTTGATCAGCACTATCATTGCTTGGATAAGCGTAATAAGGCATGATAGACGATACATCCGCTGCGATAGCTGCCTCGAAAGGAGGAATGTGATACTTAAGCAGACTTCCCTCAGTTGGATATGGATTGAATTTACCTTCAATAAAATGAGGATCCAAACCATTATCACGTGCTCCGCCACCTGGGAAATGCTTTACGGTTATTGCCACACTGTCTTTACCAAGTTTTTCTCCTTGAAATCCTTTGATAACGTTATAAATCATATCTGAAGCAACTTTTGGATCCTCACCGAATGTATCTTCAATTCTTGCCCATAGTGGGTCTGTAGCGATATCTGCCGTATACCCATAGACTTTGCGAATTCCGGCAGCTCTCCATTCCTGTGCAGCAATTTCAGAGAATTCATTTACAGCTTCCGTATCACCTGCTGCTGCAAAACCTAATGGTCCTGGCCAAAAAGAATGTTGACCCTCACTTGCAGCAATATTCGTGTAATCTGTGGAGGCATGATTCCGTGGGTTCGATGTAACAACAACCGGGATTCCTAATCTTGATGCCTCTCCTAATTCTTGGAGCTGATTCGTATATTTTGCGATCACATCTACAGTCGGGGTTTGACGGAAGATGACGTAGCGCATGTTTTTGCCGACAATCATCGAATCATCTGCTTTTACATATCTGCCATCTGCTGGATTCGAGATTGGAGTATGTGTGTTAATCAGCATTAATCCTGCTTTTTCAGCAAGTGTCATCTTTGATACTAGATCGGCTACCCGCTGATTAATAGGTAATCTCCAGTCCTCATATATATCTAGGACCCTGTCTCCATCCAAATCTCTGAACTGCTTTCCATCAATTTTAAGGACACCTTTTTTTGCCGCTTCGATTTCCGGTTGCCCAGTAGCCGGATCAGCTTGTACACGATATGTCACTGTGTTTGCCCCAGAGTTGCCAGGATTAGTAGTCGTAGTTGGGTCTACATACCCTAAATCTTCATTTGCGTTTACCTGTGGGACCATGACTGGAGCTAATAGCGATAAAGCAAGAGCACTTGTTATGACTGTTTTTCTTAGTTTTGAAGATTTTCTAAACTGTTTTGATATTGATGCCATTTTTCTTCCTCCTTTTTTAAATTGAATGCGTTTACAAAACTAAGTTAGCGTTTCTATGTTTAATGATATAATTCAAAATAGTCTACCAAATAGTGAGTTTTTTTAGGTATATTTGTAATTTTTTTATATTTAGAATTTTCAGTTAAAAATACCTACAACTTTCTTCCTTCTTATACAAAAAAAGAATCAGAAATAAAAAGTTTCTGATTCATCTTATCTTTTTATTAATTTATCATCGCGGGTTTTGATATTGATATTCCGATACTCTGATGGAGAACATCCCACTATTCTCTTAAAATTATTACTAAAGTAGGCTAAATCAGAATATCCGACTCTTTCAGCAATTTCCGACATTCTTAATGTTGTATTGTGCAGTAAACGTTTACTTTCCTCAATTCTCAGCTCCGTTATATAATCAACAAATTTTTTATTGAGCTGTTGTTTGAACAATTGACTGAGGTAACTTGGATTGATGTGAATACTCTCTGCTGCTTCTTTTAATGTTATTTGATCAAGAGGCGTTTTATTTATATAATCCAGTACTCGTTCAATCGTTGATAACGGTACATTATCATTGTCAGGAAGAGGTTGATTATTCGTATTATCTTCGTTACTTTTTTGATTTAACCATTTCTCTAGACAAACTTTTATCTCATTCTCCTCAATCGGCTTAAGAAGGTAGTCTGTAACACCGCTCCGAATAGCTTGCTGGACAAACTGAAACTCATCATGGACAGTAATAACAATCACATCATATGTCCCGTTTAGACTACTAATTTCCTTAACCAAAGCAAGTCCGTCCATAATCGGCATTCGGATATCTGTTAATATCAGGTCCACATCATTCATCTTTATCCAATCTAATGCTTCTAATCCATTTTGGGCTTCATGGACAACCTGCAAGGGAAGATTCAATTTATTTATCGTCCACTTAAGAGCGGTTCGTACCCATCTCTCATCATCAACTAACAAGACTTTTTTCATCCAATTTCCCTTCCCTCTGTCATATCCTTCATTGGCAGCTGCATCTCGACTACTGTGCCGGATCCCAATTGACTTCTAATTCCAAGTCCATACTCTGCGCCAAATACATAATGAATCCTTTGGTGGACATTTAATAATCCAATATGTTTCCCATCTGAGTTTGTCATTTTCTGTTCAAGCTTCCTAATAAGTTCGTCTAACTTGTGATTCGGAATACCAGCACCTGTATCTTCTACTCGAATCTTAAAAGAAGATTCTGAATGGGGAACTACTGATATGGTAATTTTAAATTTTTGAAAGCTTTGCCCATAGGCATGAACGAAGCAATTTTCAACTAACGGCTGAAGTGAAAACTTAACTACCTCTTGTTCCATTGCCCATGGAGGAATATCAATCTTATACTCGAATCGATCTTCAAAACGGAATTTCTGAATCTGAAGATACGTATGACAAAACTTAATTTCTTCCCCCAGACTTACGGTGGCTGAATCATTTTTAAGATTATAGCGGAGCAGCATTCCCAGAGAATAGGACATGGTTGCAATATTTTCCTTACCCTCTTCTAATGCCATCCCCCTAATCGTCTCAAGGGAGTTATATAAAAAATGAGGGTTCATCTGAGACTGCAGCATCTTTATTTCAATTTCTTTCTGTTTGAGTGACATTTCTGTTTCTTTTAATTTTGAGACATAAACCTCTTCCAATAAATTGGATAGTTTTTCAACTGTCTTGTTAAAACCAGCCGTAAGCTGACCAATTTCATCATTCGATTCCACTGGTACTCTACCGCTAAGATTTCCGATTTCAACTTCCTTCATAAACCTCTGGAGTCGTCGTATCGGGCGGATCAAACTTGTTGCAAAACCGAATCCCACTGTGTAGGCAATCATTAATGAGATGATGATTGTCATAACGATCGTTCTTCCAATTTGAATAATTCCCCCCGTTAAATCTTTATAGGGCACCGCCGTAAAGAAACTCCAGCCTATATTCGGGGAATAAGTGTAGGTTACAAAATCCTTCCGGTCGTTCTTTAATATTTGTGTACTGCTTTCGTTATTTTGGAGTTGTGATAGCTGGCTAAATTCTACCTCTTTTCCAAGCTTTGAATAATCGGGATGATATACATAATGCCCTTTTGAATCTAAAATGAAAAAATAGCCATTCCTGCTAACTGTTACTTTATTTGAAATTTCCTCAATCCTTCTGAAATTTATATCTATAATGAGCATTCCGACAGGCAGTAGAGTATCCGGATTGTATAACCTCCTGACTAGTGATATAACCGGCTGCTCTTTATTTTTAAGTTTAAGTGTTCTCGTTACTAGCATGGTCATTCCGTTTAATGGTACGGATGAATACCAATATTCTTCTTTTATTTTGGTCGAAGGATAGTAATTCCGCAGCCCCAAAGTATCAATGACAATATCATCATCCACCAACACCGTTATATTGGAAATATCTGCTCGAGAATACGCAGCATTTCTTAGTGTGTTCCTGGCTGATTCCACCACATGATCACTTTTTTCATTTTTAAAAAGGCTGGATAATTCAGGGGAGTTGATAATTTTTAAACTTGTAATCTCAAAATCTTGTAAATAATATTCAATATGTGATTCTACTTGATCAATAACCTGTCCACTATGTTGGCGGAGCTCATTTTCCAATTCTACGGAAGAGCGGTTATAGGATATAATTCCCACTGAAAGCAAAGGAATGATAACGAGAAAGCTGGAAAAAATGCAAAGCTTCATCATTAGTGATTGATTCTTTAAGAGAATATATCGTGCAATAAATTCTTCTGCTTTTCTCCATCGCTGCTGCATTCTTCCACTTCCTAATAAGTTTTCTGATTTTTACCTATGATCAAAACAGAAAAGACCCAGCTGGTAAATGGATAAACCTACCAGCTAGGTGTTTTTTGTTCCTAGAGATTATGGACGTGCTTTATCAATAGCATCCATTACTTCTTTATACTCTTTTGTATACTCGTCAACCATAGGCTTTACAGCATTTGTCCAAGGTTTAAGATCTTTGACTTCGGTAAATGTTACACCTGCATCTTTTAATTTCTTTTCTGAACGTTCTTCATATTTATCCCACTCTGCTCTTTGTGTTTCAACAGAATCAAGAGCAGCTTGTTTAATAATCTTTTGGTCTTCTTCAGAAAGCTTATCCCATGCTACTTTACTAATTAAGAGAACCTCAGGTATACGTTGGTGATGGTCAAGTATCAAGTTTTTAGCCTCTTGATAATGGTTAGATGAATCTAAACTTGGCAGGTTATTTTCTGCACCATCAATAATTCCAGTCTGAAGGGCACTAAATACTTCTCCATAAGGCATCGGAGTAGCACTAGCTTCTAATGCAGCCATGAAATCAATATTGATTTTACTTTGTTGAACACGAATCTTTTGTCCTTTTAAATCCTCTACATTTTCAAGAGGTTTTGTTGAGTAAAAACTACGTGAACCAGAATCGTAATAGGCTAATCCTTTCATCTTCGATTGCTCAAGTCCATCTAGTAATTTCGTTCCCATGTCTCCATTTAAGAAGTTCCAAAGATGATCCTCACTCTCAAATACATAAGGAAGTCCTAGCGGCGTAAACTGATCATTGAATTCAGCAAGTGGACTGGAGTTGATTCGAGTAAACTCAATGGCTCCAAGCTGCACCTGTTCTAGAACTGATTTTTCATCGCCTAATTGTGCAGATGGATAGACTTCAATTTTGATACGACCATCTGTTCTTTCTTCTACTAATTCAGCAAACTTTTTGTCACCAAGGACAGTTGGATAATCTGGCGGCTGATTGTCGGCTAAGCGGAACGTATAGGATGGTTTTTCTTCTTCCTTGTTACCCCCGCTTTTTGTGTTAGTTGTTTCTTTCCCACTGCATGCAGCAAGGATTGTGCCCATTAAAAGTGTTGCGGCTAAAATACCTGTAAACTTTTTACTTATCAAAATCTACACCCCTTTTAATTTTTATATAATCTTCACCATTCCACAGGTTACTTGACTAACATATTTGGAAGCCACATAACAACCTCTGGAATATAGGTGATAATTAACAGAACAACTAGTAAAGCATAGAAAAATGGCATCATGGCTTTTGTACCTTGCTGGATTGAGACCTTACCTATCGCACAGCCGACAAATAAAACGGTTCCAACTGGTGGTGTCAATAGGCCAATTCCAGCGTTTAAGATTAGGACAATCCCGAAATGGACAGGATCCATACCAAAGCTCGTTACAACAGGAAGAAGGATTGGTGTCATAATTAAAATCATTGGTGCCATATCCATTGGCGCACCAAGAAGCAGTAATAAGATATTAATGATCAATAAAATGATAAGTGGATTATCGGAAATACTTAAGAACAGGTCGGTTACCATAGCAGGAATCTGCAAATAAGCAAGTATCCATCCAAATGATGCAGATGCTGCAATTAAGAAAAATACCATCGAAACCGTTCTCATTGTATTTGTTAGTATTTTCCAAACACTTGAGATTGGTGCTTCTCTATAAATGACAAATGCTAGAATAAAAGAATACAAGCAAGCTAACGCACCTGACTCAGTGGCCGTAAACCAACCACTCATAATTCCCCCTAGGATAATAACGGCAGGACTTAACGATAAAAGACCGTGTATGAGAATTCCGCCGATTTGTGATCTAGGCACTGGATCTGCTTTTCCGTAACCTCGTTTTCTAGCAATAATATAACTTGTAATCATAAGTGAAATTAACATAATGAATCCAGGCACAACACCTGCCATAAAAAGACTTGCGATGGATACGCCCCCGGCAGCTAACGAGTAAAGGACCAAGTTATGACTCGGAGGTACAACTACACCTTGGATAGCAGAAGCAATGGTAACACCAACAGCATAATCTGCTTCATATCCTTTCTTTTTCATCATCGGAATCATGACAGACCCAACAGATGAAACGTCTGCTACCGCAGATCCTGAGATGTTCCCAAAAAACAAGGCAGCCACACTATTTACCATTGCAAGTCCACCGCGTATTCTTCCTACTAGTAAACTCGCAAAATTCACGATCCTTGTGGCTAGTCCACCTTCACTCATAATTTGTCCTGTCAGGATAAAGAATGGGATAGCTAGCAGGGAAAAGGAGTTCATTCCTTGAACCATTTGCTGACCAATAACCGGAAGCGGGATTTTCATATAGATTACTGTTAGCAAGGACGATGCCACAAGCGTAAGAGCAATCGGAAAACGCAGCAGGACTAGAATAACAAAGCTTGAAAGTAGTATGATAATTCCGATTGTGTTCGTGTCCATTTTACAGTTCCTCCTCCAAATCCTTATGTCTTGTAGTATTAATATTGAAGAATTGCAGGAGAGAGTAACCGCAAATCATAATACCTGTGACTGGCATCGCCAAATATGTGATACTACTAGGAAGTTTTGTTGCTGGCAGAGTCGATTCCGACGTCAACAATGTAAATTCCCACCCCTGGACTACGAGGTAAAAACCAAAAGCAAAAACAGATGCATTAATGATTTTATCTAAGACTTTATTAAAAGATTTAGGAAACAGGTTGGTAAATGAATCAATACCTAAATGAATATACTCCCTAAACCCTATCGCAATGGCCATGAATGCGAACCATGCAAGCAGTAACAGTGTAATTTCTTCGGACCAAAAGAATACAAAATTAAATAATTTCCGTGTCATGACTTGTGTTGTTACAACGAAAATCAACGCTACTAAAAATAGTAAAGTGAATTTTTCGAAAATAGAGTCGATAGCTTTAAGCACCTTTTTAATATAATACAAGTGAATCCCCCCTTTTTTGAAAACGTTTTCTCACCTATAATTTTACGAATCGGGAGGATGATTTAAAATGTTGTTTTTTTAGATAAATTTGTGATTTTTTTAGGATTACGAATTTCAGGTAAGCCCTTTCATATTTATGAATCATACTTTTTCAAGAATCGAGATGTTAAGTAGCTATTTTGTTTGTTTAATAAACTAATTAATTTTAATTCAGTTTAACATTCACGCTCTATACCGTCAATATGGTCTGACGGGAACTATTTTTAGAGTTAGAGTTAGAGTTTCCAAAAAATGTCTAATAGTCCAAAAGCTATTGATAATAGTCCAAAACCACTTTAGAATGGTCCATAACCCTAAGATAAAAGTCCATAACCTATCAAAAAAAGTCCATAACACCCTAAAAAAAGTCCATAACAAAAAACGACCCAATTTAGGTCGTTCAAAATCATTCATATTCCTCTAAAAACCCATCAATTGTAAATTTCAAGCCATAATAAACGTACAAAGCAGCCAACAAGGACGGATATCGCTATCGATTTCCGAAATTATCTGGCAATAGACCCTTCAAAAGCGGTAAATTGATAGGCAAACATTTACTTCTAGCTATCTATTTCCTTCCAAACCTTTTCATAGACCTTTTTTAACGGAATATCGTGAAGTCGTGCAAGGCTCTTACATTCCTCATACTCCGGTGCCCGCTGCACAACTTGGCCATTGAGGATACCTTCTTTTACAGTTACAGTACCCCACTCCGTTTCCACTTTTTTGAATACTCTTTCTAACCGGTGAACCGTTAACGGATAATAGCGCACACCAAGTGTTGTTGTTTCCTTAAAAAGTATTTCCTTCATTTTATTAAGATTTTGATTAGAGCAGAGCAACTGAAGCAAGATGCCTGGTCTGTTTTTTTTCATATAGATCGGGGTATAAAAAACGTCATTTGCCCCCGCTTCAAATAGCAAGTCCATTACGTAACCCAGCCATTCTCCAGGAATATTGTCTAGGTTAACTTCCATTTTAATCATTTGGTCGTCAAGATGTTCATAATTAGGAGGGTGAGAACTCATTGGTATGCTCCTCCATTTCTATTCGCCTATGATAACCCGAACAACATTAGGACGGTCTTTAAACGTTTTGGTCCCGGCACCATAACCTATTGAGTTAACTCTCATCGAAGGAATAGCGCAAAATTCCTCGGCTAGAACCGCGATAATCGCTGCTCCAGTTGGAGTGGTAAGCTCGAATCTCACCTCAGAGTGTTCAATAGGGATTCCTTTTAAAATCTCGAGAGTTGCAGGTGCAGGTACTGGATAGATACCATGGTCGATACGGATTTTCCCGGTTCCCACCGGAATGGGTGAGGATTTAATTACGGATATTTCCAACTGATGGATTAAAATAGCTGCTCCAACAATATCGATAATTGAATCTACAGCACCCACCTCATGGAAATGAACATTCTCTAAAGGTACTCCATGAATGTGCCCTTCCGCTTCACCGATTTTTTTAAAAATCTTCAAGGCAGTCTCTTTCACTTGTTGGGAAAAATCAGCCTCTTCAATTAGTTTAACAATATCTTTATACGAGCGGTGATCATGATGGTGGTGATGATCATGTGTATGTGTGTGTTCATGCTCATGATCGTGGTCATGACTATGCGTATGTCCATGCTCATGATCGTGGTCATGGCTATGCGTATGTACATGTTCATGATCGTGGTCATGGCTATGCATGTGGCTATGTTCATGATCGTGGTCATGGCTATGCGTGTGGCCATGCTCATGTTCGTGGTCATGGCTATGCGTGTGGCCATGCTCATGTTCGTGGTTATGGCTATGCGTGTGGCCATGCTTATGATTAACTAGAATCACATCAAACTTTGTGCTCGTAATTCCATTCTTGATGACCTTTTTCCATGTCAATTCATATTCATCTTCAATATTTAACTTCTTTAATTCTGCTACTAATTTGTCTGGGTTTGCACCTGCATCAATGAGAGCCCCAATGACCATATCCCCGCTTACTCCTGAAAAACAATCAAAATAAAGTGTCTTCATTTCTTTCCCCTTTTTGTGCAAGTTGATGAATTAATACGGCGTTATACCCTCCGCCAAAACCATTATCAATATTGACAACACTAATTCCGGAAGCACATGAATTGAGCATCGTCAGTAAAGCCGATAACCCGTTAAAGTTAGCACCATAGCCGACACTTGTAGGGACAGCAATTACAGGATGGGAAACGAGTCCTCCCACAACACTCGGAAGTGCTCCTTCCATCCCTGCTACCACAACAGACACCGTCGCCTTTTGAATTTCTTCAGCATGACTAAGTAAACGATGAATCCCAGCTACACCTACATCGTAAATACGGTGGACATTACTTCCTAGGATTTCGGCTGTAACTGCTGCTTCCTCTGCTACCCTTAAATCGGAGGTTCCTGCAGCAACGACTGCTATGTATCCATGCATATTTTCTTTTGTTGTTTGCTCCTTCCAAAATAGGATCTGAGCGATTTCATGATAAGTAAATTCAGGGCAAGATTGTTGGACGATTGCTGCTTTTTCCTCCGAAATTCTAGTTACCATTACCTGATTATTCCTTGCCCTAAGTGCTTGGATAATCGAAATAATTTGATCAGCCGATTTCCCTTCACCATAGACGACTTCCGGAAAGCCCTGTCGTTTCTTGCGATGATGGTCTACCTTTGCAAAGCCTAGATTTTCAAACGTAGCTAATTGGTCTTTGGCTTCGTCAATACTGAGGGTACCTTTTTGAACTTGCTTTAAAATCTCTTCAAGCATTCAATTCCCCCCTTTTATTTCTATTATGATTCTATCCCATATTCTTGGTGAAGGACAAATCTCCTGGTTCCTTAACCAGATTTGTCCTTCATCGCCTTGATGACGGACTAATCTTCTGGTTCCACCATCAGTTTTGTCCTTCATTGCCTTGATGACGGACAAATCTTCTGGTTCCTCCACCGGATTTGTCCTTCAGAGACCTATATTAAAAGTACTTTACCATATCCTTAGCAAGCTTTTCATAGTTTTCATAGATCGCTTTATATCGTAAACTATTTTCTTTATTAGGTACAACACCACTGCCCATTGGGATATTCTTTTTGATTTCTTCAAAGGAATCCACTTTTCCTATACCGACTAAAGCAGTCCATGCTGCTCCCCATGCGGCACTGTGATGACTTTCGGAGACATAGATTTCCGCTTCAAAAATGTCAGCCATCATTTGCAGCCAGAGTGGTGATCTTGCCAATCCACCGTTAACGTAAATTTTCTTAGGCTCGCCCGCCAGTCTTTCCAGCGCTTTCCCGATTTGATAGAGATTAAAAGTGATTCCTTCCAGAACTGCACGGATAAAATGCTCCTTTTTATGAGTAATCGAAACTCCATAAAAATTGCCTTTCGCCTGCTGATTCCAGATTGGCGCTCTTTCACCATTTAAGTATGGCAGGAATAGTATTCCCTCCGCACCCGGAGCAACCTTTTCTGCGTCCCCTAAGAAATCTGAAAAATCCCTTTGGTCATTTAAAAGATCTTTTAACCATTGTAAAACGATGCCGCCATTATTTGTCGGGCCGCCTACAATCGATGACTCTGCTGTAAAGGAGTAACAAAATGTTTCTTGATTTTCATCAATTTTTACACCTTGATTGATTTGCCTGATGGCACCACTTGTCCCAACGGAAACCGCAACTTCTCCAGGCAGAATCGCACCAATCCCAAGGTTCGCCAACTGACCATCCGCAGCACCCATTACAAATGGCATTTCTGGATTAATTCCCATTTCATCAGCAATTTCTCGTTTAAGGCCCGCTAACACTTTTGTTGGGGGAACAATCTCGGATAACTGTTCCTTCCTAATACCTGTTAACTCGAGCAATTCATGTTCCCATTCAAGAGTCTGAGGATTGAACAATCCTGTCGCAGACGCCATGGAATAATCGATGACACGTTCATTAAACCAGCACTGAATTAAATACTCTTTTATCGACATAAAGAAAGCTGCCTCTTGGTAAGGCTGATAATTTGTTTCTTTCATCCATAATAATTTTAAAAACGGAGTCATCGGATGGATCGGTGTACCTGTTTTTGCGTAAACACTGCTTCCAATCGTTTTCTTTATGGTTTCTGCCTGCCCTGTGCTTCTGCCATCAGCCCAAATGATTGCTGGAGAAAGAGGTTTTCCGTTTTCGTGAACACAAATAAGGGAATGCATCGCAGCTGAAAATCCTAAAGCGATCAATTCATCCTTTTCAACACCTGCTTTATTAATCGCTTCCCGAATGGCGAGGACAGCTGACCGTTCAATTTCAACTGGATCTTGTTCTGACCAGCCTTGTTGAGGATATTGAAAGCTGTTCATTTTTTCTGCTTCTGCAGCTAATTTTCCATTTAAGTGGAATACACAGGCTTTTACACTAGTTGTTCCAATATCAAGCCCAATTACAAACTCTCTTGGCATACTCATCTTCCTTTTCAAATAACAATATATATGTTGTCAATTATAATTGTCTATTATTGTCATATCTATTACATTAATAGACAAGGCTTTGGATTTTCCCCAAAGCCACCATTAAAATTAGGCTGTGTTAAATTAGTCTGTTGATTTGTGCTCCAGGCGCTTCGCTTTCCGCAGGCGGTTCGGGAAGCCTCCTCGGCGCTAAAGCGCCTGCGGGGTCTCCCCTGTCCCGTCCTCCTGCAGGAGTCTCGCGCCTTCCGCACAAATCAACGAGTTCTAGAATCAACATTTACCTTTAACACACCCTAATATTAAGTACCATACTAACCTAGATTAGTTAGAACTTTATTCATACTGCCGCTCTTGTATCCGATTAAATCTAATGTTATATATTTATAGCCGTAATCTTGGAGTTCTTTGACAATTGAATCGTGATGTTCGAGCACGACCTTCATATCATTCGGCTCTACTTCAATCCTGGCAATTTCTTGATGCGTTCTTACTCGTACTTGACGAATTTTCAAGCCCTTTAGGAAAGCTTCTGCTTTTTCAACCTTGGTCAGCTTTTCTTTTGTGATG
Source organism: Bacillus sp. CZDM1 (assembly GCF_055502545.1). Taxonomy (NCBI): domain Bacteria; kingdom Bacillati; phylum Bacillota; class Bacilli; order Caryophanales; family Bacillaceae; genus Bacillus; species Bacillus sp. CZDM1. Next base: position 18,993 of record NZ_JBUESO010000020.1, on the reverse strand, counting down.
TACTCGCCGTAAGCAATTCTTGAAGATAGACAGGCAAAAGAAGGTTTATCCCAGGTTGGCAAGTCAAACTGCTGAGAAAGCTCCCTTATTTCTTGTTTGAATAGGTTCGCTTCAAGAAGTGGTCCGCGTATTCCCTTTTCTTTAGCCGCTTGCATACCTGGACGATGTTCGTTCATGTCATCTGCAATAACACCATAAATAACATTATTAAATCCTTTGTCTTCCATTACCGGAATCAAATGATCAAATAAGCTGCTTTTACAAAAATAGCATCGATTCTTATTATTCTCTGCGTAGCCAGGAATCGCTAATTCAGAGGTTTCAATTACTTGGTGTTTGACTCCGATTTTTTCAGCTAATGCTTTTGCCTCTAAAAGCTCACTAGAGGGATAGGTTTCCGAGTCGGCTGTTACAGCAAGAACATGATCTTCACCTAATGTCTCCACAGCTGCTTTTAATAAAAAGGTACTATCCACACCGCCTGAGAATGCTACAACCACTGTTTCCATTTCTCGGAGAATCGACTGTAATTTCTTATATTTCTCTGTTAACATGGTCTAATCTCCCTTCCCCGTACATTTATAAAGGCTCTTTTCTTTAGAATGGCTCTGTTATTATTCACTGCTGTTTTTCGGAAATTCATAAGCGGAGAAATTCCGGTTAATGTATATAGATGAAGCTAAAGAAGCAGATATAAGCGTAGAATTTCCGCTTAACGGCTCAAAATTAGAAAAAATCTATAGAATTTGATTATATAACCGGAAAAACTCCGCTTATTTAAAAGGAAATATGGGTATTTCCCAATTTAACCGGAATTCTTCCGCTTATTTTTCAAACACAGTGAAATCAACATTCTGTTTTATCAGAGCCTTAGGAAAAGAGCCATTTAAAAGCCACCCACTATACAAGATATTGAGTGGCATAGGTCTATATGTGTAAATTAAATCGTCATAGCTCCAAATCCGCCATCAACACGAAGTAAAGCACCTGTAACAAAGCTTGAAGCTTTATCTGACGCTAGGTATACTGTAGCACCTTGAAGTTCTTCAGCCTCCCCGAAGCGTTCCATAGGAGTATGACCCATAATGGATGCAATTCTTTCTTTGTCCAAAATTTTACGATTTTGTTCTGCCGGGAAGAATCCTGGAATAATGGCATTGACACGAATCCCGCTGGTTGCAAATTCACGAGCTAGGAATTGAGTGACACTATTAAGTCCTGCTTTTGAAACAGAATACGTAAATACTCTTGATAAAGGAGTTGTAGAAGAAACAGATGAAATATTGATAATACTTCCTTTTCTTTCTTGCTCAATCATTCGTTTAGCAAAGATTTGGCAAGTCATGACAATACCTTTTAAGTTAATATCCATAATTTTATCGTACTCGTCCATATCTAAATCAAAAAACGGTGTTGGGCTGTTGGTGCCTGGTGCATTCAAGAGAATATCCCAGCCGCCAGACCATTGTTCAATTTCGTTTGCAGCTTGAACCAAAGAATCCTTTGAACTAACATCTGCTTGGAATGCCTTGGCTTCTCCGCCATTTTCAATAATTTCTTTCACAACGGCTTCCGCTGTTTCCAAATTACGGCCAACAATCGCTACTTTGGCACCGTGATCAGCCAAACCTTTCGCCATTGCTGATCCTAATACGCCATTTCCCCCAACAGCAACCGCTGTTTTTCCTGTTAAATCAAATAAATTTTTCATATTTCAACTCTCCCTAGTTTTAAAATAAGTTTCCTTTTTCGTCAAATGGTAAGTCATAAAGTTCTGAAGCCAACTCCATATTTGGATGCTGTTTCACATATTCAACTAATGCCTCAGATACTTCGATTTCACTTAACTCTAAAGTGTTTTTAATTCGGACCATTTTTACTTTGGTGAAATCTAAAATATTACTTGTTTTTACTGCCGCTTGTACCGCTTCACGATCATTTGGTAAAGTAGTAGCGATTTTGGTTGGTGCCACAACGGTTGAAGTTAATCCATTGGCATAGGTAACTTCCAGGTCCATTCTGTCCACTAAACGCTGGGTTGTAAAATCTGCCGTTCCCACGCCATTGGCATTTCCCTCTGTTTGCGGAGTTAAACCGAGCACGACCATTTTGTTTACATCTGGTCCTCCGTGCGCATATGGAGTGGGATATCGACCCGTAATATTAGGGTCCATACCATCACCCGAAATGTTCTTACCAATTTGATCAATAACAAGGACCTCTAATTGTTCAAAGAAAAGTTTTGGTAATAATTCTTTCGCTTTTGCCTGAAGGTCTGCCTCTCGATTAATAATTTCTTCAGGAGAAAGCACATCCACCACTGCGACCTTATCGAATGCGTTTTCTACCGTTGCCACACCAAAAAGAAATGGTTTTTTCTCCATGATCATTTTAGCCATCGCCGGTACGTTTTCTGCCATATATTTAAAGCCTAATTGATGACATGCCTCGGCACCTCTTTGCTTACCCAAACCAATACTAATCATCTTCATAATGCCACTTTCAACGGGGCCGCGGAATGCAGTATGAGGTTTGATTCGATTGATGACAACAATACCATCAGCGTTAGCAGCATATTGATCAACATATACAGGTAAGCCATTAGGAAGTTCCCCGACTTTTACCACTTCCATAGAAGAACGAATTTCACAGCCGACACTTTCTTCCGTTACACCAAGATGAGCTAATACCTCGCGTTGTCCTTCAGCTGTTGCACCGCCATGACTGCCCATACTAGGAACAATAAAAGGCTTTGCTCCAAGTTCTTTTAGAAATTTAACTGTCACTGCCGTTAATTCCACAAGGCGATCAAGTCCCCTGCTTCCAACAGCTAAAGCAATTTCCATTCCAGGCTGAACCGATGCTCGAATATGCTCCTGCTGTAATTTCTCCATCAAAGCCTGTTCTAAATTATCAATTTTCTTATCATCAAATTTCACTTTCACTTTTGCCATTTTTGGCACTGGAATATCTTTTAATAAGTCCTGCAGAATACCCATTTATCTGTTTCACTCCTTTTCTACTTAAGTGTTCCTCAAGGGATATTATTCCATGTATCTACTTTTTTCTGTCTGGTAAAAAAGCGTGTAATCCCTTTCATAAGTAAATAAAAATGATTTGTTTGGAAAATAATTTAAAAATGTATTTTAATTTGTTTACCAAACAAACTAATTACCTGTATAATAACATTATGGATTATTTACGTCAATTGTTATGAACTGCAATTAACCATTTTTCATTAGAAATTAACCAAGGAGGTGCTTTATATGGTCACCGGAGATGCTTCATTTATAAAAAAGATAAATCGCTCATTAATTATTAGTAAAATAATTGAACACAGCCTTATATCTCGTGCAGACTTAGCAAAGATTACCGGCCTAAATAAAGCAACCATTTCAGTGCAGGCAGCTGAATTATTAGCTGAGGAATTAATTATAGAAACTCAAGCTGAGCATAAAAACCTAGGCAGAAGACCTATCATGCTTTCCATTAATAAACAAGCAGGATTTGCGTTAGGAATTGACCTGGATAAGAATAATATTACGTTTACCTTAGCTGATATCAGCGGTACTCCCCTCGACACCCATTCAATCGTGTTGGAAACATCTGATTATAATTTGATTCTAAAATTGTTAACAGAACAGATTACTATTTATAAAGAACAATGTTCACATGCACGATATGGCTTAATCGGCGTAGTTATTGGGATTCACGGAATCGTAAATAATGATGAAACCATTTATTTTGTACCTTACCATCAATGGCATAATAAAGATTTGAAAACTGACCTTAAAAATGAAACCGAAATCAATATTTTCGTCGAAAATAACGCTAACCTGTGTTCATTCGCTGAGATTGTCTATAAACATTATCAAAGTGAAAACTTATTATCTGTTAGTTTGTATTCGGGAATTGGGCTGGGAATTATGGTAAATAGTAAATTACTTAAAGGCTGCGATGGTTATGCAGGCGAGATTGGTCATATGATTATCGTTCCTGACGGTCTTCCCTGCCGATGTGGAAATCTAGGCTGCTGGGAACAATACGCCTCTGAATCGAGTTTTGTAAGTCAATTGACAGAGAGCCACCATAAAACAAATATAACCTATGAAGACATCCAACATTGGTTAATGGAGAAGGACCCAATTACCTGTAAGTTAATGGAACAATATATTAAATATTTATCCGTTGGGTTAAATAATATTATTAACCTTTATAATCCTGAGATATTAGTGATTAATAGTGAACTGCTAAGAATGTATCCGAACGCTTTAGCTGAGATAAAAGTTCTCCTTACTTCAACAGTTGGTCATTATCGTAAACTCTTAATATCTGACTTCGGTAAAAGGGCGTGCAGTTTGGGTGCGTGCGCCTTGGCCATTAAGAACTTTTTGGATGTTTCTGAGTTAAGCTTAGCTTTTGATGAAACCAACACGGAAGTGAAATGATAAACTAATATGAAAACACGAGGAAAACTGTGAAAAAGTAAGAAAATTGCCGATGATTTACGTTTTCATCAACATTGTTCTCGTTTTCATTCCCGTTGTTTCCGTTTTCAGCAGCATTGTTAGAAATACCCTAATCCCCCATAATAAAGGTAACAAATCAATAGGGGGAAATGAACATGAAAAAATTATGGCAAGCTATCGTAGAGACAATTGAATGGATTAACTACCTTCCACAAGAAAGTCATAAACAAAAAGAAACCAATTCACGCAAATAATAGTGAATTGGTTTTTTTATGCAAAAAAAAACCCTTTGGATTACTGCCAAAGGGAATTTTAAGCAATAAATAAATTAAGTTTTTAAACGTTTACATTTTAAAATGAAATAGTCTATCTTCTTAGGCAACTTTACTCTTTGATTTCTTCGCATTGATACTTTCTTGTATTTCTGCCATTTTCTGATCATCAAGTTCATAGCGAGACATCGTTAGTCCAGAAATGGTCAATGCAACAGCTGGAATAACAAAGGCTAATATAATCGTTACAAGTTTTAATTCTGGTGTTAACGTATCCGTTACAGTTGGGAATGCCTCTTTAAATCCGATTAACGCGACTGCAAAACCAACAATTGCAGGTGCTAAAGATGTGATTAATTTATCAATGAAAGAGAACAATGTTCCAATCATACCCGGTACATATCTTCCTGATTTATCTGTTTCATAATCGGATACATCCGCAATCATTGGGTTAACAAGCGTTGATGGAACGCCGCCAAATCCCATTGCCATTGTGTATAAAACAAAGAACAAGATGGTTGTGAATCCAAGGTTGCTCATTGAGATGCTTGAACCATCTATTAGAGTAAACATTGCAATTAATGCAACGAAAGCACCTAATGCAATCCAAGTTGAGAAAAGAAATGCTTTTTTCATACCTGTTTTTCTTGCTTTTGCCACTGCCCAGAATGTAATCAATAAGGTTGGAACAATCGTAATCATCGATACTGTACCGCTCAACGCATAATCGCCGATTAAGATCCCGAATATCATAACCATTACTACGGAATGGCGCAAAAGTGAGAATGCTAATTTGTCAACTGTTACAGCAAAAATTAGTTTAAGTAACGCTTTATTACCTTTTAGAAGCGGCCAGAAGTCGCTGAATTTCGTTTGAACTGTATCCTCTGCTAATCCAAAAAACTCTTTTTTATCTTTGCTTGAGATTCCAATTACAGCTAATACGGTAAATACCCCTGAAAGAATAAGAGCCAGCGTGTTTAATTCAGTGAATAAGCCCATATTAAAATCGCCATGTTTTTTAATTAAATAGGATGCTACATAAACTTGTCCGCCTGTGAAAAGCAGTGTGTTGTATATTCCATCAAATACTGCGAATAAAGGACGCTGTTTAGGGTCATTTGTTAAAACCGTTTGTGCAGCCTTTGTAACGGAAGTTTGACAAGTATATCCGATAATATGAATGGCATAGATTAAGATAAAGAATAGCAGTCTGAATGATTCCGGCAATAAGTGTGTAACATTATATAATACGAGGATAGTAGCTGCTAAGATGATATTTCCTATCACCATATAAGGCCGGAACTTTCCGAACTTGCCTTCTGTTTTATCTACCAAGAAACCAATGATGGGATCCGTAACTCCGTCCCAAATTCTCATACTCATTAGGATAGTACTTACTACAACTACTGCAATACCCGCAACTCCCGCTGCGTAGTAGGAAACAAAAGCTAAAATAAACATGTAAAGATTGGTTGCTGTGTTATTTAAAGCGAAGAAGCCAATTTCCCAAAGCTTAGCCCGATTGTATTGCTGATTATTAACTGCTGAAGTTGTCATATCCCAGCATCCTCCCCTAGGCGGTTTAACCGCTTTCATTAAAGTTAATGTTAAATTATACCCCTGTGGAAATTTTACCCTTTAATTTGTTTAATGAACTAACTAATTCCCACACTTTTATAATAATTGAATCCGCTTTCATATGCAATACTTTTTTCACTAATTTTTCTGGAAGATTTAAGGAACACCCACATGTGAAACCCCTTTCATTTTCGATTGAAAAATAAAAATTCCTATTAAACAATTATCAAATTAATTAATTAGTTTAATGAACTAATTAATTAAATAAAGAATATCATCTCTTCTATCTCCAGTCAACAGATTTTTAATTTTCTAAATATTTTGTTGATAGAATACCTTTTCTCCTAGATAAATATACAGGAAACCCTCTACCTTGTGAAAATCACCCAACACAAAAAGACAGCGGACCCCCACTGCCTTTTTGTTTTTTTACTTTTTCAATATATTAAAACCAATCAGCATATCCTAGCTCTCTTAAGTGATTAGCAGAGTCTCTTAGACAATCAAATGGATCGCGTCCATATAAGTCATCCTGCTCTACTAAGAAGTACTGTGAGCCGCTTTCTAGGCCAGCTTCAATGATTGCTTTAAGGTCCAGGCTTCCTGCACCTAGTTCAGCAAATTGTACTACATTATTGAAGGCTTGGAAGAACGTAGCAGGCTCAAATCCGCCCTCTAATACACTTACATCAAATTGTCCGATGCGGTAGTCTTTTAAGTGGATTAAAGAGATACGGCCTGCATAATTTTTTAATACTTCAATAGGATTTAGACCGCCGCGATGAATCCAGTGGACATCCATTTCAAAGCCAATTTTAGAAGTATTGTTCTTGATAATATCTAAAAGGTATTCCCCATCATATTTTTGGAACTCGATATGGTGGTTATGGTAGTACAATTCAATACCATGCTCAGCTAATCTTTGTGCAACCTCATCACATTTTTGTACAAACTCCATAATCTTATCTTTATGTCCGATTACTGTAAAAGGAAGCATACCGATACGCAGGAAGTTACAGTTTAACGTCTTACAATCGCTTACAATTTTATCGAAATCGTTCGATAAGGTTTCTCCTGGCATACCAGGCATCATTGGCTCTAGAGCGGCTGAAAGGGCAGCGATTTTGATATCAAAGTCTTCACTCGCTCTTTTTAACTCGGCAACATTTTCAGCAGTCATTGGAATTTGTGATACTTCTACAGCTCCATAACCAAGCTCTCTTACTTGTCTTAAAGTCTCATAAACACCCAGTTCTTCTACCTTACCTTTTAGCATCATCATTTGAACGCCGATTTTACCTTTTTTCATCGTTATCCCTCCATCTTAATAGTTTGTTTTGTTTCTGAAGAAAGCCGAATCGCATCAATCATTTGGATGGATACGAGAGCATCCTGTGCATGAACATAATCATCACTGTCTTGTAAAATACAGTTATAGAATTGATTGATCGTTTTCGCATGGCTGGCACCGTAATAGAATTTTGAGCCAGGCAGCTTAGCGTCTTCTACCAATTCTTCCTTTTTTCCCTCTTCATTTATCTTAGAAAGAATACTGTCTTTAATGATGAATTTACCTTTTTCAAGATACACCTCTAGCTCTACACTGGAGTTCTCAGCATTGGCATTCGTTGAAAAAAACAATCCTCTTGCTCCGTTTCTGAAGAGAATATGTGCAGAGGCAGTGTCTTCTACTTCAATTCCATAATCCAATAATTGGTCCACTGAACCTCTTATTGATTCCATTTTTCCGCCCATTAGCTGTATTAAATCCAGGGTATGAAGCGCTTGATTGATCATGGAACCGCCGCCGGCAAACTCCATTTTTCCACGCCAAGGTTTCACATCATAATACGCCTTTGGCCGATACCAAGCCACCAAACCTTTTACCCCTGTGACCTGTCCGTATTCGCCGCTCTTAACAATCTCCTGAAGCATTTCAAATGACTCATTATAACGGTTTTGCAAACAGACACCAATTTTAACATCACTGTGGTCTTCCTCTAGTTTTACAAGTGCCTTGCCCTCTTCCGTGTTCAACCCCAGTGGCTTTTCTTGAAATACGTTTACTCCCGCTTCTACACAATCTCTTGTTACAGGGTAGTGGAGATAGTGAGGGAGGCAATTATGGACAACATCAAGATTTTCATTTTCGAGCATCACGTGATAATCGCTATAAAAGTTGACACCTGGCACGGTTCCTTCAAATGATTCATCAAGATCACATACTGCCACTAGCTCTACATTTGGGTTAGCTTGTATAGCTGGAATATGAATTTTTGAAATATCTCCAAGTCCTATTACTGCTACTTTTAGCATTTGTTCCTCCCTTTTGAAACGAACTCAAAGCTGCTATAGCGATGAGTTCGTTTCATATGTTTATTACTTTCTAACCGGATATTTACCTTCTTCGGCAATTCGTTTATTTAATTCCTCTAGGAATAAATCTTCATCAAATGGTACTTCGATTTCCTTGCCTAACCAGCTTGACAGGTGCATAGCATTTGCAAGTCTAACACCATTAATACCGTCGCTGCCTGGAGCTAATAATGGTGTACCTTCTACAACCGCAGAAGCAAAGTCTTCTAAAACAGCAATGTGCTGTTCGCCCCAAACATTGCCAAAATCAAGTACTTCTTCAGTGAAAATCTCACCTGCACCGCCGCCCATAAACAGCTTCATAACATCTGACATATCCATGGTAGAGCTCATTTCATTTTCGGATTTATTCAGGCGTTTGATGGTTACTTTACTACTGTTATCAACGATAATTTTTCCTTTGTCGCCTAATATTTCTAAACGGTCTGTCCCCATAACATCGTGTGTACGAGTTACAAATACACCTGAAGCACCATTTCCATAATCAAATACTGCAGTCACATCGTCTTCAACCACAATATCTCTTTGAGAGCCAAAGTTTACTTTTGCATAAACCTTTTTCGGCATACCGCAAATCCATTGAAGCAAGTCAATTTGGTGCGGCGCTTGGTTTACAAGGACACCACCGCCTTCTCCGCCCCAAGTTGCTCTCCATTCACTTTGATTGTAGTATCCTTGAGGTCTCCACCAGGTAGTTATAATCCAGTTGGTATTGCGAATGCTGCCAATCTCACCATTATCAATAATTTCTTTTACTTTTTTATAAAGTGGATTTGTGCGCTGGTTAAAGAAGATTGCAAACTTAAGCTCAGGCTTTGAAGCTGCAAAGTCGTTTAGCTCTTTCACTTGTTTTGTATAAACACCAGCTGGTTTTTCCACTAATGCATGAATGTCTCTTTTTAGTGCTTCGATTCCCATTTCAGGATGGAGATAATGCGGTACAGTGGTAACGACTGCATCAACATCACCACTTTCAAGCATATCGATATAATTATCGTAGAAAGGAACACCAGGATACTTCTCTTCTGCTACTTGTTTTTTAGCAGGATCATTATCACAGATCGCACCAATCACCATGTTTTTAACCTTGCCTTCGGTAATAAAATTTGCGTACATACCGCCTTCTGCACCTAATCCGATAATCCCTAATCTTACATCAGCCATAATTAAATTTCCTCGCTTTCAATTTTGTTTAGAATTTCTAAAAGTGCTTCATATTGAAGCTTGTAACCGCCGGCACCATCCAGCCCTTTATCGTCCTTTATGATCTCGGTGGCATCCTCAAGCTCTAAATCCATTAGAGAATCAAAGAGAACAAGATGTGGCTCAAGGGTTAAAAAGCCTTTGTAGCCGCTCTTAATAAACTGAGCTAGTAATTCAGGTATTTTCCCTTCTCCAGTTCCACAGACAACATTTTGACTATCAGATGTTACAGCATCTTTTATGTGTATATAAACAATCTCATCCTTTAAGAGATCGTAACACTCCTGTGTATCCTCACCGCACTGTACGAAATTAGCGAAGTCGAAAATCCCTTTAAAATACAGAGAACCAACTTGTGTTAAAATTTCATGACAGCGTCTACCGATATCACCAAAGATATCCTTTTCATTTTCATGAAGTAAAATCACATTGTATTTCTCTGCAATAGCAGCATATTCCTTTAGTTTACTAACCACTTCACCACGATATTGGTCTGCATCCTCACCCTTTGGAATATAGAAGCTGAAGATTCGCATATATTTGCAATCAAGCAAGTTGCTAATTTGGCAAAGCGTGTCCAGCATAAGCTTTTGTTTCGCAAAGCCCTCTTCATCATTGATAAATACCTTACCAATAGGCGAGCCGATGGAAGAAACCCCAATTCCAGCTTTTTTCAGTCTTGGCTGTACTGTTTCCTTGATTTCATCGACAGTAAAATCACCAATATTTTTCCCATCAATGCCGCGTAACGAAATATATTTCATCCCCAAATTTGAGACAACCTCAAGCTGGGTATCAAAATCAGATGAAATTTCATCTGAAAATCCTGAAATCAGTAAATCTTGATTCATTTAGACTAATTCCTCCTTAACTGCTAGCTGCTGGCAGTGAGTTTATTTTTCCGATACCTTGAAGGGGTTAACCCAACTTTCTCTTTAAAGTAGCGGCTGAAATGGGCAAGACTTTCAAAACCTGAAGTGGTAGATACTTCAGCTATGGAAAGGTCTGGCTCCATTTCTAATAAAAACTTCACTTGGTTTAATCTGCAGCCCATTACATATTCCATTACAGTAAAACCTGTAACTTCTTTAAAAACATGCGAGACATAATACTTGCTTAAATTAAGTTCAGACGAAATCCGGTCTAAGCTAATTTTCTCTTTATAGTGGTCTCTTATCCACGAAGCTATTTCCTCCGCATGTACTTCCTTATCGGTCTTCTTACTTGTAATTCGTGCTAAGTTCTGCAGGCTCATTTTATAAACACAGAGTAACAGTTGAATCAGCTCGAGTTTAACTTCAGCCTCAAATAATTCATTTCTTTTACCTGTACGCTGATGTTCTTCATCGATTTCGGATAAAAGCCCCGAAATTTTTCTTAACTGCCCATCCACGTATTGTCCATTTTCATCGTAGTGCGTACGCAAAAGCGGATTATTTAGTTTTTTAAAAGGATCTAATAAATTCGGTATTCCCAGTGTAGATATCAACTCGGACAGCCAGGTAGGTGAAAAATGAACCATACTTCTCGTATAGGTACTCTCGCCTCCAGGATTAGCCTTATGAAGGGTCATTCCATCCAAGAGAATAATATCACCAGGCACCAATTCATAAATCCGATTGTTAATTAAATACTTGCAATCTCCGCCGCAGAAGAAATAAATCTCATATTCGTGATGTGAGTGAAATTGAAAAGTATAGAATTCCACTCCCTGCATACGATAAAATGCAGTAATCCATTCATCCAATACTCTTCCTTTATTAGGCAAATTATTTAGTTCTTCCACAGCCCTCACGCCTTCCTTAAGCGATTTAAAGCTTACTTATATTTTACCCCTGCAATAGTAAAAAAACATTCTCTGAAACTGCTTTCATTTTCGAGGTTTTTGACTGATATTGCTTTCTTATTTATTGTACCAGTAAAAAAAGAGACAAAACCGACCACTTTTCTGGCAGTTTTGTCTCTTATTAGGGAAATCGAGGAATCCTATTCCATCCAGTTAGTGTGGAAGATACCTTCTTTATCAATACGTTGATACGTATGTGCACCGAAATAGTCACGTTGTGCTTGCAGAAGATTTGCTGGAAGCGTTTCTGTACGATAGCTATCATAGTAGGCAATTGCACTTGCAAATGATGGAACTGGGATTCCACGCTCAATGGCAACAGCAAGTACTTGACGCAGCGGCTGTTGATAGTTTTCAACGATATCTTTAAAATATGGATCTAATAATAGGTTTCTTAGTTCAGGATCGCGATCATAAGCGTCTTTAATTTTTTGTAAGAATTGCGCACGGATGATACATCCTCCGCGGAAAATCATCGCGATATCACCGTAACGAAGATTCCAATCATATTCTTCAGATGCAGCGCGCATTTGTGCAAAACCTTGTGCATAAGAAACAATTTTACTCATATACAATGCTTTACGAACTGCTTCGATTAATTCTTCTTTATTGCCATCAAAGCCTTTAACCTCTGGCCCACTAAGAACCTTGCTTGCCTTAATGCGCTCGTCCTTCAGCGCTGAAATAAAACGGGCAAATACGGATTCCGTGATAATTGGAAGTGGAACACCTAAATCAAGTGCATTTTGGCTTGTCCATTTACCTGTACCCTTTTGACCAGCAGTATCGAGGATTAAGTCAACCATTGGCTTACCTGTTTCTTCATCTACCTTTGTAAAAATATCTGCAGTGATTTCAATCAAATAGCTGTCTAATTCGCCTTTGTTCCATTCAGCAAAGACCTCATGTAGCTCTTTAGCATCTAAACCAAGGACATTTTTCAAGATAAAATAAGCTTCACAAATTAACTGCATATCTCCATATTCGATTCCGTTATGAACCATTTTCACATAGTGACCCGCACCATTTGGGCCAATATATGTGCAGCATGCATCGCCCTCTACTTTTGCAGAAATGGCTTCTAAGATAGGCTTAACAAGATTATAAGCTTCTTCCTTACCGCCAGGCATGATAGAAGGACCTTTTAATGCGCCCTCTTCCCCGCCAGAAACTCCAGTTCCGATGAAATGGAATCCTGCTGTTTCTAGTTCCTTATTACGTCTGATTGTATCTTGGAAGAATGTATTCCCGCCATCAATTAGGATATCGCCTTCTTCAAGAAATGGCTTTAATGAGTCAATGGTTGCATCTGTGGCAGTACCTGCTTTAACCATTAACAAAATTTTGCGAGGCTTTTCTAAAGAATTTACAAATTCTTCAACAGTACGTGCGCCTACAAAGTTCTTTCCTTCAGCTTCGTTCTTTAGAAATTCTTCCGTTTTGTCATAAGAACGGTTGAATACAGCGACAGAATAACCGCGGCTTTCAATATTTAACGCTAGGTTTTTACCCATTACGGCCAAACCAACTACACCAATTTGCTGTTGAGTCATTTTTTATCCCTCTTTCTTCCCTAATCCTATTTTTTTCGCTCCAACTTTATCTTGCTCAAATCAGAATATTTCACACAAAATAACTATGTATAAAGGGGTGAGCCTTATAAAGGGCGCCCCTTTATCTTAACTTAATTTCTTAGCGCTGTAAAAAATACTTCTCTGCATTATTGTAGCCAATATTTCTAACCATTTTCTCAAGGAATTCAATATCATTATGTGCTAGTCCGCTTTCTGCCCATTCACCTAGTATATTGCAAAGAATTCGACGGAAGTATTCATGACGAGCATAAGAAAGGAAGCTGCGAGAATCTGTTAACATCCCAATAAAGTGGCTTAAAAGACCAACGTTTGCAAGATCCTTCATTTGTCTTTCCATTCCATCGATATGGTCATTAAACCACCAGCCAGAACCAAATTGAATTTTACCTGGAACGCCTTCTTCATAGAAGTTGCCCATCATACCTGCAAGAACTGGATTATCCTTAGAATTTAGGTTAAACAATACGGTTCTTGGTAATGCATCTTGCTGCTCAAGAGTATCTAGGAATCGAGAAACACCTTCTGCAAAATTAGATTCACCTACAGAATCAAAGCCTGTGTCTGGACCAATAAGCTCTTTCATTTTGGTATTGTTATTTCTAATGGCACCCATATGAAGCTGCATCACCCACTGTTTTCGAGCATACATTTTTCCAAGCTCTGTTAATAAGAACCAACGGTAAGCAACCAGTTCATCATTAGAAAGCTGTTCCCCGCTTACTCGCTTATTGAAAATAGCTTCAATCTCTTCCTTTGTTGTTTCTACATATTCCATTTTTTGAATATCATGGTCGGATGCACGTCCGCCATTTTCATGGAAGAAATCAACACGCTGCTGCAATGCCTTCAAGAATCCATCAAGTGAATCAACCTTAATTCCAGATACCTCTTCTAATTTCCGGGTCCAGCTGACAAATGTAGGACGCTCAATAAATAAAGCTCCATCCGGACGGAATGTCGGTGCAATGATTGTAGTAAAGGTCTCATCATTCTTCAATAAACGATGGTATTCCAATGTTGAATTAGGATCATCTGTTGTGCCGATAAACTTCACATTAGATTTTGCAATAAAAGCTCTAGCTGTATAATCCGAAGTTTTCAACTTCTCATTACATTCATCGTATATCTCACGAGCGGTCGAAGGGCTTAGCAGCTTTTCGATTCCAAAGAACATTTTTAACTCCATGTGAGTCCAATGATACAGCGGGTTACCGATTAAGTTTGGTACGGTTTCTGCCCACGCAGCGAATTTTTCCCAATCGGATGCATCACCTGTAATGTACTTCTCGCCAATACCGTTCATACGCATGGTACGCCATTTGTAATGGTCTCCCCCAAGCCATAATTGGGTAATATTTTCATAAGACTTATTTTCCCAAACCTCCTGCGGATCTAAGTGACAGTGGAAGTCAAATATCGGCAGTCCATCGGCTGCATTTTCAAATAATTTAATAGCTGTTTCAGTATTTAACAAGAAGTCTTTGTCTAAAAATTTTTTCATTCGAAACCCTCCTGAATTAACTTACTTTATTGTTATCTGTAAACCCTTACAAATATATTAAGAAATTCCAATAAAACTTCATCTTTTAATTTGTTTAGTAAACAAATTAAATACATTACCAACTTATCATGTTTATTTTGTTAAGTCAATTGAAAGATTATGAATTTTTTTAAAAACAAAGAGACCTTGCTTTAATAACCTGTTATACTAGGATTATAGTATAAACGCTTGCTCGAAATGGAGGACACACATGATTACCGGTGACGCGGCATACATTAAAAAAATTAATCGCTCAATTATTCTAAGAGAAATAGTCAAAGAAGGTTTAATTTCTAGAGCAGATTTATCAAAAGTTACTGCTCTCACACGTGCAACCATCTCAGCACAGGTAGCAGATTTAATCGACGAAGGTCTAATAATAGAGACACAGCTTGAGCACTATGCTGTTGGCAGAAAGCCGATCATGCTTTCCTTAAACAGTGAGGTGGGCTTTGCTCTTGGCATTGACCTTGATTATGACCATATTTCGTTTACTGTTTCTAATCTTATCGGCAATCCTGTCCATTCTAAGAGGATTGAAACAAATACTTCAGACTATCAGGAGATATTAAATCTTTTAGTAGAGCAAATTAACATATTTAAAAGTGAATACGCTTTCAGTCAATATGGAATTATCGGAATTGTTTTTGCTATTCATGGACTTGTCGGAAAAGATGAAACCATTCATTATGTACCACGCTTACACTGGAAGAATATTAGCCTTAAAACTGACTTAGAAAAACAAATCGACATCAATGTTTACCTAGAAAACAATGCGAATCTAAGTGCTTTCGCGGAGAGAGTATTTGTGAACCACGAAACAGATAATTTGTTAGCTGCCACTCTTTATTCTGGTATTGGCCTTGGGATGATGATGAACAATGAGTTTTTCCGAGGACATGATGGCTTCGCTGGTGAGATTGGCCACATGATTGTTGTACCAAATGGAATCCAATGCAATTGTGGAAATAAAGGCTGCTGGGAAAGATATGCTTCTGAGAATGTTATTTTCAATACTTTATCAGAGAAACGTAATATCAAACCTATTACCTATGAGCATATTCAACAATGGCTTGACGAAGGCGATGAAGAAGTAGTTCAATTGATGGAACAATTTATCTATTACCTTTCAATTGGCTTAAATAACATGATCAATATGTATAACCCTGATGTACTGGTGCTTGATAGTGAGCTCTTGCGTTTATATCCAAATTCACTCGATAAAATTAGTGGAAATTTGAATTCTTCCATCAGCCATTACCGTGCACTTCAGATATCTACAATTGGCAGGGATTCTGCCGTTCTAGGTGCTTGCGCGCTTGCAATCAAACATTTCCTGGATGTCCCGATGTTAAATTTAAAATATCAAATTGAAACCAAAAATAATGCAAGCGTTAACATTTAATTCTTTATTTTCTGACAATAATCCCTTTAGCTTACATAGCTTAAGGGATTATTTTTCTGCAATAAAAAAGATAGCTAAAATTTCTTAGCTATCTTTTTGTTATATTTTATTATTTGTTAGCTGTTCTTTTCGCAGCTAAATCCGCTGTAAGTTGTTCTGTACGCTTTTTATTTAATGGATATAGGAATAGAATCATTAGGAATACTACAATCAGTGCAACCGCCGGAACTAAAGTAGCCAGTGTATGAATTCCTGATAGAGTTTCAGCTGTTTGTGCTTCGGCACCTGCAACGTAGCCAACTGATGCAATCGCTGCACCCCCAACGCCGCCAGCAACAGCTTGTCCGATTTTACGAGCCATTGAGTAAATGGAGTAAACGGTACCATCCTCACGCAAACCAGTTAAATACTCATGATAATCGATTACATCTGTAACGAACGCCCAGATAACTAGGTTGAAAATACCATAACCAAACATAGCAACAGTTAAGATTCCAATAAATTGTGTGGCTGTTAAGTTTGGTAGGAAATATAAAACACCGTATACAAGAGCAGCAAGTAATAAACCACCTAAAGCCACTTCTTTTTTACCAAATTTCGAAACTAATGGTTTGACCATAGGCATACCTACAAATACCGCTAATGATTGAAGAAGACCAACCATACTTAATGCTTTAGCGTTTGTAAAGTAATCTTTAAATAAGAATACGTTTACAGTACTAATTAACATAAAACAAATCATGAACAATAATGAAGAAATAAGGAACCAAATAAGTGGTTTGTTTTTACCAAGACCTTTAACTGTTTTGCCAAAGTTAGCTTTTGGTTTATTTGTTTCATCCATGACAATACGTTCAACAGTTAATTTATAGCAAGCCATATAACAAGCAAGCGCAAGAACACCGAAAATGATTGCACCTAATAGGAATCGATTAGCATCTGCTTTATTGTCAACAAACAAAATCATTGGTCCAACAACATTAATGATTAATCCAGCTAAGTTTCCCCCTAATGTTCTCCAGCTAGATAATGCAGTACGTTCAATAGGATCAGCTGTAATTACAGAAGCCATTGAGCCATAAGGAATATTAACAGTGGAATATAATGTTCCCCAAATAATATAGGTTACATATGCATAAGCAAGGTAAAATCCATCAGACATTCCTGGAATATGAACAAACATTAACACACCGGTAATGACAAGTGGAAAGGACATTCTAAAGATCCAAGGTCTAAACTTTCCATTCTTTCCTGCTTTCCTTGAATCGATGAAGCGGCCCCAAGTAATATCAGCAACTGCATCCCATAAACGTGCGATTAAGAAAAGGAACCCGACAGCAGCTGGATTAAGATGATAGACATCCGTGTAATAAACCATAAGGAAAGCTGCGACTAGTATAAAGAAGAAATCGTTTCCAAAATCACCAAATAAGTAACCTAATTTATCTCTCATGCCGAATGGACGTTTTGCTTCCCCGCTATTGGTTTCAACTTTTTGTTGTATTGCTCTAGCCATGATTACCCCTCCTATTAAATCGTTCTAAAATAATTAATGTAAAAACTTTAAATAATTGCTAAGACGATTTGTTACTTATTTTGTGAATCCCTTTACAAAAATACTCAATGTTTATTTTTCAACTTCTCGAGAGTGTTTGAATATCGGAATTAATTTGTTTAATGAACTAACAAATTAACTGTATACATAGAATATCACCGTCGACAAAATTCGTCAATAAAATATTGTAAGCGTAAAACAATTTTTTTTTTCATTTTATGAATTTCCCCTCTTTAAACAAATGAACTGCTGTGTTTATCAATTTATTCAGCTTTAATAATGTGATAGGATAAATTTAGTAATGAATATATTTCCAAATAAAATCTACAGAATTGAGAGGAGTGGAAAACCAATGCTTCAACGTCCAATAGAAAACGAATATCCAAGTTATTATCAGCCCTATATTCAACTGGTTCCGAATGGTGAGATTGTACAGATTTTGCAGGAAAATCTTTTAGCGGTGGTTACGCTTTTTAAGGGGCTTTCCGAAGAAGAGGCTAACTGTCGTTATGCTCCGGGAAAATGGAGTGTGAAAGAAGTGCTTGGACATATTATCGATACGGAAAGAATCATGACCTATCGCCTGCTTCGTGTCAGCCGCGGAGATCAAACCCCTTTAGCTGGCTTTAATGAAACCGATTATGTTGCAGCAGCCCAAACCCATAACCTATCAATGGAGGCAATCCTTGAAGACTTCAAAGCTACAAGAAACGCCGCCATCACCCTCATCCAAAACATCCCTGCCGGGGCGTGGGCAAATATAGGCAACGCAAACGGAATGGAAATCACCACCAGAGCCATCGCCTACATCATAGTTGGCCACGAAATGCATCACCGAAAAATCGTTGAAGATAGATATTTAAAAAGGTAATAGGCTGGTGCCGTTATGGTCCGCCGCCTCGGTGCCTTTCTCGGTGCCTGTCACCGTCCGTGGACACTGTCCACCTCAGGCGGACAGTTACAATCGGTGGGGGGATATCAAGTTAGTTTAAGGACCAGAGCTGATAAATAGACGGAGAAATTCCGCTTATTTAGTAATTATTATTAAAAAAGGCTTAAATAGACGGAGGAATTGATTAAGTCCGTATAATTGTGTAAAAAGAAAAGGGGTCATTTTTATCCTACTTGGCTACAATGTTTAACAACGACGA
>NZ_JBUESO010000019.1:0-67133 GCF_055502545.1 Bacillus sp. CZDM1 | reverse complement strand
AGGTGGAAGCGTGGTAACATGTGGAGCTGACTGATACTAATCGTTCGAGGACTTAACCAATTTTTAATAGCGAACTCGTTTTACACACTTCTTCTGAAATTATCTAGTTTTGAGGGAATGATACCTCAACAAAATAGTCTGGCAGCAATGGCGAGAAGGTCACACCCGTTCCCATACCGAACACGGAAGTTAAGCTTCTCAGCGCCGATGGTAGTTGGGACTTTGTCCCTGTGAGAGTAGGACGTTGCCAGGCAAACGAAGCACAACCTGATAAGGGTTGTGCTTTTTTTTGTTGTCCGAAAGGATAAAAGGTTGTAAACATGATGGGATCGAGATTTGTGCCCTCACTGTGGTACTTCTAATAAAAACGGTAACGAATAGGAGTTAATCATTACCGTGTGGTGACAATTTTAGAGAAAAGGGTAACGAATAGTGGCTATTCTTGCCCGTAAGGCGATACTTTTAGAGAAAACGGTAACGAATAATCATTTTCACACTTTTAGTTAAATCTCCAAAGTCCCTCCGCACAAACTTTTCAGCACAAAAAGGAACCAACGCTACCATTTAGGCACTACCCACTCCAACTAATTTCCTAAAATCCAATTTAACAGGTTTCACACCCGCGAAATATGGAGAAAATCATTAGTAGCATGTTGTTTGCAACTACATAAAATTTTCAGTATAATTAAAGTCAAATATAGTCAAAGTCAGGGGGTGCGAAGATGAGAAACATCTCCGATATTATTGAAAAGTATTTGAAACAAGTGTTAGAAATGAGTGAGCAAGAGCATGTTGAAATTAAGCGAAGTGAAATTGCTGACAAATTTCAATGTGTCCCCTCACAAATCAATTACGTCATTAATACGCGCTTTACCATTGAACGAGGATATATCGTAGAAAGTAAACGTGGAGGAGGCGGGTATATCCGAATCATGAAGGTTCAGTCCCATGATTTAGTTGACCTAATTGATCATTTACTGTCACTCTTTGATAATCGTATTGCACAAACTACAGCAGAAGATGTTATTTATAGACTCGTACATGAGGAGATAATCACAAAACGAGAAGCAAAAATTATGCTCAGTGTTATTGATCGTTCTGTCCTGTATATTGATCTTCCATTCCGAGATGAATTAAGAGCAAGAATGTTAAATGCAATGTTAACATCATTGAAGTATAAATAATATATACCAGCTAGTGAGGTGAAATGAAAGATGATTTGCCAGGAATGTAATCAAAGACCTGCTGCACTCCATTTTACAAAAATTATCAACGGTGAAAAAACCGAAGTAAATCTTTGTGAAAAATGTGCCCAAGAAAAGGGCGAGATGTTCATGATTTCAGGAGGATCTGGTTTTACCTTTAATAACTTATTAGCAGGTTTATTAAATATTGATCACACTGTTCAAAAGCAAAATCAAAATACCTTTCATCAAGAAGAAGTTCTTCAGTGTAGTGGATGTTCGATGACATTTCCACAATTTATTAAAGTGGGGCGTTTCGGATGTGCACATTGCTATGAAACCTTTAATGAACAGCTGCCACCAGTTTTGAGAAGGCTTCATAGTGGGAATTGGTCCCACAGCGGTAAAATTCCAAAGAGAATTGGTGGAGGAATTCGCCTTAAAAAGCAAGTCGAAAATCTTAAGAATGAATTAAAAGAGTTAATTCAGCAAGAGGAATTTGAAAAAGCTGCTCAGATTCGAGATGAAATTCGAACACTCGAAAAAGGCTTACCAGGCAGCAGTAAGGGAGGGGAATAACGTGTCGCTTGAACGCTTTATCAATCAAGCCGTCAGCTCGTGGATGAGCGAGGAGGGGCCTGATTCAGATATTGTCCTTAGTTCCCGAATCCGTTTAGCCCGCAACTTTGAAAACTTTACATTTCCAACATTATTTTCACATGAAGAAGCACAAGCCATTATTAAAAAAATGGAAGATATACTGCAAGAATCAAATTTTACAAAGTTTGGTCAAATGGAATTACTAAAGATTGATGAAATACAGCCTCTTCAAAAAAGGGTTTTAGTAGAAAAGCATTTGATCAGCCCTAATTTAGCAGAGGATTCACCATATGGAGCCGTTCTATTAACCGAAAACGAAGAAGTTAGTATTATGATTAATGAAGAGGACCACATTCGCATTCAATGTTTGTTTCCCGGCCTTCAGTTAACAGAGGCGTTAGAGGCAGCGAATGAGGTAGATGATTGGCTGGAAAGCCACATTCACTTTGGTTTCGATGAAAAGCATGGTTATCTAACAAGCTGCCCCACAAATGTGGGTACGGGTCTACGGGCATCTGTCATGATGCATCTGCCAGGTCTTATATTGACTCAGCAAATCAATCGTATTATTCCAGCAATAAACCAGCTGGGATTAGTTGTTAGAGGAATCTATGGCGAGGGGAGTGAAGCGCTCGGAAATATATTTCAAATCTCCAATCAAATTACTCTAGGGAAATCTGAAGAAGATATCTGTCGCGACCTTAAAGGTGTAGTAAGTCAGTTAATTTCACAAGAAAGGTCCGCTCGTGAAGCATTACGCAAAACTTCGAACATACAATTAGAAGACAGAGTGTTTCGATCTTATGGAGTATTATCCAATTGCAGGATTATTGAAACAAAAGAGGCTGCAAAATGCCTATCTGATGTTCGCCTAGGAATTGATATGGGTTATATTGATCATTTGCCTAAGAATATATTAAATGAATTAATGATATTAACACAGCCTGGGTTCCTGCAGCAGTATGCAGGCGGGCATTTAAGAGCAAATGAAAGAGATATAAGACGAGCAGCATTAATTCGAGAACGATTAAAAATGGAGCTAGATAAAATGTGAGGAGGAATGGAATATGATGTTCGGCCGTTTTACTGAAAGAGCTCAGAAGGTATTAGCTTTAGCACAAGAGGAAGCAATCAGACTTGGACACAATAATATTGGGACTGAGCATATCCTATTAGGTTTAGTCCGTGAGGGAGAAGGCATTGCTGCCAAAGCGCTTTATGGGCTTGGATTAGGTTCAGAAAAAATCCAAAAGGAAGTAGAATCGTTAATTGGGAAAGGCCAGGAAGCATCCCAAACAATTCACTATACCCCAAGGGCGAAAAAGGTAATCGAATTATCAATGGATGAAGCTCGAAAATTAGGACATTCCTATGTTGGTACAGAGCATATCCTGCTTGGTTTAATTCGTGAAGGAGAAGGTGTTGCTGCAAGAGTTCTTAATAATCTTGGAGTAAGCTTAAATAAAGCACGTCAACAGGTACTACAGTTACTAGGCAGTAATGAGTCAGGCGGGCACCAGGGAGGGGCATCAGTAAGTGCCAATACCCCAACCCTTGATAGCCTTGCTAGAGATCTGACGGCAATTGCTAGAGAAGGAAGTTTAGATCCTGTTATTGGCAGAAGTAAGGAAATACAGCGGGTTATAGAAGTATTAAGCCGCCGTACAAAAAACAACCCAGTTTTAATTGGTGAACCAGGTGTAGGTAAAACAGCAATCGCTGAAGGTCTTGCCCAACAAATTGTTAATAATGAAGTTCCAGAAATTCTCCGTGATAAGCGGGTTATGACTTTAGATATGGGAACAGTAGTAGCTGGTACTAAATACCGTGGGGAATTTGAGGACCGTTTAAAAAAGGTAATGGATGAAATCCGCCAAGCTGGAAACATCATACTCTTTATTGATGAGTTACACACATTAATTGGCGCAGGGGGAGCAGAAGGAGCTATTGACGCTTCAAACATCTTAAAACCATCCCTTGCCCGTGGAGAGTTACAATGTATCGGTGCAACCACTCTTGATGAATATAGAAAATATATAGAAAAAGATGCGGCATTAGAACGACGCTTCCAGCCAATCCGTGTTGATGAACCAACGGCTGAAGAGTCTGTACGGATATTAGAAGGTCTTCGTGATCGTTATGAAGCCCATCACCGCGTTTCCATAACAGACGAGGCCATTGAAGCAGCTGTAAAGTTGTCTGATCGCTATATTTCTGACCGTTTCCTTCCAGATAAAGCGATTGACTTAATTGATGAAGCAGGATCAAAGGTTCGCTTACGTTCTTATACGACACCTCCCAATTTAAAAGAGTTAGAAGTGAAGCTTGAAGAGGTCCGTAAAGAAAAGGATTCGGCAGTTCAGAGCCAGGAATTTGAGAAAGCTGCCTCTCTAAGAGATACAGAACAGCGTCTTCGTGAGCAGCTAGAAGAAACAAAGAAAACGTGGAAAGAAAAACAAGGAAAAGAAAATAGTGAGGTTACCGTTGAGGATATTGCAAGTGTGGTTTCAAGCTGGACGGGAATCCCTGTCTCGAAACTTGCTCAAACAGAAACGGCAAAATTGCTTAATTTAGAAGAACTCTTACATTCCCGTGTGATTGGACAGGAGGAAGCGGTTAAGGCTGTATCAAAAGCAGTGCGCCGGGCTAGAGCAGGCTTAAAGGATCCTAAACGTCCAATTGGCTCTTTTGTTTTCCTTGGTCCTACTGGTGTAGGGAAAACTGAATTGGCTAGGGCACTTGCTGAGGCAATGTTTGGTGACGAGGATGCGATGATTCGTATCGATATGTCTGAATATATGGAGAAACATTCTACTTCTCGCTTGGTTGGGTCTCCTCCAGGATATGTAGGATACGAAGAGGGCGGCCAATTAACAGAAAAGGTTAGAAGAAAGCCATATTCCGTTATCCTGCTGGACGAAATTGAAAAGGCTCATCCTGATGTATTTAATATTTTATTGCAGGTTCTTGAAGATGGCCGCTTGACGGATTCTAAAGGCAGAACCGTCGACTTCCGCAATACAGTGCTCATTATGACATCAAACGTAGGGGCAGAAGCTTTAAAACGTAATAAGTATGTTGGCTTTAATATTCAAGATGGAGAACAGAATTATAAGGATATGAAGGGTAAAGTAATGGAAGAGTTGAAAAAAGCCTTCCGTCCAGAATTCTTAAACCGTATTGATGAAATTATTGTCTTCCATGCTTTAGAAAGAAAGCATTTAGAAGAAATTGTTACACTTCTGTCTGACCAACTGGTAAAACGTCTAAAAGAGCAGCACATTTCTTTAGAACTAACAGAAGCAGCGAAAGGAAAGATCTCCGTAGAAGGGTACGACCCAGAGTACGGTGCACGTCCATTACGCAGGGCTATTCAAAAGCATATTGAAGACCGTCTTTCTGAAGAGCTGTTAAGAGGAACAGTATTAACAGGTCAGCATGTTATTATTGATGTGGATAATGGTGAATTCTTAGTTAAAACGGCGGAAAAAACGCCTCTAACTAAATAAACCAAATTTTTTTCAGAGCAACTAAAAGGGGTACACGATACTAGGTTGACCGTGTACCTCTTTTTGTATTTATAGTCAGGAGTAGATAGGAATGGCCAAACGAAAAACGAAGTTTATGTGTCAAGAGTGCGGGTATGAAGCTCCGAAGTGGATGGGAAAATGCCCGGGCTGCGGAGAATGGAACAAAATGGTGGAGGAAGTTGAGGTAACTGGCGGGAATCGCAGAGGAGCATTTGCTCATTCTCAAGGGGGAGCCACGCTATTATCTAAACCAACACCTATTACAGCCATTGAATCACTGACTGAACCAAGGATTCTTACTGACTTGAATGAGCTTAATCGTGTGTTAGGCGGCGGAGTGGTAAAGGGATCGCTGGTATTAATCGGTGGTGATCCTGGTATTGGTAAATCAACTCTGTTGTTACAGGTATCATCCCAGCTTGCGAATAAAGGAAATCAGGTCTTATACATATCCGGTGAGGAATCTTTGAGGCAGACGAAGCTTCGTGCTGAAAGACTTGGGATAAAGTCTGAGAATCTCCTTGTCTATTCTGAGACCAATTTGGAAGAAATCAATCGAACCATAGAAAACACGAATCCAAGCTTTGTCATAATTGATTCTATTCAAACTGTTTTTCATCCGGAAGTAACTTCTGCACCCGGGAGTGTATCACAGGTTCGTGAGTGTACCTCTGAATTAATGAGAATAGGGAAAACAAAGGGTATTGCGATTTTTATTGTTGGCCATGTAACAAAAGAAGGTTCCATTGCCGGGCCAAGGCTGCTTGAGCATATGGTAGATACCGTACTCTACTTTGAAGGAGAAAGGCACCATACGTATCGGATTCTACGGGCAGTAAAGAATCGTTTTGGATCAACCAATGAAATGGGTATTTTTGAAATGAAAGAATTTGGACTTGATGAGGTGGCGAATCCCTCAGAAATCTTCCTCGAAGAGAGGTCTCAAGGTGCCGCAGGATCAACAGTGGTTGCCTCAATGGAAGGAACCCGTCCAGTACTAGTAGAAATCCAGGCTCTAATTTCTCCAACAAGCTTTGGAAATCCGAGGAGAATGGCAACGGGGATTGATCATAATCGTGTTCCTTTATTAATGGCAGTCTTAGAAAAACGAATGGGTTTGTTACTTCAAAATCAAGATGCTTATCTTAAGGTGGCAGGGGGAGTCAAGCTAGATGAACCAGCTATTGATTTAGCGATTGCCGTAAGTATTGCCTCAAGCTTCCGTGATAAACCAACAAGGGCAACAGATTGTATTATCGGAGAGGTGGGGTTAACAGGAGAGGTAAGACGGGTCTCTAGAATTGAACAGCGTGTGCAGGAAGCCGCGAAGCTGGGTTTTGAACGGGTCATTTTGCCTGCCAATAATCTAAGCGGCTGGCAAGGTCCGAAGGGTGTAGAACTCATCGGCGTGTCCACTGTAGCTGAAGCCTTAAAAGCAGCGTTGGGAGTGTAATACATGGATAATAGAAAGCTGGGTGAACAAACCGTAAGTGAAGTTTTACAGTTTCTTGCTCCTGGTACCCCTATTCGTGAAGGAATTGATAATGTATTAAGGGCGAATACAGGCGGGCTCATTGTTGTTGGTTACAATGATAAGGTCAAAGGTATCGTAGATGGCGGTTTTCAAATAAATTGTCCTTTTTCGCCAAGCTATCTTTATGAGTTAGCAAAAATGGACGGTGCAATCATCCTTAATGAACTAGGTAATACGATACTTATAGCGAATGCCCAACTGGTACCAGACTCTGAAATTTCTGCTTCGGAAACAGGGATGCGGCATCGAACTGCTGAAAGAGTGGCTAGGCAGACGAAGGCACTTGTCATAGCTATTTCTCAAAGGAGAAATGTGATAACCCTATATCAAGGAAATTTCCGTTATGCACTTAAAGATATATCTGTGATCTTAACGAAGGCGAATCAGGCCATTCAAATGCTCGAAAAGTATAAAGCAGTACTTGGGCGGAGTATTGCCAGTTTAAGTATCCTAGAGTTTGAAGAATCTGTTACCTTTAATGATTTTCTTTTGGTACTGCACCGATTTGAAATGGTTCTTAAAATTAAAAATGAACTCATAACTTACTTAAATGAGTTAGGTACAGAGGGCAGGCTAATTCGCCTGCAAATGAATGAAATTTTGACAGATTTAGAAGAAGAGACATCTAATATTATCAAAGATTATTCGTTTGATCGGAATGTCAAGGCGAGGGAAGTCCTCAAACGAATGCAGGTGTTAACGAGCAATGGGGCATTAGAGGATATCGCCATCTTGAAATTGATGGGTTATCAAGGTTATATACCGCTAGATGAAAATAAACAACCAAGAGGTTATCGGATACTTCATAAAATCCCCCGCCTACCTATTGTCATCATTGAAAATATCATTACAAGCTTTGGCGAGTTTTCAAAAATTATTTCCGCCACTGTTGAAGAACTAGATGATGTGGAGGGCATTGGCGAAATCCGTGCCAAAAAAATTAAAGAAGGCTTAAAATTAATCAAAGATCGATTATATACGGAACGACAAATATAGAAATTATCTGGATAAACAGTAATTTTCCATTGTTTGACAGAACTATTCCCCAATGCTACCCTATGAATGAAAATATAAAAGTTTATTTTCAGGTTATAAAACTGACCGTTTGCTAAAAATAATCATTAAACAAAGGTTTCATTTTTGGGAATATGTTTATAATGAGTAGAGGAGGTGAAGGAATGTTAAAACGTATTGTGCAAGCATGTTTTCTCATTACTGGAGGTACGCTTGGAATATTATTAATCCCGCAATTACTTAAATTAATAAAATTTGATGACATTCCAATAATCAGTAACTCGTATGCAACGGCTATTATAGGTGCAATTATTTTCTATCTTATTACTTTTTGGGCAGTAGATTATGTACTGGAGTTTATTAAATGGGCAGAAGATTCACTGGTGAAAATCCCTGTGACAGATGTGATTTTTGGCAGTATAGGATTAATTTTTGGTTTATTAACAGCCTTTTTAATTGGTTTTGCTCTAAATGCCGTTCAAGTACCTATACTTAATGCTGTCGCTCCTATTTTGCTGACATTATTATTTGGATACCTTGGATTTCAGGTTGGATTTAAGAAAAGGGATGAGTTATTAAATCTCTTTGGCAGCCGCGGGAAGAAGAAATCCGGTGAAGAGGATGCGGAAAAGTCTGAGGGACAATCACTAAAAATCCTCGATACAAGTGTAATTATTGATGGCCGCGTAGCGGATATTTGTCAAACTGGATTTTTAGAAGGAACGATTGTCATTCCTCGCTTCGTACTAGAGGAATTACAACATATAGCTGATTCATCTGATGTGTTAAAGCGAAATCGCGGGAGACGGGGATTGGATATTTTAAATCGAATTCAAAAGGAACTAGCGATTAAAGTAGAAATTTACGAAGGCGATTTTGATGAAATCCAAGAAGTCGACAGTAAGCTGGTGAAACTAGCTAAAATTACCAATGGCATGCTGGTTACGAATGATTTTAATCTTAATAAAGTATGTGAATTACAGAACGTTTCTGTATTAAATATTAATGACTTAGCCAATGCGGTTAAACCAGTAGTATTGCCTGGTGAAGAGTTAGCCGTACAGGTGATTAAGGATGGCAAGGAATATCACCAAGGTGTAGCCTATCTTGATGATGGTACGATGATTGTAGTGGAAGAGGGCAGAGAATACATCGGCAAGAGAATTGATGTTCTGGTTACGAGTGTTCTTCAGACATCAGCAGGAAGAATGATATTTGCAAAACCAAAGCTACTAGAAAAAAGTGCTTTAGGAAGCTAGAAAGATTGGAGTTTTAGCATGACTTACCAAGTCATTATCCCGGCAGCAGGTCAAGGGAAGAGGATGGGCGCAGGGAAAAATAAGCTTTTATTAGAGTTAAATAGTATCCCTGTATTCATTCATTCACTAAAGGTATTTGAAGAGGATGAGTTATGCGATGGAATAATCCTAGCTATTCACCCCCAGGACGAAGCTGAATTTCATTCCCTTCTGAAGAGGCATGGAGTGAAGAAGGTGCTTGAATTAGTTCCAGGTGGGAAAGAGCGTCAGGACAGCATTTACAATGCCTTGAAGGCTGTGAAGAATGATGGAATTATTCTTGTTCATGATGCGGCTCGGCCTTTTATTCAGAAGGAACATATTCACCGATTACTAGATACAGCACAAGAAACAGGTGCAGCAATCATTGGAGTGCCAGCAAAAGATACCATGAAAACAGTACGTGATGATGTGGTAATGGCAACTGTCGAAAGGTCTAGCTTGTGGGCTGTTCAAACCCCACAAGCTTTTCGTTTTTCCTTATTGCGTAGTGCATATGAACAGGCAGAAAAGGATGGCTTTATTGGTACGGATGATTCAAGCTTGGTAGAGAGAATCTCTCACCCTGTTACAATGGTTGAGGGGGATTATGATAATATCAAGCTTACGACACAGGAAGACTTATTTTTTGCACAGGCGATATTACAGAAAAGAAAAGGGAGTTTTTGAATATGTTTCGTATTGGACAAGGCTTTGATGTACACCAATTAACGGAGGGGCGCCCGCTGATAATTGGCGGCATTACCATTCCATATGAAAAAGGGCTGTTGGGTCACTCGGATGCAGATGTTTTATTACATACGGTAGCAGATGCATGTCTTGGAGCCATTGGAGAAGGCGATATAGGCAGGCATTTTCCAGATACAGATCCGGAATTTAAAGATGCAGATTCTGCTAAGCTAATGGAGCATGTATGGCAGCTTGTGAAGGATAGAGGATATGAGCTTGTAAATGCAGATTGTACAATCATTGCACAAAAGCCCAAAATGGCACCCTATATTCAGCAAATGAAAGAGAGAATGGCTGAATTACTTAATGCTTCTCCTGAACAAATCAATGTGAAGGCAACAACAACAGAAAAGCTAGGCTTTACTGGCCGCGGTGAAGGAATTGCCTCACAAGCGGTAGTTTTACTAAAAAAGAATTAAATTCTTTATTGCTGAAATACACAATGGTAAAATAAATCAGATATAAGAAATTAATGGTATACGGAGGCATAATGATGTCAAATGAAGTTCGTGTAAGGTATGCTCCAAGTCCTACTGGACATTTACATATTGGGAATGCCCGTACTGCATTATTTAATTATTTATTTGCGCGTAATCAGGGCGGTAAATTTATTATCCGGATTGAAGACACAGATAAGAAGCGGAATATTGCTGGCGGAGAAGAAAGCCAATTAAAATACCTGAAATGGCTGGGTATGGATTGGGATGAAAGTGTGGATGTCGGCGGTGAATATGGACCTTATCGACAGTCAGAGAGAAATGATATTTATCAAACCTACTACAATCAATTATTAGAGAATGGTCATGCCTATAAATGTTATTGTACAGAAGCAGAAATCGCAGCGGAGCGGGAAGAGCAGACCGAAAGAGGCGAAACTCCTCAATATTCTGGAAAGTGCCGTCATCTAACGGCTGAGGAACGTGCAAAATTAGAAAGTGAAGGCCGCGAGCCTAGTATTCGAATCATCGTACCAGAAGCGAAAACTTACACCTTCGAGGATATGGTAAAAGGGACTGTTTCCTTTGAGTCTGAAGGAATGGGCGATTGGGTCATCATCAAAAAGGATGGAACGCCAACTTATAATTTTGCGGTAACGGTAGATGATTATGTAATGAAAATTTCGCATGTCCTTCGCGGTGATGACCATATTTCCAATACTCCTAAGCAGTTAATGGTTTATGAGGCATTAGGATGGGAGCCGCCGGTTTTTGGTCATATGACACTAATCGTGAATGAAAGCAGAAAGAAGTTAAGCAAACGGGATGAATCTATTATTCAATTTATCGAACAATATGAAGAATTAGGCTATCTGCCAGAGGCTTTGTTTAATTTTATTACTTTGCTGGGTTGGTCACCAACAGGCGAAGAGGAGCTTTACTCTAAAGAGGAATTTATTAAAATTTTCGATGCCAATCGCTTATCAAAATCCCCGGCTTTATTTGATACAAATAAGCTGACATGGATGAACAATCAGTATATGAAGAAGATAGAGGTTGATCGAGTATTGGAGCTATCCATGCCACATCTAGTAAAAGCTGGAGTGTTAAGTGAGAGCTTGACGGATGAAGAGCATGAGTGGGCAAGAGGTTTAGTAAGTTTGTTACAGGAAAAAATGAGCTTCGGTGCAGAGATTGTTGAGCTTTCGGATATGTTTTTTAAAGAAGAGGCAGAATACGAAGAGGATGCTAAGGAAGTATTAACAGGAGAGACAGTTCCTGAAGTACTTAAGGCTTTTGCTGAGGAGCTAGAGAAACTAGACAACTTTAAAGCCGGTGAAATTAAGGCAGCGATGAAGGCAGTTCAAAAATCCACTGGCCAAAAGGGAAAGAATTTGTTTATGCCGATTCGTGCAGCTGTTTCGGGTCAAACACATGGTCCAGATTTACCTCAGGCTATTGAACTTTTAGGAAAAGGAAAAGTTCTAAATAGAATTCAAAAAATTATTGGTTAACATTTGAACAAATATGTAATATAGTAAAGGATATATACTCTTGATAAGAAAAAGTGTTGAAGAGGAAAAGTAGAATATGACGCTTTAAAGAGAAAACCATCACCGGCTGAAAGTGGTTTAAGCCTCTCATGTTTGAAATGCACCTCTGAGTCCCATTTCGAAAGATGCTAAATCTGTGTAGATGTGGGCGGAACCTTTCCGTTAACAGGTAGAGTGAGACCATATATAAGCTGTATGTTAAGCAGCTTAGGTCTAATCAGAGTGGAACCGCGCCAAAGCGTCTCTGTCGTTATGACAGGGGCGTTTTTTATTTTTCAAAAAAAACAAAGTGGAACAACGCAGAGGAGACTATCTTAGGCTTAAGCTAATGTTTTATTAATAATAAGGGGGAAATGAAAAAATGTTCAAAAGGATGAGGGAGGATATTGAGGTTGTTTTTGAACAAGATCCTGCAGCGAGAACCTACCTAGAGGTTATCCTAACGTACTCAGGCTTACACGCGATTTGGGCACACCGTATTGCCCATGCATTTTTTAAACGAAAATTATATTTTCTTGCAAGGGTAATTTCTCAGATTAGCCGCTTTTTCACAGGTATTGAAATCCATCCTGGTGCAAAAATAGGCAGAAGATTTTTTATAGACCACGGTATGGGCGTTGTGATCGGAGAAACGTGTGAAATTGGTGATAATGTAACGGTGTTTCAAGGTGTGACACTAGGTGGAACTGGAAAAGAGAAAGGTAAACGCCATCCAACGATAAAGGATAATGCGTTAATTGCAACAGGTGCAAAGGTGCTGGGTTCAATCACCATAGGGGAAAATTCGAAGATTGGTGCAGGCTCTGTCGTCTTAAAGGAAGTACCGCCTAATTCAACGGTTGTAGGTGTTCCGGGAAGGGTAGTAATCCAGGACGGGAAGCGAATTGACAGGGATTTAGATCATTGCAATCTTCCAGATCCTATTGCGGACCGCATTAAGGAATTGCAACTAGAAATAATTTATCTAAAAGAAGAATTCACTGAATCGAAAAAAGAAAGGACTAAAGTAAATGGCCATTCAGCTTTATAATACATTAACCCGAAGAAAAGAAGAGTTCGTCCCACTTGAGGAAGGGAAAGTTAAAATGTATGTTTGCGGACCGACTGTCTATAATTATATTCATATCGGTAATGCACGCCCGGCTATTGTTTTTGATACCGTTCGCCGCTATTTTGAGTACCGTGGCTACAACGTCCATTTTGTTTCCAACTTTACAGATGTAGATGATAAATTAATCCGTGCTGCAAATCAGCTTGGGGTGGATGTCCCTGCTGTCGCGGATCGTTTCATTCAAGCGTATTTTGAAGATGTGACAGCATTAGGCTGTAAACAAGCGGATGTTCACCCGCGGGTAATGGAAAATATGGATATAATCATTGATTTTGTTGCGCAGCTTATTGAAAAAGGTTTTGCATATGAATCAGAAGGTGATGTCTATTTCAGAACAAGAAGCTTCAATGACTACGGTAAACTCTCTCATCAATCCATTGATGACCTGCAGATTGGAGCAAGAATTGAAATTGGCGAGAAGAAGCAGGATGATTTGGACTTTGCATTATGGAAAGCTGCAAAGGAAGGGGAAATCTATTGGGAAAGCCCTTGGGGAATTGGACGTCCAGGCTGGCATATTGAGTGCTCGGCAATGGCAAAAAAATATCTTGGTGAAACGATTGATATCCATGCTGGCGGTCAAGATTTAACCTTCCCGCATCATGAAAATGAAATTGCTCAATCGGAGGCACTTTCTGGAAAGACCTTTTCCCGCTACTGGATGCATAACGGGTATATCAATATTGACAATGAAAAGATGTCAAAATCGCTTGGGAACTTTGTTCTTGTCCATGACATTATACGGGCGCATAATCCTCAAGTCTTACGATTCTTTATGCTGTCGGTTCATTACCGCAATCCTATCAACTATAGTGAGGAGTTACTTGAAAGCACAAAGGCTGCCTTTGAGCGCTTAACAACTTCTTATCAAAATTTAAAACACCGTAAGGAATCTAGTACAGATTTAACAAATAATAATCAGGAATGGCTAAAGAAAATAGCAGCCATACAGGATGAGTTTATAAAAGCAATGGATGATGATTTCAATACAGCAAAAGCGATTTCTGTTTTGTTTGACCTTTCGAAGCTGGCTAACTACTATCTTTTGGAAAAGAACACTGCGGTAGAAGTAATTGATACATTTACAGAACAATTTGATGAGTTATTTAATGTCTTAGGTCTGACGCTTGAACAAACGACAGAAATGTTAGATGAAGAAATAGATGCCTTAATAGAAAAAAGAATTCAGGCTCGCAAAGACCGTAATTTTCAGCTGTCTGACCAAATCAGAGATCAGCTAAAGGAAATGAATATTATTTTAGAAGATACTCCGCAGGGTACAAGATGGAAAAGAGGCTAATTCATGCTTGATTATCAAGAAAAAGTAAACGCTAATCAATTGAACAGTCTTGCACTAGCTTACTTGGGTGACGCTGTCTATGAGATTTATGTCAGACGTCACCTCCTGCAAAGCGGGAAGGTAAAGCCCAACAGTCTTCACCGCGAGGGGACAACCTATGTTTCCGCAAAGGCGCAATGCCAAGTGTTATTTCGAATGATGGATGAACACCTCCTTACTGAGGAGGAGCTGGCGGTAGTTAAGCGTGGACGTAATGCTAAATCAGGCACGGTGCCAAAAAACACAGACGTCCAAACCTACCATTACAGTACCGCATTTGAAGCGTTACTAGGATTTCTATATTTAACGGAGAAAACGGACCGACTAGAAGAACTTATCTTAAAGTCATTTGAATATGTGGAAGAAAAGAAAGGAGGAAAAGGCGAATGAATGAAAACCAGGATTATATCATTGGTAAAAACCCAGTTATGGAAGCACTAAGAGCAGAAAGAGATATCAACAAAATATTGATTGCAGAATCCTCCCAGCGAGGTCAAATGCAGCCATTAATTCAATTAGCAAAAGAAGCACATGTTATTGTTCAATTTGTCCCAAAGAAAAAAATTGACCAGATATCTGATGAAAACCATCAAGGAGTTCTTGCTTACGTTGCAGCCTACCAATATGCAGAGATGGATGATTTATTTGCAGCTGCAGAAAAGAAGAACGAGCCTCCATTCTTTTTATTATTGGATGAAATCGAGGATCCTCATAATCTTGGATCCATCATGCGTACCGCTGATGCAGTAGGTGCACATGGAATTATTATTCCAAAAAGAAGAGCAGTTGGTTTAACGGCAACAGTCGCAAAAGCATCAACAGGTGCGATTGAACATATCCCGGTAGTCCGGGTTACCAATATGGCGAGAACCATTGATGAATTAAAGGAGCGCGGTGTTTGGATTGCCGGAACGGATGCAAGTGGAAAACAAGATTATCGTCAATTAGATGGTACGATGCCGCTAGGCCTTGTAATTGGGAGCGAAGGAAAAGGGATGGGCCGTCTTGTTAGAGATAAATGTGACTTTCTCATCAACCTGCCGATGGCTGGAAAGGTAACATCATTAAATGCTTCTGTTGCAGCAGCGCTACTAATGTATGAGGTATACCGCAAGCGGCATCCTCTAGAGGGATAGCAATGGACATTCTGCTCGTCGATGGATATAACATTATTGGGGCTTGGCCGGAGTTAAGGGCATTAAAGGACCATGATTTACCAGCGGCAAGGGACCGCTTAGTAGAAAGGATGGCGGAATACCAAGCTTTTTCAGGCTATTGTGTCATTGTTGTGTTTGACGCCTACTATGTTCAGGGAACCGAGAAGAAGTATAATAACCATAAAGTAGAGGTTATTTTTACAAAAGAAAACGAAACCGCGGATGAGCGAATTGAGAAATTAGCCATTGCTTTAAATAACCGAAGGACTCAAATTCATGTTGCTACCTCGGATTATACAGAGCAATGGGCTATTTTCGGACAAGGAGCACTAAGGAAATCTGCGCGGGAATTACTTATAGAGATGTCCTCAGTCGAAAAGGGAATAGAGAAAAATGTGAAAAAGATTCAGGAAAAAAGACCAGTCTCAAAAATACCAATTAGCACTGAAGTGGCAGAAATTTTTGAAAAGTGGCGCAGAGGTCAAAAGTAAGCGTTGACGTTCAAAAGTTTTCGACAGTATAATAATACTATCTATGCTTGTTCGGTGGAGGGGGATCTTAATTGAGTACAGACTTCGGGGAAAAAAGCAACCTGCTATTTTTATCAATGGAAGACGAGGAAATTGTAGATCTGGTGCACCAAGGTAATAGTGAGGCTTTGGATTATTTAATCCACAAATATCGAAATTTTGTACGTGCAAAGGCAAGGTCCTACTTCCTAATCGGTGCTGATAAAGAAGATATTGTTCAAGAGGGAATGATTGGGCTGTATAAGGCAATACGTGACTTTCGCGAGGACAAGCTTACCTCCTTTAAGGCGTTTGCTGAACTTTGTATCACTCGACAAATTATCACTGCCATTAAGACAGCAACAAGACAAAAGCACATACCATTAAATTCCTATGTATCATTGGATAAACCTATCTATGATGAAGAATCCGACCGCACATTAATGGATGTCCTATCTGGTGCGAAGGTTCTTGACCCAGAAGAACTAATTATTAATCAAGAAGAATTCGATCACATAGAAGTGAAAATGACTGAATTATTGAGCGATTTAGAACGTAAGGTTTTGGCGTTATACCTCGATGGGCAATCCTATCAAGAGATTTCAGAAGAACTGAATCGGCATGTTAAATCAATTGATAATGCTCTGCAGCGTGTAAAAAGAAAATTAGAACGGTATTTAGAAATTAGGGAATTTAGTCTCTGATTTTTGAAAACGGTGACATTTGGATGAACACGCTCACGCATGCTGTTGACAATGATTAGGGGTCATGTTACATTTTTAGGGATATAAAAGATGGATATTGAAGGTGACACATTATGAGTAAAAAGATTATTCTGGCATGTGCTGACTGTGGGTCACGTAATTACTCGACGAATGCAAATCAGTTACAATCAGAACGATTGGAATTAAAAAAATATTGCAAAACATGCGCCGCCCATACAATCCACCGAGAAACTAAGTGATTTTTATTCATACTAGCAATGTTATTCCGATAGTTGGAGGGTTACAGATATGCAACGCTTAAAGAATTTCTTCAATGATATTCTACGTGAAATGAGAAAAGTTAGTTGGCCGAAACGCAAGGAACTAACTCGCTATACCATTACTGTTATCACAACAGTTGCTTTTTTTGCAATATTTTTTGGAGTAATCGATTTAGGTATTTCAAAATTGATTCGAGTTATCCTTGAATAATAAAAGGTATTTCATGGTATAATGGTGAATAATAAAACAAATTCTTAAGTAAAGCCCGTTTAGCGGGTTTTTTCATTTGGTTTTTAAAAGATTTTTATGAAAGTACGGGGAGGGATGGACGTTTAGTCCTCTTGAATGGAAAAAAATTGGTATGTTTTACATACTTACTCAGGTTATGAGAATAAGGTCAAAGCAAATTTAGAAAAACGTGTTGAATCGATGGGTATGACGGATAAAATCTTCCGTGTCGTAGTGCCTGAAGAAGAAGAGACAGAAATAAAAAATGGAAAAACGAAAGTAGTGAAAAGAAAAGTATTTCCAGGCTATGTACTTGTTGAAATCGTCATGACAGATGATTCATGGTATGTTGTCCGGAATACTCCAGGTGTAACCGGTTTTGTCGGTTCTGCTGGAGCAGGATCAAAACCAACGCCGCTTCTGCCTGAAGAAGTAGTGGTCATCCTAAAACGCATGGGCGTTGATGAGAAACGCATCGATGTAAACTATGAAATTGGCGAAACGGTCCGGGTAAAAGAAGGTCCATTCATGAACTTTACAGGAACAGTAGAAGAAATGGATAAAGACAAGGCAAAACTTAAAGTTCTCGTTAATATGTTTGGCCGGGATACACCGGTAGAACTAGAATTTACACAGATTGAGAAGTTGTAAATAGAAAAGTGTAAGCGCCTTGCCCAGAGGCGACAGGCATAAGCCACCCCCTGTAAGAAGGCGCATTTTGCCTTCTTCAGGGGGTGGCTTATGACCCCGAGCCTCTAGGCGCTGAAACTGGACATTTAAAGAATTATTAATAGTAATTTGAAAAAAACTTGAAATCATTTTTAAAAAGTGGTAATATTTCATAGGTCAGTATGTCTCTTCGAGAGACAAGACTTTTGCTAAGATCTTTATCTTTATATAAAGACAGATACCTGAGTGGGAGGGTAAAAACCCTATTACCACATCACGGACTTTAAGGAGGTGTGTCTCGTGGCTAAAAAAGTAATTAAAGTTGTTAAATTACAAATCCCTGCTGGTAAAGCAAATCCAGCACCGCCAGTTGGTCCTGCACTAGGTCAAGCCGGTGTTAATATCATGGGATTCTGTAAGGAATTTAACGCTCGTACAGCAGATCAAGCTGGATTGATCATCCCTGTTGAAATCACGGTTTTTGAAGACCGTTCATTTACATTTATTACAAAAACTCCTCCTGCTGCAGTTCTTTTGAAAGTAGCAGCTGGAATTCAGTCTGGTTCTGGTGAACCAAACCGTAATAAAGTAGCAACAGTTAAGCGTACCACAGTACGCGAGATTGCGGAACAGAAAATGCCTGACCTAAACGCTGCAAGCGTTGAAGCAGCAATGCGCATGGTTGAAGGTACTGCTCGCAGCATGGGAATCGTTATCGAAGACTAATCCATGCAAACTGTTTTTGAATGAAGGGGGTTGCGTTACTTACGCAACCTTTATTCGTGACTAGCTGCGGCGCCTAGCCCCTCGGGGTCATAAGCCAATCCGTCCAGAAGGTTAAAAAACAACCTTCTAGCCGGCTCGTCTTATGCCTGTCGGGGCTGAGCCAGGCGCCTCCGCTTTAATAAGTGGGAGAGTAAATCGCTAAAACCACAATCTAGGAGGAAATAAAAATGGCTAAAAAAGGTAAAAAGTATTTAGAAGCTGCTAAGCTTGTTGATAACACAAAAGCTTATCCAGTTGCTGAAGCAATCGAACTTGCAAAGCAAACTAATTATGCTAAATTTGATGCAACACTTGAAGTTGCATTCCGTTTAGGTGTAGATCCTAAGAAAGCTGACCAGCAAATCCGTGGTGCAGTAGTACTTCCAAACGGAACTGGTAAAACTCAACGCGTTTTAGTATTCGCAAAGGGTGAAAAAGTGAAAGAAGCAGAAGCTGCTGGTGCAGATTATGTTGGCGATGCAGAATACATCACTAAAATCCAACAAGGTTGGTTTGATTTTGATGTAATCGTAGCAACTCCTGACATGATGGGTGAAGTAGGTAAGCTTGGTCGTACATTAGGACCAAAAGGTTTAATGCCAAACCCTAAAACAGGTACAGTAACATTTGATGTAACTAGAGCTATTAACGAAATTAAAGCAGGTAAAGTTGAGTACCGTGTAGATAAAGCTGGAAATATCCACGTGCCTATCGGTAAATCATCTTTCGAAAACGAAAAACTTGTTGAGAACTTCAAAACTGTGTTCGAAACAATGGTTAAAGTTAAACCTGCAGCTGCAAAGGGAACATACATGAAGAACGTAACAGTTACTTCAACAATGGGACCTGGCGTGAAGGTTGATCCTTCATCTGTAACAGTTAAGTAATTTTTTACCAATTGACAAGTATAGGTATATTTTATATAATCTATTTTGTTGTTTAAATAAAACATTTGTACTGAAGACAGCAGGTGCGTTTTAATGCTTAATTTCCTGCCGAGGTAATGCGATAGAATGGGCTGATTCATTCGGCTATTGTATGCACCTCCATGTCTGGCTTTTGATGTGGAGGTTTTACTTTGCCTGGTATAAATGTAGATATTCTACAGGAGGTGTAAAGATGAGCAGCGTAATCGAACAAAAGATTCAAATCGTTGATGAAATTACAGCTAAGTTAAAAGCTAGTGTTTCAACAATCGTAGTTGACTACCGTGGGCTGACTGTTGCTGAAGTTACTGAACTTCGTAAGCAGCTTCGTGAAGCAGGTATCGACTTCAAGGTTTACAAAAACTCTATGACTCGTCGTGCAGCAGATGCAGCTGAACTTTCAGAGTTAAATGCAGCATTAACAGGTCCTAACGCAATTGCGTTCAGTACGGAAGATGTAGTAGCACCTGCAAAGATTCTTAATGACTTTGCTAAAAAGCACGATGCACTTGAAATTAAAGCTGGTGTAATCGAAGGCAATGTAGCAACAGTTGAAGAGGTTAAAGCACTTGCAGAACTACCTTCACGCGAAGGCTTGCTTTCTATGCTACTCAGCGTACTACAAGCTCCAATCCGCAACCTTGCTCTTGCTACAAAAGCAGTTGCAGACCAAAAAGAAGAACAAGGCGCGTAAGTTAATAGAAAAACGGAGGCGCCTTGACAGGGGCGACAGGCATAAGACGAGCCGGCTAGAAGGCTGCTCTTTAGCCTTCTAGATGGATTGGCTTATGACCCCGAGCCCCTAGGCGCCGGAGTTGGACAAAACTTATCGCTTAACCAATACGGAATGAAAACTAAGGAGGAACATTAAAATGACTAAAGAACAAATCATTGAAGCAGTTAAATCTATGACTGTTTTAGAACTTAACGATCTAGTAAAAGCAATCGAAGAAGAATTCGGCGTAACTGCTGCTGCACCAGTAGCAATGGGCGGAGCGGCTGTAGCGGCTGTTGAAGAGCAAACTGAATTTGATGTAATCCTAGCTAGCGCTGGCGATCAAAAAATCAAGGTTATCAAAGCTGTACGTGAAATCACTGGTCTTGGTCTTAAAGAAGCAAAAGACCTTGTTGACAACACTCCAAAAGCTGTTAAAGAAGGCGTTTCTAAAGAAGAAGCTGAAGAAATTAAAGCTAAGCTTGCTGAAGTTGGAGCTAACGTTGAAGTTAAGTAATAACCTAATAGAAAAGCTCGCTGTATAAGCGGGCTTTTTTTCGATGCTTAAAAGTGAAGTGCCTAGGCGTTTCGCTGGATATTAGATTTTTTCCTCAGGTAACCTCATTAATGAACACTCCTCAGGAGGTGAGTTTATTGTCTGAACATTACTATTCTCGCACCCAAAAGGTCGAAAGTGAACCGAAATATTGGGATTTCACCTTAAGGAATGTGTTATTTCGTTTTAAAACAGATAACGGCGTATTTTCAAAGAAGGAAGTAGATTTTGGCTCCCGCTTATTAATAGAAGCTTTTGTATTGCCAAATGTTGAAGGACCTGTTCTAGATGTAGGCTGCGGCTATGGTC
Organism: Bacillus sp. CZDM1; assembly: GCF_055502545.1. Classification (NCBI taxonomy): domain Bacteria; kingdom Bacillati; phylum Bacillota; class Bacilli; order Caryophanales; family Bacillaceae; genus Bacillus; species Bacillus sp. CZDM1. The sequence goes on along the minus strand of NZ_JBUESO010000019.1, from coordinate 45,984 downwards.
CAATCGGTCTGTCGATTGCAAAGAATTATCCGGAGCGCATTGTACATATGATCGATGTAAATGAACGGGCTATTGAGTTAGCGTTGGAAAATGCAAGGCAAAATGCGGTAGATAATGTTGAAATTTATGAAAGTGATACTTTGATAAATGTGAAGCAATCAAACTTTGCTGCTATATTAACAAACCCGCCTATTAGAGCAGGAAAAAAGACGGTTCACGACATTTTTGAACAGAGTTATAAGCATTTAGTCACCCAGGGAGAGCTTTGGGTGGTCATTCAGAAGAAACAAGGTGCACCTTCTGCTATTGAAAAATTAAAAGAACTTTTTACCACGGTAGATACTATTGACAAGTCTAAAGGTTATTTTATTATTAAGGCTGTAAAATAGTTGACTTGAAATTGTCACCTATGTTAGCATTATAAAATGCCATCATAATATTTTCCGAATTATTCCTGAAAATACTTATTTTATAAGTATAAAACATGTTTAAGACGGAAAAGATGACAAAATAATAGTCAAAATGTGAAAATGTGGTTTTTAAGAAATAAAAACCCTTTTTCTTTTTTTGTCTAATGGAGGAACTCCTTTTGTTCCTTACATAAGACCAAAATATATGTATTATAAAAACGCTTGATTTGAGGGGTGAATCAGTTGACAGGTCAACTAGTTCAGTATGGACGACACCGCCAACGAAGAAGTTACGCACGAATCAGTGAAGTTTTAGAATTACCAAATCTAATTGAAATCCAAACCTCTTCATATCAATGGTTTCTTGATGAGGGATTGCGTGAAATGTTCCAGGATATTTCACCGATTGAAGACTTTACTGGTAACCTATCACTAGAATTTATTGATTACAGCCTTGGCGAACCGAAGTATGTTGTTGCGGAATCAAAAGAGCGGGACGTTACATATTCTGCACCATTGCGTGTAAAAGTACGTCTTGTAAACAAAGAAACAGGCGAAGTAAAAGACCAAGATGTTTTTATGGGTGACTTTCCGCTCATGACTGAAACAGGTACGTTTGTCATCAATGGGGCAGAACGTGTTATCGTTTCACAGTTAGTGCGTTCACCGAGCGTATACTTTAGTGGAAAACTTGATAAGAACGGTAAAAAGGGTTTTACAGCTACAGTAATTCCGAACCGCGGCGCTTGGCTTGAATATGAAACAGACGCCAAAGATGTCGTATATGTCAGAATAGATCGTACTCGGAAACTGCCCGTTACGGTTCTTTTGCGTGCACTTGGCTTCGGCTCTGATCAAGAAATCATTGAATTGATTGGAGATAATGAGTACATTCGAAATACTCTTGAAAAGGACAACACTGAGGGAGTAGAAAAAGCGCTTTTAGAGATTTATGAGCGCCTGCGTCCAGGTGAGCCTCCTACCGTTGAAAACGCAAAGAGTTTATTGGTTTCAAGATTCTTTGATCCAAAGAGATATGACCTTGCAAATGTAGGTCGTTATAAAATTAATAAGAAACTCCATATTAAAAATCGCTTATTTAATCAGCGTTTGGCTGAATCACTTGTCGATCCTGAAACAGGTGAAATTATTGCAGAAAAAGGGACACTTTTAGATCGAAGAAATCTAGATCGAATTATCCCTGCTTTGGAAAAGGATATTAATTTCAAAGGCTTTAATCCAGCTGGTGGTGTAGTACAGGAAGAAATCATTCTTCAAGGAATAAAAATTTATGCACCAAATGATGATGGTGAAAAGGTTATTAATGTTCTAGGCAATGCTTATGTTGCAGAGCCAATTAAAAACATTACACCTGCTGATATCATTTCATCTATCAGTTATTTCTTTAACTTATTACACGGTGTCGGCGATACAGATGACATTGATCATTTAGGAAACAGACGTCTGCGTTCTGTTGGCGAATTGCTTCAAAATCAGTTCCGAATCGGTTTGTCACGTATGGAACGTGTGGTTCGTGAGAGAATGTCCATTCAAGATACTGCTACGATCACACCGCAGCAGTTAATCAACATCCGTCCTGTAATTGCTTCGATAAAAGAGTTCTTTGGAAGCTCCCAATTATCGCAATTTATGGATCAAACAAATCCACTTGCAGAATTGACACATAAGCGCCGTTTATCTGCGTTAGGACCTGGTGGATTAACGCGTGAACGTGCTGGATTTGAAGTGCGTGACGTTCACTATTCCCACTATGGCCGTATGTGTCCGATTGAAACGCCAGAGGGACCAAACATTGGTTTGATTAACTCACTTTCATCCTTTGCAAAAGTAAACCGTTTTGGCTTTATTGAAACTCCATATCGCCGGATTGATCCTGATACTGGAAAGGTTACAAGCCGAATTGATTACTTAACAGCAGATGAGGAGGATAATTATGTTGTAGCACAGGCGAATTCGCGCCTTAGCGATGACGGTACATTTATTGATGAAGATATTGTTGCTCGTTTCCGTGGTGAAAACACGGTAGTAAAACGTGACCGTATCGACTATATGGATGTATCTCCTAAACAGGTAGTTTCTGCGGCAACAGCTTGTATTCCGTTCTTAGAAAATGATGACTCTAACCGTGCATTGATGGGAGCAAACATGCAGCGTCAAGCCGTGCCGCTCCTGCAGCCGGAAGCACCAAGAGTTGGAACAGGAATGGAATATGTTTCTGGTAAAGACTCGGGAGCAGCAGTCATCTGTAAGCACGAAGGTATTGTTGAGCATGTTGAGGCACGTGAGGTTTGGGTGCGTCGAATTAATACAGTCGATGGTCAAGAAGTGAAAGGTGACCTTGATAAATATAAAATGTTGAAATTCATTCGTTCTAATCAAGGAACCTGTTATAATCAACGCCCGATTGTTGCGGTGGGTAACCACGTAACAAAAGGGGAGATTCTAGCGGATGGTCCTTCAATGGAACTGGGTGAACTAGCTCTAGGTCGTAACGTTTTAGTTGGCTTCGTTAACTGGGACGGTTACAACTATGAAGATGCGATCATTATGAGTGAACGTCTTGTAAAAGATGATGTATATACTTCTATTCATATTGAAGAATATGAATCAGAATCACGTGATACAAAACTTGGACCTGAAGAGATTACCCGTGACATTCCGAATGTAGGGGAAGATGCCCTTCGTAATTTGGATGAGCGTGGAATTATCCGTACGGGTGCTGAAGTAAAAGACGGTGACTTGCTAGTAGGTAAAGTAACACCAAAAGGAGTTACGGAACTTACTGCAGAAGAAAGATTACTACACGCTATCTTTGGTGAAAAAGCACGAGAAGTTCGTGATACTTCCCTAAGAGTTCCGCATGGCGGAGGCGGTATTGTCCTTGACGTTAAGGTCTTTAATCGTGAAGATGGCGATGAATTGCCACCAGGCGTAAATCAGCTAGTTCGTGTATATATCGTTCAGAAGCGTAAGATTCATGAAGGGGATAAAATGGCAGGACGCCATGGTAATAAAGGGGTTATTTCTCGAATATTGCCAGAAGAGGATATGCCGTATTTACCGGATGGTACCCCAATTGATATTATGTTGAATCCTTTAGGTGTTCCTTCGCGTATGAACATCGGTCAGGTGCTGGAGCTTCATTTAGGAATGGCAGCTCGAGCTCTTGGAATTCACGTTGCTTCACCGGTATTTGACGGTGCACGTGAAGAAGATGTTTGGGGAACGATTGAAGAAGCTGGAATGGCAAATGATGCAAAAACTGTATTATATGATGGACGTACGGGTGAACCGTTCGATAATCGTGTGTCTGTAGGTGTCATGTATATGATTAAACTTGCTCACATGGTTGATGATAAGCTCCATGCACGTTCAACTGGACCTTACTCACTTGTAACGCAGCAGCCACTTGGCGGTAAAGCACAATTTGGCGGACAGCGTTTCGGAGAGATGGAGGTTTGGGCGCTTGAAGCATACGGTGCTGCATATACACTACAAGAGATTCTGACAGTAAAATCAGATGACGTGGTGGGTCGTGTGAAAACGTACGAAGCGATTGTAAAAGGTGAAAATGTACCGGAACCAGGAGTTCCTGAATCATTTAAAGTATTAATAAAAGAACTTCAAAGTCTAGGAATGGATGTAAAAATCCTTTCTGGTGATGAAAAAGAAATTGAAATGCGTGATACGGAAGATGACGATGACTTACAGCAAGTCGATACATTAAACATCGTTCCAGAAACACAAGCATTTGAATCTGAAAAGGTTGGTTCCAAGGAATAAATTTTTAGCTGAAGTGCTCATGAAGCACTTCAGCTGATGATTGTCTAGATAGAAAGGGAGGTAGGCCCCTTGCTGGATGTTAATAATTTTGAGTATATGAAGATCGGTCTGGCGTCACCAGATAAAATCCGTTCATGGTCTTTTGGAGAAGTAAAAAAGCCAGAAACCATTAACTATCGTACATTGAAGCCTGAAAAGGATGGTTTATTCTGTGAGAGGATTTTTGGTCCTACAAAGGACTGGGAATGTCACTGTGGAAAATATAAACGTGTTCGTTACAAAGGTGTAGTGTGTGACCGATGTGGTGTTGAAGTAACAAGAGCAAAGGTTCGTCGTGAACGTATGGGTCATATTGAGCTTGCAGCTCCTGTCTCTCATATTTGGTACTTTAAAGGAATTCCTAGCCGAATGGGACTAGTTTTAGATATGTCTCCAAGGGCATTAGAAGAAATTATCTACTTTGCTTCTTATGTTGTAACGGAATCAGGAGATACAGCTCTTGATAAGAAACAACTTTTATCAGAAAAAGAATATCGTGCATACCGTGAAAAGTACGGAAATAAATTCCAAGCTGCTATGGGTGCTGAGGCAATTAAAAAGCTTCTATCTGATATCGATTTGAATAAAGAGGTAGACGCATTAAAAGAAGAATTAAAATCAGCTCAAGGTCAGCGTCGTACGCGTGCGATTAAACGTCTTGAAGTGTTGGAAGCATTCCGAAACTCTGGAAATGAACCATCATGGATGATTCTTGATGTTCTTCCTGTTATTCCACCAGAACTTCGTCCAATGGTACAGTTAGATGGAGGAAGGTTTGCTACATCTGATTTGAACGATTTATACCGTCGAGTAATCAATCGGAATAATCGTTTAAAGCGTTTGTTGGATCTTGGTGCACCAAGCATTATCGTTCAAAACGAGAAGCGGATGCTTCAAGAAGCAGTAGATGCTTTAATTGATAATGGCCGTCGCGGCCGTCCGGTAACAGGTCCAGGTAACCGTCCATTAAAGTCACTTTCACATATGTTAAAAGGGAAGCAAGGCCGTTTCCGTCAAAACTTACTTGGGAAACGTGTTGACTATTCTGGCCGTTCCGTTATTGTTGTCGGTCCAAACCTAAAAATGTACCAATGTGGTCTTCCGAAAGAAATGGCTCTAGAGTTATTTAAGCCATTTGTTATGAAGGAACTAGTTGAAAAAGGGTTAGCTCATAATATAAAATCTGCAAAACGTAAGATTGAAAGAGTGTCTCCTGAAGTGTGGGATGTGCTTGAAGATGTTATTCGTGAGCACCCAGTTTTACTAAACCGTGCCCCAACACTTCATAGACTTGGAATTCAAGCATTTGAACCGACACTTGTTGAAGGAAGAGCGATTCGCCTTCATCCACTAGTATGTACAGCATACAACGCGGACTTCGATGGTGACCAAATGGCTGTTCACGTTCCACTTTCGTCTGAAGCCCAGGCAGAAGCTAGACTTTTAATGCTTGCTGCCCAAAACATTCTAAACCCTAAAGATGGTAAGCCAGTTGTTACACCTTCTCAGGATATGGTACTAGGTAACTACTACCTAACTCTTGAAAGAGAAGACGTTGTCGGCGAGGGTATGATTTTTAAAGATACAAATGAAGCGTTAGTTGCTTATCAAAACGGCTATGTTCATCTGCACACTCGTGTTGCTGTCCATGCTGGTTCATTAGGAAATGAAACTTTGACAGAAGAACAAAATAATAAATTACTGATTACAACGGTTGGTAAACTTATTTTTAATGAAATTCTTCCTAAGTCATTCCCGTATATCAATGAACCTACTAGACAAAACCTAGAGGTTGAAACTCCAGCAATTTACTTTGTTGAAAAAGGTGAAGATGTTAGAGCTAGAATTAAAGAAATGCCGTTAGTGGATCCGTTCAAGAAGAAAATCCTTGGTAATATCATTGCCGAAGTATTTAAGCGATTCAAAATTACTGAAACGTCTAAAATGCTGGACCGTATGAAGGACTTAGGATTTAAATACTCGACAAAAGCAGGTATTACCGTCGGTGTTTCTGATATCGTCGTATTACCTGAAAAGCAAGAAATTCTTCACGAGGCTCAAAGTAAAGTAGATAACGTTTTAAAACAGTTCCGTCGCGGTTTAATAACTGAAGACGAACGTTATGATCGCGTTATTGCTATATGGAGTGCTGCGAAGGATACCATCCAAGGGAAACTGATGAAATCCTTGAATAAAACGAACCCAATATTCATGATGAGTGATTCCGGAGCGCGTGGTAACGCATCTAACTTTACTCAGCTTGCTGGTATGCGTGGATTGATGGCCAACCCAGCTGGACGTATCATTGAATTACCAATCAAGTCAAGTTTCCGTGAAGGTCTAACGGTTTTAGAGTACTTTATTTCTACACACGGTGCTCGAAAAGGTCTTGCTGATACTGCCTTGAAAACGGCTGACTCTGGTTATTTAACAAGACGTCTCGTTGACGTAGCACAAGATGTTATTGTCCGTGAAGATGATTGTGGAACAGACCGTGGTTTATTAATCCGTTCATTGAAAGACGGTACAGAGGTTATCGAAGGATTGGATGAACGCTTAATTGGCCGACATGCTCGTAACCCAATTAGACATCCTGAAACAAAAGAAGTGCTAGTTCCTGAAAATGGACTTATCACTGAGGATCTTGCTGAAACAATCGTTGGGGCTGGAATTGAAGAAGTTAAAATCCGCTCTGCCTTTACATGTAATACCCGTCATGGTGTATGTAAGAAGTGTTATGGCCGTAACTTGGCAACAGGTCAGGAAGTTGAAGTTGGGGAAGCAGTTGGAATTATTGCTGCCCAGTCAATTGGTGAACCTGGTACACAGTTAACAATGCGTACATTCCATACAGGCGGTGTTGCAGGAGACGATATCACTCAAGGTTTACCACGTATTCAAGAAATATTTGAAGCACGTAATCCAAAAGGGGTTGCGGTTATTTCTGAAATTGATGGTGTGGTTGTTGGTATTAATGAAGGTCGTGACCGCCAGCATGAAATTATTGTTCAAGGTGAAATTGAATCACGTACTTATAATGCTCCGTATACAGCGCGCCTGAAAGTAGCAGTTAATGATCCAATTATCCGTGGACAAGAATTAACAGAAGGTTCTATTGACCCTAAAGAATTAATCAGGGTAAAAGACGTTAATGCTGTTCAAGAATATCTGTTACGTGAAGTTCAAAAGGTTTACCGTATGCAGGGTGTTGAAATTGGCGATAAGCACGTAGAAGTAATGGTTCGTCAAATGATGCGTAAGGTTCGCGTAAGTGATGCGGGTGAAACAGATGTACTTCCTGGTACACTATTAGATATCCACCAGTTCACAGATGCAAACGAAAAAGCGTTGTTAGCTGGAAAATTACCTGCTACCGGCCGTCCAGTATTGCTCGGTATTACGAAAGCATCACTCGAAACAGATTCATTCTTGTCTGCCGCATCCTTCCAAGAAACAACAAGAGTTCTTACTGATGCAGCGATTAAAGGCAAGCGCGATGAATTACTTGGCTTAAAAGAAAATGTTATCATCGGTAAGCTAGTTCCAGCAGGAACAGGAATGCAGCGCTATCGCAAAGCAGAGCCTGTATTAAGGGACACGACTTCTGAAGAAACAGTAACAATTGATTAAAAGTTAACAAGATGCGGTACTCGCCAAAAGAGTGAGTACCGCGTTTTAAAGAATATCCAGATGTCCAATCAGAAATAAAAATTCGCAACAATTGTTGACATCTATTTTAGAAGATGGTAATATATCAAAGGTGCTCCTATTCACCTGATACTTTGGAGGATATGTTAAATGTCTTATGAAAAAGTATACCAGGCAACAAAGATTGTTATAGGAACAAAACAAACAGTAAAAGCACTGAAGGATGGGTCCTCTTGTGAGCTGATCATTGCAAGTGACGCTGAAGCGAAAGTAACAGCTGCGGTAGTGAAACTAGCTCAGGAAGTGAACATCCCAATTATCTATGTTGACTCGATGGTAAAACTCGGGAAAGCATGTGGAATAGAAGTGGGTGCTTCCACTGTAGCGATTATCCGTTAAAAACTGTTTTTGTAGATAGATGATCTGCAAAAACTTTGTTTTTGCACAAAAATGAACCACCTGGATGTGTGGGCTTACAAATAATGAAGGGAGGAAAAGTAACATGCCAACTATTAACCAATTAGTGCGCAAGCCTCGTCAAGCAATTACAGAAAAGTCGAAGTCTCCTGCGCTTAACAAAGGTTACAACAGCTTCAAGAAATCACAAACTAATGTATCTTCACCACAAAAACGAGGAGTATGTACTCGTGTTGGTACAATGACTCCAAAGAAACCGAACTCAGCGTTACGTAAATATGCTCGTGTACGTTTGACAAACGGTATTGAGGTGACAGCATACATTCCTGGTATTGGCCACAACCTTCAAGAGCACAGTGTTGTTCTTATTCGTGGAGGACGTGTAAAGGATTTACCAGGGGTACGTTATCACATCGTACGTGGTGCTCTTGATACGGCTGGTGTTAACAACCGTATGCAAGGACGTTCTAAATATGGTACTAAGAGACCAAAAGCAGCTAAGAAGTAATAACAGTATAAATAGAAAGCCTGTTTGAAAGGAGGAAATTAAATGCCACGTAAAGGTCCTGTAGCAAAAAGAGACGTGTTACCAGATCCACTTTACAATTCAAAATTAGTTACTCGTTTAATCAACAAAATGATGGTTGACGGTAAAAGAGGTAAATCACAAGAAATTCTTTACTCTGCATTCGAAACAATCCGTGAACGTTCTGGTAAAGAACCAATGGAAATTTTCGAAGCAGCTATGAAGAATATCATGCCAGTACTAGAGGTAAGAGCTCGCCGTGTAGGTGGAGCAAACTACCAAGTACCAGTTGAGGTGCGTCCTGACCGTCGTACAACTCTTGGTCTTCGCTGGTTAGTAAACTACGCGCGTCTTCGTGGAGAAAAGACCATGGAAGAGCGTTTAGCTAACGAAATCATGGATGCAGCAAACAACGCTGGAGCATCTGTTAAAAAGCGTGAAGATACACACAAAATGGCAGAAGCAAACAAAGCATTTGCTCACTATCGCTGGTAGAATTACCTTAATTATAAAAACTTTCACATTAGAAAGGAGAAAGACCCATGGCAAGAGAGTTCTCCTTAACAAACACTCGTAATATCGGTATCATGGCACACATCGATGCCGGTAAAACGACGACCACTGAGCGTGTCCTTTATTACACTGGTAAGATTCATAAAATCGGTGAAACACATGAAGGTGCTTCTCAGATGGACTGGATGGAGCAAGAACAAGAACGCGGAATCACTATTACTTCCGCAGCAACAACTGCATCATGGAAAGGCCACCGCGTAAATATCATCGACACTCCGGGACACGTAGACTTCACTGTTGAAGTTGAGCGTTCACTAAGAGTACTTGATGGTGCGGTAGCTGTACTTGATGCACAGTCTGGTGTTGAACCTCAAACTGAAACAGTTTGGCGTCAAGCAACAACTTACGGAGTACCTCGTGTAGTATTCGTAAACAAAATGGACAAAATCGGTGCAGACTTCTTGTATTCAGTAAGAACAATACATGACCGTCTGCAAGCGAACGCTCACCCAATTCAGTTACCTATCGGTGCTGAAGATGAGTTCTCAGCAATCATTGACCTTGTGGAAATGAACGCAGTATTCTACAGTAATGACTTAGGTACTGATATTGAAGTACGTGAGATTCCTGAAGAACACCGCGCACTTGCTGAAGAGTGGCGTGAAAAGCTAGTTGAAGCAGTAGCAGAACTAGATGAAGAGTTGACAGAAAAATACCTTGGCGGTGAAGAAATCACTAAAGAAGAGCTAAAAGCAGCTATTCGTAAAGGTACTGTTAATGTAGAATTCTACCCTGTTATTTGTGGATCAGCTTTCAAAAACAAAGGTGTTCAGTTAATGTTAGATGCTGTTATTGATTACCTTCCATCTCCATTAGATGTACCTGCAATCAAGGGCCATGCTCCGGATGATGAAGAAGAAGTCCTTGAACGTCATTCAAGTGACGAAGAGCCGTTTTCTGCTCTTGCATTTAAAGTTATGACTGACCCTTATGTTGGTAAATTAACGTTCTTCCGTGTTTACTCTGGTACTTTAGAATCTGGATCTTATGTTCAGAACTCTACTAAAGGAAAGCGTGAACGTGTTGGACGTATCCTGCAAATGCATGCAAACAGCCGTCAAGAAATCTCAAAGGTTTTCGCTGGTGATATTGCTGCAGCTGTAGGTTTGAAAGATACAACTACTGGTGATACACTTTGTGATGATAAGAATCTAGTAATTCTTGAGTCAATGAACTTCCCTGAACCAGTAATTCAACTTTCTGTTGAACCAAAATCAAAAGCTGACCAAGATAAAATGACAACTGCACTACAAAAGCTGCAAGAAGAAGATCCAACCTTCCGTGCACATACTGACCAGGAAACTGGACAGGTTATCATTGCCGGTATGGGAGAGCTTCATCTTGATATCTTAGTAGATCGTATGCGTCGTGAATTCAAGGTAGAAGCTAACGTAGGAGCTCCACAAGTTGCCTACCGTGAAACTTTCCGTGATTCAGCACAGGTAGAAGGTAAGTTTGCACGTCAATCAGGTGGTCGTGGACAATACGGACACGTTTGGATTGAATTCTCTCCAAACGATGAAGGTAAAGGGTTTGAATTTGTGAACGGTATCGTTGGTGGTGTTGTTCCTCGTGAATACATCCCTGCAGTTCAAGCTGGTCTTGAAGATTCCTTGAATCGCGGCGTTCTTGCTGGATATCCTTTAGTTGATATTAAAGCTAGATTGTTTGATGGTTCTTACCATGATGTCGATTCTTCCGAAATGGCATTTAAGATTGCTGCATCTATGGCACTTAAAAACGCGGCTTCTAAGTGTAAACCTGTTATCCTAGAACCTATGATGAGGGTTGAAGTTGTAATCCCTGAAGAGTATCTTGGAGATATTATGGGTCAAATCACTGCGCGCCGTGGCCGTGTAGAAGGAATGGAAGCTCGTGGTAACGCACAAGTTGTGCGTGCACAGGTTCCACTATCAGAAATGTTTGGTTATGCAACTGCACTTCGTTCAAGTACACAAGGCCGTGGAGTTTTCTCTATGCACTTTGATCACTATGAAGAAGTACCAAAGTCTGTTTCTGAGGAAATTATCAAAAAAAATAAAGGTGAATAATTGATTTTCACCTTTTAATAAAGTATAACTACTTATGTAAGAATGGAAACTGTGAAATTGGGACAACCCTGATTTACAGTTTCCATAAACATACTTAACTTTTTTAAATTAAAGGAGGATTTTCCTAATGGGTAAAGCTAAATTCGACCGTTCAAAGCCACACGTAAATATTGGTACAATTGGTCACGTTGACCACGGTAAAACAACTTTAACTGCTGCAATCACTTCTGTTCTTGCTAAAACTGGTAAAGCAGAAGCACGTGCATATGATCAAATTGATGGTGCTCCAGAAGAAAAAGAGCGTGGAATCACTATCTCAACTGCACACGTTGAGTATGAAACTGATGCTCGTCACTATGCACACGTTGACTGCCCAGGACACGCTGACTATGTTAAAAACATGATCACTGGTGCTGCGCAAATGGACGGTGGTATCCTAGTTGTATCTGCAACTGACGGTCCAATGCCACAAACTCGTGAGCACATTCTTCTTTCTCGTCAGGTAGGCGTACCTTACCTTGTTGTATTCATGAACAAGTGTGATATGGTTGATGACGAAGAACTTCTTGAATTAGTAGAAATGGAAATTCGTGACCTATTATCTGAATACGATTTCCCTGGCGATGACACTCCTGTTATCAAAGGTTCTGCACTTAAAGCATTAGAAGGCGAAGCTGCATGGGAAGAGAAAATTCATGAATTAATGAACGCTGTTGATGAGTGGATTCCACAACCAACTCGTGACACTGACAAGCCTTTCATGATGCCAGTTGAGGATGTATTCTCAATCACTGGTCGTGGAACAGTTGCTACTGGACGTGTAGAGCGTGGAGTAGTTAAAGTTGGTGACGTTGTTGAAATCGTAGGTTTCACTGAAGAGCCAAAATCTACAACTGTAACTGGTGTAGAAATGTTCCGTAAGCTTCTTGACTTTGCTGAAGCTGGAGACAACATCGGTGCACTTCTTCGTGGTGTAGCACGTGAAGAAATCGAGCGTGGACAAGTTTTGGCTAAGCCAAAATCAATCACTCCACACACAAAGTTTAAAGCACAAGTTTACGTTTTATCAAAAGAAGAAGGTGGACGTCACACTCCATTCTTCACTAACTACCGTCCACAATTCTATTTCCGTACTTCTGACATTACTGGTATTTGTAATCTTCCAGAAGGCGTAGAAATGGTTATGCCTGGCGACCACATCGAAATGATCGTTGAACTTATTGCTCCAGTAGCAATCGAAGAAGGTACAAAGTTCTCTATCCGTGAAGGCGGACGTACTGTAGGTTCAGGTTCAATCACAACTATCACTGAATAATTAAAAAATCAGTTATATAAAGGAGCAGTTGGATGACGATCCAGCTGCTTTTTTCTATTTAAAAGGCTGTGTTATCATTCATTGTTGTTTTTGGTGAAGGGTTGATCATTCATAGCCATTTAAAAAATACGTGTTTCTTCTATATAAATAGAACTCAACAAATATTCAATTAATAAAGCGCTATTATAGGTTATTTTTGGAGAATGGGATTTTCTATTGTAATTGTATAAACTGGTCGCTATAATAGTAAAAGTGTGCTAAACGTAACCGGAAATTAATTATAAAAAAAAGTTGCGTTTGCCTAATGTTTTATGTATAATAGACAATGTTGGTCTTTGACTGCGATGATGTGAAAGGTTGCTGACACACCCGGCCGCTTTGCCATGGCGAGTGTGTGGGAAATTTTCACTGAGAATGTCTATTTTAAAAATAGGCGAATAAAGGAGGGAAAATAATGGCAAAACAAAAGATTCGTATCCGTTTAAAAGCTTATGATCACAGAATTCTTGATCAGTCTGCAGAAAAAATCGTTGAAACAGCAAAGCGTTCAGGTGCAGCCGTTTCTGGTCCGATTCCACTACCGACTGAAAAATCAATCTACACGATCCTTCGTGCGGTGCATAAGTACAAAGATTCTCGTGAGCAGTTTGAAATGAGAACACATAAGCGTCTAATCGACATCGTTAACCCAACTCCACAAACAGTTGATGCGTTAATGCGTTTAGATTTACCATCTGGTGTTGATATCGAAATTAAACTTTAGTAAAAATAAATAAACAAATTCCATAGGAGGTGTGACTTAAATGACCAAAGGAATCTTAGGAAGAAAGATTGGTATGACTCAAGTATTTGCTGAAAATGGCAACTTAATTCCAGTTACTGTAGTAGAAGCTGCTCAAAACGTAGTACTTCAAAAGAAATCAGTTGAAAGCGACGGTTACGAAGCTGTTCAAGTTGGTTTTGAAGATAAGCGTGAAAAGTTAGCAAACAAACCAGAAAAAGGACATGTTGCTAAAGCAAACACTAATCCTAAGCGCTTCGTTCGCGAATTCCGCGGAGTGGACGTAACAGGATATGAAGTTGGTCAAGAAGTCAAAGTTGATATTTTCGCTGCAGGCGATGTAGTAGATGTAACAGGAATCTCAAAGGGTAAAGGTTTCCAAGGCGTAATCAAGCGTCACGGACAATCACGCGGCCCAATGGCTCACGGTTCACGTTATCACCGTCGTCCAGGTTCAATGGGACCTGTTGCTCCAAACCGCGTATTCAAAGGTAAATTATTACCAGGACGTATGGGTGGAGAACAAATTACTGTTCAAAATCTTGAGATTGTTAAGGTTGATGTTGAACGTAACTTACTATTAATTAAAGGTAACGTTCCAGGACCTAAAAAAGCTCTATTAAAGATCAAAAGTGCGGTAAAAGCGTAATATCTTCATAAGAAAGGAGGAGCAAAAGAATGCCTAAAGTTTCATTATTTAACCAAAACGGATCACAAGTTGGTGAAATCGAACTTAATGAATCAGTATTTGGTATCGAGCCTAACCAACACGTATTATTCGAAGCGATTGTTATGCAAAGAGCTTCATTACGTCAAGGAACTCATAAAGTAAAAGTTCGTTCTGAAGTTCGCGGCGGTGGACGTAAACCATGGCGTCAAAAAGGAACTGGTCGTGCTCGTCAAGGGTCTATCCGTTCTCCACAATGGCGCGGAGGTGGTACTGTATTCGGTCCAACACCACGCAGCTACAGCTACAAATTACCTAAAAAGGTACGTCGTTTAGCAATTAAATCTGCACTTTCTTCTAAAGTGTTAGAAGAAAATGTATTAGTATTAGAAAGCCTTGCTTTCGATGCTCCAAAAACGAAAGATTTCAAAACAGTATTAGGTGGTCTTTCTGTTGAGAAGAAAGCACTTATCGTTACTGCTGACCTTGATGAAAATGTAGCACTTTCTGCTCGTAACATTCCTGGTGTAACAGTTGTAACTGCTGACGGAATCAATGTTCTTGATGTTGTAAATCATGATAAATTAATCATGACGAAAGCTGCAGTTGAAAAAGTAGAGGAGGTGCTTGCATAATGGATGCACGCGATATCATTAAGCGCCCCGTTATCACTGAACGTTCTACTGACCTAATGGCTGAAAAGAAATATACGTTTGAAGTTGATGTGAGAGCTAACAAAACTCAAGTTAAAGATGCGATTGTTGAAATCTTTGGCGTAGAAGTTGAAAAAGTTAACATCATGAACTATAAAGGTAAATTCAAGCGCATGGGTAAATTCGGTGGTTACACAAACAAACGTCGTAAAGCAATTGTAAAACTAACTGCTGATAGCAAAGAAATCGAATTCTTTGAAGCATAATAAAAACTAACAAGAAGAGGAGGGAATAAAATGGCGATTAAAAAGTACAAACCTACCTCTAATGGTCGTCGCGGTATGACAGTTTCTGATTTCGCTGAAATCACAACTAGCACACCAGAAAAATCTCTATTAGCTCCATTAAAGAGAAAAGGCGGCCGTAATAACCAAGGTAAGTTAACTGTTCGTCATCAAGGTGGCGGCCATAAGCGTTCATACCGTATCATTGACTTTAAACGTAACAAAGATGGCATTCCTGGACGCGTTGCCACTATCGAGTACGATCCAAACCGTTCCGCAAATATTGCATTAATCAATTATGTAGATGGTGAAAAGCGTTATATCCTAGCTCCTAAAAACCTAGTAGTAGGTATGGAAGTTATGTCTGGCCCTGAGGCAGATATTAAAGTAGGTAATGCATTACCATTAGCAAACATCCCTGTTGGTACAGTAGTACACAACATCGAATTAAAACCAGGCAAAGGTGGCCAATTAGTTCGTTCTGCTGGTACATCTGCACAGGTTTTAGGTAAAGAAGGAAAATACGTACTTGTACGTTTAAATTCTGGTGAAGTTCGAATGATTCTTGCTGAGTGCCGTGCTACAATCGGTCAAGTAGGTAACGAACAACACGAACTTATCAACATTGGTAAAGCAGGACGCTCACGCTGGTTAGGTAAACGCCCAACAGTACGTGGATCTGTAATGAACCCTAACGATCACCCACACGGTGGTGGTGAAGGACGTTCACCAATCGGACGTAAGTCACCAATGTCTCCATGGGGTAAACCAACTCTTGGATTCAAAACTCGTAAGAAAAAGAATAAATCCGACAAGTTCATTGTACGTCGTCGTAAAAAATAACGGGATTGAGCTACGGTTCAAAGAACGAGCCGTAGGACAATCACGAAGGGAGGTTCATCCATGGGTCGCAGCCTTAAAAAAGGACCATTTGTTGATGATCATTTAATGGTTAAGATCGAAAAGTTAAATGAAACTGAAAGTAAGCAAGTTGTAAAAACTTGGTCACGTCGTTCTACGATCTTCCCACAATTTATTGGCCACACAATCGCTGTTTATGATGGTCGCAAACATGTGCCTGTATATGTTACTGAAGACATGGTAGGACACAAGCTTGGAGAATTCGCTCCAACTCGTGCTTACAAAGGCCATGGTAATGATGATAAGAAAACCAGACGTTAAGAGAGGAGGGCATCCAAATGCAAGCTAAAGCTGTTGCAAGAACAGTTCGTATTGCTCCTCGTAAAGCACGTTTAGTCGTAGATCTAATTCGAGGAAAGCAAGTTGGTGAAGCGGTGTCGATTTTAAATCATACTCCAAAGTTTGCTTCTCCAATCGTTGAAAAAGTATTAAAATCTGCTGTGGCAAATGCCGAGCACAATTATGAAATGGACATTAATAGCTTGGTTGTATCTCAAGCTTTTGTAGATGAAGGACCAACGTTGAAACGTTTCCGTCCGCGCGCAATGGGCCGTGCTAGCCAGATCAACAAACGCACTAGCCACATCACAATCGTTCTATCAGAAAAGAAGGAGGGATAATCTGTGGGTCAAAAAGTAAATCCAGTCGGTTTGCGTATCGGTATCATCAAAGATTGGGAATCTAAATGGTACGCAGGTAAAGACTTCGCTGATCTTTTACACGAAGACCTTAAAATTCGTGAGTACATCACGAAGCGTTTGAAGGATGCTTCTGTATCTAAAGTTGAAATCGAACGTGCTGCTAACCGTGTAAATGTAACAGTTCATACTGCTAAGCCTGGAATGGTTATCGGTAAGGGCGGTACTGAAGTTGAAGCACTTCGTAAAGCTTTAAATCAATTAACTGGCAAACGTGTTCACATCAACATTCTTGAAATCAAAAGAGCTGACCTTGATGCGAAATTAGTTGCTGAAAATATTGCTCGTCAATTAGAAAATCGTGTATCTTTCCGTCGTGCACAAAAGCAAGTAATTCAACGTGCTATGCGTGCTGGTGCGAAAGGTATTAAAACAATGGTATCAGGTCGTCTTGGCGGTGCAGATATTGCTCGTTCAGAACACTATAGCGAAGGAACTGTTCCACTACACACTCTTCGTGCTGATATCGACTATGCTCACGCTGAAGCAGATACTACTTATGGTAAGCTTGGCGTAAAAGTATGGATCTATAAGGGAGAAGTCCTTCCTACTAAGAAGAAACCTGCGGAAGGAGGCAAATAATATGTTATTGCCAAAACGCGTTAAATATCGCCGTCAACACCGTGGAAAAATGCGTGGTAACGCAAAAGGTGGCACTGAAGTAACATTCGGTGAGTTCGGCCTACAAGCAACTGAAGCTTCATGGATCACAAACCGCCAAATCGAAGCTGCCCGTATTGCAATGACTCGTTACATGAAACGTGGCGGTAAAGTTTGGATTAAAATCTTCCCACATAAGCCTTATACTGCAAAACCTCTTGAGGTGCGGATGGGTTCTGGTAAAGGGGCGCCTGAAGGCTGGGTAGCTGTCGTTAAACCAGGTAAAGTAATGTTTGAAATCGCTGGTGTTTCTGAAGAAGTAGCACGTGAGGCACTACGTCTTGCTATGCACAAACTTCCAGTTAAATGTAAGTTTGTAAAACGTGAAGAAATTGGTGGTGAATCAAATGAGAGCTAATGAAATTAAAGACC
Source organism: Bacillus sp. CZDM1 (assembly GCF_055502545.1). NCBI lineage: Bacteria > Bacillati > Bacillota > Bacilli > Caryophanales > Bacillaceae > Bacillus > Bacillus sp. CZDM1. The sequence continues at coordinate 28,165 of NZ_JBUESO010000019.1, read as the reverse complement.
TTACCACTGCCGAAATTGAACAAAAAGTTAAATCTTTAAAAGAAGAGCTTTTCAACCTTCGCTTCCAATTAGCGACAGGTCAACTTGAAAATACAGCTCGCATTCGTGAAGTACGCAAAGCGATTGCTCGTATGAAAACTGTGATTCGTGAGAGAGAAATCAGCGTTAACAAGTAAACACTCAGAGAGGAGGTTCACATAATGAGTGAACGTAACCAACGCAAAGTTTACACTGGACGCGTTGTTTCTGACAAAATGGATAAAACTATTACTGTTTTAGTCGAAACTTACAAAAAGCATCCTCTTTACGGTAAACGCGTTAAGTACTCTAAAAAGTTTAAAGCTCATGATGAGCAAAATGAAGCAAAAATCGGCGATATCGTACGTATCATGGAAACTCGTCCGCTTTCAGCTACTAAGCGTTTCCGTTTAGTTGAAGTTACAGAAAAAGCAGTTATTATTTAATTGTTCGGATATAAGCATCATTCCGAAGGGAGGTTACACACATGATTCAACAAGAATCACGTTTAAAAGTTGCTGATAACTCAGGTGCTCGTGAGGTACTTACCATTAAAGTTCTTGGTGGTTCTGGCCGTAAAACTGCGGGTATCGGTGATGTTATCGTATGTACAGTGAAACAAGCAACACCTGGTGGCGTTGTTAAAAAGGGTGACGTTGTTAAGGCCGTAATCGTTCGTACAAAAAGCGGTGCTCGTCGACCTGATGGATCATACATTCGTTTTGATGAAAACGCATGTGTAATTATCAAGGATGATAAGAGCCCACGTGGAACTCGTATCTTCGGACCAGTTGCCCGCGAACTTCGCGATAACAACTTTATGAAAATCGTATCCTTGGCTCCAGAAGTACTATAATTTAAATTCAATTGCCTTTAAGGAGGTGCTTACGAATGCATGTTAAAAAAGGTGACAAAGTAAGAGTTATCTCCGGTAAGGATAAGGGCAAAACAGGAGTAATCCTAGCAGCCTATCCTAAAGATAGCCGTGTACTAGTAGAAGGTGTAAACATTGTTAAAAAACACTCTAAACCTTCTCAAGTGAATCCACAAGGCGGAATTATGAGCTTTGAGGCACCAATTCATGTATCAAACGTTATGCCTATCGATCCTAAGTCTGGTAACCCAACTCGTGTAGGTTACACAACGGTTGATGGCAAAAAGGTACGCGTAGCAAAATCCGGTGAAGTATTAGATAAATAGTTTAAAATTTAGAAGGGAGGTACAATAAGTGAACCGCCTAAAAGAAAAGTTTGTAAAAGAAGTTACTCCTGCTCTTATGAGCAAGTTCAACTATAAATCAGTAATGCAAGTTCCTCAACTTGATAAGATTGTTATTAACATGGGTGTTGGTGATGCAGTAGCAAATGCTAAAGCTTTAGATAATGCTGTTGAAGAACTAGCAACTATTACAGGACAAAAGCCTGTAGTAACTCGTGCTAAGAAATCAATCGCTGGCTTCCGTCTTCGTGAAGGTATGCCAATCGGTGCAAAAGTTACACTTCGCGGTGAGCGCATGTATCAATTCTTGGATAAATTAGTTTCTGTTTCTTTACCTCGTGTTCGTGACTTCCGTGGTGTTTCTAAGAAATCATTCGATGGTCGCGGTAATTATACTTTGGGTGTTAAAGAACAATTAATCTTCCCTGAAATTGATTACGATAAGGTTAGCAAAGTTCGTGGTATGGATATTGTTATCGTAACGACTGCTAACACTGATGAAGAAGCACGTGAACTGTTAACACAATTTGGAATGCCATTCCAAAAGTAATCGCTAAATAAGGGAGGCGAAAACGTGGCTAAAAAGTCAATGATTGCGAAACAAAAACGCACGCCTAAATACCCGGTTCAAGAGTACACACGCTGTGAACGTTGCGGCCGTCCACACTCTGTATACCGTAAATTTAAGCTTTGCCGTATTTGTTTCCGTGAATTAGCATACAAAGGACAAATTCCTGGTGTCAAAAAAGCTAGCTGGTAAAACCCAAGTCTGGGAAGGAGGTAAAAATAATGGTCATGACAGATCCAATTGCTGATATGCTTACTCGCATTCGTAATGCGAACATGGTGCGTCACGAAAAGTTAGAAGTGCCTGCTTCTAATATTAAAAAAGAAATCGCTGAAATCTTAAAGCGCGAAGGTTTCGTTCGTGACGTCGAATTTATTGAAGACAATAAACAAGGTATCATCCGTATCTTCTTAAAGTACGGGTCAAATAACGAACGTGTTATTACTGGTCTTAAGCGCATAAGCAAGCCTGGACTTAGAGTTTATGCAAAATCTACTGAGGTACCACGTGTCCTTAATGGTCTTGGTATCGCACTAGTATCAACTTCAAATGGTGTTATAACTGATAAAGAGGCTCGTTCTAAACAAGTCGGCGGAGAAGTATTAGCTTACGTTTGGTAATAGAGGTTTCTGAATGAATGGAGGTGCACTTAATGTCTCGCGTAGGAAAAAAACCTATTGAAATCCCTGCAGGAGTTACGGTTACTTTAAACAATAGTACCGTTACTGTTAAAGGACCAAAAGGCGAACTTACTCGCTCTTTTAATCCAGATATCGAAATTAAAATCGAAGAAAACCTAGTTACGATCGCTCGTCCATCTGATGTGAAAGAACACCGCGCATTGCACGGAACTACTCGTGCGTTAATCGCGAACATGGTCGAAGGTGTTTCTAAGGGCTTCGAAAGAAGGTTAGAATTAATCGGGGTTGGTTACCGTGCCCAAAAGCAAGGTAACAAGCTTGTATTAAACGTTGGATATTCTCACCCAGTTGAGATTGAACCTGAAAGTGGTCTTGAAGTAGAAGTACCTGCTAATACAAAGATTACGATTAAAGGTACTGATAAAGAACGTGTTGGCGCATTAGCTGCCAATATTCGTCAAGTACGTCCTCCAGAGCCTTATAAAGGTAAAGGAATTCGTTACGAAGGTGAATTTGTTCGTCGTAAAGAAGGTAAAACAGGTAAGTAATGCCGCATAGGTAAACGAAAGGAGTGACGTAAATGATTACGAAGCTTGACAAAAATGCTAGTCGCAAGAAGAGACATGCTCGTGTTCGTGCGAAACTTAGCGGTACTGCAGCTCGTCCACGTTTAAATGTGTTTCGTTCTAACAAGCATCTATATGCTCAATTAATCGATGACATGAGTGGAGTTACATTAGCAAGTGCTTCTACTATGGAAAAGGATCTAAACCTTGAATCTACAAGCAATGTTGATGCAGCTAAGTTAGTCGGAGAATTAGTCGCTAAACGTGCGGTAGAAAAAGGTATCACTGCTGTTGTCTTTGACCGTGGAGGGTACCTTTACCATGGCCGTATCCAAGCGCTAGCTGATGCAGCCCGTGAAAACGGCTTACAATTTTAATAGACAAAGGAGGGACACATAAATGATACGTCGTATTGATCCAAACAAACTTGAACTAGAAGAACGCGTTGTTACGGTTAACCGTGTAGCGAAAGTTGTTAAGGGTGGTCGTCGTTTTCGCTTCACTGCTCTAGTGGTAGTTGGAGATAAAAACGGTCATGTTGGTTTCGGTACTGGTAAAGCTCAAGAAGTACCAGATGCGATTCGTAAAGCAATCGAAGATGCTAAGAAGAACTTAATCGAAGTGCCAATGGTTGGAACTACTGTTCCTCACCAAGTTATTGGACGTTTTGGTGCTGGTGAAATTCTTCTAAAGCCTGCTTCTGAAGGTACAGGAGTTATCGCTGGCGGACCAGTCCGTGCTGTTCTTGAATTAGGCGGGGTAGGAGATATCCTTTCTAAATCATTAGGAACTAACACTCCAATTAACATGGTACGTGCAACGATTGATGGTCTAAAACAATTAAAACGTGCTGAAGACGTAGCTAAGTTACGTGGTAAATCAGTAGAAGAACTGCTAGGATAAGGAGGGAAATCAAATGGCAAACAAACTATTAATTACCCTCAACCGCAGCGTAATTGGTCGTCCTGAAGACCAACGCGCAACAGTTACTGCTCTAGGTTTACGTAAATTAAATCAAACAGTTGAGCACCAAGATAATGCTGCAATTCGCGGTATGATTACAAAAGTTGCTCACCTTGTAACAGTAAAAGAACAATAATAGATTGTTTTCTTTCATAAGGAGGTGCCAATATGAAACTTCATGAACTAAAGCCTGCTGAGGGTTCCCGTAAAGAACGTAAACGTTTAGGACGCGGTATCGGTTCTGGTCAAGGTAAGACTGCTGGTAAAGGTCATAAAGGTCAAAATGCTCGTTCCGGCGGCGGTGTCCGTCTTGGATTCGAGGGTGGTCAAACACCATTGTTCCGTCGTTTACCAAAACGTGGTTTTACTAATATCAACCGTAAAGAATTTGCAATTGTAAATCTTGATGTTCTTAATCAGTTTGAAGAGGGTACAGAAGTTACTCCAGAACTTCTAATTGAAACTGGTGTTGTTAAGAACGAAAAAGCAGGAATTAAGATTCTTGCAAAAGGGAACGTAGAGAAAAAACTTACTGTTAAAGCTCATAAATTCTCCTCTACCGCCAAAGAAGCAATTGAAGCTGTAGGTGGAACTACTGAGGTGATCTAATGTTCCAGACAATCTCCAATTTTATGCGCGTGGCTGAAATTAGAAGAAAAATTGTTTTTACTCTTTTAATGTTAATCGTATTTCGACTAGGCAGTTTTATTCCTGTTCCTAATGTAAATGCTGAAATTTTGGCAGCACAAGATAAATTAAGTGTATTCGGAATTTTAAATACCTTTGGCGGTGGAGCGTTGCAAAACTTCTCCATTCTTGCTATGGGTATTATGCCTTACATTACTGCTTCCATTATTATTCAGCTTTTACAGATGGATGTAGTTCCGAAATTTACGGAATGGTCAAAGCAGGGAGATGCTGGACGTCGAAAGTTAGCTCAGTTTACACGATATTTCACAATTGTTCTTGGCTTTATTCAAGCTTTAGGTATGTCTTATGGCTTTAATAGTATGGCGAGCGGACAATTGATCAAAAACCCTGGAATTGGTACCTACTTATTAATCGCAGTTGTGTTAACTGCTGGTACTGCCTTTTTAATGTGGTTAGGTGAGCAAATTACTGAAAAGGGTGTTGGAAATGGTATTTCCATCATTATCTTCGCAGGTATCGTTGCAAGTATTCCTAATACCGTTAATCAGATCTATGTACAGCAGTTTGAAAATGCTGGTGAGCAATTATTCCTTCGTATTGTTACGGTGTTATTAATTGTTTTAGCAGTCATCTCAATTGTTGTTGGTACAGTATTCATCCAGCAAGCGATAAGAAAAATACCAATTCAATATGCAAAACAACGTTCTATCAACGGGCGTAACGCAGGTGCACAACAATCTACGCATATGCCGTTAAAAGTAAATGCAGCAGGTGTTATCCCTGTTATCTTTGCAGTATCCTTTATCGTAACACCAAGAACTATAGCATCATTCTTTCCAACGAATGATGTAACTCTCTGGGTTACAAGGGTATTTGATTATTCCCATCCTATTGGAATGACTTTATACGCTGCATTGATTATCGCTTTCACGTATTTTTATGCTTTTATTCAAGTTAATCCTGAACAAGCAGCTGAAAACTTGCAAAAGCAAAGCGGCTATATTCCAGGTATTAGACCGGGTAGAAGTACTCAAGAATACTTAACACGCGTATTATACCGTTTAACCTTTGTTGGCGCGCTCTTCCTAACGGTTATTTCAATACTGCCTATTGTCTTTATTGAAATTGGTAACTTGCCACAATCGGCTCAAATTGGTGGAACAAGTCTTTTAATCGTTGTCGGTGTTGCACTTGATACGATGAAACAGCTTGAAGCGCAGCTAGTTAAACGTCATTATAAAGGCTTTATTAAATAAAAGGTTTTGGGGACTTGCGTTCCCTAAAACCCATAAATAGCACGAGGGGGAACACGTGTGAATTTAGTATTAATGGGGCTTCCAGGTGCCGGAAAAGGTACTCAAGCCGAACAAATCGTAGAACAATACGGCATCCCTCATATCTCTACAGGAGATATGTTCCGTGCAGCGATGAAAGAAGGAACAGAACTAGGTTTAGAAGCTAAGTCTTTCATGGACAAAGGCGCACTTGTTCCTGATGAAGTAACAATCGGCATTGTTCGTGAACGGTTAAGTAAAGATGACTGTAAAAATGGCTTTTTACTTGATGGCTTTCCTAGGACGGTACCTCAAGCGGAAGCATTGGAAAGTCTATTATCCGATTTAGAAAAAAAGATTGATTATGTAATTAATATAAATGTTGATAAAAGTATTTTAATGGATCGTTTGACAGGCCGTCGTATTTGTAAAGAATGTGGATCAACGTATCATTTAGTATTTAATCCTCCAACAAAAGAGGGTGTTTGCGATAAATGTGGTGGAGAACTCTACCAACGTGCAGATGATAATGCTGAAACGGTTCAAAATCGATTGGACGTCAATATCAAACAACAAGAACCATTGCTTACTTTCTATGAAACAAAAGGTTACCTTCGCACAATTGATGGACAGCAGGACATTAATAAAGTATTTGCTGATATCGAGCAATTGCTTAGGGACTTACGTTAATGGCCATTAGTTTAATCGTAGGTCGACTCTCGAACATCTCTTCAATAAACTTCAAAAGTATGTGGATGTAAATGGCTTTTCTATTGTACTGAGTATGTAGGACCGAGAGTTGGGCAAGACTTACATGTGGAAATTGTTATTCCATTTAATGTAGAATTTACTTGCGGACAGAAGAAGAACATTATGTTAATATTAAAAGGTTGCTAATGTTTTGTACGAAAGAAAAGTATTTGCTTTGCATTTTCGAATGTAATAGTTGAAATGAGAAGGGAGACGAATTAATGGCCAAAGATGATGTAATTGAAATTGAAGGTAAAGTGATTGAAACTTTGCCAAATGCAATGTTTAAGGTAGAATTAGAAAATGGTCATACCGTGCTAGCTCATGTTTCTGGTAAAATCCGAATGCACTTCATTCGCATCCTTCCGGGTGACAAAGTTACTGTCGAGCTTTCTCCATATGACTTAACACGCGGAAGAATTACTTACCGCTTTAAATAATTGCTTGCACTCCGTATTACTAAGGAGGTTAGGATAATGAAAGTAAGACCATCTGTTAAACCGATCTGCGAAAAGTGCAAAGTTATCCGTAGACGCGGTAAAGTCATGGTTATCTGTGAAAACCCTAAACATAAACAAAAACAAGGTTAATCTTGAAGGAGGTGCGCTCATTTATGGCACGTATTGCTGGTGTAGATATTCCACGTGAAAAACGTGTAGTTATCTCTTTGACTTACATTTATGGTATTGGTAAAAATACTGCACAAAAAGTATTAGCAGATGCAGGTGTTTCTGAAGATACTCGAGTGCGTGATTTAACTGAAGACGAACTAAACAAAATCCGTGATATCATCGACAAATTAAAAGTTGAAGGTGACCTTCGCCGTGAAATTTCTCTTAACATTAAGCGTTTAATGGAGATTGGCTGCTACCGCGGTTTACGTCATCGTCGTGGTTTACCGGTTCGTGGACAAAACACGAAAAACAACGCTCGTACACGCAAAGGTCCTCGTAAGACTGTTGCGAACAAGAAGAAGTAATCGGCAAAGGAGGTTATTTAAATGGCACGTAAAACTAATACACGTAAACGTCGTGTTAAAAAGAATATTGAACAAGGTATCGCGCATATCCGTTCAACATTTAACAATACAATCGTAACAATTACTGATGTTCATGGTAATGCAATTTCTTGGTCAAGTGCTGGTGCGCTTGGATTTAGAGGTTCACGTAAATCTACACCATTCGCAGCTCAAATGGCAGCTGAAACTGCAGCTAAGACATCGATTGAACACGGTATGAAAACTCTTGAAGTTACAGTTAAAGGCCCTGGTGCAGGTCGTGAGGCTGCTATTCGTGCGCTGCAAGCTGCAGGTCTTGAAGTAACAGCAATTAAAGACGTTACTCCTGTACCTCATAACGGATGCCGTCCACCAAAACGCCGCCGTGTTTAATTTTTCTGTATAGATTTTATATCCTGTGTCTATAATGGGATATGATACTAATTTTGTAGTTCATACAGAAAATTTATTCCAGTTGTTGTGCACAAAACGGGAACGTATACATGGGGGAATTTCGATTAGATAATTTACTAGTCGAGGTTTCGACGTTTTGAAGGAGGGTTATTTGATGATCGAAATAGAAAAACCAAAAATCGAAACGGTTGAGATCAACGATGATGCCAAGTACGGGAAGTTCGTCGTAGAGCCACTTGAGCGTGGATATGGTACCACTTTGGGTAACTCCTTACGTCGTATCCTATTATCTTCACTCCCAGGTGCCGCTGTTACATCGATTCAGGTCGATGGGGTACTTCATGAGTTCTCAACAATTGAAGGCGTCGTAGAGGATGTAACATCCATCATATTAAACATTAAAAAATTAGCTTTAAAAATCTACTCTGATGAAGAGAAAACTCTTGAGATTGATGTTCAGGGTGAAGGTCCTGTTAAAGCTGGAAACATTACTCATGATAGTGATGTTGAAATCTTAAATCCTGATCTTCATATTGCTACATTGGCTTCAAGTGGTCATCTTCGCATGCGTTTAACTGCTAAGCGAGGCCGTGGTTATACACCTGCTGAGCAAAATAAGCGTGAAGACCAGCCAATTGGTGTTATTCCAATTGATTCTATTTTCACACCGGTCTCTCGTGTGTCCTATCAGATAGAAAATACTCGTGTGGGTCAAATGACAAACTATGATAAGCTAACGCTTGATGTTTGGACAGATGGAAGCACAGGGCCAAAGGAAGCTATAGCTCTTGGTTCGAAAATTTTAACCGAGCATTTAAATATCTTTGTTGGTTTAACTGACGAAGCACAAAATGCTGAGATTATGATCGAAAAAGAAGAGGATCAGAAAGAAAAAGTCCTTGAAATGACGATCGAAGAACTTGATTTATCAGTTCGTTCATATAATTGCTTAAAGCGTGCTGGAATCAACACTGTTCAGGAATTAGCTAATAAGACTGAAGAAGATATGATGAAGGTTCGTAACTTAGGCCGCAAATCACTTGAAGAAGTGAAGGCGAAACTAGAAGAGCTTGGATTAGGCTTACGTAAGGATGACTGATTAACTGCATTCCTGCTCAATAACTAATCCGTTTAATGACTTCAACAAAGGAGGGAACCCTTCATGGCATACAGAAAGTTAGGACGCACAAGTGCACAGCGTAAAGCTATGCTACGTGATTTAACTACAGATTTAATTATCAATGAGCGCATTCAAACAACAGAAACTCGCGCGAAGGAACTTCGTGGTACTGTTGAGAAAATGATTACTTTAGGTAAACGTGGTGACTTACATGCTCGCCGTCAAGCTGCTTCTTACGTTCGTAATGAAGTTGCTGATGCTGAAAATGGTACAGATGCACTACAAAAACTTTTCACTGATATCGCTCCACGTTATTCAGAGCGCCAAGGTGGATATACTCGTATTATGAAACTTGGACCACGCCGCGGCGATGGTGCACCAATGGTAATTATCGAGTTAGTTTAATACCTGAAAGCAGACAACAAGGGCGCTGGACAGTTTAGTTACAAACTTGTTCTTGAGCCCTTTTGCTGTATAAAATCTAATAAAGTACGAACCAAGCCAAAAAGAGTGTTATGATGAGCGTGACCCTAATTCAATAGGGCATAGTGGGGAGATTCTCTCTCCTTGGAAAGATGAATGAAATTACTTATTTTTCTTTTTTACGTCTCGTCTAGCTCATGCACCTCCTCCATTTCTTTTTAGAAATCCCGTTTATGCTGCAGAATATATTCGTTATTCTGCTCAGGGGTGAGGTGCAGGCTTTTTTTGTATTCTACGAGCCTAGCTTAGTATGGTACGCATAGATGAGACGAGAGGAGAAGATTTATATGAGAGAGGCCGTTGTATCATTAAAAAATGTGTCTTTTCAATATGAAAATCAAGGCAGCTACGCTCTTCAGAATGTAAGTTTTGACATCGTTGAAGGGGAATGGTTAGCGATTGTTGGTCATAATGGTTCAGGTAAATCTACGATGGCAAAGCTTTTAAATGGGTTACAATTTCCACAATCGGGTGAAATTACAGTTTGTGGAATTAAGTTAAATGAGGATTCCATTTGGGACATAAGAAAGAAATTAGGGATGGTTTTTCAGAACCCTGATAATCAGTTTGTTGGTACGACTGTTCAGGATGATGTGGCTTTTGGTTTAGAAAACCATGGAATCCCAAGGGATGATATGATCTTTAGGGTAGAGGATTCCTTAAAAAAAGTTCAAATGGATCAATTTCTTAATCAAGAGCCGCACCATCTTTCTGGAGGACAAAAGCAACGAGTAGCGATTGCTGGTGTTCTTGCATTGAGACCATCTATTATCATTTTAGACGAAGCAACTTCTATGCTCGACCCGAAAGGAAGAGAGGAAGTTTTAGAGACTGTCCGTACTTTAAAGAATGAGAAGTCACTCACTGTCATTTCAATTACTCATGATTTAGAAGAAGCAGCAAAAGCCGACAGAATTATTGTGATGAATCAAGGGGAAGTTTACCGCGAGGGAGCTCCAGAGGACATATTCTCAATGGATGATGAATTGGTTCATCTAGGACTTGATATCCCTTTTTCAATTAAAATGAGTAATGCATTCCGGCAAAAAGGAATTGACTTACCTGTGCACTATTTATCGGAAGAAGAGTTGGTGAATGAGTTATGGACATTTCGCTCCAAAATATAGAGTATCGCTATCAAGCAAACACCCCTTTTGAACGTTTGGCTATTGAAGATGTATCTATTAACATCCCAACAGGAACATACATGGCGTTAATAGGTCATACTGGTTCAGGAAAATCTACTGTGCTGCAGCATTTAAATGCCTTGCTATTGCCAACAGAAGGTACTGTAACAATTGGCAGCCATGAAATCAAAGCAAAGCAAAAGAATAAGAACTTAAGACAGATTAGACAAAAAGTAGGGATTGTTTTTCAATTTCCTGAGCATCAGTTATTTGAGGAAACCGTCGAAAAGGATATTATATTTGGGCCGATGAATTTCGGTGTTTCAGAGAGAGAAGCAAAAGAGAGAGCACGACTTGCATTAAAGCAAGTTGGACTGGCTGAAGAAATATTAGAAAAGTCTCCATTTGATTTATCAGGCGGTCAAATGCGCCGTGTAGCGATTGCTGGTGTACTGGCAATGGAACCAGACTGTCTTGTTCTGGATGAGCCAACGGCTGGTCTTGATCCGCGAGGGCGTAAAGAAATCATGGATATGTTTTATTCACTTCATAAAAAGAGAAATTTGTCTACCATACTTGTAACCCATAGTATGGAGGATGCTGCGAGGTATGCTGATCAAATTGTTATCATGCAGCAAGGACATGTCGTAAAGCAGGGGACACCTGTCGAAATTTTCTCCTCGGTTACAGAGCTTGTTGAAATGGGATTGGATGTACCTGAAGTGGTACGTTTTCAACGAAGTCTAGAAGAAAAGTTAGGATTGAAGTTAGAAAAAACCTATCTATCAATCGATGAACTATCAACTGCGGTTGCAGAACTGTTAAGAGGTGCACCAGTATGATGGATAAAATGATTATTGGAAGATATGTACCCGCTGATAGTTTAATACATCGACTAGACCCTAGATCTAAGTTAATTATTATATTCTTATTTGTATGTATTATCTTTCTTGCAAATAATTTATTTACTTATGTCCTTATTGGTATTTATACTTTTTTTATGCTTGGTTTATCACGAATACCCATTCGCTTTCTGTACGCAGGTTTAAAACCTGTTCTCTGGTTAGTACTATTTACGCTGCTCTTACAGGTCTTCTTCACAAAAGAAGGTAGTCTATTATATGAGCTTGGGCCGATAAAGATTTATGAAGAAGGAGTAAGACAGGGTATTTTTATTTCAATGAGATTCTTTTTCTTAATATTAATGACCAGTCTGCTCACCTTAACCACGACACCAATTGAAATAACTGATGGTCTAGAAACACTTTTACATCCTTTAAAAAAGGTCCGGTTCCCTGTACATGAAATGGCTTTAATGATGTCGATTTCTTTACGTTTTATTCCGACACTCATGCAGGAAACGGATAAGATTATGAAGGCTCAGATTGCGCGAGGGGTCGAGTTTTCAAGCGGGCCTATTAAGGAGAGAATCAAAGCTGTCATTCCATTACTTATCCCCCTTTTCGTTAGTTCTTTTAAACGTGCTGAGGAGCTTGCTATTGCAATGGAAGCGAGAGGGTACCGTGGCGGTGAGGGCAGGACAAAATATCGTCTATTAAACTGGAGTCTCTCTGACACCCTGCAGCTATTGATTCTTGTTATATTGACTATATTACTAATCCTATTACGTTCATAATGGAGTTAAATAATGAATCGTTATAAATGCATTATTGCTTACGATGGTTCTGGTTTCTCAGGATATCAGGTTCAGCCAAAGAAGCGGACCGTTCAAAGTGTAATAGAAGCTGTATTAACCAAAATGCATAAGGGCAGCCCTGTGAAAATTTCTGCCTCCGGAAGAACGGATGCAGGGGTTCACGCAAAGGGCCAGGTGGTTCATTTTGATTCGCCGTTATCCCTTCCTTTGGAAAAGTGGGAGCTAGCATTAAATTCTATGCTGCCAGAGGATATTTCTGTTCTAAGTGTTGAAGAGGCTGATCCTGCCTTTCATGCTCGGTTCGATGCAAATGGAAAGGAATACCGGTATTATCTAAATCAATCACCGAAAAGGGATCCATTCCAAAGAAATTATGCTTTTCACTACCCTTATCCTTTAAATCTTGAAGCCATGAGAGAGGCGTCTGCCTATTTATTAGGGACACATGATTTTTCTAGTTTTTGTTCAGCAAGAACGGAAGTAGAAGATAAGGTTCGAACGATTGAAACCATTGAGATCCTGCAGGATGAAAAGCGTGTTAGCTTTCGTTTTGTCGGGAATGGTTTTCTATATAATATGGTTAGAATTTTAGTAGGAACTTTAATTGAGGTTGGTTCTGGAAAGCGTCAACCAGAGGAAATAGTGGAGATCCTTGATAAAAGGGATCGTCGCTATGCTGGAAAAACCGCACCAGGACAAGGGTTATATCTTTGGAAAGTATATTATTAAAATTTTAAAAGTAAACAACTCATCCTAGTGTAACATTTTCTTGACTTTTAGCTCAAAAGAACTTATTATATTATATGGTTGTGTTTTTAATCCCACGATTAAGCCCCGGAAAGTCTTCATCGTGATTGAAAATATATGAACTTAAAATTGGCGCACAATGGCGTTAACGTTTATTCCCGGAACAGAATGAACGATAATGGCTTATGATGGTGCGAAAAAATAATCTTTAATGGATTTAATTTAGGAGGGAATTTCATGCGTACAACGTTTATGGCTAACGCCAACAATATCGAGCGTAAATGGTACGTGATTGATGCTGAAGGCAAAACTCTTGGACGTCTTGCTTCTGAAGTAGCAGCAATCTTACGTGGTAAAAATAAACCAACTTTTACACCACATGTTGACACTGGTGATCATGTTATCATTCTTAACGCATCTAAAGTTGAATTAACTGGTAAGAAGTTAACTGACAAGATCTACTACCGTCACACTATGCACCCAGGTGGTTTAAAGACTAGAACTGCTCTTGAAATGCGTACAAACTATGCTGAGAAAATGATCGAGCTTGCTGTTAAAGGCATGCTTCCAAAGAATTCTCTTGGCCGTCAAACGTTCAAAAAATTACACGTATATGCTGGCAGCGAACATCCGCACCAAGCACAAAAACCTGAAGTTTACGAACTTCGCGGTTAATAAAGAGGGAGGGAATTAACTTGGCACAAGTTCAATATATTGGTACTGGTCGTCGTAAGAGCTCTGTCGCACGTGTGCGCTTAGTTCCAGGTACAGGTAAAATCCTAATTAACGGTCGTGACATCGAAGAGTATATCCCATTTGCAGCTTTACGTATGGTTGTTAACCAACCATTAGTAGCTACTGAAACACAAGGCAGCTACGATGTTCTTGTAAACGTAAGCGGTGGTGGTTATACTGGTCAAGCTGGCGCAATCCGCCACGGTATTGCTCGCGCATTACTTCAAGCTGACCCTGAATTCCGTCCAACATTAAAGCGTGCAGGACTATTAACACGTGACCCACGTATGAAAGAGCGTAAGAAATACGGTCTTAAAGGTGCGCGTCGTGCTCCTCAGTTCTCAAAACGTTAATCTTCAACACTTCAAAGGCTCTCAACCATATTGGTTGGGGGTCTTTTTTATTCTCCAGCCTAAATTCATTTTGGAACTATATGTTGCTATTCCTCATAAGCTAAGAAAAGTGGCCTATATAATACTTTTTAAGAGGGGATAGCTATTGACTATAATAAAACCTATGACATACGAAGTTTATGATGATCCTACGAAGGAACTGAGTATTTTTTTTGGCGGAGATACTTTGTTAGGTGCTGCAGCACAAAAATTATTGGACAGTAATGGTTATGATTATCCTTTTAAATACCTTGATCAGATATACAAATCAGCGGATGTACGGACACTTAACCTTGAGGCACCTATCAGCCAAATGGCGAAAAAAATTGATGCAGAAAAGGATTATAAATATAACATGTCCCCTCTAGTGGTTGATGTATTTAAGCAAATGGCCTTCAACATATTTTTTTTGGCAAATAATCATTCTACTGATTACGGACATGAGGGTTTATTGGAAACCATTATGTATTTGAAAAAAAACTCAATGATCCCGCTTGGTGCTGGAAGAAATAAAAAAGAAGCAAGAAAAGCACTTATTATAAAAAAGGGTAATATTAAAGTCGCACTTTTAAATTACATGAGCTTCAGGAAAAGATATCAGGAGAAATATCAACACTTTGCGTCTAATGTTCATAGTGGGATAGCTGCTTTGTCTAAAAAAGCAGTATACAACGATATCAGTGCCTTAAGAAAAATAGGGATAAATACTATTGTCGTGTCCATCCATTGGGGAAAGAATTATCAACCCGTATCAGAAGAGCAATTATTACAGGCGAAAATGATTGTGAGTGCCGGAGCTGATATTATCGTCGGTCATGGATCACACCAATATCAAAAAATGAGTATGGTGGATGGAGTCCCCGTTTTTTTTAGTGTTGGAAACTTTATTTTCAATACTCCTGGTCGATCCCCCCTTACCTATGGGTTTCCAACAACTTTACATTTTAACGAAAGTGGTTTAACAAGTGCTGAAATTTGGCCAATCCATACGAATAATAGAATAACTAAGTTCCAACCTCGGCATTTATCCGGTGAAGAAGCGTATGAGGCCATCCAGGAGTTATATACCAACTCCGAATTAAATGGATTGAAAAAAGAAATCGATATTGATAAAGGTGTTTTATTTTTTTAGACAAAGGGGATAATTGAATTCTTCTATACAACACTTCTCACTTTCTTGTAGTGCGGTTTACCGTTATGTACCAAAATGAAGTTCTATTAGATTTTTGAGAAAAGCCTCACTCTATTTTAAATAAGATGTCTTGTCCTTAATCGAGTAGGCAGCAAAGAAATTAAGCGGAGATTTTCCGGGTAGATGCAGAATGAAGCTCGTTTCGGGGTATATAAGCGGAGGTTTTCCGCTTATGCAAAGAAAAATCTCCTATTTTCAAATTTTTCGAGTAAATAGGCGGAATCTCTCCGCCTATTTAAGTTGTTTTTAAGTATATTTGCTAATTAAGCGGAAATTCTCCATCTATTTTTCAGCTAAGGTGCGTACCCTGATACACCAGGACAACATCTTTTATTGAATTTGCCCTATTCTACTAGGTTTTGAAATATTATTTCACTTTTTTTCAATGTATTTTAAAAAATAATGCTAATGGCACAATCCTTTTGACCTGCAGAAACACCTGTTATGTGACTTAAGCGGTATAGACCACTTCTCAACACTAACTATATACTTTTACTATAAGTTGTAAGCGGTGCCAATATTTTGGTATACATAAGGAAGGACCTGCCTACAATGTATCTTTTAGATAAGAATAACTTGAGGAGGAGAAACAATGCGAAAATCTTTTAAGTCATTTATCACCCTGTTTCTGGCATTTGCTCTATTATTTACAGGAATTCAGCTTGTGGGCACAACAGCTGCTGCTACGGGAATCGAGGATTTAGTGATTGATCTCAATGTTCCACAGGTTACAAGGGAAGTAAAGGATAGCAAGCTTGATTTAAATGCACTTCATGTTTATGAGGATGGTCACTTTATGCTGGCGTCTGAGAACTTAAATTGGAAGTCTTCTAATAAGAATGTTGCCTCTGTGTCTAAAAATGGGGAAGTTACCTTATTAGGGCACAATGGTAAAACCTTTATCTCTGTCAGCGATGGCACCCATACCGATAGAGTTTCGATTCAATTTAAAGGCAATCAAGAAGAAATCGTTGTTGAAAAGGAAAAAGGCGCACGTTATGACCTTATTGGCAAGACAATCGAGCATATGACCATGGAAGAAAAGGTCGGACAAATGTTAATGCCTGACTTTAGAACTTGGAAGGGTCAAAATGTTACGGAAATGAACAATGAAATTGCCAAGTTGGTAAAAGATTATCACCTAGGCGGCGTGATTTTATTCCGTGAAAATGCGGTAACTGCTGATCAAACAACTAGACTAGTCAGTGCCTATCAGGAAGCTGCAGAAAAGTACGGACTATTAATTTCTATTGATCAGGAAGGCGGAATCGTTACACGTCTGCAAACTGGCACCGATATGCCAGGGAATATGGCGTTAGGTGCGACAAGATCTGAAGACCTTGCTGAAAAAGTAGGACGGACTATTGGAGAAGAGCTGAATGCACTTGGTATTAACATGAACTTTGGACCAGTGCTGGATGTAAACAACAATCCAGATAATCCGGTGATAGGTGTCCGGTCTTTTGGTGAGGATCCTGGGCTAGTTGCTAAACTAGGAAATGCCTATATTAAAGGACTCCATGAAACGGGAACTGCGGCAACTGCTAAGCATTTTCCAGGCCATGGAGATACTGCGGTTGATTCCCATGTAGGACTTCCATCGGTACCTCACGATCTCGATCGATTGAAGAATGTAGAATTATATCCTTTCCAGCAGGCAATGGATGCGGGAATTGATGCGATTATGTCAGCACACGTGACCTTCCCGAAAATAGATGATACAAAAGCAATCTCTAAAAAGGACGGTACTGAAGTCGCTGTACCAGGAACACTTTCCCACAAGATATTAACGGGTCTTATGCGCGAAGAAATGGGCTTTAAAGGAGTTATCGTAACGGATGCGATGAATATGGGTGCCATTGCAGATCATTTTGGTCCTATAGATGCGGCAATCCGTGCTGTTAAGGCAGGAGCCGATATCCTGTTAATGCCGGTTGGAATCGTAGATGTAGCAAATGGACTTTATGATGCCGTGAACTCTGGTGAAATCTCAGAAAAACGACTTGAGCAGTCAGTTGAGAGGATTTTAACCTTGAAATTAAATAGAGGTATTGTTAAGGCGGAGGTAGAGAAGAGCATTGATGAGAAGGTAGCAAACGCGATTCAGATGGTAGGCTCAGCAGACCATAAAGCAATAGAAAAAGAAGCAGCAGCCAAATCCATTACGCTTGTGAAAAATAATAATGTGATTCCACTTACTGTTTCTCCTGAAGATAAGATCGTTGTGGTTGGTGGGTCTGGATTCTCCATTAACCTTCTTGCAGCGGAGGTTCAAAAGCACCATCCTGGCGCAGTATATATGAATGCTTCAGGTCCGCTTAATGGTACACAATTAGATCAATTGAAGGACGCGAAATACATCATTGCTGGAACCTACACATCTAGTGTTGGGGGAAGAGCTCAAGACGCCACCCAAATGGTGATGACAAGACAACTCATTGAGACTGGGGTGCCTGTCATTGCTGTTGGTGCTAGAAATCCGTATGACATTATGTCCTACAAAAATGTAGATGCCTACATTGCTCAATATGGTTTCAGACAAGCAAGCTTTGAAGCAGCAGCAAATACTATTTTTGGTAAAAACAATCCAACTGGAAAACTGCCAGTAACAATTTACAACCATGACGGCAGTGTACTATATGGATTTGATCACGGTTTAGGATACTAAGCAGGGAATAGATAAAGAGGAGGGATACTTTTGAAAAAGTGGCTTACTGGATTATTGATTCTCGTTCTACTACTGTCAACTGTTTCTGCGGCGATGGCCAAGAACGATAAAGAGAAAAAGAATAAAGAGTTCCGTTTGGGCATCGAGGTTTTGTTAGAGGATCAAATTGATTTGATTAAGGACAAACGTGTCGGTTTAATCACAAATCCAACTGGGGTTGATCAGAACGTTACGAGCATCGTAGATTTACTCTTCAATAATCCTGATGTGAACCTGACTGCTCTTTACGGCCCTGAGCATGGTGTACGAGGAAGTGCACAGGCAGGTCAATATGTTGAACAATATATGGATGAAAAAACAGGGATTCCTGTTTACAGCCTATATGGAAAGACAAAAAAGCCAACACCTGAAATGCTAAGCAATGTCGATGTGTTGTTATTTGATATCCAAGATGTGGGGACGCGTTTTTACACCTATATTTACACCATGGCACTAGCGATGGAAGCAGCTAAAGAAAACAATATTCCAATTATTGTCCTTGACCGCCCGAATCCAATCAGCGGGACAAAAGTCGAAGGACCTGTACTCGAGGATAAGTACTCTTCGTTCATCGGTGAATATCCGATTCCTGTCCGCCACGGGATGACTGTCGGGGAACTAGCAAAGCTTTTCAATAACGAATTTGGTATTGGAGCTGATTTAACAGTAGTGGAAATGGAAGGCTGGAAACGAAACATGTATTACGATGAGACACCATTAGAATGGGTACTTCCATCACCAAACATGCCAACCTTGGAAACTGCTGTAGTATACCCAGGTGCTGCAC
This sequence comes from Bacillus sp. CZDM1, assembly GCF_055502545.1. Taxonomy (NCBI): domain Bacteria; kingdom Bacillati; phylum Bacillota; class Bacilli; order Caryophanales; family Bacillaceae; genus Bacillus; species Bacillus sp. CZDM1. The sequence continues at coordinate 9,158 of NZ_JBUESO010000019.1, read as the reverse complement.
TTATTGAAGGAACCAACGTTTCAGAGGGTAGAGGAACAACAAAGCCATTTGAATTGATTGGAGCACCGTTCATCAATAGCGACAACTTGGCTGCCAAGTTAAACTCATACAAATTACCTGGTGTCACATTCCGTGCGGCATCGTTTATTCCGACTTTCTCAAAACATGCAAATGTATTAAGCCATGGTATTCAAATTCATGTCACAGACCGAAACTCCTATAAGCCGTTTGAAACAGGATTATATATCGTAAAAACAATCCATGATATGTATCCAAACGATTTCCAATTTAGAGCACCGAGTGCAGCCGGAATCTCCTTCTTTGATAACCTTGTCGGCAATGGCTCCATCCGTGCTGATATTGAAGCTGGCAAAAGTGTTGAAGAAATGAAAGCAGCATGGCAGGCGGGGTTAGATCAATTTAACGTAGTGCGTGAGAAGTACTTATTATATTAAATAGATATAAGGGGCCTACCATTTGGGGGCCTTTTTTACATCTGCTTTATCTGACTGATTAAGGTAGAAAATCGCAGAACAAGTCGAAGTTTGTATTTTCAGGGAAATAATATACTATTTTTGTTGAAATATGATAATCAGAGGGTCATTAAAGGAAATAAATCGATGGGCGATATACTTTTGAATTTATTTAGTAAGGGCATATCGCCAGCCGATACGGCTGCCAGCATTCTTCGCTCAAATATTAACATATTCCTCGACAATCAAAATTTGGCTAATGTATCGCCCAGTGATATTTATTTGTATCGCTAGGTGATATGGCTCTTGAAAATTTGCCAGTAACCCTTAATACTTGATATAAAAAAGGTGATCAGATATGCGAAATGATATTCAACCGTATGAACGCTCTTTCTCTTCTAAAGAAGTGGCTGAGGAAGCCGGGATTGCAACACCTACTGTTCGGAAGTATGGACAAATTCTAGAGCGGAATGGCTATGTGTTTTTAAAAGAAGGTGATCGTCGTATTTTTGTACAATCCGACATTGAAACGCTTATAGCGTTACGCGATACGGACAAGCCCCTAGACGATACGGCTAAAGAAATTGCCCAGCAACAAAAGGAAAGACTAGACGGAATAAGTGAAACAGATATAGCGGCAGCCGATACGTATGACAATTTACCCCAAGACCCCAATCACCTAAAAGAAATTTTAGCCTATTTAGCCAGTGAACTAGCTGCTACACGTGAAATGAATGTCCAAGTCATAAACGATATGGCAGACCTTAAAACGACAGTTTCCAGGCTAAAGCAGGACCACCACGATTTAAGTTCTAACATTTCAAATTCAGCGCAAAAAACGCAGGCTAGGATTGAAAAATTATCTGAACAGGAAAAGATACATTACGAAACATTACTGGAACAGGAAAAAGAAAAAAGTGATTACTTACAAAGAGAATTAGAAAATCTCAAGGAAGAAATGAAAAAAGAGTGGGTTTCACAAAATGACTTTAATAAACGTTTAGAAAAAGTGATTCAAAAACCCAAAGATAAATGGGACTGGATTTTCTCTATATTCCGTAAATAAAGTCTTATTTAAATGATGTAACCCTCAAGAAGGAAGGATTCAAATATTAATTAAATACGAATAATGAGAAACTCCCAGCCCATTTGGTTGGGAGTTTACTTATCTTCCATTTACTTCATATGCTGCTCGAATTCCAGATTCAACGGCACCTTCAATCCATCCGTGAAAGTTAGAAGTATGCTCTCCTGCAAAGTGCAGCAGCCCTTCAGGTTGATGAATGTAATCACCAAAGTCAGTAACTTGACCTGGTGTAAATAGTGTAAAACACCCAGCTGAGAAGGGGTTTTGACTCCAATTGAAAGAAATTCCCTGCAGAAATTCCTTATAAACCACGTTTCCATATACTTTGGCCAAATCCTTAAGTGCATAATAGATAATTTGATCCTTCGTTAAGCTATTCCACAGTATTGCATCATGGCCCCAGCTGTAGCTGGCGAGTAGGACTCCAGGTCCAACGCTCCCGATACCGTGACTAGGGATATAACTAAACCGAGTAGTTCGATCTGATATTGCGTTGCCTAACTGGAGGTTTTCCCAAAAACGGGATTTGAACTCAATTCCAATTTTAACTGCAGGCAGCGTTAAGAGTTCTCGGATTGCCTGCCATTTCTTAAAGGAAATAGAATGGTAAGGTTCAACATCAACGAACTGAAACGCTGAATAAGGAATGGTAATAATGGCATAATCGGCAGAAAAGGCCTGAGCTTCTCCTGTTACCTGATTTCTCGTTTGAAAAACAACCCCTCTATTGTTTTGAATGACCTTTTCCACCTTTTGGTTCAAGTAAATATTTTGATGAAGTTCAGGCAAAAACGATAAGGGGATTTGATCGTTTCCTCCCAGAATTTCATAAAAGACCGTTTCTTCATTGAAAATGGGGAAGATGATATCCGTAACAATACCTACAAAAGATAATTCTCTAAATCCTTCAATACCAAGTATGACACTAATCATTCGAATGGCATTCAATGACAAAGAAGGGCCGAAGGGGTTATTTTTTAAAAATTCTTCCATTGAATAGCTATCAAATTTTTCTTTTAGTTTCTCTTGTTCCTCAGGTGTGCTCTTTTTATAAAGATCAATAAAAGGTTTGACGGAAGCGAGGAAAAGTTCATTGGCTGTTTTTCCTTTTTCCCATTCTTGAACAGGAAAACCTAGTATATCAGGGTTTTTCTCATAATAAGCACTGGTTGTAAGTACATTATTAACAAAAATCAAATCTCTTGGTGTAGCGTTAATAAATCTATTAATAGGCAGTTTGAAACGGTGAATGTATTCGAATACCAGAACATGGGTATCAGGAATTCGCATAGCACCTAGGTCTAGATAATTACCCTGGGTAAATGGCTGGCGTACTGTGAAAATCCTGCCCCCAACCCGGTTGTTTCCTTCAAGAACCGTCACTTCATGTCCAGCTTTTTTCAGTAAGGACGCCGCGACTAAACCAGCCATCCCTGCACCTGCAATTAGGACTTTCTTGGGGGTGGTCCCTTTTTTTAACCCTTTTTTTATTATCGCAAGCATATCGTTTGGATATTTAAGTTGAGAATTATCTGTGGGAACTCTTTTCAAATCCTCCCCTCCTTTTTTCATTATTATGAGAAATGGTGGAGAGATATGTTTGCAGTAATAAAGGGAAGTTCCTTTTCTATAAGGTGGGATTAAGCAAAAGCTGTTGAAGTGCCTATCGAAGGCTTAAAATCTATACGATAAAAATTGGCAATACAAAACGCTTTGTAGTTTGCATTTCTTATGACAAAGGGATGAAGAATAGTCCTAAGAGGTGAAAAACGAGTGACTGTAATTACAACCTTTAAAGAAAAGCGTCGCGATAAACAAATAAAATACGAGCGGTCCGTCCTTAAGGACTTATCGGTGAAAACGTTAAAAGAACGAGTGCAGCAGTATTTTGGTTCAACAAGAATTGCGCAAAGCTTTGTTATGAATACAGGAATTGAAGAGGCTTGTTATGACGTAGCATTGGAAGCCTACCTATTAGGAGCAAAATTCAGCAAATTTGGTTATTACGGTGAGAATATAGATGAAGTACGTAAACGTTGTCAAAGAGAAGAGAAACATTTAATTGATACGCTGTACAATTTTCTCCTCTATTGGGGAAATGGTGAAGAAGGAACCATGAGTGAAACCCTTTATTACTCCTGTGAGGGCTATATAGATGTATGGTGGAAAGAAGGCTATAATAATGGTCAAAGGCGCCGCAAGCTGCGATTACACTAATTGAATGGTTAGAACAAGCACCAGGGCCAGCGATGATCCTGGTGCTTTACTTTCTCATTTCTTCTAGGTTCTAAACAGGTCCCTTGTCCCATATAGTTAAGTGAATAGGGACGAGCGGGAGGGAATGATTGGGGTGTCTAAGAAAAAATTAAAGGTCATTGGTTTTTCTGTTGGTTTGCTTCTTTTATTTCTGATTTTACAATATGATTTTGTCAAAGAGAACACATGGGGCAGCGATTCATGGAGTCTTCCCTTATCAGGCAAAATCATTTTACTCGACCCTGGCCATGGCGGTCCAGACGGCGGGGCCGGAAATTCAAAAGCATTAGAGAAGGACATTGCTTTGGATATTTCATTAAAAGTCAGAGATTATTTGCAGGAGCAGGGAGCCTTAGTTGTCATGACCCGGGAGACAGATAAAGATTTGGCAGATGATGATACAAAAGGATACAGTAGAAGAAAAGTGGAAGATTTGAAAAAGCGTTTAAAAATGATAAACAACTCTGATAATGATCTTTTTGTCAGCATTCATTTAAATGCCATTCCGTCAGCAAGATGGAGCGGCGCGCAAACATTTTATGCATCTCACTTTAAAGAAAATGCCAAAGCGGCAAAATTCATTCAAGATGAACTGATTGTTAATTTAGAAAATACGACAAGAAAGGCGAAGCCAATTAATTCGGTTTATATTTTAAAAAATGCTAAAAAGCCTGGAGTATTAGTAGAGGTAGGATTCCTCTCAAATCCTAATGAAAGAGAGCAATTAAAAAAGGAAGCCTATCAGGAGAAGGTAGCAGCATCCATCTATCAAGGAGTACTGCGTTATTTTACCAATGAAAAGGAATTAAAAATAGAAGATGAATAAAGGTGTTTAATCACCTTCTTTTTTTTGAATAATAATGGATGTGATTCATTTAACTGTTTCTATTAAAAGTTATGTTATACTGAAAACTGGAAACGAATTCATTAGGTGAGGTGTTTGTTTACATGTTAACAGAAGCGAAAGTTCAAGAAGTGCTAGGAAGCTTAAAAGAACCATTTTTACATAAAACATTAGCAGAACTAAATGCTATTGAAGAAATAAAAATCAAAGAAGAGAAAAACCATGTCAGCGTGAAATTGCAGATCGCGAAAACGGGTACGGCTGAACAATTACAACTGCAAACACAAGTAGTTAATTTGCTAAAAGAAGCGGGAGCACAAACGGTTGGGATCAGATTTAGTGAGCTGCCAGAAGCGGTTCTAGCAGAACACCGTCAATCATCAAGCGAAACAGAAGACAAGGGATTACTGGCTTCTAATAAAACGAACTTTATCGCGATTGCGAGTGGAAAAGGCGGAGTAGGTAAATCAACTGTTTCAGTCAACCTTGCCGTTGCCCTAGCTCGACTAGGTAAAAAAGTAGGTTTAATTGATGCAGATATTTATGGCTTCAGTGTTCCGGATATGATGGGAATAACAAAAAGACCAGTGGTTAGAGGAGAAAAAATCCTTCCAGTTGAGCGCTTTGGCGTTAAGGTCATTTCAATGGGCTTCTTTGTAGAAGATAATTCTCCAATCATTTGGCGTGGTCCAATGTTAGGAAAAATGCTAAACAGCTTCTTTAATGAAGTCGAATGGGGAGAAGTGGACTATTTACTACTGGACTTACCACCTGGAACTGGGGACGTCGCATTAGATGTTCATACGATGCTTCCAGCTTGTAAAGAAGTAATCGTAACTACTCCACATCCAACAGCGGCATTTGTTGCGGCAAGGGCTGGTGCTATGGCACTGCGTACAGATCATGAAATTTTAGGTGTTATTGAAAACATGGCTTACTTTGAAAGTAAGCTAACAGGTGAAAAAGAATATGTATTTGGTAAAGGCGGCGGTGATAAGTTGGCCGAAGACTTGAATACAGAAGTTCTTGGTCGTCTGCCTCTTAATCAGCCTGATTGGAATGATGATGATTTTGCTCCGTCAATTTATCAGGAAGATCACCAATTAGGAAAAATTTATCTAGAAATTGCTGAAAAAATGACAAATCTTTTGAAAAAATAAAATGAAAAGCCTCTTCCAACTTGGAAGAGGTTTTCATTTTTCTGTTATTCGCCGCCTTCTTGTTCTTTTTCCTCATTTTTTGATTCTTCCTTTTTCTGTGTTTCCTCAGCAGCCTTTAAGAGTAATTCTTGCATTTTCACCTTGAAAAGAGGGCTTTCAAGCGTTTCTGAGATAACTTTTTGAAGGTGTTCCCGATATTCTTTGCTCTTTAAAGCGTCAGCCATTTCCTTCTGAATTTCCGGTTCCTTGAAAACCTCAATCATCATGCCTCTATATTCAGGATCTTTCATCAAATCCTTTAAAAGTTTTTCATTCTCAGTTCGCATGCTTTTGGCTATACCTTGGGCGAATTTTTCGTCACTAAAGGTTTTTTTCCAAAACTCTGTAGCATTTTCTGAAGTAAGAGTTTGCTGAATGGTATCAGAGACAACCTTTTGGTCCATTATCAGCTTTTCTTTCATTTTATCATCAGACATTACATCTTGAATTGCCTTCTTACCATCATCCGTTTTAAGAATATCGACAACCATCTTTTTTGTTGCTTCATAATCTATTTGTTCACCGCCGCTTGCTTCTGGTGATGCACAACTAGTTAATATCATGGTGATGAGCAAGAGGGATATAAGACTTTTTCCTTTCATATAAAAAGCTCCTTTCACATAAGAGTCCTTAATTTTTAGGATGAAGAAAAGAGGGTTAGATTATGCGTGTGAATATTGAAAAGATGGATTTTTTATATTTGGATTGGTACAATCAGTATGGAAATTTATTTTTTGTTATTGGAGGATAATGGTGTGACGAGTCGTATTTGGGTTAGGCTGTTTATGACTACGCTATTAATTGGCGCAATTACAACAGCAATTGTAGGTTTTATTATCAATTGGAATGAATATGTGAACTATTTTGCCGATTTTCGAATCATCAATATATTATCCGCTCTTTTTTGGTTTATCTTATGGGGCGTTCTTTATAGTGTTATTAGTCAAATGGGCTTTTTTGCCTATCTAACTGTCCACCGCTTTGGCTTAGGTATCTTTAAATCCGTTTCACTTTGGAATGGTGTTCAAGTAGTTATTATTCTATTTGTGTTATTTGATCTTGTTTATTTACGCTATGAGACCTTTGCAAAATCTGGAGACAGCCTCCTGCCTTATATCGTTCTAGCAGTCCTTCTGCTAATTCCTGCCTTGGTCACAGCATGGTTTAAAGCCAAACAAACAAATCGCGAGGCATTTATTCCTGCACTCTTTTTTATGATTGTAGTTACTGTTATCGAGTGGTTCCCTGTTTTACGTGTTAATGAACATAGCTGGGTTTATCTAATGTTGTTCTCTTTATTGGCCTGTAATGCGTATCAAATCTTGATTCTTCATAAGTTAAACATGCAATCACAGCAGGTGAGACAGAGAATAGAGAGTAACCGAGTACCGAATAAAAAAACAAATGCTCAGAAAAAATCAAGCAAAAAACCGTCCATTTGAAAAGGTGGACGGTTCCGTTTTGAGGTGCTTTTCTTAAAATAAGTGCCAAAATGACAGTCGTATTGGTATCGTTATTAGTATATAAAAAAGTAAAACTCGCCATAAGGCGAGTTTCTTTTATAGGAATACAACAACCTTATTAATATGGATTTTTGAGATAAAACTCACGCCTTTTTAAATAAGATGTCTTATCCTTAATCGAGTACCCAGCAAAAGTAACATAAGCGGAGATTTTCCGTTTATGCAAAGAAAAATCTCCCATTTTCGAAATTTTCGAGTCAATAGGCGGAATCTCTCCGTCTATTTAAGCCTTTTTTAATAATAATTTCGAATTAAGCGGAATTTTTCCGCCTATCATTTATTAGCTCGTGTGCTTAACCTATTCTCCAAACTGATAAGTGCGGACCCTCTTGATCCATTTAATAAGAAAGCACCCGAAAACGGAACCCTTTATTGAAAAGGTGTACGTTTTTTTCACATTTTATTTAATTTCTTTTGATTCAACTACTCCATTTGCGATTAACTCTGAAACTGTAACAAGTTTCAAGCCTTTACTTTGTAAGCCATGGAGAATTCCCGGCAATGCCCTGGCTGTCTGTTTCGCGGAATCAGATGCATGGAGGAGAACAATATCTCCTTTATCCGCTTTCTTTACGTTTGCAATAATTTGATTAACACCAGGATTGGTCCAATCCTTTGAATCTACACTCCAATGAACGACCGTGTACCCATATCGTTCCGCAATTTTTAAGGAGCGTTCATCAAAATGACCTGTAGGAGCGCGAAGAAGCTTTATCTCATTAATATTTAACTTTCTAAAAGCTTCCTTTGCTTTTGCGATGTCTTTCCCGATATTAACATCTTCTAATTCCGTGTAATCTTCATAGGCATAACCAAGAATCCCAATTTCAAATCCCTCTTTAACGATACGACTGACAATATCCGGGTGCCTCTCTGCCCATGAACCAGCCAAAAAGAAAGTGGCTGATTTCACATTTTCTTTTTTCAATGCATCTAAAATGGGCTCGGCCTTTTCATCACCCCAGCCAATATTAAAGGTAAGAGCAATGTCCTTTTCACCGCGATAAACGGCTTTAGGTCCATCCTTGGTAGAGAAGACTGGAGACAATGACAGATTACTCATAAATAGAAACAATGCAGTAAAAAATGCAGCAATCACTACTAATAGAATTTGTTTTACAGATTTACCATTCAATACAAAAAAGAAGTTCATTATAACCACCTCGTCCAATGCTGTCCTTGTCTCATACCTATGCAAATTTTTTAATGAATATGATTAACAAAAAATAATTATAAATTTTACTATTTTGGAAAAGACTACTATAAATACATCTTACATAAAGGGTGATTCAATGTTTGGGCTTCTCATTAATGCAAAAGAAGTAAAAGAAATGGAATACCTAATAAAGAGAGAGATGGATGAAATATTATTTGATTTAAAGGATGATCGTATTGATCATGTTGTAAAACGGGCAATGGAAGAACGTTATAAAATTTTATTTACCTTATTTAGAAGAGTGGCCTCCCCAAATGAGTGTTTAAAATATATGAGACGGGACAATAAAAGCAGGAAGAAAGGATAGATTTACTTTCTAAAAAAAGAAAGGAATAAATTTAATAAATATCGTTGACTTTTAAATGGTATGTTGGTATATTAATAAACGTCGCTGCTGACGTAAAAGAAATCACTTGAAAAAAGTTATTGACTTTACATTGTGGTGATGATATATTAATAAAGTCGCTTTTAGGCGATCGAGTGAAATTGATCTTTGAAAACTAAACAAACAAGAACGTCAACAAACAATTTTTTAGCTTTTTATAAAAGCTAAGCCAACG
>NZ_JBUESO010000018.1:0-75543 GCF_055502545.1 Bacillus sp. CZDM1 | reverse complement strand
GATCATATATATTTGACATAACAAAATTCGGTTGAAAACATTGTTTAGCGAATTTACACAAAATCAAGGGCTTGACTACCCGAGCTAATAAATAAGCGGAAAAATTCCGCTTAATTCGTAATTATTATTAAAAAATGCTTAAATAGACGGAGAGATTCCGCTTAGTCACTCGAAAAAATCAAAAATGGGAGATTTTTCTTTGCATAGGCGGAAAATCTCCGCTTATTAACCCTAAAACCGGCTTCATTCTGCACCTAACCGGAAATTCTCCGCTTATTTTACGTTTGCTTGGTACTCGATTAAGGACAAGACATCTTCTTTAAAAAGGAGTGAGTTTTATCTCAAAAATCCAAGAAAACCTCATTTGATTATTACGGTGTGGTTTTATATATTAATAAGGTTTTTGTATTCCTATAAAAGAAACCTTCTGTAAACATACAGAAGGTTTCTTTTCTATATATTATTTATACTCTAACGAAGTTGGATGCAAGCAGTTCACTATAGAAAGTATTAAACTGATCAAGGTTCATTTGTTGTTGTGCATCAGAAAGTGCCACTGCTGGATCTGGATGAACTTCAGCCATAACGCCATCTGCGCCAATCGCAATTGCTGCTTTTGCACATGGAAGAAGTAAATCTCTTCGTCCAGTTGAGTGGGTTACATCCACCATTACTGGTAAGTGTGTTTCTTGCTTTAGAATCGGTACGGCAGAAATATCAAGGGTATTTCTTGTTGCTCGTTCGTACGTTCTAATTCCACGTTCACAAAGGATGATTTGACCATTTCCTTGGGCCATAATATATTCGGCAGCATTAATAAATTCTTCTATCGTAGCAGCAATTCCACGTTTTAAAAGAACAGGCTTATTTACAGCACCTGCAGCTTTTAATAATTCAAAGTTTTGCATGTTACGTGCACCAATTTGAATAACATCAATATAATCGATAGCCATCTCAATATCAGCTGGGTTTACAATCTCACTAATGACAGCCATATCATACTCATCAGCCACACGTTTTAAGATTTTTAATCCTTCCACTCCTAGACCTTGGAAGTCATAAGGAGAGGTTCTTGGCTTATAAGCTCCTCCACGCAGCAGCTTTAAACCTTTTTCTTTCATTGCTTTTGCCACAGTTGCAACTTGTTCATAAGACTCAACTGCACATGGACCAAAAACAAAATGCTGCTTTCCATCACCGATTGTTTCACCTTTTATATTTACAATTGTATTTTCAGGCTTCTTTTTCCTAGAAACAAGAAGAGCTTTTTGATGGTCATCTTTTTGCAAATCTAAGCCTGCCTTAAAGATTTCCTTAAACAAGTGGTCAATCGTTGCATTATCAAACGGACCATCATTATTTTCTTTAATAACATCAAGCATTTTTCTTTCTCGAACTGGGTCGTATTTGTAAACCCCTTGAGTTTCTTTTGCTTTTCCAATTTCTTGGACGAGTTGAGCTCTTTCATTGATTAGTTTCAATAATTCTAAGTTAAGATCATCAACACGTGTCCTTAATAGTTCCAAATTACTTTTGCCCATGATTTGTCCCCGTCCTTTCATAGCATGACAGATCAAACACATAGATCAGATCTGAAAACTGTCAGCTAGCTCCCTTATTAATAAAGTTTTTTAATAATTCAATAATTAGGCTTTATTATAGCTGAAAAGGATTCCTTTGTCACGCCTTTTTCTTTAATGATTAAACGCTTTTAAGCACTAAAGTAAAAGGTTATATAATAAGTCATTCTATGCTGAGATTTTTATTTGTTGCCTATAAGTTTTCACTAATTGCACTGGTTAAAGAACGATTTGTGATTTTCCAGTGAGAGGCATTCCATACCGCAGAACCATTCTTAATTAGCAGAGCTTGTGGAGATTCATGTTTAATTTCGAATTTTTCGGCAATCTCATTAGATAAAGGGCGTGAGTCTTGTACGGCTAAATAATAGGCTGGTACGCTTTGATTTGACGCTGAGTATTTTTCATATTCCTGATAAGCCGCATGACTTATTGGACAGGTTAAACTATGTTTTAAGAATAAAAATTTGTCTTCTTGCTTCAATAAATCCTCAAATTGTTCTAATGTATCGATTTTTTTAAGCATATTCAATCCTCCAAAATATAAACGGTGAAGTCATTCTATCACTTCACCGTTTTTGATACAAATAATTCGATTAGTTATCCGAAGATTCTTAATGTGTTACTTTATATTCTTCCTCTTCAAACGCTTTTTTTGCTTCTTCTAATTTTTTTCTGATTGCCAGTTCATCCACGTTAGCTTCTGGATTTGTTTTTTGTATCCCGCCAATTGAAATGTAGTGTTCTTCTTCAGTGTCTACTGATGGCTTTGTTTTTTTGACGAGTTGAACCGTTTTTTCTTTTAGTGTCTCTGCTTGATTGTTAATCGTGCTTCGAAGGTCCTTGCCGGATTTGGGTGCTAAGAAGATGGCAGCTGCTGCACCTACTAATCCGCCAATTAGTGCTCCTAGAAAAAAACTGCTTGATGAATCTTCACTTTTGTTTTGGTTTAGTTCTCGGCTTTCGTAATCTTTACCCATAATGGATTCCTCCCTTTTATAAATGGCTGTGTTAAACTGGGCTGTTGATTTATGCTCCAGGCGCTTCGCTTTCCGCAGGCGGTTCGGGAAGCCTCCTCGGCGCTAAAGCGCCTGCGGGGTCTCCCCTGTCCCGTCCTCCTGCAGGAGTCTCGCGCCTTCCGCATAAATCAACAGAGTTCTAAAACCATTTATTCACCTTAAACACAGCCTTAAAAATAACTATCTAGATCTAACTCTTTTAATTTCCTCGGCACTGCTTTCTTCTTTTTCTTTCTTTTTAGCATTCCATTTATCTTTTAGTTCAAGGAAGACGTTAGTCCATTGGACAATTTGTGAGACTTTTTCTTTGTTTTCTTCTACTTGTATTTCAAATGAATTTGTTAAATCTTTTAAAGTACCATTGAATTTGTTTACTGTTGTCCCAACATCTTTTACTGCTGTAACAACACTATTTAAACTCTTTGACTTTTCCTGAATATCATCAGCAAGAGCATTTGTTTTATGCAGGAGTTCTGTTGTTTCCTGCGTGACACCCTCCAACTGTTTTTCTACCCCCATTAACGTTTTTGAAACGCTTGATAGGGTTTCTTGGAGAGATTTCAGGGTTTTTGCTACGTAAATCACAAGCACTAAAAAGGCAACCGCTATCAAAGCGACACTTAAATATAATATAATCTCCATTCGTCTTTACCTCCGCATATATACCATTATGTATTACCTATCTATCGCGGTATTAAACGTAGATAGGTATCCTATATTACTTCAAGATAATTGTCTCATTTTCCTGCAAGAGATTACAATACGTTTTACTCTTAAGTTGAATTTTTATCACTTTCTGTATGAATTCGGTTACAATAAATATTGTATTATTACTTTTTTCATTGGAGGAATCTAGTACATGAAAGATCCACGTATTGAAAAATTAGCAAAAAATTTAATTAACTACTCGGTAGATCTGCAAAAGGGTGAAAAGGTTTTAATTGAAAACTTCGGCCTGCAGCGAGAGCTTGTTACAGCACTTGTTAAGGAAGCCTATCTTGCAGGGGGATACCCATTTGTACTTCTTAAGGATCAGCAAGTAGATCGTGCCTTACTTCTTGGTGCACAGGAAGAGCAATTTAACATGATTGCTGATTTTGAAGCAAATGTAATGGGGAAAATGGATGCATACATAGGTCTTCGTTCTGGTGATAACATTAACGAGCAAGCGGATGTGCCGGACGATAAAGTTAAGATTCATGGAAATACGATTGGTAAAAAGGTTCATCGTGACATCCGTGTACCGAAAACAAAATGGGTTGTCCTCCGCTACCCAACAGCAAACATGGCTCAGTTAGCAAAAATGAGTACGGAGGCATTTGAGGACTTCTATTTTGATGTTTGTAATTTGGATTATGGAAAGATGGATACAGCGATGGACAGCCTTGCACAATTGATGAACCGTACAGATAAAGTTCGTCTCACAGGTCCTGGAACAGACCTTAGCTTCTCCATTAAGGATATTCCAGCTATTAAGTGTGCCGGCCATGCAAATATTCCTGATGGTGAGGTATATACCGCGCCAGTTCGTAATTCGGTAAATGGTGTTATTACTTATAATACACCATCCCCTTACCAAGGATTTACTTTTGAAAATGTAAAACTTACCTTTAAGGATGGAAAAATAGTTGAAGCCGTGGCAAATGATACAGAGCGTATCAATAAAATATTTGATACAGATGAAGGAGCACGTTATGTTGGAGAGTTTGCCATCGGTGTAAATCCATATATCTTAAATCCAATGCAGGATATTTTATTTGATGAAAAAATCGCCGGAAGCTTCCACTTTACTCCGGGTCAATGCTATGATGAAGCCTTTAACGGTAATCATTCTAATATTCATTGGGATATGGTTAACATTCAGCGTCGGGAATACGGCGGTGGAGAAATCTATTTCGATGATGTCTTAATCCGAAAAGACGGTCTTTTCGTTATCCCTGAACTTGAAGGATTAAATCCTGAAAACCTCAAATAAATTCAAAAAAGGATGTCCGTATGTTTACGGGCATCCTTTTTTATTATAAGGTGAGCTGGTTTTCATAGGATTCCTGGAATTTTTGAATATCTCCTGCACCCATAAAAATAATTACACTATTTTGATGTTTCGAAAGCAGAGAAGTATTTTCTTCTGACAATATTTCTGCTCCTTCAATTTTCATTTGCAGGTCATTAATCGTCAGTTTTCCATGGTTTTCTCTTGCAGAACCAAAAATTTCACATAAATACGTCTTATCTGCAAGTCTCAGGCTTTTTGCAAAATCCTCAAGAAAAGCTTGAGTTCTTGAAAAGGTATGCGGCTGAAATACGGCTACAATTTCCCTGTCTGGATATTTTTGATTGGCCGCATCAATTGTAGCTTTAATTTCTGTTGGGTGATGGGCATAATCGTCAATCAAAATTTGTGAGCCAATTCGCTTTTCTGTAAATCTTCTTTTAACACCCTGGAAGCTGTTCAGTTGTTCCTTCACAATTGCAACATCAATTTCTTCATAGTGGCACACCCCAATGACAGAAAGTGCATTTAATACGCTGTGCTCACCGAATGTAGGGATGGAAAATGTATCATAGAAGTTATTACGAATAAATACATCAAAGGTAGTTCCACTTGTGCTTTTCACAAGATTTTTGGCTTGGTAGTCATTTTCCTCGTCAAAGCCATAGAACAAGACTGGCACCTTTGCCTGAATTTTTTGAAGCTGTTCATCATCCCCGTAAGCAAATATCCCCTTCTTAACTTGAACGGCCATTTCCTGGAATGCTGAAAAAACATCATCAATATTCGCAAAATAATCAGGGTGATCGAAATCAATATTTGTCATAATTGCATAATCTGGAAAATAGGACAAAAAGTGTCTTCTGTATTCACATGCTTCGAAAACAAAATATTTAGATCCTTCTTCGCCCTTACCTGTACCGTCACCAATTAAAAACGAAGTCGGCTTTGCACCCTTAATGACATGGGCAAGCAATCCAGTGGTAGACGTTTTACCGTGTGCTCCCGTAACAGCCACACTAATAAAATTTTCCATAAAATCGCCTAAAAATCGGTGGTAACGAACAATTGGCAGTCCGAGCTTCATGGCCTCTTGAATTTCCTCATGTGTATCAGGAAATGCATTACCAGCAATAATAGTCATCCCCGGTTTAATGTTTTCCTTTTGAAAGGGGAGAATCTTTATTCCTGATTCTTCAAGGGCCAGTTGAGTAAAAAAGCGCTTTTCGACATCGGAGCCTTGTACATCGAAATTCATATCATGGAGAACTTGTGCTAATGCACTCATTCCTGACCCCTTTATACCTACAAAATGGTAAATAGTCATATAAAGAACCTCCAACCAACGTCTATCTGTAAAACAGTATATGACATCTATCTTGAATTGTTTATTGAACAAAATTGAATCCATGTAATCACATTTAAGTATTATAACATTGTTCATCAATAAAAACTATTTGATACCGAAGTCACAGATTATTTTTTTTAAAGATTAATTTATTGTACCAGTATCCTGCAAGGACTCCAAGTCAGATTCTGTTATTAATACTTCTCGGGGCTTGCTGCCATTAGCGCTTGTGATAAAACCGTTTGATTCAAGCATATCCATTAGTCTTGCTGCACGGTTATAACCGATTTTAAATCTTCTTTGTAAGCTAGAGGTTGAAGCAAGCCCCTGTTCAATAATAAATTCACAGGCTTCATAAAAAAGCTCATCTTCTTCTTCGGTAATCTGTGCCTTTTTTAACAGTTCATCTTGTACAAACAAGTATTCAGGTTCACGCTGCTCTCTCACGTGCCCGACCACAAGGTCAATTTCTTCATCAGATACAAAGGTTCCTTGCAGACGAACAGGCTTTGATGAGCCATTTTCTAAAAAGAGCATATCGCCCCTGCCAAGTAATTTCTCAGCCCCGCTAATATCAATAATCGTTCGCGAATCCACTTGTGAAGAAACAGAAAAGGCAATCCGCGTTGGGATGTTGGCTTTAATTAATCCAGTAATAACATCCACTGATGGTCTTTGCGTCGCAACAATTAAATGAATTCCACAAGCTCGTGCTTTTTGAGCAATCCTGCAAATCGCTTCTTCCACATCCGCGGGTGACATCATCATTAAATCTGCTAATTCATCAATGATAATCACAATAAACGGAAGTTTATCACTATATTGTTTATGCTTTATGGCAAGCTCATTAAATCGATTGATATCGCGAACTCCAGTATGGGCAAATAGCTCATAACGTCTTTCCATTTCATCGACTGCCCATTTCAAGGATGCGGTTGCTGCCTTTACATCCGTTATGACGGGACTGACTAAATGCGGAATTCGGTTATATGGAGCAAGCTCTACCATTTTAGGATCAATCAGTAATAGCTTTAAATCTTCGGGACTAGCTTTAAACAATAAGCTTACTAGGATGGTATTAATACAAACACTCTTTCCAGAACCAGTTGCTCCAGCAATTAACCCATGGGGCATTTTCTTTAGATCGGTAACAATCGGCTTGCCGGAAATATCTAGTCCTAGTATAGCTGTCAATGGGGATTCAGACTCTCGAAAGACTGGACTTTGAATGATTTCATTTATAAACACAGGTCGTGATTTTTGGTTTGGCACCTCAATACCTATGGTATGTTTACCTGGAATCGGTGCTTCAATCCGAATATCCCTGGCGGCAAGACTTAACTTTATATCATCACTCAGATTTGTAATCTTGTTTACTTTTACCCCGGGCTCCGGTTGAACTTCAAAACGTGTAACCGCTGGTCCTTGCGTTACATTCACAACACTTGCACCGACATTAAAATTTTGCAGCGTTTGGTTTAAAAGTTCTTCTTGGTATAATAACCATTCTGTATCATCTTTTACGATCACAGGCGGTTTTAACAAGTTCATTTTAGGAAACTCATAAATATTCGAATCAGAATGTATTGGCGGGTCCTCTATCAGCCTCTCATTATTAGGTTCCACTTTGACGGTTTCTATATCATTTGACGGTTCCACTGATAAGATTTCTACAACATTTGACGGTTCCACTTTAACAGCTTCCACATCATTGGAGTGTTCCTCTGCTTCAGGAGTTTCTTCCATTACCTTTTCCGGCTGTAATTTCTCAGCAGGTAATGTTTTTCTCCTCTTGCTTTCTTCCCATTTTATCTTATCCTGTTTCAGCATCATGACATTGAAAGGAAGCGGGGATCGTTTTGGAGTGTGCGCCTCAGCAGCTTCTGGGGTCTTTTCCTCCAACTTCGTTTCAATAACCGGAACTTCTTCGATTGTCTCAACTATTTCAATTATCTCTGCTGCCTCAGATATCGCAACAGCTGTTTCAGCTGCAGCCATTTCAATCTCAGGAAGTGACTCATTCTCCATTACAGGTATACTAGAATCAAGCTGTTCATCGAATTCAACTGCAAAAAAATGACTTAACTCATGTTCCACCACTTTATCAGAGACTGCATTCGGTCTAGTAAACCCAAAAATCGGTGATGGAATTTCTGTTAACTGAAACGGTTTTTTCTTAATTGGGGGTGTACTAGTCTTAGCTTCAGGCGGCTTCTTCGTATCAGCCATCTTCTTTGATTCTGAACTACTTCTTTCAGTATTTCTGTTTTCAGTACTTCTTTTTACTGTACTTGGTTCTACCCTCTTTTGTCGGGTTGCATGATCAGATCTAACCATTGGAACTTCTGACTTCAATTTAAAGTGAAGCTGCCCTTTAGGGTACTGATAAGAAATTTTTGTATCTAAATGGTTCCCCCCTTCTACTATCCTATGAGGCAATGACCGCACCGGCTGCTTGTTATGTATGTCATATTCAGCATATTCATCTTGATTGTCCTTTATAAACCTTTGAAAAAAGTTTTGGATCCAGCTCAAAACTATCACTCTTTCTACTTTTCTATCACTCTATTTTAACAGGTATTATTTTATTTTCGACATAAAATCTTAGAATAAGCAAAAAAGACCACTTACCGTGATCCTTTTTCGTCTTTATTGCCTGTCTTTCCTAAGATAAATATTGGTTCTAGTTCTCCATCCTCATACAAAAAGGACAACGCCGTTATAGGTACACGTCCACTTGCAAAGAAACTCATTGCCATTTGTGCTAAAACATCATACCCTGTATTGTTTTGAATATCAGCGATAATTAAGACATCCTGATGCGGAACAGCAAGGACCATTGTCCCTGTTATTTTTCTCTTCATATCATTTAAAAAGCCTTTATTTAATATCCTGCTTGCGTCATATCCATCGTTTGAATTAAGAAAATAAAAAGTATTCCCTGCCACTTGATCCTCTTTCAATGATGTCTTTAAAGACCTGACATTAAATAAGGCGATTTCTTTAATCCGGCTTGCCTGCCATCCCTCTTTTTCCATGATTCGTGAATCAATTAATCGGTAAGTTGTCCCCATATCATAAGCATAATATATTTTTGTTTCAGCTGTGTGCTCCTCTGTTAAGAATGGAACCCCTTCCTCCGCTTCAATAGGGAAAGACGTTGAGCGTATAACTGGAAAAATCTTTTTCTCATGGTCTGTTAACTGGACTGTGTCTGTCATGGCCCTTAGTCCCTCATCCACATAATAAACCACTTCATCAATTGCCTTATCTTTCTCTGAATGCCACTTAGCAACAATACCACCCAGCGAGATGGTTATTCCTTTTCCAAGGGCTTTATTTTCGATTCGCAGCTGATCCTTTTCTCGATCATATGTGATTAGCCGACCTTCCGCGCTTAAGCGTGATTCTAATTCTTTTTTCATTTTTATACTATCCATTTTCATTTTAATCCCTCCAGCCTACCCACCCATTGTACATTAAAAATCCCCCATCTCAAAAGATGGAGGATTTTAAGTGAATTATTTTAGTCCGTTAATAAATCCTTCTATTTCCTCTTGGGTTTTCCTATCTTTGCTTACAAAACGGCCAAGCTCTTTACCCTTTTCAAATGCGATAAAACTTGGAATTCCGTAAACATCTAATTGTTGGCATAACTCAATAAACTGATCTCGATCAACATGGATAAAAGTAAATTCACTATACTTCGTCTCTATTTCTGGTAGAATTGGTTCAATAATTCGACAATCAGGACACCAGTTAGCAGAGAACATTAAAATTGTTTTCCCTCCATCACGGAGTTGTTCAAACTGCTCCATCGATTCTAAATTTTTCACCGTCATCGCCTCCAATTAATTTTCACTTACTACCGATTTAACAATTTGCGTCATTACTGCCGCTTCATTTTTTAAGCTGCTCGTTTTAATCAAAGTAGTAATCTTTGTTCCGCCAATACCAATCGTCATTTCATTCATATCTTCTTCAAGTTTCTTTATGATTAAATATCCAAATTGGTTACTTTTCTTGAATTGTTCATTTATCTCTATGTCTTTATTTTGTGCTACTGTTGATTTATATACAACATCACTTACTTTATTTTCTTGAGGATTAATAAAAAGAATATATTGTTTTGATCCATTTTTCAAAAGAATATTATTTGGAGATTCATCTTCAATTTCATAACCAAAGGGCAAATAAAAGTTAATATCTCCACTTTTTTTATTTGTTTCTTTTGCCTTTTCATTTAGTGCTTCTTTTACTACTTCAATACTTTCTTTACTTTCTGATTTGAAATTTGATTTTCCACATGCACCCAGTAAGATAACAGATAAGATTATAATCAATATGGCATTAAAGAATTTCAGTTTTCTTCGCCTCCTATACGACAATTGTCCTATCTCTATCATACCTTCCATAATATTCAAAAGACAAGTCTTTTGTCGATTATTGTTGTCGAAATAGGAGGTATTTTCTGTATTTCGCGCAAATGTTAATTCTTAGAGGCTTTTTGATAGTGAAATTGTCCAACCAAGAGATTTATGATATGCGAAAACATTTCTGAACGATTAATTAATCCATTCGTAAAGATTCCAACAGCTCCTTCGTTCTTGCGGACATTTTCTTTCTTCGCATAGTCATCCATTACTGGTCCAAGTTCTGCTCCTGCTCTTAATCTCTCTGCAATCTCTTCAGGCAGGAGAAATCTCGCCCCCCCTGCAATAATCGGCAGCTTATCTTTTGAGGCTAGTGCCCCCCAATTACAAAGTAATAAACCATGAGCAGACTCTTGAACACCTCCCTCAAGCCCAATCCCAATATCACCATTTCCCTTTTCTAACGCGCCAACAGCACGGTTGATGGCCCCTTTAATTGTCTCATCATCGGAAAATGGCTGTTCTCTTACACCAGAAGGAATGTCTAACGAAAGAAACTCCGTTTGTTGATAGTGAAAAGCATTTTTAACTGCTGCCACCTTAGCTGGGTTATTGGAACCAATAATTATTTTCATTAACTCCCTCTCCTTTACCATATAAAAAGAAGGCATCTGAATGTGCCTCCTCATTTGTTCATTTAACTGTTCGCCTTAATGGTATCTACAGTTGTTTGGTCACAAGCCTTTACAAGTTTTACGATTAGTTCTTTTGCTGCAGCATAGTCATCGATATGGATCATGGAGGCATGTGTATGAATGTAACGTGAACAAATACCAATTACACCGCTTGGAACTCCTTCGTTGGATTGATGCACACGCCCAGCGTCGGTGCCACCCTGTGAAACAAAGTATTGATAAGGGATTTTGTTTGTCTCTGCTGTATCTAGAATGAACTCTCTCATTCCTCGATGCGTCACCATGGATCTGTCAAGAATACGAAGCAGCGCTCCCTTGCCTAATTGACCAAATTCTGATTTACTTCCTGACATATCGTTTGCTGGACTCGCATCTAATGCAAAGAAGATATCTGGATTAATCATATTGGCAGCTGTTTGTGCGCCGCGAAGACCTACTTCCTCTTGAACAGTTGCTCCAGAATAAAGAATGTTCGGTAAGGTTTCATTTTTTACTTCTTGAAGCAATTCTATTGCGAGTCCACAGCCATAACGATTATCCCAAGCTTTAGCAAGTATTTTCTTTTCGTTAGCCATAGGGGTAAATGGACAAATAGGCAGAATTGCCTGACCTGGCCTAATTCCAATTCTTTCTGCATCCTCTCGATCGTCAGCGCCAATATCAATTAACATATTTTTCATTTCCATTGGTTTATTACGCTGTGCTTCAGCTAATAAGTGCGGAGGAATGGAGCCAACGACACCAATAACAGGTCCATTATTCGTCATCACCTGAACACGCTGAGCTAATAAAACCTGACTCCACCAGCCGCCAAGCGGTTGGAACCTTAGCATCCCATTATCGGTAATGGCCGTTACCATAAAACCAACTTCATCCATGTGCCCTGCTACCATGATTGTTGGACCATTTGGATTCCCTTTTTTAACTCCAAAAATACTGCCTAATTTATCCTGGACAATTTCATCTGCATATTGAGTTAGCTGCTCTCTCATAAAATTTCTAACTAAATGTTCATTTCCAGGTGCTCCTGGAAGTTCTGTTAAGGTTCTGAACAGATTTAATGTTTGTTCGTTCAAAGTAAAATTCCCCCTTAAATGTGTTAAAAATCTATATGTATGTTTTTATCTTACTAAAATTCTTCTCTTACCCACAATTAATTTGTCAGAAGGATTTATTATGTTCTGCATATTAAATGAGATATACTGGAAACAAGAGCAATATTGAAAATTTTGGAGGTGCCTTATGAACTGGAAATCATTTATCCTCGGCGCTGCTGTTGGAGTAATCAGCGGCTATGCAGTTAAGGAAATCATTTCACAAAAAACATATGTTTCACCTGAAAAGGTTTTGGAGAATGTGAAAAAGCAATTTAACCAAAATGGACCGATTAGCGGCTCTTGGATACATATGGTAACCGAGCCTTTTGAGAAGCATCAAATCAAGTATCAGGTTTATAAGGGCGGAATCTCAAAAACTCGGAATGGGGTAAATGAACAATTCGAATTTATTGCGGACGCATCGACCGGTACCCTCCTAGACGTAAAAGCATCGACAGACTTAGCCCTATAATGACAGAAGCCGTATCCATAAAGGTACGGCTATTTTTTATATCGTGACCTTATTTTACCCTCTTTATACTGTCTTGAATTTGCCCATCTGGTCCCCATTTGACTGCACGATAATATGCATCATGGTAAAAAGTAAACCATACGTCTTTATCCATCGCATATGCGCCCCATTTCTCTTTGGCGGCAATTGAATCCATTGGATAATCGTCGTAGGCCATGACCCATAGTGGATTCTTATGAGCATGTGTAGGCATTATGTCTGCCATATGGATAGCCATTTCACCCTCATCCTCGATAAGCAGGATAGAATGTCCATTACTGTGACCTCCAGTATGATACATACTAATGGCTCCTAAACTCCACTTTTCATCAAAGGTAATAACCTGTGATTGAATTGCCTCCCAATTTTCCTTCCAATATGTACTTTTTGAGCGGATATTCGGATTTCTCATTTCATCCCATTCAATGCTTGAAGTGATAATCTTGGCATTCGGGAATGTCGATTTATAAAGTCCATCTTCCAGCTTCGTTAGCCCGCCAACATGATCATTATGCATATGAGTCATTAAAACAAAATCAATATCCTTTGGGTCTAACCCTAACTTTTTTAAAGAGCCTTCCACATCTGATTCTGCTGTAACTCCAAAATTTCTAAGCTGTTTTTCCGATAGTTTTCCCTTTCCAAGTCCTGCTTCCAGTAAGATGTTTTTTCCATCCATTTGGATTAACATTGGGTCTGTAGGAAGTTCAATTAAGTTATTTTCATTAGGGTTATACCTTTTTGACCATAATGCTTTGGGAACGACACCAAACATTGCACCGCCATCTAAGTTTGTCACACCACCGGCTAACCAAGTAAGCACAACTCTGCCAATTTTTAAAGTCTCCATTTCTTTCCCCCTTTGACCTAATATATATATTTTACCATATACAAAAAGGACAGTCTTTAATTAGACTGTCCTAAGATTATTTCTGATACTTTACTTCGCAACGGTAGATACGGTTTCCCATTTCAGAGAATTTTTCTTCATATTCAGTCATGATATTTCCTTCAAATCCACTCTTATGAAGGTCAAGGCTGAGGAAGGTTAATAATAAACCATATTCAGAAAAACTCTTTAAAGAGTATTCAAACAAGCCTTGATTATCAGTTTTAAAATGGATTTCCCCTTTATCAACTAAAATGTTTTCGTAAAGCTTCAAGAAATCCTTATAGGTTAACCTTCTTTTATCATGACGGGTTTTGGGCCATGGGTCTGAAAAATTCAAATAGACTCTGTCAACATCATTTTTTTCAAAGTATTTATTTAAATCACTGGCGTTAACATTCAGAAGCCTTAGATTTGGTAAATCCGCTTCGATTAATCGATCTAAAGCTGCAACGATAACGGAATCATAAATTTCTATTCCAATATAGTTGATATCAGGATGGGCCTTAGCCATTTCAGTAATAAACCGGCCTTTCCCAGTTCCTACTTCGATATGAAGAGGTTGTTCATTATTAAATACTTTGTTCCACTTTCCCTTAAA
Organism: Bacillus sp. CZDM1; assembly: GCF_055502545.1. Taxonomy (NCBI): domain Bacteria; kingdom Bacillati; phylum Bacillota; class Bacilli; order Caryophanales; family Bacillaceae; genus Bacillus; species Bacillus sp. CZDM1. The sequence continues at coordinate 61,437 of NZ_JBUESO010000018.1, read as the reverse complement.
ATCCTCTGGGTTAGCGACAATATATTGAGGATGTGCCTCTATATATTCTCTTGCCCAAGGTTTATTTCTAAGTCTCATTTTGCCACTCCTAAATCTTATATTGTTTTTATTATTGGTAATAATGGGGTTTCTCATTAATGTATAAACAAAAAAAGAATTCACAACCTAACTGTGAATTCTTTTTTATTTTCACTTGAAAGGGTGTACCAAACATGCCATTAAGTCATCAGGACCAAGTTTCATTACTAAAAGATATATTAAATAATCATCAAACCGATTGCTGTGGGTCTGTTTCTGAATGTGAACAATTGGAACGATTAGTAAAATCTCTGATGGTTAACACACACATTGATCAAAATGTAAAAAGCATCTTACAGGAGGTATATAATTACAGTCAGCATGGTGCCGAGAGTGCAGACCTAGACGATCATATTCTTTCTAATCAGGATAACTTATCGCAATGGGTCTCAAATATTGATACCTACTCCTAATTACAAAAGATCATTTAAAAAATTGATCCATTTATCCATTTCCTCTAGCCGCCCTTTGTTTTTGTAAAATTGAATGGAATAGAGAGTTTGAAGTGCCACATACCATTTCATTCTGAGTTTCAGGTTTTCTGTTAACGGTTTACCGTACATGGCTAACCAGCTAGTCCAATTATCTACAGGTATATAACAATAAAGCAGCATACCGAGGTCAATCGCAGGGTCTGCGATCATTGCACCATCCCAGTCAATTAAATACAACTGGTTGTCTTCTGTTAGAAGCCAGTTGTTGTGGTTGACATCTCCATGACAAACTACTTTTTCGTCACAGAAGACATTTTCTACCTGTTGTAAGAGAAAACTCAGTGTTTCTATTACAACAGGTAACGATAGCACTTCTTCGTCCAAATCCACGACAACTGATTGAAATATCGCTTCTGGCTTTAGTGGCTGCTTTTCAAGCCTGCTTAGCATCCCTACCATCGGTTCAGAGCGGTGAATCTTCCTAAGCATCCTCGCAACATTTTCATGATTCATGTCATGAGGCTTTAATTCACGCCCAGGAAGCCATTGCTGTGCTGTAATCACATCTCCGTTTTCCAATCGTTTTGTCCAAACAAGCTTTGGGACGATTCCTTCTGCAGATAGTACTGCTAGAAATGGAGAGGAATTGCGTTTTAGAAAAAGCCTTTGGTCTTTATAGCTAGCATAAAAGGCCTCTCCCGTTGCGCCCCCCGCAGGGACAATCTCCCATTCTTGTCCTAATATATGTTCCAAAATTGTTCACCTTCAATGTATGCCGTTCTCAAATGGGTATAGTAACTCCCATTTAGTCGTTATATAAGAAAAATTCTAAAATCTATTTTAGAAAAATAAAAAAAGCTATTGGACAATTACACACAATAGCCATCTTATAAATTTTATCTCCAATTAGCTTAGGTCGTCAAGTACAACTGAATAAACTATTTTTTTGCTAAAATGGTTAAACAAACCGGTTCCAGCACCATTTCTTTTCCTGAAACAAGTTGTTTGGAGGAAATTTCCACTTTTTTATCATCGACGAGAACACTCCATTTGCCATCAGGAATCTGGATAGATTGTTTACTCCTTGTAGGATTAATCAGTAAAAGTACTTCGCGGATATCATGATTTTCATTTTGAATGCTATATCCGATGAGTGGAATTGGCAGCGGTAAATTCTGAATATGATTCCGTATCGCATCCCCCGTTTTTAGCCGGAAGCATGGAAACTGTTTTCTTATTTGAATTAAACCTTTAATATAGTTTACATTGTCTGAGTAAAGCTGCTTTCGATTCCAATCAAGCCGGTTGATATGATCCGGAGATTTGTAACTGTTCCCATCTCCTCGCTTGGTACGAAAGAACTCCTGACCACTGTGAAGAAAAGGAATGCCCTGAGATAGTATGATAAGTCCTGTTGCAAGCCTATGATATTTTATATGGAGTAATTCATCCATATCGGGTAGACAGGAAAGTAGTTTATCCCACAAAGTATGATTATCATGACATTCAACATAGTTCACAGATTGTGAAGGATTTGATAAAAGCCCGCTTCCTTCTTTATCTATTCCTACGCTCCCAGTAATGACCTCTTTTGCCTCCACATAGTAATGCTCGTTTCCAAGAACATACCCTTTATCATACAAGTAAAAAGTATTCCCTTTTATCGTATCGCGAAACTTATCATTGAATTGGGCTATGTCAGGAAGCTTCGATTGATTCCGAATGATTGCCTTTTTGTCCATTGCAAGCGGCGTATTCAGGTTCCACCCTTCTCCAATAATGAGGGTTTTCTCTTGAATGCTGTCACAGTTCTTTCTAACTTCCTTCATTGTATCAATATCCAAAATCCCCATTAAGTCAAAGCGAAACCCATCAATATGATATTCTTCCATCCAAAAGCGGATGGAGTCCAGTATGAACTTTCTCACCATTTTCCGCTCTGAGGCAATATCATTTCCAACTCCTGTTCCATTCGATGGAAAACCAAGTTCATTATGTCTAAAGTAATAACCTGGCACTATTTTTTCAAAGGAAGAGGTTTCCCGAATATATACATGGTTGTAAACCACATCCATAATGACTCTTATTCCTTGACTATGGATGTTATCAATTAATTGTTTAAGTTCAATGATTCGTGCATAAGGGTCCGAAGGATTGGACGAATAGGAGCCCTCTGGGACATTAAAGTGAAGAGGGTTATACCCCCAGTTATAATCTTTATTAGGCTCAGTTTCATCTACTCCTGCAAAATCATTGAAAGGCAGGAATTCAATATGAGTGATTCCTAAATCCTTTACATAAGACAGTCCCGTAGGTTCACCATCTTTCCCTTTTGTATTTAACTCACCAGCACCTAAATAGAGTCCTTTATGTTTGACACCACTGTCAGGGTGGATGGTGAAATCCCTGATGTGTGTTTCATAGATAATTGCATCTACTGGATTTTCAAAAGGAGGTAAGCAAGGTTTCTGTCTGCGGGTCTTCTCTAATTTCACAACTACCCCAAGCTCACCATTTGCTGTGACAGCAACAGCGTATGGATCAACAGATTCACGCCATTCCTGATTTACTTGGACTAAGAAAGTATATTGAAAAAGTTCTAAATCTGAATGAACAAGTACTGACCATACCCCTTTTTCTTCGCGTCTCATCTTAATAATTTCGGAGAAAGTGCTGTTAGGCTTTCTTAATTTTAATTTTACCTGAGCAGCTGTGGGTGACCATAATTTAAATTGTGTTTGATTTTCCACAAAACTTACACCTAGATCATTCCCATCATAGAAAAATCGTTCATCAAATGACTCTGTTCGAATGACAGCACCTATTTGCAAATCGGTTTTTCCGCCATGCTCATCGATAATCCAATAAGGATGACCAAATGAAATTTCCTCTCCAAGCCGACAAATATATTTATTATTATTTTCGATTTGTTGTTTTTTAATAATTTGCAAGGTTGTAACTTTTTGTGATTCATCTGAAATTGAGAAAGTGGAAGACGATCCATGATGATAGCTAAGTGGGAGAAGGATCGTAATGATATTCATCTCATCTAAATAGGCTTGGAAATTACGGTCATTGGAGTTCATGCGAGTCCCCTCTTTCAGAACAGTTTCTCGTATACTTCACACCCTCGTTAATACTTTAAGTGTTTTTGCTTGAATATGAATATTTAGAGGAGTAAATCCAATATCTTCACCGTCAGCGTGGACAAATAATAAGGATGAGGATTGAATGGTAACCATTTGTCCTTTGAATGTTTTTACTTCTTTAAAATGGACATGTTTGCCCCAAAATACGCTAATAAAAACCAATAATAACTTAAACCTTGATAATCTATGAACTACTGTAATATCTAAGAGACCATCACCTGGGACTGCATCAGGTGCGATCATCATTCCGCCCCCATAATAGGGTTGATTGGAAACAGTTACAAACCATGTTTGTTCAAGTATATGCCTTTTACCGTCAATTGATAAATCAATTGTGGAGCATTTATAAGAAAAGAGTATTTTAAGTAAAAAATACACATAAACCAAGCGTCCTAAAGATAATTTATTTAGCCATGCTTTTACTTTAGAGTGGTTTACTTCATAAGAAACTAAAGCGTCAAATCCTGCCCCCATATTATTTATAAAATAATGCTCAGAATGATCTTCCCTGGTAATCTTTCCAATATCTATGGAAGGTACTTCCTCATTCATTAATCTAAGAATCACTTTTAATGCCTCTTCGGGATTTGCCGGAATTTGAAACCCTCTCGAGAAATCATTTCCGGACCCTCCAGGCACAAATCCCAGAGTGATATTGTTATATTTTGCAATCCCATTCATGACTTCGCTTATTGTTCCGTCACCGCCGACTGCAATAATGACTATTTGCTCATTATTCTTCTCAGCAATTTGTGCAGCTAGCTTGATTGCATGACCATGGTATTCTGTAAAGAAAGCCAAGTAAGGAATCTTATCATCCATTAGTTTTGTTTCAACTTTTTCCCAGACCTTTAAACTGTAGCCATTCCTAGCCTTTGGATTGATAATAAAATAGATTTGTTTCATACAACCAACCTTTACCACGTTAATTTATCTCTTATTCTAATAGGTATATTTTTTTCGGCTCGTATTTCGGTGTCTTATCAAGATGAGTTTGGTATAAAACTACCTCGCTTATGTTAAATAGGAGTGGTTCTGGCTGAAACTCCATCCACACATCCAAGAGTTTTTTATGAAAGTGCTGCTCTCCCTTCCACTTTCGGGCAAGGGTAATGTGAGGTTTAAAGTGTCTAGTTTCGAGTTGAAAACCCGCCTCTGTGCAAGCTGTAAACACTTTCTTCCTCACGGCCTCAAGCTCATTACTTTCCTTTGTGTCAAGCCAAAAAATACGGGGTGATTCTTCTTTTCCGAAGGTTCCCAGCTTGTTCATTTCTAAATGAAATCCGTTTCTCCCGCTTAAGGCTGCATTAACATTACCGACTGCATTGGACAGTTTTTCAGAAGGTGCATTGCCTAGAAAAGCTAATGTAATATGCAAATCTTCATGATGAACCCAGGTGCTAAATGGGAAGATTTCTTTTAATTTATCGCATTTTTCTTTTATGAGTAATTTTATTTCATCTGGAATTTTAACGGCAAAGAAAAAATGTGTTTGCTGCATTATACTTATCATTCCTTTTCTTATTTTAGACTAATTTTTACATCATGTATGTATTTTATAGCTTAATACAAAAGAAAACGTGCACCAGACAGTGCACGCTCTCATTCTAAATTACTTTATCCACAAGTAGACCACATTGCTTTTCAATTTCTTTTTCAAATAATCCTTGTAATCTTTTAGTGATTGGTCCAGGGACACCTGTTCGAATTTTCTTTCCGTTAATTTCTATTATGGGCATAACTTCAGATGTTGTACTAGACAAGAATACTTCCTCAGCATCTTCCAGTTCAGCCAAAGAGAATGTCCGTTCCTGCACCTTGATATTATTTTTTAAACAAATATCCAAAATCACATCTTTTGTTATTCCTTTTAATATTAAGTTGTTTGATTCATGGGTTATGACACTTCCATTTTTAACGATAAAAATATTAGAAGAACTGCCTTCGGTGACATCCTGACCGCGGTGCTGAATCGCTTCGAAACAGCCCTGCTCACTGGCTTTTTGTTTTGCTAATAGATTTCCAAGCAAATTTAGGCTTTTTATATCACAGCGAAGCCAGCGAATATCCTCGGTCAAGATTGCTTTTACTCCTGATTTTAGACTATCCAGTGGTCTAACTCCCTTAATCGTATAAGCGACAAGTGTTGGCACTACATTTCCAGTTGGAAATACATGATTTCTTGGTGCAGTCCCTCTAGTAACCTGCATATAGATATTGCCTGTTACAAGATTATTTTTAATAAGAAGTTCCTCTAACATTTCTGATAATTGCAGACTCGTACATGGGATAGAAATCCCTATGCTCTCAGCACTTTTCACAAATCTTTTTAAATGTTCATTAATTGTAAACATTTTTCCATTGTAGATACGAATTACTTCGTACACCCCATCACCAAACTGATAACCACGGTCTTCTACATCAACCTTGGCTTCCGAACGCTCAATAATTTCCCCATTTAATAATGCAAATTCCATGTGTTCATTCCCCTTTTTATTTTCTGCTACTTAGCCAATTCATAGATTGCCTGAGCGTAAATAGCGGTGGCTTTTAATAGGTCATCGATTTCAATATATTCATCTTTTTGGTGGGCAATGTCCGGTCTTCCTGGAAATAAGGGGCCGAATGCCACTCCTGATTTTAATGAACGTGCGTACGTTCCGCCGCCAATCGCTATTAAATATGACTTTTCTCCCGTTTGTTCTTCATAAACCTTTTTCAAGGTTTGGATTAAGAATTCATTTTCATCCACATAATGCGGCTTTGTATCTTTGAATTTTTTTATCGCAAAGCTTTCTACCTCTAAAAGTTCATCCAGCTTTTTCTTGGTTTCATCCATTTTATTTGTAACTGGATATCTACAAGTCAACCCTACGCTGCCACCTAATTGCCGAGAGTATGAAAGTTTCCCAGGATTGAGTGTTAATTCACCTGAAACTTCATCAGAGTATGCTACGCCTAGGCTCACGCCTCTGGAATCATTAAAGAAATAGCGGGAAACGAATTTGAAATAATCAGAAGCTGAAGGATTTAGATCTAGTTTTGAAAGAAATTCCCCTAAAAATAAACCTGCATTAATTCCCTTCTTAGGCTCCATTCCATGTGCTGATACTCCCTTAACCTCAAGAATTAACTCCCCGTTTTCAACATGTGACTGGTATTCTAATTGGTGCAGCTTCATGAAATCTGTAAATCTCTGTACAACATCCATTTGATTTCCAATGATGTTTAGTGTCACCGTTGCATGGTCAGGAACCATGTTGTACCGTTTTCCGGAGGTAAAGCTTAGAACTTCAATATTACCTATTCCAACTTCTTCAACAGGAAGATTCTGAATGATATCAATATCAGCAATCCCTTTTTCAGCATTTATGATTGGAAAGTCAGCATCAGGTGCAAAACCTAGAGCAGGCATTTCTTCATTCTCAAAATAGTGATCTACACATCTCCAGTCGCTTTCTTCATCGGTTCCGATAATCATTCTAATACGCTTATTTATAGGCAGTCCGAGTTCCTTGACTATTTTCATTGCATAGTAAGCAGCCATTGTTGGTCCCTTATCATCAACAGCACCACGAGCAAAGATTTTCCCATCGCGAATTTCAGCAGCAAACGGGTCACTCGTCCAGCCATCACCTTCTGGAACTACATCAACGTGGCAGAGGATAGCGAGGAGCTCCTCTCCTTCTCCAAATTCTAGATGTCCTGCTAAATTCCCCACATTCTTTGGTATAAACCCATCCTTCTCACCAAGAGAGAGCATAAAATCTAATGCTTCTTTTACACCTTTTCCAAGAGGAGCCTCTGGAAAAGTATTTTCTTCATCTAATAGACTCTTTATATGTAATAAATTCTGGGTGTCTCTTAACAAGTCATCTTTTCTTTTTTCTACCTCATCCATCCAATTAAGCTTCGTCAATTATGTTGTCCCCTTCATACCTGCATTTGTTATTTATATCCATGCAAATATTTTATCAATATTTACCCAAAAAACGAAATAATATCCGTTATGGTTTTTCGTTAAATTTACTAAAAATTCAATTAATTTGTCATAATCTTAACATTTATAACCATAGACTATAGTAAGAATCATGTAAGGGAGGTGAAAAGCCGAACAATAATTGTAAAGAAATGATGATTTTTATGTAAAAAATTCTCTAATGGTGGAAATTTTCAGAAATTACGGGTACAATATATGTAAGTCATCAGGGTATCCACTACAACTATCTATTAATAAAGGAGTTGTCTGCGGAAAGAAAATTACATACTAATCAAAGAGGCTGTCGGTAGCAGGATATTGCCATAGGTTTGAAAAAAGGATAGGGAGTGGTTTTTTGAAACCTTCGACTAACCGGATGTTAAACCGCATCAAATGCATCTACATGTTTATTCGTAATAAAGGCACAGTCACGACGCAAGAACTTGTAGAGGAATTTGGTATCACTCCTCGCACCATACAACGAGATTTAAATGTCTTAGCCTATAATGACTTGGTAATAAGCCCAAGCCGCGGAAAATGGACCATAACAGAAAAGAAAGTTAAAATGTCTTCGTAAATATATGAATAAACAAAAAAGCAGCCAAGCAAGCGATAATCTCGCGAGCTTGGTTGCTTTTTTTTATAAAATAAGGTTGAATATCTATTATATTATGATATATTAGTATAACACTTTAACACTTAAAAGCGTTTGTGTAAAAGAGTGATAATTTTATTAATAAAGGCAGGACCAACATGGAAAATAATCAGCATGAGTTAAAAAAAGGATTACTGCCAAGGCATGTACAGTTTATTGCATTAGCTGGGATGATTGGTACAGGTATTTTTAAAGGAAGTTCCGATACGTTAAGTATAGCGGGACCCAGTGTTATCTTTACCTATCTAATCGGTGGACTATTATTATTCATTGTAATGGCTGCTTTAGGCGAGATGGCCATTGCATTTCCAAATCACAATGTACAATTGCTTCTTTATCGAGCATTTGGGTTCAAGCTGTCATTTATTACTGGCTGGTTATATTGGATTAACTGGATCATTGTTATAACTGTTGAATTATTAGCTGCAGGAAGTTTTTTGCAATTTTGGTATCCTTCTATTCCACTATGGCTGCTTAGTCTGCTATGTGCAGTAGTAATCATTGCGATAAATTTATTCCCTGTTAAATATTATGGGGAGCTTGAGTTTTGGTTTGCAGGGATAAAAATAGTCGCATTAGTCGCTTTTATCCTTTTAGGCGCACTCATAATATTTGGTGTATTTCCTAGTAATATTGAGGATCCTCTTGCAAATTACACAGCACATGGCGGTTTCTTTCCCCATGGAGTGAGTGGAATGTTCAGTGCCTTTTTAGTCGTTATGTTTTCATATGGCGGAGCTGAGTTAATTGGGGTTGCTGTTACGGAGACCAAGGATGCAGAGCGTGTTATGCCAAGTATCATTAAGGGTGCAGTTTGGCGGGTTATTATTTTTTACATCTTCCCCATCTTAATTATTTGCGGAATTATGCCTTGGAATCAAGTAACAGGTCAAGACAGTCCGTTCGTTCAAGTTTTCACTATAACAGGGCTTCCTGGGGCCGCACATGTAATGAACTTCATCCTATTAACGGCTGTCCTATCAGCTGCAAACTCGGGGATATATGCAACATCTCGAACGTTATTTTCAATGGCACAAAGCGGGGTTGCTCCGAAAACATTAATGAAAACCTCAAGGAACGGCATTCCCGTTACTGGACTTATGATTACAACGCTCTGTCTATTAGTTGGTGTTTTCTTAGCATATATCAGTCCTAGTAATATCATTAGTTACCTTATGACCATTCCTGGTTTCACGATTATGATGGTTTGGATAGGGATTTGTTCCGCCCATTTAAAGCTGAGATCGCAGTACAAGGTTATGCCTTCTTTTCAGGTAAAATGGTTTCCATTTACAACAGTCATCGCTATCGCAGCATTAAGTCTAATCTTTATTGGGTTTATTTTAAATCCAAACAATTTAATTGGCTCAACCGTTTCCCTTGTAATAGTTGGAATTCTGGTATTCCTATCATTTATAGCAAAGAAAAAGTGATATCCATTTTGGATATCACTTTTTTGTTATTCATCCTCTATAGAGAGTTCATAGAGATAGTGGTTAATGGTTGGAATCTTCAAAAAAGCAGCCTTACTTTTTCGTAAGGCTGCTGCGAACTTTCTTTTTGGCTACGATTCGATATATTAACGCGATAAGTAATACAGTCATTTATTGCACAATATTTTTGCCATAAAAGATTTCATCCATTTCCAGCTTTATTCTCTCGGTAATTTCGATAAGTTCTTCTGGATGTAATGTTTCTTTTTTATAGCCAAATAAATAGTTATTTAAATCAAACTCCCGAAGCTTGCATTTTGTATGGAAGATATTTTCTTGATACACATTTACGTCAATCATGTCGAATAATTCACCAACGTCCTCGGGAATATAATTTTGGATTGAGCTAATCTCATGATCGATAAATAATTTATATCCATCCTTATCTCTTGTAAAACCGCGGACCCGGTAATCGATCGTCATGACGTCTGTTTCAAATGAACGAATAAGATAATGCAGCGCTTTTAGCGGTGAAATTTCTCCGCAGGTTGATACATCAATATCTGCCCTGAATGTACTAATACCTTCATCCGGGTGATATTCAGGGTATGTATGAACCGTAATATGACTCTTATCCAACTGCATGACGACCGATTCTGGAAGCGGTCCTGGTGACTCCTCAAAATGTTCTGAAGGGGCATTTTCAACAGGGCCCTCTGAGACAAGAAGTGTAACACTTGCACCTGCTGGTTCAAAATCCTGACTCGCTACATTTAATACATGTGCACCAATAATATCTGATACATGAGTTAATATCTTTTGTAATCTTTCGGCACTGTATTGCTCATCAATATACTTTAAATATGCCTCACGCTCATCCCTTGTTCTTGTGTAACAGATATCGTACATATTGAAGCTTAACGATTTGGTTAAATTATTAAAACCATGTAATTCGATGGTTTCCTTTGGTGTCAGTTTCATGATGCTTCCCCCTTTTGGATTTTCAAAATGCGGGACAGTGTAGTAAATATTTTTAGATTACCCATTTTTATATATTGTTACTTATTTTTATAAAAGGACATTTTAAATTTGTTATTTATAATTATTATAATTTAATATTTACTTTTGTATAATATTTGTTATAATTAATCCAGATAAGAAATTAGGAGGAATGAACAATGACACAAACATTAACATTAGAACAAGTGATAAATCAACAACTCGCAAACTGGAATGTACTATACACAAAGCTGCACCGTTTCCACTGGTATGTTAAAGGACCACAATTCTTCACCCTACATGCAAAATTTGAAGAATTGTACGAAGAAGCAGCAGGTACAATCGATGATTTAGCTGAACGTTTATTAATTACAGGTGGAATGCCCATTTCAACACTAAAGGAATACATCCAATTTGCCACTATTGAAGAAACTTCTGAGAATTTAACAGCAGAAGAAATGGTACAAACCATTGTGAATGATTTCTCACAGATTATTTCGGAATTAAATAGCGGTAAAGCAGCAGCAGAACAGGTGAATGACGAGGTAACGAGTAATATGTTTACTGAGTTAATTGAAAAACTAAGCAAGCATAATTGGATGTTAACATCCTTCCTACAAGCTTAGAATAAAATAGGACAAGGCATTTGCCTTGTCCTATTTCTATTATACCACTTGGTATTCCTTTAATAATTCTACTTCTTCATCGGTTAGTTCTCTGTATTCCCCTAATTCGAGCGTTTCATCTAATGGCAATGGCCCCATGGAAATCCGTTTCAAGTAAATGACTTTTTTTCCAACAGCTTCGAACATTCTTTTCACTTGATGGAACTTTCCCTCGGTTATCGTCAGCTCGATATCGGAGCGAATGCCAGACTTTAAAATTTTTAACTCTCCTGGTTTTGCTTCGTACCCATCATCGAGGGTAACTCCCTCTGCAAATGCCTTTACGTCTTCATCAGTTACTTCCTGGTCTATCACCGCAAAATAGGTCTTGGGAACATGTTTTTTTGGGGATAACAACCTGTGAGCTAATTGGCCATCATTTGTAATTAGCAACAAACCTTCTGTATCCTTATCCAACCTTCCGACGGGGAATGGCTCATAAACCTGGTCTTCGAGTTCGAGTAAGTCGATTACCGTTTCACCAACACTGTCCTCGGTGGCTGACAATACTCCTTGAGGTTTGTTCATCATTAAGTAGATAAACTCTCTATATTCAATAATTTCTCCATTTAACGTAACAATTTGTTTAGCTGCATCTACGTGCTGTTTCGCATCCTTCACGATTACATCATCGATTTTGACTGCACCGCTTTTTAGAAGCTGCTTCACTTCTTTTCGGCTTCCATAGCCAAGATTAGCAAGCATTTTATCAATTCTCAAAATGTGATCCTCCTTCATTTTTAGGAGTTAATTCGTTATTCTTAATTTCCGCTTGATGGTGTCAACCCTGTCACCAAATAGTCTGTTTACAAGTCCGGATTTTAATCCTAAGTAAAAATAGATTACCGCTCCAATCGCAGCACAAACGAAAATAATTAAGAGCGACTGAAACTTGGAATCTGGAGTTAAAAATAACAAAAGAAGCTGATAAACGATTTCGGTCCCAGCCCACATGACTCCAGCAAAAATAACGATTAACAAGCTCCTTCTCCACACAAATAAAAATGGGTATTTTGCATAACTTTTTATAACAAATAATTGAATCAATATGGCTCCGACGTATCCAAGTGCTGTTGCGTATACCGCGCCTTTTGTTTCAAACATAGAAATAAGATAAATATTTAGCGATAATTTAATAAGTAATCCTACTAACAAACTTAATACTGTCCATCGTTGTTCATTGATACCCTGTAGAATGGAACTCGTTACTAAAAATAAAGAAAAAAGAATTCCAACTGGCGCATAGGCTCTTAGTACTTCAGACCCAATCGGCTTATACTCGTAAAATACGGTATAGATAGGCTCTGCTAATAGAGAAAGACCGATTGCTGCTGGCAGTGTTAAGAATAATAATACTTGAAAGGTCTGATTTAGCTGCTGTTTTAACCCTTTTCGATCATTATCTACAAAAGCCTTCGTGATACTTGGAACAAGAGCCAAGGAGAATCCTGTTGCGAGGGAAACAGGGATAATAACGATTTTATGTGATTCAAAATTTAAAATAGAAAATGCTGCATCAGCCGCCTTGAAACTGTGGCCAATATCCTGCATTGCCCTTGTAAAGGTGACTTGATCGATTGCTTGAAATAATGGGTTGGCAATTCCAACAAATACAAAGGGAGCAGCGTAGATTAGGATTTCTTTATAGATTTCTCTCAAGGAAACCTGTGCAGTTCCTCTATCTTGTTCGAGAAGCTGGTCTAAATGTGGTTTCCGTTTATACCAGTACCAAAATAAAACCACCAGACTCCCAATTGCCCCTACAAACGCGGCAAAGGTCGCCACACTTACAGCTGTTACGATACTTCCATTTAAAAAGTTTATAACGATAAAGGCTCCTGCAAGTGTGAAGGCAATCCGGACAATCTGTTCCACCACTTGGGAAACTGCGGACGGTCCCATTGATTGATGTCCCTGAAAGAACCCTCTAATTAAACTCATGAACGGAATCACAATCAAGGCAAAGCTCACAGCGCGGATAACCGTAATAATATCCTTTGCTCTTGAACCGACATCCTCTTCCTTTGAGATAATCATGTCAGCTATAAGCGGCGCGGATAAATACAGTATTAAAAAAGAAGCAATACCAGTCAATAGCATCATGACTAGTCCAGATTTAAACAATTTACGGCCAACAGCATACTCTTCGAGTGCATTATATTTAGAAATGAATTTTGAAACGGCTAGCGGCACACCTGCCGTGGCAATACTTATAAAGATCGTGTAGGGTATGTATGAATATTGATACAATGCTGTTCCTTCTGAACCTACAATTTGATAAAAGGGTATAACATATAGTAAGCCAAGAATCTTGGATATAATCGTACCCAATGTTAAAATAAATGTTCCTCTTATAAGCTTAGACGACATAAAATTAGAATCCCTTCCCAGTGAAGAAAAAGTTTGTGCGCATATGAGCAAAGTTTATATCGGCTATTTTTGCACACTATTAGTAGTTTACAACTCTTTGGGCTGTGATGCTACTAACAGCATAGTTAATTTTCGTAAAAATGGATGACTTTTCGTTTTCTTTTCAATAAGGATGTTTATAATGGAATAATGCGCAGGATTAAAAATTAAGTTGAATATACATAAAGTTGGTGGAAGTATGATATACGATGTTGTTGTTATTGGAGGCGGACCTTCAGGTTTAATGGCGGCGATTGCAGCTGGCGAAAAAGGTTTAAAGGTCCTATTAATTGATAAAGGAGACAAGCTAGGCAGGAAGCTCGCCATTTCTGGCGGCGGCCGCTGTAATGTTACCAATCGACTCCCTGTTGAGGAAATTATCAAGCACTTACCTGGTAACGGGAAATTTTTATACAGTGCCTTTTCTATTTTTAGTAATGAAGATATTATTAAGTTCTTTGAAAAGCTAGGTATTGCCTTAAAAGAAGAGGACCATGGCAGGATGTTCCCGGTATCGAATAAAGCACAATCAGTGGTCGATGCTCTATTGACGCAATTAGAAAAACTGAGGGTGAAGGTTTACACCAATAGCCCGGTTGCTGACCTCATTTACAAGGACGGTCACGTTTCCTCCGTAATATTAAAAAACGGCACAGAGATTCATGCTAAATCTGTCGTCATCGCTGTCGGCGGCAAATCCGTCCCCCACACCGGCTCAACAGGGGATGGGTATGCATGGGCGCGGAAAGCCGGGCACACGATTACTGAATTGTTTCCGACCGAGGTGCCTGTCACCTCAAATGAAATCTTTATTAAAAATAAATCGCTTCAGGGATTATCATTAAGGGATATTGAACTCAGTGTATTGAATCCAAAAGGTAAACCCATCATTACACATCGAATGGATATGATATTTACCCATTTTGGACTAAGTGGTCCGGCCGTTCTTCGCTGCAGTCAATTCGTTGTGAAAGCGATGAAAAAGTGGAAATTAGCTGAGGTCACAATGAGTTTAGATGTAATCCCTGAAAAAAAAGAAGAAGTTTTTTTTCAAGAGATTGTGAAATTGGTAAAAAGTGAACCGAAGAAAAGTATTAAAAACACATTAAAAGGGCTAGTTCCTGAACGATATCTATTGTTCCTGTTAGAGTTCAATGAGATTGACCCCTCCGAACAGGGGGCGACGATTTCGAATGAAAAAATCCGTACCTTTGTGAAAAGCTGTAAAGAATTCTTGATTAAAGTAAATGGCACTTTACCGCTGGAAAAAGCGTTCGTAACCGGCGGCGGAGTCTCAGTTAAAGAAATTGAACCGCAGACAATGGGGTCTAAATTAATGGGGGGACTCTACTTTTGTGGCGAAATTCTAGATGTTCATGGGTATACCGGTGGATATAATATTACTTCAGCGTTAGTTACGGGAAGACTTGCAGGAACAAACGCTGCACTTACCGCTAAAAAACAATATCAGGCCTAATATCTTATTAGGCCCGATAGATTATCATAGCCGAAAAACAGTAAATTTGTTCTTCCGCTTCATCCTCGGTTATGGCAGCTACATTATACTTAATATCCATTAACTGCTTTTCATCAATTCCTTTTAAAAAGCGGTTCATTTCCTTTTCTAGATCCTTTTCATGTTCACGGTCAAACAACTTTACCTGAATCATATGAATCTCCTTTTCTGTTTTTATTTTCATTATTTCCATCTTTTCTGAAAATTAAAAATAAAGGGTATAAAAAAAACGATTCCGCATTGGAATCGTTTATTTTCTATCACCCGTCCACTCAAGCATGCCGCCAATCATATTGCGAACCTTGTATCCTTGGTCCTTTAAATAATAGCAGACATTTTCACTCCTCCGGCTTGAGCGGCAAATAAAGATATATTCCTTCTCTTTATCAAAATAATCAAGGTTAGCAGGAATCTCTCCCATGCGGATATGCTTTGCGCCAGGTATCATTCCCTCTGCTACCTCTTCGTCTTCTCTAACATCAACAAGCTCAAGTTTTTCCCCTTGCTCAAGCTTCTTCTTTAATTCTTCTGGTGTAATAATTTGAATCTCTTCCATCTTTCCCACCCCTAAGAAAGGATACCCCCTTAGATAAGGGGGCTCACTCAATATTAATTTGCAACAATATTTACTAGTTTACCCGGAACTGTGATCACTTTACGAATCGTTTTTCCTTCGATTTGTTCCTTCACTCTTTCATCATCCATGGCAATACCTTCTAAAGCTTCCTTGCTTGCGTCCGTTGGGACTAGTAACTTTGTCTTAACTTTCCCGTTAACTTGGATAACAATTTCTACTTCGTCATCAACTAATTTAGCTTCATCATATGCCGGCCAAGTTTCATAGGAAATTGTTGTACCACCATGCCCAAGTTTTTCCCAAAGCTCTTCAGCTACATGCGGAGCTACTGGGGCAAGCATTTTTACAAAGCCTTCTGCAAAGTGTTTTGGAAGTACGGTTGCTTTATAAGCTTCATTAATAAATACCATCATTTGTGAAATAGCGGTATTAAATCGTAAGCCCTCGTAATCCTCTGTTACCTTTTTCACCGTTTGGTGATACACCTTTTCTAATGAAGAAGCTTCTTCGTTGGCTTGGATCTTTGGATTTAATTCTCCATTTTCCTCCACCAATAAACGCCAGATTCGATCAAGGAAACGACGGGAGCCATCCAAACCGTTCGTTGACCATGCAATGGAAGCATCAAGTGGTCCCATGAACATTTCATATAACCGTAGTGTATCGGCACCATGGCTGTCAACAATATCATCAGGATTCACAACGTTTCCTTTTGATTTACTCATTTTTTCATTATTTTCACCTAGAATCATTCCCTGGTTGAAAAGCTTTTGGAATGGTTCTTTCGTAGCGACAACTCCGATATCATAAAGGACTTTATGCCAGAAACGAGCGTACAATAAGTGAAGAACAGCATGCTCTGCACCACCGATGTAAACGTCAACTGGAAGCCAATGATCTAATTTTTCTTTTGATGCAAGAGATTGATCATTTTTCGGATCAATATAGCGTAAATAATACCAGCAGCTGCCTGCCCATTGCGGCATGGTATTTGTTTCACGACGACCCTTCTTACCTGTTTTTGGATCAACAACATTTACCCAATCCTCTATTACCGCTAGTGGCGACTCTCCTGTTCCAGAAGGTTTGATATTCTTTGTTTTCGGTAAAGTTAATGGCAGCTGACCTTCAGGTACAGCCGTCATCGTGCCATCTTCCCAATGGATTATTGGAATCGGCTCACCCCAATAACGCTGGCGGCTGAACAGCCAATCCCGTAAACGGAAGGTTACCTTCTTCGTTCCAATTTCTTTTTCTTCCAACCACGAAATCATTTTGGTGATTGCTTCCTCTTTATTTAATCCATTAAGGAATTCAGAGTTGATATGTTCACCATCACCTGTATAAGCCTCATTTTCAATATCGCCGCCTGCAACAACCGGCTTAATTGGCAGATCAAATTGTTTCGCAAATTCGTAGTCGCGTTCATCATGTGCAGGAACAGCCATGATTGCACCAGTACCGTAGCTAACTAATACATAATCCGCAATCCAGATTGGCATTTTTTCGCCATTAGCGGGATTAATCGCATAAGCACCAGTAAAAACACCTGTT
Source organism: Bacillus sp. CZDM1 (assembly GCF_055502545.1). Lineage (NCBI taxonomy): Bacteria > Bacillati > Bacillota > Bacilli > Caryophanales > Bacillaceae > Bacillus > Bacillus sp. CZDM1. The sequence goes on along the minus strand of NZ_JBUESO010000018.1, from coordinate 43,989 downwards.
TTTTCTTTCGCAAGATCGGTACGTTCAAGATCACTCTTTGTCTTGACTTTATCTAAATAAGCCTCAACTGCTGCCCGCTGCTCATTCGTCGTAATTTTACTAACAAAAGAATGCTCTGGAGCAAGAACCGCATAAGTAGCGCCAAATAATGTATCTGGACGTGTTGTGAATACAGTAAATGTTTCATCATGGCCCTCGATGTTGAAGGTTACTTCAGCACCTTCGGAACGGCCAATCCAGTTGCGCTGCATTTCTTTAAGACTCTCTGGCCAGTCAAGTTCTTCTAAGTCCTCAAGCAAACGATCACCGTAAGCAGTAATTTTTAACATCCACTGCTTCATTGGTCGACGCTCAACCGGATGCCCGCCGCGCTCACTTTTACCGTCGATAACTTCCTCATTGGCTAGTACTGTACCTAGTGCTGGGCACCAGTTAACAGCTACTTCATCAATATAAGCAAGACCCTTTTCCCATAGCTTTAGAAAAATCCATTGCGTCCATTTATAATATTCTGGATCCGTTGTGTTTACTTCCCGGTCCCAATCATATGAAAAACCTAATGATTTAATTTGTCTTCGGAACGTGTTAATATTCTTCTCTGTGAACTCTGCAGGATCGTTTCCAGTATCCAATGCATATTGCTCGGCTGGTAAACCGAAAGCATCCCATCCCATCGGATGTAGAACATTGTACCCTTGCATTCTCTTTAAGCGAGCAAGAATATCTGTAGCGGTGTAACCTTCAGGGTGTCCAACATGCAGCCCTGCTCCCGATGGATAAGGAAACATATCTAATGCGTAGAATTTTGGTTTATCAAATTCTTCACTCGTTTTAAATGTTTTTTCTGTCTCCCATTTCTTTTGCCACTTTTTCTCAATATGCTGATGATCAAAACTCATAAGTGTTGCCTCCTTAAAATAAAAGCGGAAGCGCCTTGTTTAGCCCCGACAAGCAAATGTTCTTCGGCAAGAAAAATCCGTTCTTTGACTTTTATTGCCGAAGGTTATTTGACCTCGAGGGGCTAGGCGCTGCAGCTAGATAAAAAAATTAAAAAAACCCCTCATCCCAAAAAGGGACGAGAGGATTGTTATGTATCTTCCCGCGGTACCACCCACATTAGTGTTGTTAACACTCGCTTCATTCACCCTTAACGCGGAATACGGCAAACATTACTATTCTTTCATGTTTGCAACTCATAGGCGAGTTCATGATATACCCGGTTGACTTCCACCAGCCGTCAACTCTCTAAAAAACGGGTATGATTCACTACTACTCCTACTCACTGTCATTAAATATAAAAAGTATTACGGTTATTGTATTAAATTTCCCAGCAGTATGCAAGTAACATTCACCTAAAACAGTTTGACCAAAAAAATTATTTTTAAACATCAAAAAGCCAGACTCATCATGAGACTGGCATATTTATATCTGATACTTTTTTTTCTGATTTTAATATACGGTCATACGTTAGGGTTGTTACAATCGCGATAACGAATAAGCCAATTAAGACGAAAAATAATGCAGACATGCTATATAGATCAACAAGCATACCTCCGAGTAAAGGACCAATCATCCTTCCGCCTGTGGCAGTACTATTGACGATTCCTTGATAGAAACCTTCACGCCCTTTTGGGGCTAAGCCAAAGGCGATTGTTGGAACTGCTGGCCAAATAAACATTTCGCCAATCGTTAAAATAATCATCGCTACAAGAAATCCTGAAAATGCATTTGCATTTCCTGCTGTAAGGAAAGAAACAATAAAAATAGCAATTCCGATGAGGATTTGCACCTTTAGCGTGGCAGCAAGACGCTTAAGCAAGCCATTTAATAATGGCTGCCCAAGAACAATTAGTGCACCATTTATCGTCCATAATAGGCTGTATTGCGATAATGAAATATTAATTTCCTGAGTATACGAGGCAATCGTTGTCATCCATTGAACGTAGCCAACCCAGCATAGCAAATAACCTGAACATAAAATCAATAAAGCATATAGATTTTTTCTCTCCTTTTTAAGTGCTGCATCCTGAATGCTATTCGCTTGTTTAGCCGAACCAGTTGAAATCCCTTTATAGCCAAAAACAGCGATTAGTAAAAAGATAATATACATAACTGTGTTCGCAAGGAAGATTAACTCAAATGAGTAATCTGCAAGAATGCCGCCAAGTGCGGCTCCGACCGCTACTCCAAGGTTCTGCGCAATATAAACGGCATTAAAGGCTTTACGTCCGCCTTCCTTCCAAACCATTCCCGCCATCGCATACATGGCGGGGAAAGTGACTCCACTGCCAAATCCAACAATGGTAAGGAAAACAATATATTCTGGCCAGCCATGCCAGAACGTTAATCCAATTAGGGCTGAAAGGGAGATACCTATTCCTAGTAGTATAGATTTGTAGCCGCCGATTTTATCAAAAAGACTGCCGCCATAAAGATTTCCAATGACGCTCGCTGCGGAGTTCAACATTAAAACAACCCCAGCCATCGATAAAGACTTACCTAAATGATCGTGAATATAGATTGTATTTAGAGGCCATAGAAAAGAATTACCTGTTACATTCACTGCCATCCCAATAATTAACAGCCATAAGGCTCGTGGCATGAAAAACGCTCCTTTATCATTCACTAATTTCGAGAAATTTCGAGTTCCAAAAGATATTGTAGTCCCATACCCGCTTTCATGCAATCCTTTTCCAATTTGTTGTAATAATAAAAAAAAGCCCTTTAATAGGACCTCTAGAATCTTAATTATCTTTTTTTCCTTTTCGCTAGGTCTGCTGCTGTAGGCTTATTTTTAACTACTACCTTTTCTACCATAATCTGTACATGTACATGTTTGTCATCTACCTGATTAACATCAGTGACCTTCCCTTTACGACCTTTAACGGTAATCATTTCACCGACGGCTGGAACACTTCCAAGAAGCTGATTTAATAGTTCTATCTTGTCTTCAAAAAAATGAACAACATACATGATCCTCACCTATTTCATATTGGATTCTTCCTTATAAAATATTTGATTTTCACCAATTTTAGACCAATACCAGATAAGTTTAATTGACAGCTAGACATGATTTGTTCACAATAATAACAAGAAAACACTGTCTCCAAAAGAGAAACAGTGTTTTCTTCAAAACCATTACGGACTCTTTCACGATGTTACTTAATCCTTCTTAGCGGGACGATTAAGCAGATGCTTGAAAGGGTCTATTTTTTTACTGCTGGCACTACTGGCTGTTGTGCAGGGAAGTAGCTATTAATAGCATGATTCTTTTTATTCTCATTTACAGCTTCAGCTTGTACAGCACTCTTAGCTTTCTCAATCTCAGAATTAACCTCTTCGATGCTGACACCTTTTTTCACTAACTCTTCTGTTGCAAGGCGAATAGCATTATTGGATTGTACAACTGACTCTCTTAATGAATCCATTGAACCTTGTGGATTGTGGAAGCCTGAAGAGTTTTCAGCGGCTACAATATCCCAGAACCATTGACCTTTACGGATAAATTCCTGAGCCTGCTTGATTTTGTCTTGGCTGACTCCAGAAGTAATCATCTTGTTAATGTAATAGTGAGCTGTGGTTGAAATATCCTGTGCTTCATGTAATGCACTTACGTTTGCATCTTGGATTTCAATAACACGATCTTTTAATTTGTCTAAATCTCTATCACCATGACACTGTCCACAAGACGTATCCATCGTTTTAAGCGGTGAAGTCCAATAGTGTGAGGTAATTTTCCTTTTTCCATCTACACGTTCATATGGCATATGACAGTCCGCACAGGATACATTTGCCTTACCATGTGTACCGCTCGCATGGGTTTCGAATTCAGGGTGCTGTGCTTTTAACATTGGAGTTCCTGAGATATTATGAACCCAGTCCTTTTCAAATCCTTCTTCTTTTGCAATTGTATTATAGTATTCATACATATCTTCAGGTTTGAAACCATTATTCCATGGAAAGGTTACTTCACTATTATCTGCTGCGAAGTGGTACTCCACATGGCACTGTCCGCAAACATAACTGCGCATATCATTTTTCGTTGGGTTGGAAGTATCAACTCCCTGAGCTTCTAAAGCCTTGTAAAAGCTTGGACGTGTAACGCGTAAGTCCATTGTTTCGGGGTCATGGCAATCAGAACATCCAATTGGTGAGTGTCCCATTGCTTCCCCTTTTGGCCAAATTTCTTTATTAAAATTGGCTCCCCAATAATCGTCGCCCATTTCCTCAATCATTTGAGGTACTGCCGTTGATTTACATGTATAACAAGAACCTACTGATTTATCGTTAATCCGCTTTACATCACGAATATCTTCAAGAGCATACACGTGCCCGCGGTCTTCATTATACTCAGTAGCAAATCCGTAGCCGTTAAAAAGAACTGGAAGTAAAGGTTCCTTATCAGGATTGTATTTACTGCGCTTTACAGAACCATTGTATTTTGTATCTTCCATTTTTTCATTCTTCATATAGCTATTATATTGAAGTGGAAATAACTCTTTAAAGGCCTCATTACTTATCTCGTCTTTAGAAAGGCCTGTTGTACCCTTCGCTTCCTTAGCACTTGCCGTTTTTTCACTTGCACCGTCACTGGAATTGCTGCAGCCAGTAATGATGAGAACAAATACTAGTAGAAGGAGGCATGCCCCATAGCGGAACCTATTCATGCTTAAAATCCTCCCTTATTCTTTAATAGCTCACCGGACTTAGGTGGCTGATGGTAACTATCATCTTTAAAATCGCTTCCATGCGGTACGGTTTGGTGACATGACATACAGTTTTCCTTTGCGTCATGTGAGACATTATCAATTGTGCTCTTATGACACTCCGCACAGTTTTGATTGATGACTCTTAATGTTCGTGTTGTCGCATAGATTCTATCTGGTATATCTTCAGTACCCAGTGTGTTGTAGAAAATATGTGTCATCCCTGCACGGCCTTTAAAAAATAACTTTCCAACCTCACTTTCATGCGGCAAATGGCAGTCGTTACACTGCAATTCTGCATGAGTCGAATCCACAAATGATGTATACACAGACTTCATTGTGTGACAGTTTTGACAAAAACCTGGTGAATCTAAGTAAGCCATTGTCTTAACTGTCCCGAATGAAAAGAGTACGCCAGCGATAAGAGCGCCTAGAATTAATACCCTTTTATCAATTGCCAGCAATTTTTTTAATCCTCTTTTTAACATTCTTTCACCTCCCATAATTTATATCTTTCTCTCTAATTTATTGAATAAAGTACATGAGCACTTTATTGCCAAAAGGAATGTTCTCACTAGGCTAGCTCTGTGGACGTTTTCTTCTCATTAAGAAAACGAATGCACCTGCAGCAATTAAACCTATTCCACTAACTGCTGCAACGGAAAGGATAGCCGGACTTTTTTTATTCTCTATAGTGTCAAGCGGTTGTTGTTCTTGGTTCTCCATCATCTCAACGGTGGATGTCGTCTCTTTTCGTTCATACGTCAGTGTAAAGCTTTTTTCCTCTCCAGCTTTGATTCCTTGATAGAAATAGGAGTGAACTCCTTTTTCATCACCATGAGTGTTTTTCTCTTCAGGTGCTGGATCAAGTACGAACTTTTGTGCCTTTATAGGCTCTATGAACGAAACATTGAATATGCCAATGTCCGTAAAGCTTTTAAATTGGTATGGCAAGGATTTCTTATCATTATCAACCATTATGTTATCTGTATAAAATTCAATAACAAATTTATAAACATCATTTGGTTTAATTTCTTCACTCGTTGTCCAGGAAATAGTTCTTTTTTCTTGATCTAGTATGTACTCAATTTCATACACCTTGGATAAGTCGCTTGAATAATCAGCAACATATCCAATTCTGAAGTTCTTAGCATCTATAGGAAGAGGGATTTCAATCTGCCCTATTTGTGGCTGTTCAGATTGATTGCGCATGGTTCCTTGATAGCCGATTAGTAATGGCGGATGCTCTTTTTTGACATCATTTGGGTGGTAGGCAAATTCAGGCATTATTTTTATTGCAAGTTCTTCCATACTTAAGATGTTTTTATTTTCTTCTGCTGCGATGATTAAAGGGTTTAATAGCAGCAGTAAACATAGGAAAAAATTTATGTTAATTAGTAATTTTTTCATCATTCTTACTTCCCTTCTTATTTGTGAAGAATTTGTGAATTCGTTCACAATCAATCTTAAAAAAAATATATAGTGCGGAATTTCTTTATCTTATTTATCGCAAATTAGCCCAACGTATTCTGTGACCAAAATCACAAAAACATATTGAGTTATTTCTAATTTGTGAACTGGAATTTTACCTTATTTTCATGGTGTTATTAGGACTTTTAAATATAAAAAGACCTTCAACAAATGTCGAAGGTCAAATAATGTATTAAGATGATTGATTTTTTTCTTGGTGAAATTTTGATTTTACTGGCTGACCGCCTGATTTTTCATATTGCTTTTTTGCTTGTTTTACAAGGTCGAAATCCTGACCTAACTCGAGATCTTGATTATTGCTGCCATTTCTTGTCTTTTGTTCTGGGTTATTTTTTTTCGAGCGCTTTTTCAAGTTGGGTTTCCTCCTGTATAAGTCTGCCCCTCTAATATCATGGTGTTTTGAAGCTGCTGTATTTGTAATCTCATACGATGGAGTTGATCCCGCTGCTGAGAATTCGCACTATGAGCCATTTTTGCAATATCCTGATAGGTTTGTTCAAGATCCTGTAAGGCCTTGGTATAGTCATCATTATTGTAATGCTCTTGAAGGCTGCTTGTTTCAAACTGTTCTTTCGCATAACGAATTGTATCCTCACACTGCTGAATTAAATTATCCATTGAATCACGAGTAGCCATTGTTGACCCCCTTTATTTTGGTGCCAAAAATACATGAAGCGAAATGCTTCATTTGTTATTTTGTTCTCTCTGCATTTTCCTATTACATTAAATGATTGATAATTACTACCAATTTAGAAAAGCGGAGGCGCCTTGTTCAGGGGCGACAGGCATAAGGCGAGCCGGCAGGAAGGTTACGCTCTTTAACCTTCTTGACGGATTGACTTATGACCCCGAGCCCCTAGGCGCTGGAGCTAGATCATATACATTTATTACAAATGGATAAGGCCTTCTTTTCATGTTAAAATGTAAGTTATGTTGAAAAATAAAAAAGGAGGTTTCTGATTTGACTCAGACCAACCCTTTTCCATATGCTACTGACGATAAACGTTATCATACATGGAATTATCACCTGCGCCAGCAATTTGGCCATAAAGTTTTTAAGGTTGCTTTAGATGGCGGTTTTGATTGTCCAAACCGTGATGGTACGGTTGCTCACGGCGGGTGTACTTTTTGCAGCGCAGCTGGTTCTGGTGATTTTGCCGGTGACCGTACCGATGATTTAGAAACACAATTCCTTGAAATCAAGGAAAAAATGCATACTAAATGGAAAGACGGCAAGTACATGGCCTACTTCCAAGCCTATACGAATACCCATGCACCGGTTGAGGTTCTCCGTGAAAAGTTTGAGAGAGTTCTCAAGCAGGAGGGTGTCGTTGGATTATCGATTGCTACTCGCCCTGATTGTCTCCCAGACGATGTTGTTGAATATCTAGCTGAGTTAAACAAGAGAACTTATCTATGGGTTGAACTTGGCTTGCAAACAGTACATGAACGGACAGCATTATTAATCAATCGTGCCCACGATTTCCAATGTTATGTTGAAGGTGTAAATAAGCTTAGGAAACATGGAATCCGGATTTGCTCTCACATTATCAATGGATTACCTCTTGAATCAAATGAAATGATGATGGAAAGTGCCAGAGAAGTTGCAAAGCTTGATGTTCAAGGAATCAAAATTCATTTGCTTCACTTACTAAAAGGAACGCCAATGGTTAAACAGTATGAAAAAGGAATGCTCGAATTTCTTTCTCAAGAGGATTATGTCAATTTAGTATGTGATCAATTAGAAATTTTACCGCCGGAAATAATTGTTCACCGAATTACAGGTGATGGACCGATTGATTTAATGGTAGGACCGATGTGGAGTGTGAATAAGTGGGAAGTACTTAATTCCATTGATGCCGAGCTTAAAAGAAGAAACAGCTATCAAGGAAAATATTATCAAGATAGCACCGTGAGGAACTAACCATGAAGCTAGATCGAATCCTTCCATTCGCAAAGAAATTACTTGAAAAAGCTATTACTAGCGGCGGAGTGGTTGTTGATGCTACTTTGGGAAATGGTCATGATACAGTCTTTCTCGCTGGTCTTATTGGTCCTAGCGGTAGATTGTATGGATTTGATGTCCAGGAGGAGGCCATTCGTACCAGTACGGAAAGACTGAAGAAACATGGTCTGGCTGATCGAGTCACTATTTTTCATGCAGGTCACGAACAGCTTTTTAAGCTAATCCCTGATGAACACCATGGTACGTTAACGGCAGCGATTTTTAACTTAGGGTATTTGCCTGGAAGTGATAAAGCAATTGTTACAAAACCAGAAACCACCATATCTGCCATACAACAATTGCTTGAGATAATGGCTCCAGAAGGAATCATTATCCTTGTGATTTACCACGGTCACACCGAGGGTGCTGTTGAGCGCGATGCTTTATTGACGTATTGTCAGGAAATTGATCAAAAGAAGGCACATGTTCTACAGTATCAGTTTATCAATCAACAAAATAATCCCCCTTTTATCATTGCAATTGAAAAAAGGTAAACCAAGATGCTTTGGCTTGGTTTACCTTTTTTTTACGAAAGTCTGGTAAACAATGAGGGAATCCATTTTTGTACAGAACGATAGGCTAGTCCATTAATGTAGAAGAAATAGCTAATCATGCCGCCAGTCTTAATGATCCCCTTTGCTAATTTTCGGATATTCTTCTGTTTGCGAACCTTTCCATCCGATAAGTAAATCCCTAATAATCCTCGGTTAATAAGCTGGTGGAATTTTTTATGCGGCAGGAACTCCGTATGTCTGTCTGCTTCACTGACAAAATGTTTTAACCGTTTAAAAAGGGTTTCTGGGTTTTCATAAAAAAAACAAAAATTCAAGTCGCCGCCTTCTCGATCTTCTTCTTGGTCGATAAAATAATCTAATAAAATATGAAGCCCCTGTATGTACGGAAAATAACCTTTCCGAATATTTTCTCCATCCTCCGCACGAAAATCTTCTCTCATCGCATAAGAAATAAGACAGAATATCCCCAAAGTGGAACCAGAGCAGGCAGAAAACTCATACCATTCCATCTCTGGCAGGTTATTTTGATGGTCTGCAAACCATTTTTCCAGTCTAGGTACACGTTCTTCTTGAATCACATGCTTGTGGATTTGCAGGTTGCAATAATATTCGCAAAGCTCCAAAAGATATTCTTTTATTAAAGGATAATGTTCCACTTCATTTAATACAGATCTGCACGTTTTCGCTAAATCATTTAAATAACCGCCATCGTTTTGATCCTCACGGAACCGGTAATAGTTCTTAGGCTGGCTTTCTAATGTAAGCGCATCATGCATAGATTCATGGAGGGCTGCAAAATCCTCGGGATCAAGCGAGGTACTCCGGTCACAAAGATTATCTAAGTAATCACTAATGGTTTGATAGGCAACAATAAATTTCACTGCTTTCTTATACTCATCAACCGCGGATAAAGCTAGAATACCTCCGCCCTCACAGTGAAAGGTTTTATGTTCAATACTAGCCAGAGCCTGTGTCCTAAGCTCCTCATTAGGGATGCTTTCTGCCCGGGACCTCCAATACCCAAGTTCTTGATGAACAGCTGGAATAATTCGACGATATACCTTTGACATGAGTCTGATTGGCATCATGGAGAGTTCCTCTTTCCTTTCTTAGAGGCTCTTTTCTTATACTTTGTTACTTTTTGAACACAAAATATATAAGAAAAGAGCCTGCAAACTAAAAGTGCAAAATAACTATTTTCACGTTAAAATCGGCTTTAAAATTTTAACAACAATCTTTGAAAACATGCCTACTTAAACAATATAACCTATTGCTTTTAGTTGGCTGATGACAAAATCCTTCGCGTATTCAAATATATCTTCCCGTTCTGGTTCATTAAAAATTTCATGATAATGCTTTGGCCATTCTTTAAACCTTTTTTCTGATAAAGGTGCATGGTTGAACCACTCCTTAACAGGAGCTTTATTAACAATTTTATCATCGCCGGCTTGCATGACCAGCATCGGCACATCCTTGGTGCCTTCAATAGACAGAAATGCCTCTTTCATGGCCTCAACTAATTCACGGTACCATCTAACAGAGACTTTTGTTATGTAGAGAGTATCATCGGCATCTGCCTCTATAACATCCTTGTTGCGGGTGGCCATATCAACCGTTATTCCTGAATTCATTCGAAAAGAAGGAAAAACCACATTAATTCCATGTGATAGTAAATCTAAAAATTTGGATGGTGATTGCATAAGTCCGAGACATGGAGAAGAGAGAATGACTCCAGCTAAGTCCATTTTTTCTTCCTGTAGCAACCGAATAGCAATTAAGCCTCCCATACTATGCCCAAACAAAAAAACAGGCAATTCATAACGATAGGCTGCTTTAATCCAATCCTTCACTTCACTTAGATACTCATCAAAAGAATCTATATGGCCCCTGCGGGATCTTGTTGTCATACCCTGCCCAGGAAGATCACCCATGATGACATGAAATCCGGACCTGCGCCACATTTCAATGAGCCAGCCGTAACGTCGATGATGTTCCATTGCACCATGAACCATCACAATCACAGCCTTCGCTTCCCCTTCTGCTTCCCACTTCCACATAGTTTTTCCCCCTAGAAAAATATTCTATTTAGTATAATATTAAATTGAATATGTATTTCAGTCAAAAAGGAGCGACGAATATGATCTATCCCTACAAAGGAAAGTATCCAAAAATTGCAGATTCTGCATTCCTTGCAGATTTTACTACTATTACAGGTGATGTTGAAATAGGCGAGGAATCGAGCGTCTGGTTTAACTCCGTCATTCGAGGAGATGTCGCACCTACTGTTATTGGGAAAAAAGTAAATATTCAAGACAACTCTGTATTGCACCAAAGCCCGAATAATCCATTGATTTTAGAGGATGAAGTAACGGTTGGACATCAGGTTATTCTCCATAGCTGCATTATTCGTAAAAAGGCTTTAATCGGGATGGGTTCGATTATTCTAGATCAGGCCGAAATCGGAGAAGGAGCCTTTATAGGTGCAGGCAGTCTCGTGCCGCAAGGTAAAAAAATCCCTCCTAATACATTAGCATTTGGCAGACCTGCAAAAGTTATTAGAGAATTAAATGAACATGACATTAGTGAAATGAACAGGATTTATACAGAATATGCAGAAAAAGCTCAATATTATAAGTCATTACAAAAATAATAGTATAGAAAAGCACCCATAAATTTTTTATGGGTGCTTTCTTATTATCTTAATGTTTCATTGTCAGCAGTTCTTTTTGTCCTGAAAAGGAATACTTGCCTTCTACATATACTTGATGCCAAATCATAAAAATAAGAACGGTCCAGATTTTACGGCTGTTATCAGCTTTTCCTTGGCAATGATCCTCAAGAAGTTTTAAAACATAAGATTTATTGATTAAATGCTCTGTGCTGCTTTCGCGAATAATTGTTTTTGCCCACTCATTCATTTCATTCTTCAGCCAATGGCGAATTGGCACTGGGAAACCAAGTTTCTTACGGTTTAATACATGCTCAGGGACAATTCCTTCAGCAGCTTTTCGCAAGATATACTTTGTCGTACCATTAGCCGTTTTCAAGCTTGTTGGTATTTTGGACGCTGTATCAAACACTACTTTATCCAAAAATGGAACACGAAGCTCTAATGAATGCGCCATCGTCATTTTATCAGCCTTCAAAAGAATATCCCCGCGCATCCAAGTATGAATATCAATGTATTGCATGGTGTCAACAGGATCATAGCCCCTTGATTCTGTATAAAGTGGTTTAGTGATATCTGTGTAATGTAAGCCTTCACGATAGACGGAAAGCAATTCTCTCTTTTCTTCCTCAGTGAACATTTTCGCATTGCCAATATAGCGTTCCTCCATAGGAGTTACACCGCGTTCAATAAAGCTTTTACCCTTCATTCCCTCAGGCATCATGTTCGCAATCCTTTTTAACAATACTTTTCCTACTCTTGGGATTTTATTAAACATATCTAAATCCTGCGGCTCCCGGTAAATATTGTAGCCGCCAAACAATTCATCAGCCCCTTCACCAGAAAGAACGACGGTTACATGCTTCCTTGCTTCACGCGCAACAAAGTAAAGCGGGATGCAGGCAGGGTCAGCAAGGGGATCATCCATATGCCACATGATTTTCGGAAGTTCATTCATGTATTCCTGTGGTGTTATCACATAGCTGATATTTTCTACACCCAACTTTTCTGCTGTTTCCTTTGCTACATCGATTTCACTGAATCCCTGGTACTCGAAACCAACAGAAAACGTCTTAATAGCTGGGTGAAATTGTTTCGCAATGGATGCAATAATCGAAGAATCTATTCCGCCTGAAAGAAAAGAACCGACCGGAACATCACTTCTCATATGCATTTTTACTGAATCTATTAACACATCTTGTATTTCTTTAATAAAATCTGACTCTGATTTTTGGATCGGGTTAAAATGCGCTTTCCAATACCTCTTGATCTCCATTGGCGAGCCAATCTTTTTCGTAAAATAATGTCCTGGCTCCAACTTATGAATACCTTTAGACATCGTATTAGGCTCAGGGACAAACTGATAAGTCAAATAGTGCTGAAGTGAATCATAGTCTAAAACATCATTTTCAAGGGCTAAAAGGATACTCTTTTTCTCAGAAGCAAAGAAAGTTCTCTCTTCATCCACAAAATAAAAGTATGGTTTAATCCCAAATGGGTCTCTGGCACCAAATAGTGTCTGTTCTTGTTTATCCCAAATCGTAAAGGCAAACATCCCGCGTAATTTTTCTACCGCCTTTTCTTTCAAATGGCTGTATAGAGCAATAATGACTTCTGTATCTGAATTTGTGGCAAACTGTAAGCCCTCTTTGAGCAATTCTTCACGAAGTTCTACGTAGTTGTAAACCTCACCGTTAAAAATAATCCAATAACGCTCATTTTCATATGTTAATGGCTGATGTCCACATTCAATATCAATAATACTTAAACGGCGAAAGCCAAATTGAATATGATCATCATAAAAAAAGCCATCATCATCAGGTCCACGATGGGTAATAATATCGTTCATATTTTTGAATTGTTGTTTTTGTTCATCACGATAGTTTTGTTCCTTGTCGTGTACACAACCAATAAAACCACACATTATGTACGTCACCTACTCCAATCTAAATATCCAATCTAAAAAACATACTCTCTTATCCTACCACTATTATTTGAAAAATGGCAGTGTGAAAGGTAGGAAAATTCAGGTATAAACAGTTTTTACATAAACACATTGCCCTAAACTTAGACGACTAAATGAAAAAGAGAGTTACATGTAAAATGCAACTCCCCTGTATTTTGGTTAAATATTTGCTTGTTGACGCAAAGTGTCTGCTTTGTCTGTACGCTCCCAAGGAAGATCAACATCAGTACGGCCAAAATGACCATATGCAGCTGTTTGTTTATAGATTGGGCGGCGAAGATCCAACATTTTAATGATTCCAGCAGGACGAAGGTCAAAGTTTGAACCTACCAGTTCAACTAATACATCTTCGCTCACTTTGCCAGTACCAAATGTATCAACAGCAATTGAAACGGGTCTTGCTACACCAATTGCATAGGCAAGCTGTACTTCAACTTTATCAGCAAGTCCTGCTGCTACAATATTCTTCGCAACATAACGTGCTGCATAGGCCGCAGAACGGTCAACCTTTGTAGGATCCTTACCGGAGAAAGCACCTCCGCCATGACGAGCATATCCGCCATATGTATCAACAATGATTTTACGTCCTGTTAACCCAGCATCCCCTTGAGGTCCGCCAATAACGAAACGTCCTGTTGGGTTGATAAAGTATTTTGTATTTTCATCGATTAATTCCTTTGGTACCACTGGATTAATAACATATTCCTTCAAGTTACGTTGGATTTGCTCCAATGTTACCTCTGGATTATGCTGAGTTGAAATGACAATCGTATCAATTCGAACAGGCTTATCATTTTCATCATACTCAACGGTTACTTGAGTTTTTCCATCGGGACGAAGGTATTCAAGAACTTTATCTTTTCTTACCTCTGTTAACTTACGAGCAAGCTTATGTGCAAGAGAGATTGGAAGAGGCATAAGCTCATTTGTTTCATTACAAGCAAAACCAAACATTAAGCCTTGGTCCCCTGCTCCAATTGCTTCAATTTCTTCATCAGACATTAGTCCTTCACGTGCCTCAAGTGCCTGATCAACACCCATTGCGATGTCAGGACTTTGTTCACCGATTGAGGTTAATACTGCACAGGTCTCGGAATCAAAACCATATTTAGCACGATCGTACCCGATACCCTTCACCGTTTCACGAACGATTTTTGGAATATCAACGTAAGTAGATGTAGTAATTTCCCCTGCAACTAAAACTAAACCAGTTGTTACAGAAGTTTCACAAGCAACCCGAGCATTTGCATCCTTTGCTAAAATTGCATCTAAAATCGAATCAGAAATTTGGTCACAGATTTTATCTGGATGACCTTCCGTTACTGATTCAGAAGTGAACAAACGTGCGTTTCTTGACATCTGATTTCCTCCTATATTATGAGATAAATCAAGGTTCACATGAAGGTTACAGGAATACTTCTTGAACCACTGACATTATTGATACGGTACTCATTCCCTTAGTATGAAATAAACAAAGGATTTTTATTAAGGCTGTTTTCATAAAATTGTTGTTAAAATCCTAAATCCGATTTTAACGCGGAACAATTTATTTTTGTGCTTGAGATTAAGGTTGCAGCTCTTTTCTTACAATGAAAATTCTTTTGCAACAATTCATTGCTCAACAAGGGCCTCAATCTACAATAGCAGCAAAGTATAAGAAAAGAGCCTTTATTAGCACATTAAATAAAAGGTCTTATACAAAACAAAAAACCTTACCACATGAGGAAAGGTTGTTCCGGGCCTTTCACTCTTATCGTTCAAGGTCAAAGCCTTGCGTCAGATTAGCACCTTCGCACTTGAGAATTGAATCGAATATGCGATCCATTTCTCATAAAGCAGGTTGCTGGGTTTCATAGGGCCTGTCCCTCCACCAGCTCAGGATAAGAGAGTATCCGTTCAAATTAAAATCATACTTGAACATGTCGAACATTGTCAATATTTTTTTTAGCAAATTAAGGGTAAAAATATGAATTTTTCCCACTTCTACATTATAGTAAATAATACAACCTAAATTCTCTAATTAGTATAGACTATTCAGTTCAATGTGTTATACTATTCGTAAATATAATGAATATTAAAAAACAAAAAAGGAAGGGTTTTCTCTGATGAATTCCGTATATGTTCCAAATGAATTAAGTCAATTGTTAGAAGAAAATAATGTTCACATTCAATTGTCAGTACCTCAATTAGTGGAAAAAGTCTTATCAAGGAATGAAGGAAAATTAACCTCTACTGGTGCCATTAGTGTATCTACAGGTAAATATACAGGACGATCTCCACAAGACAAATTTATTGTAATGGAAGAATCTATAAAGGATAAAATCGATTGGGGTCAATTAAACCAGCCAATTTCGGAAGATGTTTTTAACAACCTCTATCATAAAGTTTTAGACTACTTAAAAGAAAAAGAAGAAATATTTGTGTTTAAAGGTTTTGCGGGTGCAGATAAAAAGACACAATTGCCAATTCAAGTTGTGAATGAATTTGCATGGCATAATCTATTTGCGCATCAATTGTTTATCCGCCCAAATGCAGAAGAATTACTGACACATAAAGCCGGTTTCAACGTGATTTCTGCTCCAAACTTCAAAGCAAATCCTGCCGTTGATGGAACAAAGTCTGAAACCTTTATTATCATCTCTTTTGAGAAACGTACGATATTAATTGGTGGAACTGAATATGCAGGTGAAATGAAAAAGTCCATTTTTTCAATTATGAATTACCTATTGCCTGAGAATAATATTTTCTCCATGCATTGTTCGTCAAATATTGGTGTTGAAGGTGATGTTGCTCTGTTCTTTGGCCTTTCTGGGACAGGTAAAACCACCTTATCTGCAGACCCTAAACGTCGCTTAATTGGTGATGATGAGCATGGTTGGTCGTCAAACGGCGTCTTCAATATTGAAGGTGGCTGCTATGCAAAAACCATTAATTTATCTCGTGAAAAAGAACCACAAATCTTCGATGCCATCCGTTTTGGTTCTGTACTTGAAAATGTTGTGCTTAATCCGGAAACTAGAATTGCAGACTATGACGATGCGACACTAACTGAAAATACACGGGCAGCCTATCCGATTGAAGCGATTGATAATATTGTGAAGCCAAGTATTGCAGGCCATCCGAATACCATTGTCTTTTTAACAGCCGATGCATTTGGTGTACTGCCTCCAATCTCAAAATTAACGAAAGAGCAAGCCATGTTTCATTTCTTAAGTGGCTATACATCAAAATTAGCAGGTACAGAGCGTGGTGTTACATCACCTGAAGCAACCTTCTCAACATGCTTTGGTGCACCATTTCTACCTTTGCCTGCAACACGTTATGCCGAAATGCTAGGTGAAAAAATTCTTGAGCATAATGCTAATGTCTTTTTAGTGAATACTGGCTGGACTGGCGGGGAATACGGAGTCGGCAGCCGGATGAAGCTATCCTACACAAGAGCTATGATTCAGGCTGCACTTGAAGGAGAACTAAACCTAGTTGAAACAGTTAGAGACGATATTTTCGGTCTAAATATTCCACTCCACATTGCTGGTGTTCCTGATGAGGTCTTGCAGCCAAGCAAAACATGGGCAGACCCACAGACATATGAAATGAAAGCGAAAGAATTAGCAGGTAAATTCCGTGAAAACTTCAAGAAATTCACGAAGGTCTCTGCAGAAATAGAATCAAAAGGCGGTCCGATCGCTTAAAGTGAAAGCCCTTATCGTTAATCGATAAGGGCGTTTTTTTTAATTCGTGGAATTTAATGAAATTAATTGGTAGGTGATCATCGTGCTGCTATTTTGCCATTCTACTTTTTTAATCACAGCTGTTCCGCTCGTATCGCTTTCAAGAGTTTTTCTAACATCAATCGGAATATCAATTGGATAAAGTCTATAGCCTTCTTTTTCTAATTGGAAAAGGTTTTCTTCAACTCTCTTCTCTCTGCCTTTTGTTACAATCAATGTATTTAACTCAAAGGGCATACCCATATGTATCCGCTCCTCAGCTTTTGGACTTACCATTATTTTATCATCTTTTGATTTGATTTTTCATCCACTTCGATAAATCCTTCACGATTTTTCTGTTTACCACTGGAGGGAAGTAGTGAGTATACTCATCAAAATACCAGGATTCCACCTGCTTATCTAGTATCCTTAGTCTGCGTTCAAGTCTGTAGGCATGCTCCACGGATACATTATGGTCTTTTACCCCGTGGATGATGAGAACAGGAGCTTTAATCCTTTCAAGCTCATAGAGAGGAGTTCGTTCCTCATATCTTGTTGGATATTTCCCCGGTGTACCGCCAATGACCCTTTTTAGCATCTTCCGTAAGTCTTTTCTTTCTTCGTATGTTAAAAACATGTCACTTACTCCGCCCCAAGTCACAATGGAAGCTGCCTCAGGAAACTCAACTCCTGTCATCAATGCCATTACACCACCTCGGGAAAAACCAAATACATGGATATCTCTCACCCCAGGTATTGTTCTTAATAGCTCAAAGGCTGTAAATGCGTCGTGTCTATCCTCTCCAGCAAAATCTTCATTCCCCTCCCCTCCTTGATTCCCTCGATAATAGGGAGCAAATACGATGAATCCCTCAGAGGCAAATTGTGCAATTCTTGAAGGTCTTACTTTTCCAACGTTTTTAATGCCTCCGCGCAAGTATAAAAAGCCGTCATAGCTTCCTTTCCTTTTTGGTTCTGCCAGCAACCCTTTTACTCTCAATCCATTAGATAAATAGGTTATTTCCCATAATTCCACACGAGGATTGGGTGAAGGGAATCGATACGCCTCGATGATTTTTTCATTTGGTTTGATCACCTTACAGTTCACCCTTTCATTTCAATCATCAAAAAATTGATGTAACTGGGCATTCACACATTTATTACTTTATCATACGATATGGTAGGCCAACAGCCCAGATTTTTTCCTTACTTAAAGGGGGTTTTAGTGTGAAAAAATGGTTTAAATTCGGTTTTTCAGCACTTCTCATTGTGATTCTCATGTTTTCAATTTCAGCTTGTAACGGTACTAACACAACCGACACTGAGAAAATCGAAAAGGTCCGATTAGTGGAAGTTACCCGTTCTATCTTCTATGCTCCTGAATATGTTGCCATCGCAAAAGGATTTTTCGAAGAAGAAGGTTTAGATGTTGAACTATCAACAGCCTTTGGCGGTGATAAAACCATGACTGCTTTGTTATCAGGTGGTGCCGACATCGCCTTGGTAGGCTCAGAGACATCTATTTACGTGTACGCCCAGGATTCGAATGATCCTGTCATTAACTTTGCGCAATTAACACAAACAGACGGTACTTTTCTCGTTTCAAGGGAAAAAATTGATAATTTCTCATGGGATCTATTAAAAGGGTCTACGTTTTTAGGACAGCGTACTGGCGGTATGCCGCAGATGGTTGGTGAATTTGTTCTTAAGAAACATGGTATTGATCCTCATCTGGATTTAAATCTTATTCAAAATATAGATTTTGCAAATATTGCCAGTGCCTTCGCTTCTGGAACAGGCGACTTTGTTCAGTTATTTGAACCTCAAGCAAGTATTTTTGAAAAAGAAGGAAAAGGACATATTATCGCTTCCTTTGGAACAGAATCAGGGCATGTCCCTTATACAACCTTCATGACAAAAGATAGCTACATGAAAGAAAACCAAGATATCGTAGAAAAATTCACAAGAGCCGTTTACAAGGCACAGCAATGGGTTGAAACACATAGTTCTGATGAAGTGGCTGAGGCTATTCAATCCTTTTTCCCAGATACAGACCTTGAACTTATTAGTACAGTAGTAGACCGCTATAAAGAGCAAGGCTCCTTTGCTGCTGACCCCATCCTCGATGAAGAAGAATGGAACAATCTCCAGGATATCATGGACGAAGCCGGTGAACTTCCAGAAGTGGTAGATCACAAAACACTTGTTAATACTGAAATAGCTGAAAAAGTAAAGGAAGAATAATTAAAATGGGAGGCCGTCCAAATGAGTTTTTTAGCTATTAAGGATGTTCATCACACTTATTTCACTAAAGCCTCTGCAACCACGGCCCTCTCCGAGATTTCCTTGCAAGTTGAGGAAGGAGAATTTGTTTCCTTCCTCGGCCCTAGCGGCTGTGGCAAGACAACATTGCTCTCGATCATTGCCGGGCTTATAAAGCCTACCCAAGGGACCATATTACTTGAAAACAAACCGCTGTCAGGAGTAAAAAATCAAATCGGCTATATGCTTCAGCAGGATTACCTATTCCCATGGAAAACAATTGAAGAAAATATCCTCCTTGGTTTAAAGTTATCTGAACAATTGAATGAAGAAACCAAGTTAGCTGCTTTAGACCTATTAAAGCAGATGGGTTTAAGCGGGATTGAGAAACAGCTGCCAAAGCAGCTATCAGGCGGTATGAGGCAGCGTGCTGCTCTTGTAAGAACACTGGCAACTGAACCTAAACTGCTCATGCTGGATGAACCCTTTTCAGCTTTAGATTATCAGACAAAGTTAAAGCTGGAGGACCTAGTATCAAAGACGCTGGATGCATTCGGAAAAACAGCCATCCTTGTCACACATGATATCGGGGAAGCCATTGCAATGAGTGACCGGGTTGTCCTCTTTTCACCAAGTCCGGGCAGGGTTCATAAGGTATTTCAAATGCCAGATGAACTAAAAAGTTTATCTCCTTTTAATGCAAGGAACCACGAGACTTTTTCTAGTATCTTTCAAACAATATGGAAGGAGTTGGAGTCACTTGAGTCAGGGAAAGAATAAGGTGAACCTCCTCCATAAAAATTATTTACATTCACTTACGATTGAAAAAAGATGGGTTCGATTTTATCAGGCGGTCATTTTCTTAGTCATTTTCACATTCTGGGAAATATCCAGTCAAGAGCGGTGGATAGACCCGCTGCTGTTCAGTTCCCCATCTAAGATTTGGAACCTATTTTTAGAGAAATTTCATGATGGATCATTACTATCCAATCTTGGTGTAACCTTAACAGAAACTATTTTCGGTTTTATTTTAGGTACCCTGCTTGGAACTTTACTAGCTGCGTTACTATGGTGGTCACCGATGTTTTCAAAAATTATTGACCCCTATCTGGTAATCTTAAATGCAATGCCGAAGGTAGCCTTGGGACCAATTCTAATTGTTGCCCTAGGTCCTGGATATCCTTCGATCATTGCGATGGGTGCCATTATCTCGATTATTATTACCACACTTGTCGTCTATACATCTTTTAGAGAAGTGGACCCTAACTATTTAAAAGTGCTGCAAACATTCGGGGCGACACGTTTTCAATGCTTTAAAGAAGCCATTCTGCCCGCGAGTTTCCCAACAATCATCTCAACTTTGAAGGTGAATGTTGGATTATCATGGGTCGGTGTCATTGTTGGTGAATTCTTAGTTTCCTCCAGGGGACTTGGTTACTTGATTATTTACGGCTTCCAAGTATTTAATTTTACACTTGTCTTTTTATCACTGCTGGTGATTGCTGTCGTCGCCACGATTATGTATCAGCTGGTTGAGCTGTTAGAGAAAAAACTTATCAAGGAATAGCGGCTTATAATAATTTGCTGCTATTCTTTTTCAATTTTGAGCTTATTTATATAATTTATACACGCTGATATCACTTCATCTTTCATAATAAAACTGTACTCATCTCCAAATCGTAATTGCAAAATATCTCCCTCCACCACAATAGGTCCATTCGTTTCGTAATAGTTATTTGTTTTACTAATCGATTTTATTTTGCCCCAAAAAACGGCCTTCACAAAAGAATCTTTTCCTTCCGTTACTTTATATTCTGCTATCTGTGAGAGTTCGTCCACTTTTGCACCTGTTTCCTCATAAACCTCGCGACGAGCAGCTTCTAGAAGGGACTCCCCTTCCTCCACTTTTCCACCTGGAAATTCTAGACCTCGAACCTTATGATGGGTTAAATACCATGCACCCTTGTATTGACTAATGACAAGCACATGCTTTGCGTTTTTTTCGAATGCATTTGTTGAAAAAGAAAGCTCCACCTTGTTCCCCAAATTATCATAAAACTCCTTCATCATTGCTCTCCCCTTGGGTTCTCTTTTTGCATTTATTATAATCGAAAAAAGCGGAAAATCCCTATAGAAAGGATTTTCCGCTTTTTTAACCTTCTTTTGGTAAAATATTCATCGACTCTATATGGCTTTTTGCCTCCTCATCCCCGAGGCTGTGGATCATCCCATATACTTGCTGGATGGTATTGTCATAGGCATCGTTTTCACGGTCATGATGATATTGAACATATGGAACATGGGCTCTGAAAAAGTTTTGCCATTCCGTTGAATAGTTTTGGTCAAATAGCTCTCTTAATTGCGTGATTTCCTCATCATTTGCTTGAATTTTAAAGCTCCAAGTGGAAGCTGTTGAACTTTGGGATATTTGTCCATGTCCAACGTCTATATAATAGGTTTTTTTTTGCTCATCCATTATGTCATCCCCTTATTAATATTATTTAGAATTTCCCACAATCAAATAAAATTTATTCTCTTTTCAAATTTCGACGTTTTATTTAGAACTGAATCATGTATAATTGTCATAATATTAAGAAAATAGATTAAAACTTTTTACTATCTTTTTGCATCCAAGATAGAGGATATTTTTCATCATTAAGGGAATTGAATAAGTAAGGAAAACTTTTTTTAAAATTCTTTGGAGGTGAACGAGATGAGGTTAGTCGATGAATTATTTCAAATGTATCGCGACAAGCTGACAGGTGATGAAGAGGATATTGATATGTTAGCATTCGCCTTCTTAGAAGAAATGTCACATGAAGATCTTCTCCATTTGATTAAAGAGATGGATAAACAAGAATTATATGATTTAATGGGTCTCTATTTAATTGAGAGCTTGAAAGGAAAATTCGCGCAAGAAGAGTACGGACAACAGCGCACCCATACTTATTATCCTAGGAATATCCACTAATGATTACATACTAAAACAAAAAGCGGAAGCGCCTTGAACAGGCGCTGGAGATGGATAAGACCAAAAGGGAAGCTGCAATATGCAGTTTCTTTTTTTCAGTGTAAAACCATGCTAGAATAGAAGAATACAAGGGGGAGAAAAAATGTATACGTTATTTGTAGTAAGTATTGTTATCATTATCGTAGTTCTATTGCTTGCAGTCATTACTACATCAAAAGCCTATTCCTATAAACATACAGTGGATCCACTCGATGATAATCCATACGTAAATACCGGCAAAAAAGAGGAAGATGAAAAAAATCCATAAAAAATTCCTATTCGGAAGAATAGGAATTTTTTCGTTTATGCAAAAACCTGTTTTAAGTCTTCTTTACTTTGTTCAAGCCAAAAACGCATTAAGCGTTTTGCTCCATCTAAATCGTGAAGCTTTGCTTGTCCGCATTGTCTTTCATTTGCTGCAGGAATCTCGGTGATTTCAACTGCAGTCTTCATAGTATCTTCAAGAAGATCAATGATTTCTTCTACAGTCGGCTCGCCGCTGACAACTAAATAATAACCTGTTTGGCAGCCCATAGGTGAAATATCGATAATATCGAAATGATCATATTTTTCTACGTGTGCACGAAGATTAAAGGCAAGGAGATGTTCTAATGTATGAATGACATCTGGCTTCATAGCCTGTTTATTCGGCTGACAAAAACGGATATCATATTTATTTACTATTCCGTCGCTTCCTACCTTATGGACGCCACAATGTCTAACATAAGGTGCCTTAACGGCATTATGATCTAAATCAAAGCTTTCTACTGAAGGCATTTTCCCCACTCCTTATATATATCTAAAATTAATCATACTATAAATTCCGAGTTTTTTCATCAACATTGTATCATTTAACAATTTAGACGTATTTTCTTTTATATGATATCTTTTAGTAAACTGATAAAGGGAGTGTCCCGATGATAAAAAAAGTTTTTATTTCCATTATACGATTTTACCAAATTGCCATTTCCCCAATTAAACCGCCAAGCTGCCGTTTTTATCCTACCTGTTCCCATTATGGGTTAGAAGCCGTTCAAAGGTTTGGAGCGTTAAAAGGCGGCTGGCTAACGCTAAAAAGGATATTAAAGTGTCATCCCTTTCATCCCGGCGGAGTGGATCCTGTTCCAGATAAAAATGAAATTTAACTTTGATAACCATCGACCACAAGGTCAAGTTTTCCTGTCTTAGGGTCTATAACTAGTCCGTGTACCGGAACACCTTCTGGCATTAATGGATGGTTTTTTATTACCCCCACACTGTGCTCTACGCTTTCTGTGACATTATCGAATCCATGCAGCCATTTCTTTATATTTATTCCTGAATAAGTTAGCGTATCAATGGTTTCATCTTTTACCCCGCGGTTTTTCATACTTTCGATTACCGGCTCTGCCTTTAATCCGCTCATCCCACAATCATGGTGAGCAATAACTAGGACTTCTTCAGCTTTCAGCTCGTAAACAGCGATTAGAATACTCCTCATAATACTTCCAAATGGGTGAGACACCAAAGCCCCCGCATTTTTAATGGTTTTTACATCTCCGTTGCCTAGATTCAAAGCCTTTGGCAATAATTCCAATAATCTTGTATCCATACATGTAAGAATAACCATCCGTTTATTTGGGAACTTAGTCGTTTCATATCGCTCATATTCACGTGTTTCAACAAATTCCTTATTATATTCCAGTATTTCATTTAATAATGTCATAATTATCCCACCTTTTTTTTGGTTACTATAAGCATACATAAATACTAAATGAAGTATCAACTTTATGCTTGCAATTATCGTATTTTTTTTGTAAGATACATAAGGAAATCGGAATCGTTCCGTATTATATATTTTTAAATAATTCGAATCCCAAAAATTTTTCGACTATAAATCGTAATAACTCCGGTTTATTATTCTTTAAAGGAGCAAATATGAAAAAATTTATCTTTTTACCTATGATCATTTTATTACTGTTAATAACAGCCTGCAGTGCTGAAAAGGATGTAACACAAAAGGAGAAAGACCACATCACCATTTATACCACTGTATTCCCACTTCAATATTTTACGGAGCGAATCGGTGGTAAATTCGTTACTATAAATACTATTTATCCACCTGGAGCAGATGAGCATACCTTTGAACCATCCCAAAAGGATATGATTAAACTAGCTGATTCAGACTTATTTTTCTACATCGGTTTAGGATTAGAAGGATTTGTGGAAAAAGCTAAGGAATCATTAAAAAATGAAAATGTCTCGATGATCCCAGTAGCTGATAATTTGATATTAGAACCTGCTGAAGAACATGAAAAACATGATGACCATGAAGATGAGGGTCATGGAGATTTTAATCCCCATGTATGGCTTGACCCCATTTATTCGAAGGAAATGGCTGCTGTCATAAGAGATTCTTTAGTTGAAAAAATGCCCCAAAATAAAGAAGCCTTCGATCAAAATTATCAGCAGCTTGCAAAGGAATTAGATCAATTAAATTCTGAATTTGAAAGTACCATTCAAGATGCAAAACATAGAAATATCCTAGTGACTCATGCTGCTTTTAGTTATTGGGAGCAAAGGTACGGTATCGAACAAATCAGTATTTCTGGTCTTTCTACAACCAATGAACCAACACAGCGAGAATTAGAAGAAATTATTACACTCGCTGACGAGCAAGGTTTGCATTATATCCTTTTTGAACAAAACGTCCAATCAAAATTAGCAGAGATTGTTCAGGAGGAAATTGGAGCAAGAGCTTTACCTGTCCATAATTTAGGGGTATTAACAAAGGAAAATATCAAGGATAATGAAACATATTTTTCTCTAATGAAGCAGAACTTAGAATCACTAAAAAAAGCCTTAAACTAGTTCATTAGTTCCCTTTTACTTACAGGGATGAGGTGAGGTAAAAAATCAAAAGCTATTTATGTATTACAAAGATTCTAAAGGAGTGATACAAAATGGCACAAGATGTATTATGTGAAGTTAACAACTGCTCGTATTGGGCAAAAGGGAATAAATGCAGTGCTGATAGTATTTATGTTGTCAGTCATAAAGGGAAAACAGCTGATAACAGTCAAGAAACTGATTGTAAAACATTTGAAGCTTCGGATATATAATTCAAAAAATAAACCAGACATTTTTGTCTGGTTTATTTTTTATCGAATTTAAATAATTTCTCTACTACTGTGGTTTTTCGGAGCCTTTTTTCATTTATAATAAATCCAATTCCCAGTGTATCTGGTACATCGACATATCCATTTACTACTTTTACTTCAGGTGTAATGATATCTTCTTCCCAGAATCGATTGGAAGCGGAGATATCGCCGGGGATTGTAAAGCCTGGGAGTGATGCAAGTGCAATGTTATGCGCACGAGATATTCCGAATTCAATCATTCCCCCGCACCATACTTCTATTCCCTTATCAAGGCAATAATCATGAATCCTTTTTGCTTCATAAAGACCGCCCACTCTTCCTGCTTTAATATTTATGATCTTACAGCTTCCCAGGTCAATCGCATTTTTAGCATCTTCAAAGCTCACAATACTCTCATCTAAACAAACTGGGGTCTTTAACTCTTTTTGAAGCAATGAATGCTGAATGATATCGTCGCTTGCCAGCGGCTGTTCAATCATTAAGAGATTAAAGTCATCAAGTGCTTTTAATCTCTCCATATCTTTCAATTTATAAGCAGAATTGGCATCAGCCATTATAGGAAGTTCAGGATAATGACGCCGGATACCTGCTAAGAAGGAATAATCCTGTTGAGGATTAATCTTAACTTTAATTCGTTGGTAACCTTCTTCAAGGTATTTTTCGATTTGATTAAGAGAACTGCTTAGAGAATCAGCTGCAACCACCACACCAGAAGCAACTTTTTTCCTAGTACCGCCAATATTATCCGAAAGGGATTCAGTATTCCTTTTTGCATGCAAATCCCAGATGGCCATTTCTAGACCAGCCTTAGCCATATTGTTTCTTCTAATGGACTTAAATAAGATAGCTGCCTCATCAGGATGTTTTATTGGGTTCTTCATGAGCAATGGGATTAATATATCGGTTAACATATGTAAACTGGTCTTAACCGTTTCTTCTGTATACCAGGGCGTAGAAAAGGCCACTCCCTCCCCGAAGCCTGAAACTCCATCAGAATCGATTACCTCTAGGATGATTCCCTCACGTTCTGTTACTGTACCTAGGTGAGTGTGAAAAGGTGATTTCAAAGGCATACTTATTACGTTAAGTTTAATTTGTGCAATGTGCATTCGCTATTCCTGCCCTTCTAAACCAATTCACACAGCTTTCTGCGCAGTAACTTTTTAGCAGCGTTCCTTGGAAGTTTTTCAGTAAAATGGAACGTTTTTGGAACCTTGTATTTCGCCAAGTTTTCTAAACAAAACTTTTTGAGTTCTTCTTGAGTAACACAAGCCCCTTCTTTTCGTACAATAAATGCAGCGGGAATCTGTCCCCATATTTCATCATCAAAGCCTGTGACTCCAGCATCAGCTACGTCGGGATGGGCTAATAAAACGGATTCAATTTCGGCAGGATATATGTTTTCACCACCTGAAATAATGAGATCAGAGCGTCTATCAAGCACATATAAAAATCCTTCTTCATCTAAGTAACCAATATCTCCTGTATGAAACCAACTTTCTGTAAATTTTTCCTTAGTGACCTCTGGACGATATAAATAACCCATAGTCACATTTGGACCTTTAACAATAATTTCACCAGCTTGTTTTGGCGGTGCTATTTTTCCATCCTCCAAAGTAATCTTAAGTTGGGAAGGAAATAACGGCTTACCTGCAGAACCAAGTTTTGTGATGCTGTACTCCGGAGATAGTGTAACGAACTGTGAAGCAGTCTCAGTCATTCCATAGGATTGAAAAACCGGAATTTCCTTTGCCTTACAAACCTCTAATAACGGTAAAGGTGCAGGACCGCCCCCTAAAAGCGCACAACGGAAATGATTTGGCAGCCGAGTATCCTTCAAAGTTTCAACCATCCTTAATAGCATGGTTCCTACCACTGACATAATGGTGACTCGTTTCGTTTTTATATCCTCTATTATTTTGCCAGCGTCAAATGTCTCATGTAAAACGATTGGCATCCCATAGATCACGCTCTTCATTAATATGGAATAGCCGCTAATATGAAAAAGTGGAACACTGCAAAGCCAGCGGTCAGTTTGGGTATATCCTAAATTTAATGCTGATCCGACAGCACTCCACCAATGGTTTCCGTATGTTTGAATAACCCCCTTCGGATTTCCTGTTGTACCTGATGTATACATGACCGTACAGATATCTCCTAAATTAATTTCTTCTTGTATTTCAGGATCATTTGGAGTCACTGCAAACAATTCATCTTTTGTAATAACTGGTACTTCTACTTCTTGCTTTATTTCATGAAAATCATTTTCGAGAATTAACGAGGCTGCCTTTGAGTCATGTAACTGCCAAATTAACTCTTTTGTCGTTAGGCGATTGTTAAAAATAACAGCCTTGATTCCTAATAGCTGAAGTGCAAATAAAATCACGACGGTATCAAGATGATTCTTAAGTAATACACCTATATATTGATCCTTTTTCAATCCTAAGCTTTGGAGCTTCCCAGCACTTTGATATGATTCCTCGTATAATTCCTTAAACGTTAATGTTCTTTCATTAAAATAAACGGCTACCCTATCCGGTGTAAGGAACGCCCTATTTTTCAAAAAGTTAGACATTGTTTCGTTATTCAATATACCACCTTCTTTATTTTGTCTAGCGCAAATGGCCAAGGCGCCGGAGCTTTTCGGTTTGTCTAGCTGCAGCGCCTAGGGGCTCGGGGTCATAAGCCAATCAGTCCAGAAGGTTAAAAAGCAACCTTCCAGCCTGCTCGTCTTATGCCTGTCGCCCCTGTACAAGGCGCTTCCGCTTTTCGATATAAAAACAGCCTGATGGATTCCATCAAGCTGCGTTCAAAAATTTTAAAATCAAGGGAAGCGTGGGAATTGACCAAAATCTGGCTTACGCTTTTCTTTGAATGAGTCACGTCCTTCTTTGGCTTCTTCCGTTGTATAGTAAAGCAATGTTGCATCACCAGCGAATTGCTGAAGACCTGCTAATCCATCTGTATCTGCATTCATTGCTGCCTTTAAGAAACGAAGGGCAGTTGGACTTTTCTCAAGAATTTCATTACACCACTGAATGGTTTCCTCTTCGACTTTTTCTAGTGGAACAACTGTATTAACTAAGCCCATATCAAGAGCTTCCTGTGCATTATACTGACGGCATAAGAACCAAATTTCACGAGCCTTTTTATGACCCACAATTCTTGCTAGATAGCCTGAACCATAACCAGCGTCAAAGCTTCCTACCTTTGGACCGGTTTGTCCAAAAACGGCATTATCGGCTGCAATCGTTAAATCACAGACAATGTGTAAAACGTGACCGCCGCCAATCGCATATCCCTTAACCATCGCAATAACTGGTTTTGGAATAACACGAATTAAGCGTTGTAAGTCTAGAACATTTAAACGTGGGATTTGATCATCTCCAACGTATCCTCCATGTCCACGTACACTTTGATCACCGCCTGAACAAAATGCCTTATCTCCAGCTCCTGTTAAAACGATAACTCCTACACTAGAATCATCACGCGCAATGGCAAACGCATCAATTAACTCCATAACGGTTCTTGGTGTAAATGCATTATGTACATGTGGGCGATTAATTGTGATTTTCGCGATTCCGTTATATGTTTCGTATAGAATTTCTTCATATTTACGTCCTGCTACCCATTCTACTGTCAAAACAATCTCCTCCTTAGTTTTTTAACAAAAAGTCACTTACTATTGTACCAAACTTTTCTCTTTGTTCCACATGAATTGCATGGCCACTATCATTAATTACAACCCCTGCAGCCTTTTTCATATCCTCTAGCATTTTTTCGGCTATCTTACAGAATTTTTCATCCTTTTCCCCTGTTAACAGCAAAACTTCACAGTTGAGGAGGCTTAATTTTCCCCACCAAGATGGCTGAGAACCTGTTCCCATCCCTAGCAGGCTATTTGCAAGACCCATCGCATTATTGGATAATCGTTGACTCCTTATACTTTCTTGAATTGACTTGGGAAGATCCTTCATCGTTGAAAAGAGCGGAATTCCCTCCCAATAGTCAACAAATGATTTAATTCCTTGGTCATTTATAAAGTTTGCCAGTTCCCTATCTTTCATACGGCGATGCATTCTTTCTTCTGCCGTCCTCAGTCCTGGTGACACACTTTCCAATATTAGCTTTCTAACTCTCTCCGGATAAAGTATTGCAAAGGTCAGAGCAAGCCTTCCACCCATTGAATACCCTAGCAAATCCGTTTGTTCAATTTCCAGCCCATCTAAAAGCTTAAGCAAGTCTTTAGCAGCTGATTCGATATTATAGTGATTTACATCTATAGGTGATTCTGTTTTACCGTGACCGATAATGTCTGGAATGATTAAATTAAAATGCTTGCCCCAAGCAGAGCAAAAAGGTGTCCAAGTGGAAGAATCCCCAGTAAAGCCGTGTAATAAAAGTAATGGGAATCCTTCCCCGCACATTTCGACATGGTATCCAATATCATTAATCTGTAGCTGCATTACTGAATACCTTTGACAAAATTTGATATTTCCTGGGAAACAACACGCCAAAATTCGCGGTGTTGTGTCAAATTACTGTCTCTATTTGTTACCACTTCATATACATTTAAACCTTTGACTTCGTTAGATTTGTTCATTAGTTCACGGAGATGCTCCCAATCCTTTACTTTCGTATAATTCCCGCTGAACATTGAAACAGCATGTTCAAATTCTAAGTTTAGTGGAGTACCAAATAAAAGCTCAAAATTCTTTGGATGCTGCGATTGAGGGAGGAAGGAGAAAATACCTCCACCATTATTGTTAACAAC
The DNA here is from genome assembly GCF_055502545.1 of Bacillus sp. CZDM1. NCBI lineage: Bacteria > Bacillati > Bacillota > Bacilli > Caryophanales > Bacillaceae > Bacillus > Bacillus sp. CZDM1. Next base: position 13,742 of record NZ_JBUESO010000018.1, on the reverse strand, counting down.
AATAATTCGTATATCTAAACTATATAGCTTCGCTGCAATCATCCCATTTAAATCATGGAAAAAAGTTAGGTCTCCTAAAACCAGGTATAATGGTTGAGAATATAATGCTGCTCCTAAAGCGGTTGATACAGTTCCATCAATCCCATTAGCGCCTCTATTGGCCATAACTTTTATTGATTTATGATTATTGAGAAAGAAACTATCTAAGTCTCTTATAGGCATGCTATTCCCAACGAACAAAGTAGCTTCCTCAGGAAGCATTTCCGCTAATTGATAGAACAATCTACCTTCGCTTAACATCTGGCTATCCTTAATTAAAGCCATGTTTGCTTTTGTAAGCTCATTAATTTCCTGCCATTTGTCCATGAATTCTGTAGACTCTCTTGTTTCTGTTAGGCTTGCCAACTGCTCGCAAAAAATGGTTTCATTACAGAAAATCATTTCCGTTGATAATGTTGCCGGATCCCTCCAGCCCCCTGCCCCATCAATGACAAATTGTTCAGCTTGATGATTTTCTTTTAGGAATATAGTTAATGCCTTTGAAACAGGCATTGCACCAAAGCGGACAATGACATCCGGCTTCAAATATTCCTTGGCATCTTCATTCCTTAAAAATGTATCATAGGCATCCACAATATTCTCTAGTGGATGTAGTCCACTCCTGAGCTGTGACAATGGATCTGCTAAAACTGGAAATTTCAAGGCTGCTGATAACTCTGTGACAGCCTGAGCAAATCGGTTGTCAGCAATGTTTCCGCAAACAATAATTCCTTTTTTATAACCATCCAGCTTTTGAGAAATCTCCCTAAATTCATCCTCACGAACTGTCAATTCCCCATTTCGAACATTAACATAGCCCGCAGGACGTTCTTTTAATTCGAAGATTTCTTCATCAAGTTTAGGTATAAGCGGTTCCCTGAACGGAAAATTCAGATGGACTGGTCCAGCAGGTGCCTGACTTGCAATGGCAGCTGCACGTGCACCAACAGTTCGGGCATAACGGATTATTTCATCCCTATTCTCAGGCAAAGCCATATCTGCAAACCATTTTACATGCTGACCATATAAATGAATTTGGTCAATCGCTTGTGGGGCGCCCACTTCTCTAAGTTCATGTGGGCGGTCAGCGGTTAGAACCAGTAACGGAACACGTGAATACCGAGCTTCAATAATTGCTGGAAAATAATTTGCTGCAGCTGTCCCAGAAGTACATAAAATGGCCACTGGCTTGTTTGCAGCTTTCGCGATACCTAAGGCAAAGAAAGCCGCTGAACGTTCATCTACATGGATATGGATATTTATTTCTGGATGTTCTGCCATTACCATTGCCATAGGGGTTGACCTAGACCCCGGGCTGACAACAACATCTTTTATTCCTGTTTGTACTAACTCAACTACAAAGGCAGCTAAATACGCTGTTAATGATACTTGATGATTCATATTAATTTCCTCCAAGGGCGCGAAGCATCGGTCTGAATTTTAAGCTTGTTTCCAAATATTCACTTTCTGAATCCGAGTTCGCAACGACACCACATCCTGCAAATAATGAAGCTTCCTTATCTTGAATGAGACCGGATCGGATAGAAACGGAAAATTCACCGTTTCCTCGATAATCACACCATCCAAGTGGAGCCGCATAAAACCCACGATCCAATTCTTCGACTTCTCTAATTTTTTCTATAGCTTCTTGCTTAGGAAGTCCACCTAGGGCAGGAGTTGGATGAAGCCTTTCAACTAATAAAAGCAATGATGCGTCCTTCTGACATTTACCAATGACAGGTGTATAAAGGTGTTGAATGTCCCTTATTTTCATTAATTGCGGCTTATCTGGAAGGATTATTTCCTCACATGATTCTTCTAAAGCTTCTTTTATCATTTCAACTACATATCCATGCTCAATAAGGTTTTTCTTATCGTTAAGTAATGTTTGCCCTAACATCTGGTCTTCTTCTTCGGTTTTACCTCGTCCAATCGATCCTGCGAGACAGGTAGAGAATACATCGTTTCCTTGTTTTTTTACTAACCTTTCAGGTGTAGCACCAATGAAACAGTCTCCATTAGATTCAAAAACAAAAATAAAGCTATCACGCTGTTGATTATACAAATTCTTAAGAATTACCTCTGCTTTAACGCGTTGATCAAAAAATAACCTTAGTTCCCTAGCAAGAACTACCTTTTTTAATGAGCCGGATTTTAAATCCTCAACCACATCATCCACACTCTGTTTCCATTCCTGTGGAGAAATTTCTTTTGTTTCAAGGAGTTTTGCCGGTTTTAATACAAAATCTTCTTTAGAAGACATGAGTAATTGGACTCGCTCATTTACTACTTTTTCAAAAAGTGTATAATCATCATTTTGGGTACAAACAATATTCGTCGTTAAAAAAGTTTGCCCTTCAACAATTGTCAACATAAACTTTGGAATATGAAATAAAGAATCTGCATATTTAGACCAAAGCGTTGTTTTCGGCTTATGCGGATCAAAGGAAAATCCGCCAAACATTACGGGACCTATGCCATTTTCTTTGTACGGGTTAAAGATAAGACTGTCCTTTAAAAATCCCTTCCATTCCTCTTCAACATGAAAAAAGCGGTCAGTAGCCTGATCCGACTGAATTTGTTTTGATATGCCAAGGCCAATAACCACCACTTCTTCCGATGGGTCTTTCCAATAGAACCTTTCTCCTAGATAGCGCTCTCTTCCACTATTAAAAAAGGATATTGGTTCAATACTATCCATTTTATGTACTTCACTTATTAGAATGGGCCGGCCTAGTTTTTGAGCAGTACTAACTGCCAAAAGACCCCTTTCCTTTAATTCCGTTTCCTGAATGGTAACCAAAAAAATCCCTCCAAAACAGTCAAATGACTGTTATCCATTCATTATTAATGCCAATTTAAAGATACTACTTTCATTGTAAAGAAGTCAGTAATACTTGTCACTATCTATCCTCTTTGACTTCCTCATTATATCTTAAATAATACCGATCAGGGTTGTTTTTGATTTTCACTCGTTTATTTCATTTTCCCTCCAAATTCTCATTAATAATCAGACAGGAATAATCTACTAATTTAGCTAATAAAAAATAATTGACTATAGTCGCCGAATTCGCATAAACTTAGGGTTGGAAAGTTTCAAGCTCATATTACAAATTAATTATGTTATAGATAAATTTTTAAAAAGGGAGAGAAGAAAATGCAGCCAAATATTCAGCACACTTCTAAGCCTGCTGTTGAATCGAATCGTGGTTTTCAAGTTTGGTGGCAAATGACACGTCCCCATACGTTAACTGCAGCATTTGTTCCAGTTTTGCTAGGTACAGCACTTGCACTTGCACATGGGGAAATACATTTTGGTCTTTTCTTTGCCATGTTAATTGCGAGTTTATTAATACAAGCAGCTACTAATATGTTTAATGAGTATTATGATTATAAACGCGGACTCGATAATGAACATTCAATTGGAATAGGTGGTACCATTGTCCGCGATGGTATTAAGCCGAGAACAGTCATGCAGCTCGCTTTAAGCCTCTATGGGATTGCATTATTGATTGGGATCTATATTTGTATGAGTACTAGCTGGTGGCTGGCACTTCTTGGGCTTGTTTGTATGGCAGTTGGTTATTTGTATACAGGAGGTCCTTATCCAATTGCTTATACTCCATTTGGAGAGATTTTCGCAGGGTTCTTTATGGGTATGTTAATCATTTTAATTTCATTCTATATCCAATCGGGAACGGTAACATCTACTAGCCTCCTAATTTCAGTTCCAATTTTAGTTCTAGTTGGTGCCATTAATTTCTCTAATAACATTAGGGATTTAGAGGGCGATAAGGAAAATGGCCGAAAAACATTAGCCATTTTAATAGGTAAAAATAGGGCAGTTACTTTAATGGGTTACATGTTCATTTTTTCATTTCTTTGGATATTAGGTCTCATCGTCACAGAAATTGCTCCAATTTGGACAGTAATCGTGCTTCTTAGTATTCCTAAAGCACTGAAAGCAATTAAAGGCTTTAAAGCAGGTGTTTCACCCATTCAAATGGCCCCTGCCATGAAGGCAACCGCACAAACTAATACAATCTTTGGGTTCTTACTTGCAATTGGTATTCTTATTGGACACTTTGTTTCATTTTAAATAATAAAAGGCTTCTGCTATTTTCAAGTAGAAGCCTTTTACTATTTAGAAAGATTTAATACCCCAGATATTGTCCGCATATTCTTGGATTGTCCGATCACTGGAAAAATATCCTGCATGGGCTATGTTTATTAGGCACTTCTTTTGCCAGATTTGCTGATTCCTAAAGGTCTCACCAATTTTCTTTTGTGTGTCAGCATAGGAAGCAAAATCCTTTAATACAAAGTACTGATCATTTTCCTCCAGCAAGGAATCAAAAATCGGTTCAAATTCGTTATAGACACCAGGGAAAAATCCATTAACAAGCTGATCAACTGCCTGACGGATGCGGCTGTCATGGTGATAATATTCAATCGATTGATAACCGCCATGCTGGTAATAATGTAGTACTTCATCAGCAGAAAGTCCAAATGTAAAGATATTCTCATCCCCAACCAATTCATGAATCTCAATATTGGCCCCATCCATTGTTCCTACTGTCAGTGCTCCATTAATCATAAATTTCATGTTTCCAGTACCAGAGGCCTCTTTACTTGCGGTTGAAATTTGTTCACTTAAATCAGCAGCAGGAAAGACTTTTTCCGCAAGCGAAACGCGGTAGTTTTCGAGGAAAACGACTTTCATTTTATCGCCAATAGCGGGGTCATTGTTAACCTTCTCAGCTACCGTATTAATAAGCTTAATAATTTTCTTTGCATAATAATAACCGGGAGATGCCTTTGCTCCAAAAATGAATACTCTTGGCACCATTGAAAAACTAGAATCCTCTTTTATTCGATTATAAAGATACATAATATGTAATACCTTTAGAAGCTGCCTCTTATAGGCATGCAGACGCTTAACCTGGACATCAAAGATAGCAGAGGAATCCACAACAATGCCGTTATGGCTTTGGATCACGTCAGCGAGTAGCTTTTTGTTATTTCTCTTAATATCTAAAAGTTTATCCATAAAGGACGTATCATTCTGAAATTTTAGTAATTGAATTAAATCACCTGGTGAATTTGTCCATGAAGACCCAATGGATTCAGAAATTAAGGCCGATAAGTCAGGATTTCCTTTTAATAGCCAGCGGCGGTGGGCGATACCATTCGTTTTATTATTGAATTTTTCCGGAAACAGCTGATAAAATTGATTCATTTCACGTGTTTTTAGAATTTCTGTATGCAGCTTGGCCACTCCATTGACACTGAAACTCCCCACAATCGCTAAATGAGCCATTTTTACATAGCCATCAGCAATGATCGCCAGCTTTGCAATCCTATCCCAATCCCCTGTATATTGGTCCCATAACTCCCCGCAAAATCGTTCATTTATTTCTTCGACAATCATATAAATTCGTGGTAACAGCGGCTGAAAAATCCGAATTGGCCATTTTTCCAACGCTTCTGATAAGGTCGTATGATTGGTATAGGAAATGGTATGTTTTGTAATATACCAAGCTAAATCCCAATCAAAACCTTCGTCATCAATTAGGATTCTCATTAGTTCAGGAATAGCCAATACAGGATGGGTATCATTTATGTGAATACAAACGTGTTGATGAAGTTCCTTTAAGTTTCCGTGTTGTTTACGATACGTTTTGATGATGGATTGAATGCTTGCTGATACTAGGAAATATTGCTGCTTTAACCTTAGTATCTTCCCTTCATCATGTGTATCATCCGGATAGAGAAATTCTGAGACAGACTCCGTTTCACGTTTATACTTTAAGATATCCTCATGGAAAGGGAATTGAGATGGTTCTGCATTCCATAGTCTCAATGTGTTAACCGTTTCAGAATTAAAACCAATGACCGGCATATCATGTGGAACAGCCGTTACACTTTCGGCATTCAAATGTTGAAACGTTAAACGGCCATTCTCTGTTCTTCCTTCGACCTTCCCCCAAAAAGGAATTTTAACAGCTAAATCTGCTTTTCGGACTTCCCAGACATTTCCACTCCTGAGCCATTGCTCTGGGAGTTCTACTTGATAGCCATCGACTATTTTCTGTTCAAAAAGACCATGCTTATAGCGTATACCATGACCATGTCCTGGGAGATCCAGCGAGGCAAGGGAATCAAGAAAACAAGCGGCTAATCTGCCTAAGCCACCATTTCCTAAGCCTGCGTCACTTTCTAATTCCTCCAAGTCACTTAAATCGATTCCAAGGTCCCGAAGACCAACTTGTACGGTTTCTTCGATTCCCAAATTGATTAGGTTTTGCCGCAGGAGCTTTCCTAACAAATATTCTATCGATAGATAATAAACTTGTTTTCCTTTTGCAGCCAAGTATCGTTCATTCGTTTTTATCCAATCGTGACTTACAAATTCCCGAATCATAATCCCAAGTGTTTGGTAATGGTCTCGCTCTGAGCTTTCTGAAAAGCTCTTGCCGCAAACCATATTCACCCTCTTTAAAAAATGGTTTTTAAACTCTGTTGGATTAGAAAACATGGGTTTCACTCCTCAAGATCAGCTCTGCATAAAGCTGATTATACTTAAATGCAGACTGGGCCCAGCTGTTATCCTTTTCCATCGCTTTTTGAACGATTGTTTCCCAAGCGGGGTCATGATAAAAGCGTAATGCCCTTCTAATGGTGTAAAGCATGTCATGGGCATTAAAATTTTTGAAAGAAAACCCATTTCCCTCATTAGTAGTCTCATTCCAAGATTGTACCGTATCATTTAGACCGCCTGTTTCACGTACAATAGGCACCGCGCCGTACTTCATCGCAATAAGTTGACCAAGACCGCATGGCTCAAATAGAGATGGCATTAGGAAAAGGTCAGCAGCTGCATATAGCTTGTGAGCCAGTCCTTCACTAAAACCGATGTGCACCTTTAATTTATTTGGATAGGAGTTTGCTGCATGACGCAAATACTCTTCATAGCCATAATCCCCAGTACCCAGAACAACCATTTGAATATCTTCATGAAGAATGTCTCTTAATACACATTTAACGAGGTCTAATCCTTTTTGTTTTGTCAGCCTAGTAATCATCACCATTAATGGTGTGTTTGGGCTCTGTGGCAGCCCAAAGTGCTTTTGGACTTCACTTTTGTTAATCGCTTTATCCTCAAGATTATTTGCTGAAAAAGTTTTGTAGAGCAGCGTGTCATGCGCTGGGTTATAGAATTTATCATCTATACCATTTAAAATTCCAACTAAATCTTCTTCTCTCGTTTTCAAAAGACCTTCCAGTTTTTCTCCATATTCCGGAGTTTGAATTTCCTGTTTATAGGTTGGGCTAACCGTTGTTATTTCGTCTGCTGCAACAAGCGCGCCCTTCATATAATTTATACAGCCAAAAAACTCTAAATTTTCAGGGTGGAAAGATCCCCAATCTAAGCCAAGCAAGTCTCCTAGCGTTTCTCTTGGGAAAATGCCCTGAAATTGTAAATTGTGAATCGTGAAAACAGTACGAATCAAACCATAGTCTTTTCGTTTGTAATATTCCATTCTTAATAAAAATGGAATCATGGCTGTATGCCAGTCATGGCAATGAAGGACATCTGGATAAAAGTCTAGATGTGCCAAAGCTTCCAATACAGCCCGGTTAAAATAGGCGAACCTTTCGCCATCATCATAATATCCATAGAACCCTTCACGTTTAAAATAATATTCATTATCAACAAAGTAATAGGTTACTCCTTGATAGATAAGCTCTTCAATTCCACAATATTGGTTTCTCCAGCCAACAGGAACACTGAATTCAGTCAGTTTTTTCATATCCGCTTTAAAGTCATCGGCAATACTTCCATACTTAGGCAGAATAACCCGTACGTCAGTACCTAGACTTTTCAGTTCTTTAGGCAGAGAGCCTGCAACGTCTGCAAGCCCCCCTGATTTTGCAAATGGACCACATTCTGATACTGCAAATAATACTTTCACGTATTCATCAACGCTCCTTGCTTCGCCCCTTTACGCACAACAATAGGATCTCTGGCGGTACCTGTTAAGATTGTACCTTCCTCAACCTTTACGTCTTTGTCTAATATAACAGAATCAAGATAACAGTTATCTTCAATCACACATTTTTGCATGATAATGCTATTTTTAATAACTGCTCCTTTTCCAATTTTTACGCCTCTGGAGATGATACTATTTTCAACCGAACCATTGATTAAGCAGCCATTAGCAATCATTGCATTTTGGACAGTTGATCCCTTCAAATAACGAGTTGGCGGCTCATCTTTAACTTTTGTTAGGATTGGCTGTTCTTTTATAAATAATTGCTTCCAAACATCGGAATTCAATAAATTTAAACTAGTAGAATAATAGTTTTGAATAGAGTTTATCATGACAGCATAGCCGGAATATTCATAGCGGCAAATGCTGTAATAATGGTCAGGGTCTAACACAACATCTTTCATACATGTATAACCTGTTTCATTTCTTGTTTCAATTAGTTTAATAAGTAAAGATGTTTTCACTAAATACATTTCCATTGGTGTTCCATCTTCATGGTGAATCTCGGTTATATCACACCCAGAATGGATATGGTATTCTAGCAATGGTTTGAAATTCATATTCAGAACGGTATAACAATTCGTAATAATCGAATACTCTTGAGAACTGCGGTAAAAGAAATCTAAGTTTGCTGCAAAGTTCTCAAATGAACCAATTTTATTAATATCTGAATCAACAACGGGAGTAGGGAAAAAGAAAAGGCCATCACGTTTACGATTCAAATCCCAATTCTTTCCTGAGCCAAGGTGATCCATTAGCGATCGATACATCATTTTCGGAAAGATGGCTACACTCCTAATCCCAGAATTAACCATATTTGAAAGAACAAAATCAATGATACGATAACGTCCTGCGAAAGGCAGGGCAGCAAGTGAACGGTGTGTCAAAAGGTCCTCTAGATCATCATGGTACGTTGTTGCGTCAATAACACCTAATAGCTTTCTCTTCAATACATGTCCCTCCCGTATATTATAAAGCAGGATGTAACCCACTTAACATTTCTTCTGTAACAAGAATAATTTCATCATCAAATGAACGAATCACAGTTCCATCTGGAATGACAGCATCACTTGGAACAATTGCTTTTTCAATCTTAACGTTTTCACCAATCACTGCATCAGGCATGATGACCGATTCCTTTATGATGGATCCTTTACCGACGCTGACGCCTTGGAATAAAACAGAATTATCTATTTCCCCTTCAATCGTACAGCCCTCATTAATTAATGACTCCTTAACAATTGCTTCAGGAGAAATATACTGAGGAGGTTGATTTGGATTTACAGAATAGATTCTCCAATCGTGATCAAATAGGTCTAAATCACATTCGTCATTTAATAAATCCATATTTGCTTCCCAAAGACTCTTAACTGTCCCTACATCCTTCCAATAGCCTTTAAAAGGATAGGCATATAACTTCTTATTTTCTTCTAGCAGCGTTGGAATAATATCTTTACCAAAATCGTGGGAGGATTTAGAATTTCTTGCGTCCATCTCAAGATATTCTTTCAGTATATTCCAGCTAAAAATATAAATGCCCATCGAAGCTAAATTATTTTTCGGCTCTGCTGGCTTTTCCTCAAACTCTGTTATTCTTAAATCCTCGTTTGTATTCATAATCCCAAAACGGCTAGCTTCCGCCCAAGGAACTTCTATTAAAGAGATCGTTACATCTGCTCTTTTCTCAATATGATAATCAAGCATACTCTCATAATTCATTTTGTAAATGTGGTCACCTGAGAGAATGAGTACATATTCAGGCTGGTATTGCTTTAAATAATTAAGGTTTTGATAAATAGCACTAGCCGTTCCGGTATACCACTTTACCTCAGAAGTCTCAGCATATGGGGGTAAAACAGTTACCCCTCCATCTTTTCGGTCAAGGTCCCATGCACTACCAATACCTATATACGAGTTTAATAGCAATGGTTGATATTGTGTTAAGACTCCCACTGTATCAATACCTGAATTTGCACAATTGCTTAATGGAAAATCAATGATTCTGTACTTTCCTCCAAAAGGAACAGCAGGCTTTGCCAAATCCTTCGTAAGTGAGTTAAGTCTACTTCCTTTCCCTCCTGCCAATAGCATAGCTACGCACTTCTTCTTTCCCATTCCCTTTTCTCTCCTTTCGTTTTTTCACCGGTCGTATGATCTGAAAGCCAAAAGGCGGAATCGTCACATTAACGGAATATGGTTTACCATGAAATGGCACTTCTTCAGACATAAATGTTTTCTTATTCACAAATCCAGAGCCGCCAAAGTCTTGATGGTCACTATTTAAAATTTCCCTAAACTCACTTTGAATGGGTACGCCAATTTTAAATTCTGGATAGTGAACACCTGTAAAATTGCATATGATGACTAAATAATCATTTTCCGACTTACCTTTCCTAATAAAAGAAAAGACTGATTGGCTTTCGTTATTACAGTCAATCCATTCAAAACCATCATGATTATGGTCAAGCTCATAAAGAGCTTTAGAGCGTTTGTATATTTTTGTTAATTGTTTAACATATTGATTTACATTTTGATGCATTTCATAATCTAATAAATTCCAATCTAATTGTTCTTTATCTTTCCATTCTGAAAACTGACCAAGCTCAAATCCCATAAACAGTAGATTCTTCCCAGGATGCGCAAACATGTATCCTAGAAGCAAGCGAAGCTGCGCAAACTTCTCCCAATAATCACCCGGCATTTTATCTAATAATGACTTCTTACCATGGACCACTTCATCATGTGAAAATGGGAGCATAAAGTTTTCAGAGAAGGCATAAAGAAGTGAAAATGTCACTTTAGTATGGACATTTGCACGTGCAAATGGCGGAGTTTCCATGTATTTTAACATGTCATTCATCCAGCCCATATTCCATTTATAATCGAAGCCTAATCCACCATAATGGACAGGCGAGGTAACGTTAGGGAAGTCTGTTGAATCTTCACCAATCATGACAAACGTTGGATCATATTCATGTACTTCTACATTTAGCTTTTTAAGAAACTCAATTCCAAATGGATTTTCTTGATTATCGTCTGAATTTGGCCAATAAATGATATTAGCAACAGCATCCATCCTAAATCCATCAATATGAAAATAATCTATCCAAAAAAAGGCATTTGAGATGAGGAAGCTTTGAACTTCACCTTTTCCGAGGTCAAAGTTTGCTGTCCCCCAGACTTTGTTTTCCCTGTCACTCTCTGTTTCGTAGGAATAAATATGTGAGCCATCAAAACGATATAACCCATGTGAATCCTTACAAAAGTGACCAGGCACCCAATCAAGAATAACGCCAATGCCATTCTGATGACATTGGTCAACAAAGTACATGAAGTCCTTTGGTGTTCCATAGCGAGAGGTTGTGGAAAAATACCCAGTTCCTTGATATCCCCAAGAACCGTCATAGGGGTGTTCAATAAGAGGTAATAATTCAATATGTGTAAACCCATGTTCAAGCACATAAGGAATGAGTTCTTCTGCCATATCCCTATATGTTAAAAAATCGCCATTTTCATGTTTCTTCCAAGATCCAAAATGAACTTCATAAATTACCTGCGGCTCTGACAAAATGTTCTTTTTTTGTTTCCGGTACATCCAATGGTTATCCTGCCAATCGTAATTCTTCAATGAGTAAACGATTGAAGCAGTATTTGGCCTTAGTTCGGAATAGAAGGCATATGGATCTGCTTTTAAAATTTTTTCATTTTGCGTTGTTGTTATTTCATATTTATAGAGGCTGCCACTTAGGTCTTGATCAATGACTAAAATCCATACACCTTCATTGTTTACCCTATGTAAATCGTAACCTTCTCCTATCCAGCTATTGAAATTACCCACTAGCCTGACTTCTTTAGCATTGGGAGCCCAAACACAAAATCTCGTATAGACTTTGTCTGATTCTGTAAACACGTGTGCCCCAAAAAGCTGATGACTTTGAAAAAGGTTTCCCTCATGAAATAAATGCAACTGATATTCTGTTGGATATAAAGTATTCACTGCCATTAATAACCTCATCCTTGTGAAAATGTATTTCAAGGGTTAATTATAAGTGCAAATAACAAATAATCCTTATAAAACTTTTTTATCTTTTCTGACAATAAGTTTTATAGTCTGTCATATAACCGGATATTTCAACAACTTACGACAACATTCAACAGAGATTCCTTCAATTAACGACAAAAATATATAAAGTTTTTTTGCGATTTTGGGTAAAAAATATTATTTGATTTATTATAAATTAAACAGTATAAAATTATATAAAACCTAGAGAATGTAAGCGTTACCAACGGTTTTCCCGGTGATGCGGAAATGGATATAATTATATTAAAATAGTATTTTTCCTTAGACATTACTCTCTCAAATCTTAGGCTAGCTATGGACGTTTTAGAGGATTGAATTGTTTATTTTTCTTATATAACAACAAATAATTTGAGATGATTCTAACATAGGAGTTAGTAAGGACAATTAGAATGAAAGCGGACATTTCATAATGGCTTATGCTGCATGGCATAAAGAGGCTGGAGTTACCCATATGGCATAATCTACAGGTGTTCGGTCACTCCATAGATTTAGGTATTGTATTGTTTACTATGGCTCTATTAAAACTGAATGATGATTTCACTGTTTTTAGAAAATAAGCGGAGTTTTTCCGCTTATTGTATCCAAATCCATGGATTTTGTCATATTTAAAGCAGTTAACCGGAATATCTCCGCTTAAATCACCTTCTTACGCTTACTCTTTATACAATAACCGGAAATTCTCCGCCTATGAATTCTCAACTCTACACGAAAATCAACAATGAATAATAACAGAGCCTTTACTATAAAAAAAGCACAAAAAAACTGATGATAATATATCATCAGCCTTTTTGTATGACCCCTACGGGATTCGAACCCGTGTTACCTCCGTGAAAGGGAGGTGTCTTAACCACTTGACCAAGGGGCCTTAATTTTTATGGCGGAGAAGGAGGGATTTGAACCCTCGCGCCGGTTACCCGACCTACACCCTTAGCAGGGGCGCCTCTTCAGCCTCTTGAGTACTTCCCCATAAAAAATGGCTCCGCAGGTAGGACTCGAACCTACGACCGATCGGTTAACAGCCGATAGCTCTACCACTGAGCTACTGCGGAACAGTAAAAAGTTATTTTGCTTCACAAAAAATTCTAATTATTTTGCCTCGCAAAAAATTCTGGTGGGCCTAAATGGACTCGAACCATCGACCTCACGCTTATCAGGCGTGCGCTCTAACCAGCTGAGCTATAGGCCCATATGGAGCGGGTGATGAGAATCGAACTCACAACATCAGCTTGGAAGGCTGAGGTTTTACCACTAAACTACACCCGCACTATTATAAATAAATAAATGGGGCGACTGATGGGAATCGAACCCACGAATGCCTGAACCACAATCAGGTGCGTTAACCACTTCGCCACAATCGCCATCATAAAATTTTTCATTTAAAAACAAATGGTGGCTCAGGACGGAATCGAACCGCCGACACAAGGATTTTCAGTCCTTTGCTCTACCGACTGAGCTACTGAGCCACATTACTGTGCCATTTTAATAAAAATGGCGGTCTGGACGGGACTCGAACCCGCGACCTCCTGCGTGACAGGCAGGCATTCTAACCAACTGAACTACCAGACCAA